>NZ_JBVJAH010000006.1:0-292124 GCF_055590785.1 Streptomyces sp. NPDC041796
GCACGCTGTTGAGTTCTCAAGGAACGGACGCTTCCTTTGTACTCACCCTCTCGGGCTTTCCTCCGGGCGCTTCCCTTCGGTATTTCGTGTTTCCAGTCTAGCAGATCCGTTTTCCGTTTCTGCCACCCGCTGGAGCGGGCTGCCGGGCTGTTCTCCGCTTTCGCGTTTCCCTTTCCGGCGGTTCCGACTCTATCAGATCCTTTCGGGCCTGATTCCCAGTCAGAGGGGGTTGTCTTTCCGGCTGTTGGGCCGTTCCGACGTTTCAAACTCTAGCGGATTTCCCGGGCGACTCATAATCGAGCCTTCGAAATGAATTTCGGCATGCCGAAAAACGTCCCGGTCGGGAGTCCGTGCTGAGTTTGGGTTGCCGCGTGATGCGGCGGGATCGGCTACCGCAGAACCGTTACGGCTCCGTGGCAACCCGAAGAACTTTACGGATCAGGGAGGGGTGTGTCAACCCCGCTGGTGGGGGGGCTAGTCCAGGTCCTTGAGCCTGCCGCCCGCGTCCGGCTGGGCGTGCTCCACCCGGCGGAGCAGGCGGATCAGCATCTCGCCCAGGGCTCCGCGCTCCTCCGGTGTGAGGTCCTGGAGCAGGTCCTCCTCGAAGGCGGTGGCCATGCGCATCGCCTCCAGCCACTTGGTGCGGCCTTCGTCGGTCAGCTCCACGATGACGCGCACCCGGTTGTTCTCGTCCCGGTCGCGCGTGACCAGGCCGTCGGCGGCCATGCGGTCGATGCGGTGCGTCATGGCGGCGGGGGTGAGGCCGAGGCGCTTGGCGAGCTCACCGGGGCCCAGGCGGTAGGGCGCCCCTGAGAGGACGAGGTGCTTGAGGACCTCCCACTCGGCGTTGCTGATGCCGAGCTCGGCGACCTGGCGGCCGTACGCGACGTTCATCCGGCGGTTGAGCCGGCCGAGGGCCGAGACCACCTTCTCGACCTGGGGGTCGAGGTCGCGGAACTCGCGCTGATAGGCCGCGATCTGCTCGTCGAGGCTCGGTTCCTGCGTGTCGGACATGCGGGGAGTATCCCACGGCGCTCGTTGGCGTTGAAGTCCTTCGATGTGTACAGTTAACTATCGAACTTTAACGTTGAAGTCTTCAGGACTGAGTCCTACAGAGTCGAAGTAGGTGAGTGTGACCAAGGCGATGGGCGCTGCGATGCGCCGGATCCAGGCAGGGAACGTGCTGAGCGCGTTCGGGCTCGGGTTCACCGTTCCGTATCTCTATGTGTATGTGGCTCAGGTGCGGGACCTGGGCGCCGGTACGGCCGGGGCCGTACTGGCGGTCTTCGCCATGGCCGCTCTGGTCGTCCTCCCCTTCACCGGGCGGGCCATCGACCGACGGGGTCCTCTGCCCGTGCTGGTGGGGGCCGCGCTGCTGGCCGCCGTCGGGGCGCTCGGCATGGGTGTGGCGGCCAGTGTCCCGGCCGTCGTCGGGGCGGCGGCGCTGCTCGGCGCCGGTACGGCCGTGATGCAGCCGGCGCTCGCCACGATGATCGTCTGGTGCTCGTCGCCCGATACGCGCACCCGGGCCTTTGCCACGCAGTTCTTCCTGCAGAACCTCGGGCTCGGTGTCGGTGGTCTGATCGGTGGGCAGCTCGTCGACGAGAGCCGGCCGGGCAGCTTCCTGCTCCTCTTCTCGATCGAGGCCGCGATGTTCCTGGTGCTGGCCGGGATCGCCGCCACCGTGACCATGCCGCGTACGCCGTCCATCGGCCGGGCGCCGAAGGGCGACACGTCCGGGGGCGGACTGCGGGCGCTGCTCGGGCACCGGGCGATGGTGCAGCTGTGCGTCCTGGGCTTCGTGCTGTTCTTCGCCTGCTACGGGCAGTTCGAGTCGGGGCTCGCGGCGTACGGGACCGAGGCCGCCGGGATCGAGCCGTCCGCGCTGGGGATGGCTCTGGCCGCGAATACGGCGGTCATCGTGGTCGCGCAGTTCCTGGTGCTGCGGTTCGTGGAGCGGCGGCGGCGGACGCGGGTGATCGCGTGGGTCGGGCTGATCTGGACCGTGGCGTGGCTGTTCGCGGGGTACGCGGGCCTCGGGCACGGCAGCCAGGCGATGGCGACGGCCGCGTTCATCGCGACGTACGGCCTGTTCGGACTGGGTGAGGCGATGCTGTCGCCGACCGTGGCCCCGCTGGTGGCCGACCTGGCGCCGGAGTCGATGGTCGGTCAGTACAACTCGGCGTTCGCCCTGGTCAAGCAGCTCGCGCTGGCGGTCGGTCCGGCCGTGGGCGGGCCCATGGGCGCCGCGCTGCACGGGCCGTACATCATCACGTTCGTCCTGTTCTCGCTCGGCATCACGCTGCTGGCGGTGCGGCTGGGCAGGAAGCTCACGCCGGCGCAGGACCACCCGTACCTCGTGGCGAAGTCCCGGGTCGTGGCGCAGCGCAAGCCGGAGCAGGCGGTGGAGGCGGCCGCCTAGCCCGGCAGCGCGAACTCGCACCAGACCGCTTTGCCCCCTCCGGGGGTGCGGCGGCTTCCCCAGGACGAGGCGATCGTGGCGATGATCGAGATGCCGCGACCCGCCTCGTCCTCCGTTTCGGCGCGGCGGCGGCGCGGGAGGTGGTCGTCGCCGTCCGTCACCTCGATGATCAGGCGCCGGTCGGTGCGGCGGAGTCTGAGGCGCATGGGCGGGGTGCCGTGCTGGAGGGAGTTCGCCACCAGTTCGCTGGTGGCGAGGACGCCCAGGTCGCGGAGCTCGACCGGGAAGCGCCAGCTGGAGAGGACCCCGGAGGCGAAGGCACGCGCGCGTGGCGCCGCTTCGACGCCGCCGAGGAGGTCGAGGGCGGCGTTGTGGAACAGCTCGGCGTCCGGTCCCGTACGGGACGGGTGCTGCAGGACCAGGACGGCGACGTCGTCGTCGTGCTCGGCGGTGACGCCGAGCGCCCGCAGAAGCCGGTCGCAGACGACCTGGGGGCTGCCGGTGGCGCCGGACAGGGCGCGCTCCAGGGCGGCGACGCCCTCGTCGATGTCCTCCCTGCGCCGCTCGACCAGGCCGTCCGTGTAGAGGACGGCGGTGGAGCCGGGCGGGAGGGCGATCGTGCCGGAGGTGTGGAGCCAGCCGCCGGTGCCGAGCGGGGGGCCGGTCGGCTCCTCGGCGCGGCGGACGGTGCCGTCCTCGTCCCTGACGAGGATGGGCAGGTGTCCGGCGGAGGCGTAGACGAGGCGGCCTTCGTTGGGGTCGTGGACGGCGTAGACGCAGGTGGCGATCTGGCTGGCGTCGATCTCGGCGGCGAGGCCGTCGAGGAGCTGGAGCACCTCGTGGGGCGGCAGGTCGAGTCGGGCGTAGGCCCGCACGGCGGTGCGGAGTTGGCCCATGACGGCCGCCGCGCGGACACCGCGGCCCATGACGTCGCCGATGACGAGGGCGGTCCGGCCGGCGCCGAGGGTGATCACGTCGTACCAGTCGCCGCCGACCGCCGCGTCCGTACCGCCCGGCTGGTAGGTGGCGGCGACGCGGAGGTCGTCGGGCTGCTCCAACTCCTGGGGCAGCAGTGAGCGTTGCAGCGTGACGGCGGTGTCACGGTGGCGGCGCTCGCTGGCGCGGAGCCGCTCGGCGGCCTCCGCGTGGTCGGTGACGTCGGCGGCGTGGACGAGCACCCCGGCCTCGGCGGTCCCGCGCGTGTCGACGGGCAGGCAGGTGACGGTGTACGAGCCTCCCGCGTGCGTGCGGCGGGATTTGACCGTGCGGGGCTTTCCGCTGCGCAGCACCTGGTCCATGAGCGGCACCAGTCCCAGCTCGGTGAGCTCGGGGCAGGCGGTCGCGACGGTCACGCCGGGGCGGCGGGGGCCGAAGGCGGTGGCGTAGGCGTCGTTGACGTACGCGACGCGGTGGTCGGGGCCGTAGGTGAGGGCGACGAGCCCGGGGAGGCGGCCGAGGATCTCTCGTACGGAGAAGTCCTCCGGGGCGGGGACGTCGTCGGGCACGGTCTCCAGCTGCTGGTCGGACTCACCTCGCGCCGCGGGTACGGAGTCGCCCCGCTGCGCCGGCGAGACCCCAGGGTCGGTGCCGCGCGCGGCGGCGCGGCGCTGCGTACCGGGGAGCCGGGCGCTCCAACGCGTGAAGTTCACGGATCTGTATGCCTCATGGTGTCGTTGCCGTGCCGAGTCACTCTGTGCAGGTGTGAGCCCACCTATGGTCACACGTCCAGTGTGACCGACCGCACTGACAGGAGGTGCCTGTCGTGACTCCGCCTCCTCAGGGGGACCCGCCGAAGGGATCCGTCAGTCGGACTTCGCCCCGCCGTCCGCGGTTCCGCCTTTCGATGCCTCGTCGTCCGGTTCGGGCGGCGGTGGCCCCGCGGCGAGTGTGAACTCGGCGCGTGGATGTTCCAGCGAGCCCAGGGAGACGATCTCCCGTTTGAAGAGGCCCGCGAGGGTCCATTCGGCCAGGACGCGCGCTTTGCGGTTGAAGGTGGGGACGCGGCTGAGGTGGTAGGCCCGGTGCATGAACCAGGCAGGGTAGCCCTTGAGTTTGCGGCCGTAGACGTGGGCGACGCCTTTGTGCAGGCCGAGGGAGGCGACGGAACCCGCGTATTTGTGGGCGTAGTCCTTCAGGGGGCGGCCCTGGAGGGAGGCGACGAGGTTCTCGGCCAGGATCTTGGTCTGGCGCACGGCGTGCTGGGCGTTGGGGGCGCATTCGCGGCCCGGTTCGGCCGCGGTGATGTCCGGGACGGCGGCGGCGTCCCCGGCGGACCAGGCGTGTTCGACGCCCTCGACGCTGAGGCGGGCGGTGCACTTGAGGCGCCCGCGCTCGTTGCGGGGGAGGTCGGTGTTGGCCAGGACGGGGGCGGGTTTCACACCGGCGGTCCACACGACGGTACGGGTGGGGAAACGGCTCCCGTCGCTGAGGACGGCGACCCGGTCCTCGCACGACTCCAGGCGCGTTTCGAGGCGTACGTCGATGTTGCGGGCGCGCAGCTCGCGCACGGTGTACTTGCCCATGTCCTCGCCGACCTCGGGGAGGATGCGGTCGGTCGCCTCGACGAGGACCCACTTCAGGTCCTGTGGCTTGATGTTGTGGTAGTACCGCGCCGTGTAGCGGGCCATGTCCTCCAGCTCGCCGAGGGCCTCGACGCCCGCGTAGCCGCCGCCGACGAAGACGAAGGTGAGGGCGGCGTCGCGGATGGCGGGGTCGCGCGTGGAGGAGGCGATGTCCATCTGCTCGATGACGTGGTTGCGCAGCCCGATGGCCTCCTCGACGGTCTTGAAACCGATGGCGTAGTCGGCCAGGCCGGGCACGGGCAGGGTGCGGGAGATGGAGCCGGGCGCGATGACGAGTTCGTCGTAGGTGAGCTGGACGGGCCCGGTGCCCTCCTCGTCGGTGGCGAGGGTGGTGATGGTCGCCGTGCGCTTGGCGTGGTCGACGGAGGTGGCCTCGCCGATGACGATGTGGCACCTGTCGAGGACGCGGCGCAGCGGGACGACGACGTGGCGGGGCGAGATGTTGCCGGCCGCCGCTTCCGGCAGGAACGGCTGGTAGGTCATGTACGGGTCGGGGGTGACCACGGTGATCTCGGCCGTGCCGCTTCTCAGCTCGGCCTTGAGCAGCCGTTGGAGGTGCAGGGCGGTGTACATCCCGACGTAGCCACCGCCGACAACGAGAATGCGCACAGGTTCGGTCACCATCCCATGACGCAACGGGCTTCGGGGTTTGTCCACAGGCCCGGCAAATTGTGTGACCGGAGGACGGGTGGGGTCCTGGGTGGCGCGGGAGGTGCGTGTGGGGGAAGGTCCGCAGGTCAGGGGGTGGGAGGGGGGTGGCGGGAGGGGGCAGAATCGGGTGTGTTCCGGCCCTTGCTCCGATCGGGGGGCGCACCGGTCGGAACTGCCCCTTCTGAATTGACCTCGACTCAACTATGTTCGTATGTCGTCGGGGTGTCGGGTCACTGCGCATGACCTGAGCGTGTGGACCGGGCCCCGGTTGTCAGATGGGGGAGGGTCTCCGGGGGGAGACACATCATTACCGGGGGAACATTCATGCATATTCAGGATTCTCGCTGGTCGACCGCTGTCGCCTCGGCGTCCACTTCGTCCGCTTCGTCCGCGGACGGGCTCGGCGGGGTGAACGGCCGGGTCGGATCGGCCGGGGCCTCCAGTCGTACGGCGCCCCTGCGGGTGGACGCGCAGCGGAACCTCGAGCACGTACTGCGTGCGGCTCGGGAGGTGTTCGGCGAGCTCGGGTACGGGGCGCCGATGGAGGACGTGGCGCGCAGGGCGCGGGTCGGGGTCGGCACGGTCTACCGCCGGTTCCCGAGCAAGGACGTGCTGGTGCGCCGAATAGCCGAGGAGGAGACCTCCCGGCTCACCGAGCAGGCGCGTACGGCTCTGGGGCAGGAGGAGGAGCCGTGGTCGGCCCTCTCCCGGTTCCTGCGGACGTCCGTGGCGTCGGGGGCGGGGCGCCTGCTGCCGCCGCACGTGCTGCGCGTGGGCGTGGACGAGCCGGGCGCGGTCCCGTCCGGTGCGGTGGCGGCCGGGCAGGCCGACGAGCTTCGGGTGCCGCAGCAGCGTGGGGTTCCGGCCGTGTCCGGCGTTTCGGGGCAGCCCGAGCTCCGGGTGGTCCCGCCGCGGGCGGTGTCGCCGGCCGAGCTGGACGACGCGGGTGCGTCGGAGCTGCTGGAGGTCGTCGGACAGCTGGTCGACCGGGCCAGGGAGGCGGGTGAGCTGCGGGGCGACGTGACGGTGGCGGACGTGCTGCTGGTCATCGCCACGGCGGCACCCTCGCTGCCGGACGCGGCCCAGCAGAGCGCCGCGTCGGCACGGCTCCTGGACATCCTGCTGGAGGGGCTCCGCTCCCGCCCCGCGTAGGGGTCACCCGAAGGGGTGACGTCCGGCTCCGGCGTTCGGGTCAACTCCCCGGACGGGTGGTTGACGGGCGCTTGCCCCCGGTGGGACTGGTCCGCCGTGGCACGCTGGCCCGGTGTCCGGGTCTGAGCAGGGGTACGGGGCTTCCGCGATGAGCGGTGACGGTCGCGACGAGCCGTTCGGCGACGGGGCCGGGGAGGCCGACGGGGTACTCCCGTCCACCCCTGCGGCCGCCTTCCCGTCGTCGGCCGCCGCCGCCACGCCGAAGGTGCCGAGCCAGGGCGGGCCCGGCGGTGCCCCGAGGCCACCGGGCGGTGACGCCGACGCCACCGTGTCCGCGCGGCGCGAGAGGGCCGCTGCCGGATCCGTACTGCCGCCGCCCATCGAGCTGCCGCCGTCGGACGGTGAACTGGTCCGGCGGATGCGGGACGGCGACGACTCGGCGTACGAGGAGCTGTTCCGCCGCCACTCGGCGGCGGTGCGGCGCTATGCCCGGACGTGCTGTCGCGACGCGCACACGGCGGACGACCTGACGGCGGAGGTGTTCGCGCGGACGCTCCAGGCGGTTCGCGGCGGCGCCGGTCCGCGGCAGGCCGTGCGCGCGTACCTGCTGACGACCGTGCGGCGGGTGGCCGCAGCGTGGACGAAGACGTCCCGGCGCGAGCAACTGGTCGAGGACTTCGCGGTGTTCGCCGCGCAGGCGGTGCGTGCCTCGGCGGTGTCGGAGGCCGACACCCTGGAGCTGGGTGCCGACGTGCGGGCGATGCACGAGGCGGAGCAGTCGCTGGCCATGCGGGCCTTCCGCTCCCTGCCCGAGCGGTGGCAGGCGGTGCTGTGGCACACCACGGTCGAGGAGGAGTCACCGAGCGAGGTGGCGCCGCTGTTCGGGCTGACTGCCAATGCGACGGCGGTGCTCGCCAGCCGGGCCCGCGAGGGGCTGAAGCAGGCGTACCTCCAGGCGCATGTGAGCCGGTCGCTCACCGCCGGGGGCGACTGCGCGCGCCATGCCGACCGGCTGGGCGCCTACGCCCGGGGTGGTTTGCGGACGCGGGCGGAGCGGGGTTTGCGCAAGCACTTGGAGGAGTGCGCCCGGTGCCGGTTGGCGGTGGGTGAGCTGGAGCAGGTCAACGCCGGGATCCCCGCGCTGCTGCCGGTCGCCGTCATCGGCTGGTTCGCGGCCGGGTTCTCGCTCAAGGCCGCCGGGCTCGCCGCCGGTGGCGCCGTGGGCGCGGCCGGTGCCGGGGCGGGGGCCGCCGCGGCGGCGAGCGGTTCGGGGGGCGCGGCGGCCGGGGGCGCGGCAGCCGGTTCCGGTGGGGCCGCCGGTATGGCGGTGGGCGGGGCGGCCGCGGAGGGGCTGGGTGCCCCGGCGAAGGCCGGCATCGCGGTGACGGTGGCCGTCACGGCCGTCGCGGGCGTGGTGTGGGCCCTGTCCGGCAGTCCCCGGCCCCCGGCCGGGACGGAGGCGCGCCCGCCCGCCGCCGAGCCCGTCGTACCGCAGGAGCCCGTGGCCGCCCCGAGCCGGACCACGCCGCCGCCGTCCCCCGCCCCTGAGCCCGCCCCGCGGCCGGCCTCCCCGAGCACGAGCCGCAGCCCCAGCCCGAGCTCGAGCCCGGCGCGGCCGGCACCCTCCGCCGCGCCCCCGTCCCCGGCCGCGCCGGCCGCCCCGGAGCCCACGCCCACGCCGCCCCCTCCCCCGCCGGCCGGCCCCCCGGCACCCGCCCCGGTGCCCACGCCGACACCGCCGGCCCCGCCCCCTCCCCCGCCGCCCACCGTCTACCAGGTCAACCGGCTCCCGTACGGCCTCTACGGCGACCACACCGCTCCGGAGGTCCGGCTCGGAGAGTCGAGCTGGATGTGGCAGCGCTGGGGGATGGCGATCGGCGGCGAGCGGTACGGGCACGGCGTCACCGTGCACGCCCGGTCGTCGCTGACCATCGACCTCAACCGCCGCTGCTCGGCCTACGAGGCGTTCGCCGGCGTGGACGACATGGCGCTGGGGCTGGGCGCGGTGCGCTTCTCGGTGTACGGGGACGGCACCCGGCTGTGGCGGTCCCCCTTGCTGCGCGGCGGTGACGCGGCGGTGCCGCTGCGCGTCGGGATCTCGGGCCGCAGGACCGTCCGGCTCGTCGTCGAACCGGACCGGGCCACGCCGCTGAGCTCGGTGGCGCCCGCCGACTGGGCGGAGTCGCGGATCACCTGCGGCTGACGCCCCGGCACGGCCTTACGACCGGAGCGTGGGACGCGGGGGCACCCCGGCCGCCACGGCGCGCTGCCGCGGTGCCGCCGTGCCGGTCCAGCAGGTGCCCCGGCGGGCCAGGAGGCGCCGCAGCCACAGCTCGGTGGAGACCAGGTCGGCCAGCCCGTCCAGGGGGACCGGTTCGCCCTCGGTGGCGGCGCGCAGGGCCTTGCGGACGACGCGGGCCTCGATGAGGCCGGCGTCGGCGAGGAGCGGTGCGTCGAAGAGGGCCATGAGCTGCGGCAGGGCGGTGCGGAGGCCGGCACGGTTGGCGGCGGCCGTCGGTGCGTGGGAGGTGGCCCCCCAGCCGGGTGGCAGGTCGTGGATGCCCGCGCCCGCGAGGACGGTGCGGAGGATCGCGGCACGCGCGCCGGGCTGGACGCGCAGTGATTCGGGCAGGTCGCGGCAGGCCCGTACGACCTGGTTGTCGAGAAAGGGCGAGTGGAGCCGCTGGCTGCGGATCTCGGCGGCCTGCTCCAGGATGCGGTGGTCCGCCGCGTACCGGGCGAGAGCGGCTCGGGCGCGTGACTCGCCGGGCCGCTGGACCGAAGTCGGCCTGGTGGCCGCCTGGTTGAGGCGAACCGATACTTCAGCGAGGGCCTCACCGGTCAGCCAGCGCGCCGCGGGGCCGGGGAGGGCCCACGCCAGGGCGGCGAGGGAGGCGGACAGCGGGCCGTTCACGGCGGGAGCCGACCGGTTGGCCTCCAGCAGCCGGTCGGCGGCCGATTCGAGACCGGCGCGGTAGGGCGTACGGGCCAGTTTGCGGGCCGCGCGGTAGACGGTGAGCGGAACCAGCAGGGAACCGGCCGACGGCCCGGTGGCCTTGGCGAGTGCGGTGACCGGCCGCAGCAGGTGGCGGCGTCTGCGGTCCATCAGCAGATCGGCCAGGCGCGCGGGGTGGGCGTCGAGCACCTGCCGTGCGCCGTGCCCGGTGAAGTGGTCGGCGCTGCCCGCCGCGAGGCGCCGCCGGTGCCGTTCGGCCGTCACCAGGGAGGGCCCGGGCTCGTCGGTGAGCGGGCCCTCCAGTTCGGCGTACGGGAGGGCTTCCTCGGAGGCGGCCACGACGACGTGGTGCAGGCGGGGGTTCTCGGCGATGGCGCGGGCGCGGACCCGTTCCGCCTCGGCGTCCCGCCCGCCGGTGGCCAGGTCGTTGAAGGTGACGGCGAGCAGCCGCTCGCCCGCGCCGGTGCCGTGTCCCAGGATCGTGCCCGGGACGCCGGGCAGGCCCGCCGCGAGCAGGGCGAGCGTTCCGGACGCGCTGCCGCCGGACAGGTCGGCGCCGATCCCGGGTGCGGGCGCCCCCCGCGCGGCGCGCCGTTCGGCGGGGCCCATGCCGGGGACGGGCCCGGGGTCGGGCGGCAGCGTCTCGGGGGCGTGCCGTGGGGCGGTGAGCCGGGCTCGTACCGCTTCGACGAGGGCGTCCCGCACGCCGTCCACCGCCCGGTCCGGGTCGATCTGGGGCGCCGCGACGGCGAGTGAGGCGACCGGTTCGTACCCGGTGATCTCGCGGGAGCCCTCGCGCAGCACGAGCGCGTGGCCGGGCGGTACGCGTTTGACGCCGACGTACGGGGTCGAGTCGCGCAGCGCCTCCGGGGTCTCGGGGCAGGCGAGCAGGGCGGCGAGGTGTCCGATGTCGAGCTGCGCCTCGATGAGGTCGGCCAGGGGCAGGGCGGCGGTGGCGTACGCGGTGCCGCCGGCCCACGGGGTGTGGAAGACGGGCCGCGCGCCGGCCAGGTCGCCGGTGACGATGATCCGGCGGCCGACCTGGACGACGGCTGTGTAGCTGCCGGGCCAGGCGGTGAGGTGGCGCATGGCGCCGCCGCGGGCCGCGAAGAGCCCCACCCGCAGCTCGTCGTCACTCGCGGCGCAACAGCCCAGTACGGCGAGGCGGGTGATGGGGTCGACGGTGACGACGCGGATCTCGTCGGGGCGCCAGTCGCCGACCGCCCACAGCGGGTCGGGGTCGCCCCACAGGAGTTGGGCGCCGACGGGGTGCACGGTGCGGTTCTCGTCGTCGTTGCCGACGGCTCCCGCGGTGGCGAAGCCCGTACCGAAACTCGCGGCGATACTGCTCCACCCCACCAGCCACCGCATCGCCGCCTCCACAGCCTGTGGACAACTCAGCACTCTTGATGAAGACATGCTGCCACGACAACGGCGCACAGGAGGGGCTACGGGCCGCGCCCCGTGAAATGGGAACGCGCCCCTGGCATTGGCCACGTGGTGCGGCAGTGGCCATGTGACGACGGTTCGAGAGAGGGTTCGACCGGCCGAACGATGGGCATCATTCAGCCAATCTCGGCGCGCACCTCAACCGTGGATCCGTCCGTACAACCACCCACGACCTCGGTCCGGGAGGCGCTGTCCGCCCCCCGGACCGGTCCGCCACCCGCGGGGATTGAGGCGGCGGTGTCCCCCAGCCCACCGCTTCCAGTACGGCGGGCCGACCCACGCAGCACCCATGGAAGCGCTCCCCCCACCGGCCCGGCCAGAGCGCACGGACAGGCGCACGGCCACACACCCGGAGCACGACGAGGGCGCGGCGCGTCGGCACGGGGCGCGCGCCGCCCGCGCGCAGGCCGGCGGACGCCTCCGCGACCCCGCCGCGCAGCGCCCGCGCACCGGCGGAGCACGGGCCGACCTCGCGACCACCCGTTCGCACAACAATCTCGCCATACGGGACACCGCCCCTTAACGGTGGGGATGCGGCGAACTACGCTGGGTTTACGAATGCCGCGCGCCTATGCCTGGCGTCGCGGCGGCCGTCTGGGTCGAGGGGTGGCGCATGTCCAGGGAGCAACGCGGGCCGAACGAGAAGCTCGGCACCGTTCTCGCCCTCGCGGGAATCAGCAACGCCGGCCTGGCCCGGCGGGTCAACGACCTCGGCGCGCAGCGCGGTCTGACCCTTCGGTACGACAAGACGTCGGTCGCCAGGTGGGTGTCCAAGGGCATGGTGCCGCAGGGCGCCGCGCCGCACCTGATCGCGGCCGCCATCGGGCAGAAGCTGGGCCGCCCGGTCCCGCTGCACGAGATCGGTCTGGCCGACGCCGACCCGGCGCCGGAGGTGGGGCTGGCCTTCCCGCGGGACGTGGGCGAGGCGGTGAAATCGGCCACCGAGCTGTACCGGCTGGACCTGGCAGGGCGGCGGGCCGGCGGGGGCGGGATCTGGCAGTCGCTGGCCGGATCGTTCGCGGTCAGCGCGTACGCGACACCCGCCTCCCGGTGGCTGATAACCCCCGCCGACTCGTCGGTGGAGCGGTCGGTGCCGACGGCGCCGGACGGCGCGGCGGACGAGGGCGGCGCGGTGCGGGTCGGCCACAGCGACGTGGCGAAGCTGCGGGAGGCGGCGGAGGACGCGCGGCGCTGGGACTCCAAGTACGGGGGCGGGGACTGGCGTTCGTCGATGGTGCCCGAGTGCCTGCGGGTGGACGCGGCACCGCTGCTCCTGGGCTCGTACTCGGACGAGGTCGGCCGGGCGCTGTTCGGGGCGACCGCCGAGCTGACCCGGCTCGCGGGCTGGATGGCCTTCGACACGGGCCAGCAGGAGGCGGCCCAGCGGTACTACATCCAGGCGCTGCGGCTCGCGCGGGCGGCCGCCGACGTGCCGCTCGGCGGGTACGTGCTGGCGTCGATGTCGCTCCAGGCGACCTACCGGGGCTTCGCCGACGAGGGCGTCGACCTGGCCCAGGCGGCGCTGGAGCGCAACCGGGGCCTGGCCACCGCACGGACCATGTCCTTCTTCCGGCTGGTGGAGGCGCGCGCCCACGCCAAGGCGGGCGACGCGGCGGCGGCCGGTGCGGCGCTGCGGGCCGCGGAGGGGTGGCTGGAGCGGTCGAGGGAGGGCGACACGGACCCGACCTGGCTGGGCTTCTACTCGTACGACCGGTTCTGCGCGGACGCGGCGGAGTGCTACCGGGACCTCAAGGCGCCGCTCCAGGTGCGCCGCTTCACGGAGCAGGCCCTGTCGCGGCCCACGGAGGAGTACGTCCGCTCGCACGGTTTACGGCTGGTCGTGAGCGCCGTGGCGGAGCTGGAGTCGGGCAACCTGGACGCGGCCTGCGCGGCCGGCACGCGCGCGGTGGAGGTGGCCGGGCGGATCTCGTCGGCGCGGACGACCGAGTACGTACGGGACCTGCTGCACCGGCTGGAGCCGTACGGGGACGAGCCCAGGGTGGCGGAGCTGCGGGAGCGTGCGCGGCCCCTGCTGATGGCCCCGGCGTGAACCGCGTCCCACCGTGTCCCACCTGTGTTTAAGGCCATTGTCAGTGGGCCAGTGCACTATCTGGGGTGGGAGGTGGCACAGGTGTCCGCGTACGGCGGTAAGGGTTTCGACCGTTTCGACTGCGACGTGCTCGTGATCGGCGGGGGGATCGTCGGGCTGTCGACGGCGTACGCGGTCTCGCGCGCCGCCCCGGGGACACGGGTGGTGGTGCTGGAGAAGGAGCAGGGCCCGGCGCGCCACCAGACGGGGCGCAACAGCGGGGTGATCCACAGCGGCATCTACTACCGGCCGGGCTCGCTGAAGGCGCGGTACGCGGTGCGGGGCGCCGCGGAGATGGTGAAGTTCTGCGCGGAGTACGGCCTGCCCCACCAGGTCACCGGCAAGCTGATCGTCGCGACCGAGCGCGCCGAGCTGCCCCGGCTGCACGCCCTGGTCCAGCGCGGCCGGGAGAACGGCATTCCGGTGCGTGAGCTGGGACCGGCGCAGATCACCGAGTACGAGCCGCGGGTGCGGGGCGTGGCCGCGATCCACGTCGGCACGACCGGGGTGTGCGACTACGGGGCGGTGGCGGCGCAGCTGGCGGAGGCGTCCCGCGCGGACATCCGGTACGGGGCGGAGGTCGTCGCCGTGGACCGGCGCCCCTGGGGCGTCGCCGTGCGGACGGCCGACGGGACGATCGTGCGGGCCGGGGTGCTGGTGAACTGCGCGGGGCTGCACTGCGACCGGGTGGCGCGGCTCGCGGGCGACGACCCGGGCATGCGGATCGTGCCGTTCCGGGGCGAGTACTACGAGCTGGCCCGGCCGGAGCTGGTGCGGGGCCTGGTGTATCCGGTGCCGGACCCGGCGTTCCCGTTCCTGGGCGTGCACCTCACACGCGGTATCGACGGGGGCGTCCACGTGGGGCCGAACGCGGTGCCCGCGCTGGGCCGCGAGGGGTACGGCTGGTCCGTCGTCAGGCCCCGGGAGCTGGCCGGCACCCTGGCGTGGCCGGGCTCCTGGCGGATAGCGCGCCGCCACTGGCGGTACGGGGCGGGCGAGCTGCACCGGTCGGTGTCGAAGCGGGCGTTCACCGAGGCGGTGCGGCGGCTGCTGCCGTCGGTCGGCCCGGAGGACCTCCACCGCGCCCCGGCGGGCGTGCGTGCCCAGGCCGTGCTGCGGGACGGCACCCTGGTCGACGACTTCCTGATCCGCGAGGCCCGCCGCACGGTCCACGTGCTGAACGCCCCGTCCCCGGCGGCGACCGCCTCCCTCCCCATCGGCCGCGAGGTCGCCCGCCGGGCCCTGGCGCACCTGGGCTGACCGGCCACCGCCCGACCGGCCGCCCGGGGCGGCCCACCGTGGAGGCGCCGTAGAATCGGGGCATTGTGTCTGAGTCCCGTGAAACCGCCGCCCCCCGCCGGCCCAAGGGTGAGCCCCGCTTCCCCGAGGGCCCCGCGCCCGACCCCGCCGGGTCGCACTTCGAGCGGCGGATCCGCAGCTTCCAGCCCCGCCGCAGCCGCGTCACGCCCGGGCAGGGCGACGCCCTGCGACGGCTGTGGGGCGTGTGGGGGCTGGACATCGACGGGCAGCGCACGCTCGACCTGGACGAGATGTTCGGCGGGCTGCCGGTCGTGCTGGAGATCGGGTTCGGGATGGGCGAGGCGACCGCGCAGATGGCCGCCGACGACCCGTCGACCGGCATCCTCGCGGTGGACGTGCACACTCCCGGGCAGGGCAACCTGCTCTCCCTCGCCGAGAAGGCCGGCCTGACCAACGTACGGGTGGCCAACGGTGACGCGATCATCCTGCTGCGCGAGATGCTCGCCCCCGAAGCCCTCGACGGCGTACGCGTGTACTTTCCCGACCCGTGGCCCAAGAAGCGGCACCACAAGCGCCGGCTGATCCAGCCCGAGTTCCTGAACCTGGTGGCCACCCGGATGAAGCCCGGCGCCGTGCTGCACTGCGCCACCGACTGGGAGCCGTACGCCGAACAGATGCTGGACGTGCTGACCGCGCACCCCGACTTCCGCAACACCTCGCCGGACGGTGGCTACGCGCCGCGCCCCGCCTTCCGCCCGCTCACCCGGTTCGAGGGGCAGGGCCTGGACAAGGGCCACGTCGTGCACGACCTGCTGTTCGCACGCGTGTGACGGCCCGGGCGCGCGGCGGGTGACCGCCCGGGCGCGCGGCGGGTGACCGTGTGACGCGCCCGTCACCGTACTCATAGCAATACCGTCGCGGACTGTCAGTGACGGTCGTTAGGGTCGATCGCGTGTCCCATTCGTCTGCGCAGCACCAGTCGCCGTATCCGGCCGTCCCGGCGTACGAACCACAGCCGTCGTTCGACGCCGTGCCGGAGCGCGCCCGCTGGCGCTACAAACCCCGCCGTGCCTTCTGGCGCAGCAAGGTGGTGCGGGCCTCCGCGGTGGCCATCGTGCTCGCCCTGTGCGGGTTGGTGATCCTCGCCCTGGTTCGGGAGCAGACCGGCACGGAGGGCTTCCTGGTCGGGCTCGGCCTCGCCCTGCTGCCCGTTCCGCTGCTCATGGCCGCGTTCCGCTGGCTGGACCGGGTGGAGCCGGGCCCGTGGAAGAACCTGCTGTTCGCGTTCGCGTGGGGCGCGTGCGCCGCCGCGCTGGTCGCGATCGTCGCCAACACCTTCGCGACCCGCTGGATAGCAACCGCCACGGCCGATCCGGCGTCCGCCGACACGCTCGGCGCCACGGTCGTCGCCCCCATCGTCGAGGAGAGCGCGAAGGCGGCGGCCGTGCTGCTCGTCTTCGTGTTCCGCAGAAGGGACTTCACCGGGATCGTCGACGGCGTGGTCATCGCCGGGTTCACCGCGACGGGCTTCGCCTTCACCGAGAACATCCTGTACCTCGGCAACGCCTTCGGGGAGGACCAGCAGATCGGGGCGTCGGGGTTCGCGTCGGTCACGGCCGCGACCTTCTTCGTACGGATCGTGATGTCGCCGTTCGCGCACCCGCTGTTCACCGTGCTCACCGGCATCGGTTTCGGCATCGCCGCGATCACGGCGCGCCGCAAGAAGATACGCCGGGTCGCGCTGCCGGTGCTGGGGCTGACCCTGGCGATGGGCACGCACGCGCTGTGGAACGGCTCGGCGGCGTTCGGGCCGTGGGCGTTCTACGCGGTGTACGGGGCGTTCATGGTGCCCGCCTTCGGGCTGCTGACGTGGCTGGCCATCTGGTCGCGGCAGCGCGAGCTGCGCACGATATCCGGTGAACTCCCGGCGTACGCCGCGGCGGGCTGGCTCACGCCCGCCGAGCCCCTCGCGCTCTCCTCGATGCGGGCGCGCGGCCTGGCCCGGGGGTACGCGGCACGCTGCTTCGGCCCGGCGGCGGCCCGCGCCGTCGGCGAGTACGAGGCGTTCGCGACGTCGCTGGCGTTCCTCCGCCACCGGGCCCGCCGGGGCGCGGCGGGCCAGGACTTCGTGGCGCGCGAGCAGGAGCTGCTGCACCACCTGTGGCAGCGCAAGGAGATAGCCGGGCCGGCGCTGACGTACGCCGCGCAGGCCACCGGCCGGGTGTGGACGCCGCCCCCGCACCTCAACTACGGCGGCTACAACCCGTACCGGTACTGACGCGGGGCGCCCGTCGACGCCGCGAGCGGGGCACCCCCGTCGCCCCACCAGCGGGGACGCGCCCGTCGACGCCGCGAGCGGGCCCCCGCCGCCCAACCAGCGGGACGCGCCCGCCCAGCGGCTCCACTCGCCCGCGTCCCTCGACGCCCACCAGCAGGACGCACCCGTCGGCGCCCACGCGCAGGGCACCCCCACCAGCGGGACGTGCCCCCGGGGCTACGCGGAGGCGGCCGTCAGGGTCGCCAGCTCGTCGGCCGTCAGCTCCAGGTCGGCGACCGCGAGCAGGGCGGGCAGCTGCTCGACCGTGCGGGCCGAGGCGAGCGGCGCGGTGACGGTCGGGCGGGCGGCGAGCCAGGCGAGGGCGACGGTGGCCGTCCGGGCGCCGCGCGCCGCCGCGACGGCGTCCAGCGCGGCGAGGACCTTGCGGCCGCGCTCGCTCTGCAGGTGCTTGGCCGCGCTCCCGGCCCGCGCGCTGTCGACGTGCGTGCCCGGCCGGTACTTGCCGGTGAGGAAGCCGGAGGCCAGCGCGTAGTACGGCACGGCACCGAGGCCGGCGCGCTCGGCGGTGTCCTGGAGCGCGCCCTCGTAGGTGTCGCGGGAGACCAGGTTGTAGTGCGGCTGGAGCGCGGCGTACGGCGTCAGGCCCTCGCTCCCGGCGAAGTCCAGGGAGGCCTGGAGGCGTTCGGCGGAGATGTTGGAGGCGGCGACCGCACGGACCTTGCCCTCCTTCACCAGCTGGTCGAGGGCGGTGACGATCTCCTCGACCGGCACGGCCGGGTCGTCGAAGTGCGTGTAGTACAGGTCGATGTAGTCGGTGCCGAGCCGGCGCAGCGACTCCTCGGCCGCGGCCTTGATGGTGGTCGGGGTGAGGCCCTTGTACTGCGGGTGGGCACCGACCTTGGTGGCGACGACGACGTCGGACCGGTTGCCGCGCGCGGCCATCCACCTGCCGATGACGGTCTCCGACTCCCCGCCCTCGTTGCCCGCGACCCACGCCGAATAGCTGTCGGCCGTGTCGACGAAATTGCCGCCGGCGGCCGTGTACGCGTCGAGGACGGCGAAGGACTGCACCTCGTCGGCGGTCCAGCCGAAGACGTTGCCGCCGAGGGCGAGGGGGAAGACGTGGAGGTCGGACGTGCCCAGCTTGCGGAGAGAGGTCATGGGGTGGACCAACGTGCCGAAGAGGCGGGATATTCCGGGTGAGTGACGACGAAACCGGCAGCCCTGGCGTCGGGGGGTGTGCCGCCAGAGCTGCCGGGGTCAGAAGTTCCCGAGCCGGTGCTCAGACGGTGAGGCCCTTGCCGCGCAGCCAGGCCAGCGGGTCGATCCCGTCGCCGCCCGGCGTGTGCACCTCCAGGTGCAGGTGCGGTCCGGTCACGTTGCCGGTGGCGCCGACCCGGCCGATGGTCTCACCGGTGCCGACCGTCTGCCCGGCGCCGACCGTCATCGACGACAGGTGGCAGTACCAGACCTCCGTACCGTCCTCCAGCTCCAGGACGATGCGGTACCCGTACGAGCCCGACCATCCGGCCGACTTGACGGTGCCGCCGTGGACGGCCTTGGCGGGCGTGCCCGTGGGCGCGGCGAGGTCGAGGCCCGTGTGGTAGCCGGAGGACCACATGTTGCCGGCCTGGCCGTAGGTGGAGGTGATGGTGTACGAGGAGGTCGGCAGCGACCAGCTTCCGGCGAGCTCGGCCAGCCGGGCCTCCTCGGCGGCCTTCGCCTTGGCGGCGGCTTCGGCCTCGGCCTTGGCCTTCTCCTCGGCGGCCTGCTCGGCGGCCTGCTTCTCGGCGGCGGTCGCCTGCGCCTTCGCCTCGGCGGCGGCCTGTTCGGCGGCGGCCGTCTCCGCGGCCGCCTTCGCCGCGGCGTCGGCGGACGCCTGCTGCTGCTCGGCCTGCTGGAGGATGCGGGCGCGCAGTGCCTCGCCCGCGTCCGCGCCGCTCTGCTGCGCGGCGGCGTCGGCGGTCCCGGTGAGGGACGCGGCGGTGAGCGGCCCGCTGTCCGCGGGGGCCGTCTCGTCGGAATCACCGGCGTCCGAGTCGTCGGACATCAGGGAGCCGATGCCGGGCAGGGACTCGGCGTCGGGGAGGTTGTCCGTGACGACGTCCGGCAGGGATATGGAGACCGCGGGCTTGTCCTGCGCGGTGGCCATGCCTCCCGCGCCGACGGCCGCGATGACGCCGACGCCGAGGACGGTGGAGCTACGGGCGAGCCCGCCGCGCTGCTTGGCCACGCGGTGACGGCCGCGGACGGGGCGGACGGTCTCCTCGGTGGGGTTCCATTCTTCCCACTGCTGCCCGTTTACAGGTGCGGCGTCCGGGACACCCGAAGAGTTGAACGAGGCGATCGAGCCGTACGGAGCTTCGGGGGCAGGCCTGTTGGACGCCACGGAGGCGCACTCCTTTCCTTCCTTCTCGCCTACCGGGTTAGCTGACGGGTTCGGAGCAGGAAGGTCTCCTACGGGCCCACTTCGGCCCGATTCACCCCAAGGTGGTGGTTCCCCGGTTCCCTTGCGGAATTCGGCGCACGCGCACGGTGCCGTCTCTTGCGACGGCTGGGACGACCGCGCTGCGTTATCGAACGTTAATAGACGGGGGCTCCGGATTCCAAGCCGTTCCTAGTGATCATTAAGCGGACGGGCCCCGGACGTACCGGTGCACACACGGGCACAGCCGGGCGAGTTGACCGCGCATCAGAAACATTCACCGACCACAGTACTTCTGACGGTTTATCAGATGTTATGCGCAGTGACACGCGTCGACTACGCAGCGTGTCGAGCGGCCGGGCGCGGTCACGACACGACCGGAACCGTCCGGCGCCGCTCCGGCTGCCCCTGGGCCGGCCGGCCGACCGCCAGCAGCGCCAGGTCGTCCGTCGCCCCGCCGCCGGTGTGCCTCCGTACGTCGGTCACCAGCGCGTCCAGTACCGCGTCGGGCCCCGGGAAGAGCCGCCCCGCCAGCCGCGCGACCGGGTCGTAGAACACTCCCTGCGCGTCGCGCGCCTCCGACAGCCCGTCCGTGTAGAAGAGCAGCGTCGCCCCCGCCGGGTACGGCACCTCATGCGCCCGGTCCGGCCACGCCCCCAGGTCCGCCATGCCCAGCGGCAGCGCGGGCTCGGCCTGCTCCAGCAGTTCGGCGCGCCCGTCCGCGTACAGCATCAGCGGCTCCGGGTGCCCCCGGTCCACCACCCGCACCACCTCCGCCCCGCGCGGGATCTCCGCCAGCACCGCGGTGGTGAACCCCTCGACGGCGTCCAGCCCGTCCCGCCGCGTCCCCTCCCGGGCCAGTGCCCGCTCCAGCCGCTGCGCCACGCCCTCCAGCGAACTCTCCTGCTCGGCCGCCTCCCGGAACGCCCCGATGACCACCGCCACCGTCTCGACCGCGCCCATGCCCTTCCCGCGCACGTCCCCCACCACCAGCCGCACCCCGTACGGCGTGTCCTGCACGGCGAAGAGGTCTCCCCCGATGAACGCGTCCGCCTGCGCCGCCTCGTACCGCGCCGCCACCTGCAACCCGCCGATCCGCTCGGCGGGCGTCGGCAGCACGGCCCGCTGCGCGGTCTCGGCGATCACCCGGGCCGAGGCGAGCCGCTCACCACTGCGCCGCACGACCCGGTTGATCAGCAGCGCGAGCACGGCGACCACCACCACGGTGAGGATCTCGGTGAGGGCCCGCACCTCGCCCAGCGTTCCGCTGCCCAGGTGCAGGCCGAGCACGGCCAGCACGGCGCACAGACCGGTCAGCACCGTCATACGGGCGGCGAACAGCGGCGCCGCGACGAGCGGGGCGGCGGCGAACAGCGGTACGGCGGTGAACTGCGGCGGGGTCGACACGCCGTACACCACACCCCCCGCGATCAACAGCGCGGGCAGGGCGCACACGAACCTCCGGGCCCGCGGGGCACCCTCCCGCCGGTCGCCGCCGTCCCGCGCTCGTCGCCCCACCACTGGTCTCCTGCCGGGTCCACCCACGGCTGCGGACGGTACCGCGCCGCACCCGGCCCGGCCGGAGCCGCGCCGCCCGGCGACCCGCCGTCCGCCGACCGAGCGACACACGACGCCGGCCGGTCCGGGAAAGACGGAAGGCCCGGTGCGCAATGCACCGGGCCTTCGTCTTCAGTAGCGGGGACAGGATTTGAACCTGCGACCTCTGGGTTATGAGCCCAGCGAGCTACCGAGCTGCTCCACCCCGCGTCGGTGAACACCACCCTACGCCATCCGGAGCACGATCCCTAACCAATATCCCTGGCAGCTCCCCCCGAGGGGACAAAACGGCCCCGCCGGTCCCCGCGTGCGGCATCGCTCCCGGACGGCGGCGGCAAGACGGCTCGCCCACCGCCGGAAGGAAGCCGGCCCGGCCCCGCACCCGCCACTTCCCGAGCAGGACGGAGAAATCCGTCCCGCTTCCCCGGCGAAATGAAATTGCAGAATCAATCAATAGGAGCGGAAACCGGAATTCGCGGAGTGTCACTCCTTCGCGATTCAGGCCCTGGTCGGCCTGTGTCGATCATTCAGACACCTCTTGGGGTACCGCATACTCGGAAAGCCGATACGAGCCTCTCGGCCACTGCGGCACCCAGTCGACCCCTCACACCGTGCGGAGCCCAACGGAGGAAGCATGAACAGCCCGATCGCTGACCAAGTCGTTGCAGCGCCGACCTATCTGGCGGATATCCGCTTCTTCTTCCGGCCCAAAGACGTGGCCCATATGGCCGCCAAGGGAATCGAGCTCGGCACCTATGAAGGGGTGAAGAGCAACGCGCTCGCAATTCACGCACAGACCGCTCCGCCAAACGCTCTGATGCCCCGGACGCAGCGGGACAATGGAGTACCGAACGCTCGCAGACGTTCCGCAACTGGATCGTCAACGGATGTCCGCTCGGTACGGTGACGCCGGTCGAGCCGCCGGCGACCGGGCAGCCCACGGCACGGCTGCGCAAGGACGTCACGAAGCTGAGCGATGCCGAGTTCGACCTACTGGCGACGGCGTTCACCGGCCTGATGGACCGCGACCCGAGCGATCCGGACAGCTACTTCGCCCTGGCCGGGCAGCACGGCCTCCCGAAACGCTGGTGCCTGCACCACGAAGACCGCTACAACCCCTGGCACCGCCAGTACCTGCGGGTGTTCGAAGACGCCCTGCGCTCCGTCCCGGGCTGCGAGGGGGTGACGATTCCCTACTGGGACATCTCGACCATGCTGCCGGACCGGCTGCAACAGCCGCCGTTCGACTCGTACACCCTGCCGGCCGATCCCGGCGTCAACGCGACGCCACAGCCCGTGACCGGATACTTCCCGTACAAGACCGAACGCTTCCCCGCCACCGAAATCGCACAGAACGTGACGAACTTCGGGGTCCTGGACGACATTGCCACGTCGCTGACCCAGTCGTTGTGGGGCGAGTCCAATGTGAACGGGTACCAGGACTTCTCCATCCAGGCCCACGACGGTGGCCACGGATCGATCGGGCCGACGATGGGCGACCAGAATGTCGCCTCCTTCGACCCCGTGTTCTGGTTCTTCCACTGCAACCTCGACCGCCTCTGGCTGAGCTGGCAGACACTCGTGGGCGCCACCACGCTGACCGGATTCCGATCCACACTGGGGCAGAACACCGAGTGGCTCACGCCGCCGTTCAACGCTCTGCCACCGTTCAGCACCACCGCCGACCAGACGATCGAAACCGACGTCTCGTACGATCGACTGGAACTCGTCAGCCCGGTGGAGGGCGCGTTGGAGAATCTGTCCGGAAGCATCGATGCCTCCCACGCTTTCGCGTTCCGGAGCGGAAATCCGGTCTCGGTGCGGGTGAAGGGGATCAACCGGCTGGCAATTCCGGGGTCGTTCGTCGTGAGTCTGCTCGCCGACGACGAGCCGGTCGCGAAGCGCTTCTTCTTCCAGCCGGAGGACCCGCGGAACTGCGCGGGGTGTGTGCAGCACGGCATCGTCAACATCGACTTCCGGATGGCTCAGGAACAGCTTGTCGACCGGACGCTGTCCGTCCGTATCGACGTGCCCCGGCACGCCGCGGAGATCGGTTCGGCCTTCCCCCTCGCGCAGGCGGGCAATCCCACCATCAACGCGCGGCTTCTGGTGGAGGAGGCTTAGCCGTCGGGCCGCCGCCCGCGGAGACGCCCGACGCACATGTGCCCCGGTCACGGAAGGTGGCCGGGGCACGAGCGCTCAGGTCGGAGCCCCGCGGGGCTCTCGACGCGGTAGGCCGTGTGGGACTCGAACCCACAACCAACGGATTAAAAGTCCGCTGCTCTGCCAATTGAGCTAACGGCCCTCGACGAGTCACCCCTGAGCATAGCCCCACGGCGCCCGGCATCCGATCGGGTATCGGGTGAACGGGCGCCGTCGCGTCGTGGAGGCGGGGAGATCGTCGGGGACAGCGTGGGGTCGTGCTGCCGGCCGGCGGCGATCGGCACCGTCGCCCCGAACGCCCCCGTGCCGTCGCCCGTGTTGCGGAGGAGTCCGCCGTGGGCGTCACGGGAGAGCAGGCCGGCGCCCCGGTCGCGGAAGACCGGCCGCGGGGCTTCACCGTGCCCGTGCCCGTGCCGTCGTGTCGCCACCGCTCGCCCGAGTGTCGCCCGCGCCCGGGAACACCGGCTCGGCGGCCACCGCGGTGGCCGGTGCGGCAGCCACCGGGACGCCGGCGCGCGTCATGGCCGGGACGGCGACAGCAGCACCGAGGGCCCCTACGGCACGGTGATCGTGTGCCGTAGGGGCCCTCGTGACGGCCGCTTCTAGAACAGGCCCTTGTAGCCCTGCCAGCCGGTGCCGATCTTGACCGTCGAACCGAACGACCCCGTGCCGTTGCCGTTGTTGCGCAGCAGGTCCCCGGCGGCGTTGCGGGAGATCAGGTCCGCCTTGCCGTCCTTGTTCAGGTCACCGACACCGACGAACGCGTTGCGGCCGGTGCCCCAGTTGTTGCCGAACACCAGGACGCGCGGCTTGAGTGTGCCCGTCGCCGTGCCATTGATCCGCCACAGCGAGTTGGCGCCGCCCACCGCGAGCAGGTCGCCGACGCCGTCACCGTTCAGGTCACCGGCCCCGAACACCGCCCGGTACGCCTTCCAGTTGGTGGCGATCCGGCCCCGCGCCTTGAGCTTGCCCGCGCCGTCGTCCGCGTACAGGTAGAGGTCACCCGTGGTCGTCTGACGCGCCACCAGGTCGGCCCGGCCGTCACCGGTCAGGTCGCCCGGCGAGGTCAGCACGTTGAACTGCGCCCACACCGTGCCCAGCGAGGTGTACGGGGCGGTCGGCACCAGCGCCTTGCCGCAACCCGGCCGGTAGGCCCGCAGCTCACCGCTCGGCAGCCGCACCAGCGCGTCGTTGCAGCCGTCACGGTTCAGGTCCCCGAACGGCACCGCCACCGCGGACGTGGACCAGCCGCTGCCGCTCACCGCGCCGGAGAGCGTGCCCGCGCCCGTTCCGTACCGGACCGCGAGGGTGCCCGTCGAGCTCAGCGACACGAGGTCCCCGACCCGGTCGCCGTTGTGGTCCCGCCGCGTCGGCACCGGCGTCGTGGCCGTCACGGCCCCCGACAGCGCGACCGTGCCGGACTGCGCCAGCGCGGCACCCTGTCCATCGGCCGGAACCGCCGTCAGCGACCAGGCGTACGAGCCGTCCGCGACCGGCTTGCCGGCCGCGTCCTTGCCGTCCCAGGCGACGCTGACGAGGCCACGGGCCTCGCCGCCCGACAGGGTGCGCCGCACGGTACCGGAGGCGTCCTTCAGCGTGAGCTGCCAGGAGGCGGCGGGCTTGGACAGCCACCAGCGGGCCTTCCAGGGGGCGCTGCCGCCCTGTACGGCCTGCGCCGCGGGAACGTGGGCGTCGATGCGCGCCAGCGGCGAGGCGGTCACACCCGCGTCCACGACGCGGATGTCGCCCTCGGTGGTGGCGGTGAGGGCGATCCGCCCGGTCGTGGCGTCGACCGCGTACCTGTACTCCCGCTCGCCGTCGTCGGCGAGGGCGTGGTTGCCGACCTCCACCGGCTGGGCGCCCCGGAAGTCGGTGACCTTGACCGTGCTGTCGTTGCGCCACACCACATAGCCGTCTCCGAGCTCGGAGACCGGGGACGTGTACGTGTGGTTGACGTTCTTGTCGAGGTCGAACACCCCGCCCCTGGCGACGGTTCCCGCGCAGCTCCAGTTGAGCCAGTGCGCGGTCACCTTGATGGACTCGGCCCTGCATCCGCTGCCCAGGTTGACGGTCCGCTTCACCGCGCCCGTCCTGGCGTCGTAGGCCTTCACGGTGCCGGCCACCTCGCCGGCGGCCCAGACGGTGTCCCCGTACAGCGCGAAGTCCCACGCGTTGACGGTGGGGAAGGAGGCAAGCTGCTTGCCGGTGTCGAGGTCGACCGTGATCAGGCCGGTGGACGAGCCGTCGGCGCGCTCACCGGTGGCGGCCAGGTGACGGCCCGAGGCGTGCACCATGGTCAGCGAGGCGAGGCCGGCGCTCACCGGGGTGGCCGTGGTGGCGCCGGGCTGTGCCAGCAGCGGGTACGGGCTGCCGCTGTTGGGGTCCGGCTGGACGAGCAGTCGGCCGTCGCCCGTGGACGCGATCTGCGGGCAGCCGCTGCTGTCGTCGCACCCGGTGAGGTCCATGCCGAAGGTTCCGCGGTCGGCCGTGTCGCCGGCCGCCAGCGGACCGGTCACCGACACGGTCCGGGTGCGGAAGGCGTTGCCCTGGTCCGGCATCCGCTCCAGTGAGTGCAGGCGGCCGCCCGCGAAAGCGAAGGACCTGGGCAGTGACGTCAGCGGGGTGATGTCAGTGAGCTTGCCGACCGTGGGCGCGGAGTCCGTGACGCCGACAAGCTGGACGCCCAGGGCGTCGGCGCCGTCCCCGCCGATCAGCAGCAGTCGCGTGCCGTCGGGGGTGGGCGTCGCATGGGAACGCGCGTACGCCAGGACGGTCGTCTCGGCGCCGCCGGACAGCGGAACGCTCACGACACGGTAGGGGGCCGACCCGCCGAGGCCCGACGGGCGGGCCACGAACGCCCGGTCGCCGATGACCCCGAGGAGCTTGGCGCCCTCCTGGTACGGAAGGTCCGCGACCCGGGTCTGCGCCGGCGCGCTCCCGGCCGTCGCGCCGGTCCTGGCGTAGAACGCGAGCTTGCCGTCCACGGTCCACTCCACAACGTGGTCCGGCGTGAGCACGGTCCCGGCCGTGACGGCGGTCGTGGTGCGCGGGAGCTGTCGCACCTGCCCGTCGCTGATCCAGACCGGCCGGGTCACGCCGTCCGCGCGGAAGGACGTCACCATCCCGCCGGCGTCGGCCGACTGGATCGTGTACGGCCGTTCGGCCCCGGCCGGCCAGCCGGTCACCTGCGCGGTCTGGACCGTGCCGCCGGCCAGGCGGTGCGTGTGCCACTCGGGCTCGGCGGTGCTGCTCGCCCGGCTGTACGTGACCACGGTGGAGCCGTACGTCCCGACGTACCGGTGTCCGGCGGGCACGTCGATGTACGTGTTGGTCCCCGCGGCGGTGTCGAACAGCCGGACGCGGCCCGCGCTGGTGGGGCCGGTCCCCAGGGCGGCGATGACGTCGGAGCCGGCGCCGTACGTGGCGCCCTCCTCCGGGCCCTCCGCCTGGTTGTACACGGGCGTCGTCGTACCGGAGTACGTGCTCCAGAAGTGGCCGCGGCCCTCTTCGTACCGCAGGTAGCCCGTCGGTCCGGCGGAGAGCGGGATCACGGTCCGCGGCTGAGCGGCCTTGGTCGCACCGAAGACCACACCGGGCGCGTCGGCGGCGACCGCGGCAGGGGCGAGCGGCCCGACCCCGGAAGCGAGTGTCACCGCCGCGACGGCGGCGACGGAATGGCGTATGAGAGCGCGTCGAGGCACTCAGGTCCTCCCCAGGAAAGAAATGCGGAGCGCGGCGAGTCGACAAAGGCATGTCAAAGACAGGTCGAAGGCGTGGTGCGCCGGCTTGAAGAATCCCCCCGGACGCGACCCCCGCGGCACGTGAGCGGGATCGTAACAGGACAGGGCCCGTATCCCTGTTCGAGATACGGGCCCTGTTCAGGCGTTATGCGTCAGCGGACGCGTCAGCCGTTGCGCTTCCAGCGCGGCTTGTCGTCACGGCGCCCGAAGGAGGAGCCGGTGTTGGAGCCACCGCGGTGGTCGTCACGGCGGCCGTAGGGGCGCTCGTGGCCGCCGGAGCGGAAGCCGCCGCCCGAGGGACGGTCGTCACGACGGTCGCGGTTGAACGGACGGTCGCTGCCGCGGTGGCCGCCGGTGGGGCGGTCGTCACGACGGTCGTCGCGGCGGAAGCCGCCGGAGGGACGGTCGTTGTCGCGGCGGAAACCACCGGAGGACGGACGGTCGTTGTCCCGGCGGAAACCACCGGAGGACGGACGGTCGTTGTCCCGGCGGAAACCACCGGAGGACGGACGGTCGTTGTCGCGGCGGAAGCCACCCGACGGACGGTCGTTGTCCCGGCGGTCGTCACGGCGGAAGCCGCCACGGTCGTCACGGCGCTCGAAGGAACGGCCACCACGGTCGTTGTCCCGGCGGTCGTCACGGCGGAAGCCACCGCGGTCGTCACGGTCACGGCGCTCGAAGCCGCCCCGGTCGTCGCGACGGTCACGACGCTCGAAGTTGCCCCGGTCGTCACGGCGGTCACGACGCTCGTACGAGGACGAACGGTCGAACGACGGGCGCTCGTCACGGGACTCGCGCGCCGGCTGCGCCGGTACGGAGGCGATCGCGGCCTGGACCTCGGCCTCGGCGGCCTCGGTCACCTCGGCGACGGCGGCCTCCGGGTCCTCGCCCCGCTCACGGGCGGCACGGGCGATCAGGCGGTCGGCCTCCTCGCGGAGCTCGACGGCACGGCGCTGGAGGCGCTCCAGCTCCTTGGTGAGGTCGGCGACCTCGCGCTCGGCCTGCTTGGCGGCGTTGTTCGCGGAGTCGGCCTGCACCTCGGTCAGCGACCGGGCGCCGGTGATCTCGGCAACCTCCGGGTCGAACGCCCCGGCGCCGCCCACGATGTGGCGCGTGGCGTCGACGCCCGCGTCCTCCATCAGGCGGAAGATCTGGCGGCGCTGGTGCGGCAGGGCCAGCGAGACGACCACGCCGGACTTGCCGGCGCGGGCGGTACGGCCCGAGCGGTGCAGGTAGTCCTTGTGGTCACCGGCCGGGTCCACGTTGAGGACCAGGTCGATGCCGTCGACGTGGATGCCGCGGGCGGCGACGTCGGTGGCGACCAGGGCGTTGACGTAGCCCTTCTTGAAGTCCTCGAGGACGCGGGTACGGGCGCCCTGCGTCATGCCGCCGTGCAGGGCGTCGGCCTTCACGCCGGTGTCCTGGAGCTGCTCGGCGATGCGGTCGGCGCCGAGCTGGGTGCGGACGAAGATGATGGTGCGGCCCTTGCGGGCGGCGATCGCGGCGGTGACCGGCGCCTTGTCCTTGGGCTTCACGACCAGGACGTGGTGGGTCATCGTGGTGACGGCACCGGCGGACGGGTCGACCTCGTGGGTGACCGGGTTGACCAGGTAGCGCTTGACCAGGCTGTCGATCTCGTTCTCCAGCGTGGCGGAGAAGAGCAGGCGCTGGCCGCCCTCGGGGATCTGGTCGAGCAGCTCGGTGACCTCGGGCATGAAGCCCAGGTCGGCCATCTGGTCGGCCTCGTCGAGGACCGCGATCTGGACGGACTCCAGCGAGCAGGCGCCGCGGTTGATGATGTCGCGCAGCCGGCCCGGGGTGGCGACGAGGATGTCGACGCCGCGCTCCAGGGCGTAGATCTGGTTGCCCATCGACGTGCCGCCGCAGACGACCTTCATCTTGAGGCCGAGGACGTCGCCGTACGGCTGGAGGGCGTCCGCGACCTGCATGGCGAGCTCACGGGTCGGCGTGAGGATGACGCCGCGGGGCTTCTTCTTGTCGGTGCGGCCGCCGGCCAGGGTGGCGAGCAGCGGCAGGCCGAAGGAGAGGGTCTTGCCGGAGCCGGTGCGGCCACGGCCGAGGATGTCCTTGCCGGCCAGGGCGTCCGGGATGGTCGCGGCCTGGATCGGGAAGGGGGTGGTCACGCCGTTCTGGGCGAGCTTGCGGACGATGCCCTCGGGCAGACCCAGGTCGCCGAAGGTGACCTGCGGCTCGTCCGGCGTCTCCGGCGTCTGCTGCTCGGGAGCCTCGGGAGCCTCGGCGGCTTCGAGAGCGACGCTCTCGTCGAGCTCGGCGTTCTCGGGCATGACGGCGTGGTCAGGACTGAAAATGGACATGCGAAATGCGAAACCTTCCGGAGTCTCGGCACGCGCCCGTCAACTCCGTGTTTCGCAATTCGACCGCCTCGATGCGGTCAGCCACGGCAAGGGAGAGTACGCGCCACACGCGGCGCTCTCGGTAGTGGCGCCGGGCAAAGGGGAACATGGGATCAAACGATCTACCACCATACGCACTCCCCCCCGGTCAGCGCAAACCGGCTCACGTCACCCCGCCTGTGACGTCCACCTCATGCGCCCGCCCGGAGGCCGCCCGGCCCCGGGAGCGAACCGCCCCGGCCCACCGCCCGGCCCCGGGAGCGAACCGCCCCGGCCCACCGGACGGCGCCGTGCGCGGCCGTGCCCGGCCGGTCCGGCGGGGTCACGCGGGGGCGACCTGGGGAGATGCCGAGGGTTCAGCGCCGTGACCCTCGTGCCACCCCTCCGGGGCGTGCAGCGACTGCGTATGGGTGTCGGCGGCCGGTGACGCGGACGGGGGGTCCGACGGGTCCGGGCTCGGCTCGGCCGGCGGGGTCGGCGCGGGGGTCGACGGCGGGGGCGGGGTGGGCTCCGGAGGCGTCGGCTGCTGGCTCGGCGAGGCCCCGCCACCGCCGGCCGCACCGCCGTCGCCGCCGCTCGGCGAGGGGGCGGGCGGCCGCGCGGGCCGCGGCCCGGGCTCCCCGCCCGCCGACGGCTTCCCCGAGGGCGCCGCGGAGGGGGCCGCCGACCCGGGCGCGTCGCTCGGCCCGGGCGACGCCCCGTCCTCCTCGCCCGCCCCGCCCGCCTGGCCCTCGACGCCGTGCCCGGTGCGTACGTCATGCCGGCCGCCCGGCGCGTCGGCACCGCCGTCCGGCTCGGCCGCCGCGGCCCCCGACGGGCCGGCGGAGCGGGCGGGGCCCGGCTTCGCGCCCGCGTCGGAGACGCTCATGCAGCCGCTGACGGAGCCTGCGGACGCCGCTACCGCCAGTGCGGTGACGGCCCATCGGACGGGGGCGGACAAATGGCGCACGAGGGCACCTCCATGGGTGCGGTACGGGGGTTTCCCTGCCCAACTCCCCGGGCCCCACAAGGACACGCCCGCCCCGGAACCGGTCTCAGCCGTACCCGAGCTCGTGCAGCCGCTCGTCGTCGATCCCGAAGTGGTGGGCGATCTCGTGGACGACCGTCACCTCCGTCTCGGCGACCACGTCCTCGCGCGAGTCGCACATCCGCAGCGTCGGCCCCCGGTAGATGGTGATCCGGTCGGGCAGCACGCCCGCGTACCACTCGCCCCGGTCGGTCAGCGGAGTCCCCTCGTACAGCCCCAGCAGATCCGGGTCGTCCGGCGACGGCTCGTCCTCCACGAACACCGCGACGTTGTCCATCAGCCGCGTCAGCTCCGGCGGGATCCTGTCCAGCGCCTCGGCGACCAGTTCCTCGAACTCCTCGCGTGTCATCTCCAGCACGCGGCCATTGTCACGGATGGCCGGGCATAGTGACCCGTCCACATGGGCATACGGCGCCCATGGCCGCCCGAGCTGCCCTCCGCTCCACCTACGCCCGCCTGCTGCACCACTACCGCTCCCGCCGCACCGCCCCCACGTCCGCCCTCGTCCACAGCCCTCACCCATATGCCCGAACCTTCGGCCTGATCGCCGTGGTCCTGATGGGCGCGTGGCTCGGCCTGCTGATCGTCGGCAGTGTCCGTACGCCCGTGGGGCCGATGGACACGAGCATGACCCTGCGGCCCTCCCTGCACGGCGGGACGAAGATCAACGTCTCGCCGCTGGGCGCGCTGGAGCTCGACTCGCACACCGCGCCCATCCGCCTCGACGTGGACGTCGACCAGCTCGACCCGGTCCGCGCGCAGGCCCTGGTGGAGCACCCCGAACGGATCACCGGCCTCCAGGACGAGATCACCCAGGACGTCGCCGACGGCACCCGCGAACTGGCGTGGCGCTCCTGCGTCGCCGTCGTCTCGGGCGCCACCGCGCTCGGCCTCGCCGTCTACCGCCGCCCGCGCCGCGCGCTCGCGGCCGGCGGCCTCGCGCTCGCGCTGCTGGGAGCCGCCGGCGTGTCCGCGTACGCCACCTGGAACCCCAAGTCCGTCCTGGAACCCAAGTTCTCCGGGCTGCTGTCCTCCGCCCCGTCCGTGGTCGGCAACGCCCGCTCGATCGTGAGCGAGTTCGACGTCTACCAGAAGGAACTCGCCCGTCTCGTCACGAATGTGACGAAGCTGTACGACGCCGCCTCCACGCTTCCCACGTACCAGCCCGACCCGGGGACCATGCGGGTGCTGCACGTCTCCGACATCCACCTGAACCCGGCCGCGTGGGAGATCGTCCGCTCGCTCGTCGAGCAGTACCGGATCGACGTGATCATCGACTCGGGCGACACCATGGACCACGGCACCGCCGCCGAGAACGGCTTCCTCGACCCGATCAGCGACCTCGGCGCGCCCTACGTCTGGGTGCGCGGCAACCACGACTCGCAGGTCACCCAGCGGTACCTGGAGGGCATGAGGAACGTCCACGTCCTCGACGGGGGCCGCACCGTGACCGTCGCCGGCCTCCGGGTGGCCGGCACCGGCGACCCGCAGTTCACACCGGACCGCTCGGTGGTGCCGGCCGGCGACGACGCCGAGCGCGCGGCGGGCGCCCGGCTGGCGGCGGCCCTGCGTGAGCAGGCGAGGGCCGGCCGGCCCGTCGACATCGCGGTGGCCCACAACCCGGTGGCCGCCCAGGAGACCGACGGCCAGGTCCCGCTCGTCCTGGCCGGTCACGTCCACCGCCGGGTGAACAAGCTCCTGCCCCACGGCACCCGCCTCAAGATCGAGGGCTCCACGGGCGGCGGCGGCCTGCGCGCCCTGGAGCAGGAGGAGCCGGAGAAGGTCCACGCCTCGGTCCTCTACCTGGACCGGGACACCCGCCGCCTCCAGGCCTGGGACGAGATCACCCTGGGCGGTCTGGGCCTCACGACGGCCGAGGTCAGCCGCCACGTCCCGGAGGAGGAACCCCCGGCCGCCCCGTCCACCGCACCCTCGGGAACCCCCTCCTCAGCCCGCCCGCCCACCCGATCCCCATAACCGTTTTGGCGAACGGTCCCCGCATCCCATATGCTTCTCACGTCCCCGACGCGCTGACGAAGCGCCCAGGCGGGCCAATTAGCCCTCATCGTCTAGTGGCCCAGGACGCCGCCCTTTCAAGGCGGTAGCACGGGTTCGAATCCCGTTGGGGGCACGCATCACCGTGTGCGAGACTGGTGCTCGCACATTGCTTGGTCCTGTGGAGCAGTTTGGAGTGCTCGCCACCCTGTCAAGGTGGAGGCCGCGGGTTCAAATCCCGTCAGGACCGCTGTGGCTCGAAAGAGTCACGTGGCTGGGTAGCTCAGTTGGTACGAGCGTCCGCCTGAAAAGCGGAAGGTCGCCGGTTCGACCCCGGCCCCAGCCACCACCACGAAGGCCCCGATCTCCGGATCGGGGCCTTCGTCGTACCCCCACGCGGTGCGGCGCGGCGCCCGGTCGAGATCGGCTCCGGGCCGCGGACCGTCTGGCGGACCACCGCCGTCCTGTGGCTGCTCGCACGCACGACAGGGCGGCGGACAGCGTGGTGGTTCACCGCCGGTAGCGCCGCCGTCAGGTCCGCTCGCGGCCGCGCCAGCCGCGGACGCCGAGCGTGATGGCGACCACCGCGACGACCGCGACGAGCAGGGCCCAGTCGGGCACCGCTCGGCCGAGGGAGGAGGCCCACTTCTCCACCGCGTAGGAGTCGTCGACCGACAGCAGGCCCGGCAGGGCGGTCGTGCCGTCGAAGGCCAGGAACATCGCGCCCAGGACGATGAAGAACACGCCCGACAGCAGCGACGTGCTGTGCAGCGAGAAGCGGCCCACCCGCAGCGGGCGGCCCCGCAGCCAGCCACGCCGTCCCAGGTCGTGGCGCTCCCACAGCAGGGCCAGCAGGAACAGCGGCACGGCCATGCCGAGTGCGTACACCGCCAGGAGCAGGCCCCCGTAGGCCGGGCTTCCGCTGAGCGCCGCCACCGTCAGGACGCTGCCGAGGATCGGGCCCGCGCAGAAGCCGGCCAGGCCGTACACCAGGCCCAGGGCGTACACGGAGAGCGCCGAGACGGGACGGATCCGGCCGCTCACCTCGGCGATCCGGCGCGAGGCGAAGCCCAGGCCCAGGATCTGCGCCACGCCCAGCGCGACGATCGTCCAGCCGCCCACGGCGACCAGCAGGTCACGGTGGCCGTAGAAGAGCCGCCCCGCGAAGGATCCGGCCGCGCCCAGCGGGACGAGCGTGGTGGCGAGGCCGGCGTAGAAGATCCCGGTACGGGCCAGGAGGCGGGCCCGGGTGTCGATCGAGTACGCGAAGAACGCGGGGAGCAGCAGCGCGCTGCACGGACTGAGCAGGGCGAGCAGACCGCCCAGGAACGCGGCCAGGTAGCCGATGTCCGTCACTTCGCGGCCTCCCGCTTCGCCGCCTCGATTGCGTTCGTGAACGTCTCCATGGGCTGTGCGCCCGCGATGGGGCGGCCGTTCACCAGGAACGACGGCGTGGACGTGGCGCCGAGCGCGTAGGCCTGCTCCTGGTCCTTCGCCACGGCCTGCCGCGCCGCGTCGCTGTCCAGGTCCCGGCCGAAGCGTTCCACATCGGGCACGCCCGCCTCCCGCGCCAGCGCGAGCACCCGGTCCTTGCCGAAGCCCTGCTCCTTGGCGCCCTCGGCGTACGCGGCCTTGTGGAACTGCCAGAACCGCCCCTGCCGGCCCGCCGCCCAGGCGGCGCGTGCCGCGCGCTCGGACTCCTCGCCGAAGATCGGGAAGTTCCGCCATTCGATGCGCAGGGTGCCCTCGTCGACGTACTTCTCGATCAGTTCCGGCTCGGTCTCGCGGGCGAACTTGCCGCAGTAGCCGCACGTGAAGTCGGCGTACTCGATCATCACGACGGGCGCGTCGGCGCGCCCGACCGCGAGCGGGTCCTTGGCGTCGCGCCGCGCGTACTCCTCCAGCTCGGGGTGGACGTCGGCCCGCGGCCCCGCGGACGACTCGGCGACGACGGACGGCGAGGGCTCGGCGGGCTTGGTGGCGGTGTACGAGACGACACCGAGCAGCGCGGCCGCGGCGACGACACCCGCGCCGATGAGGTACGGCGTGGACTTGGGCATGGTGGAACTCCTGTACGCATGGGGAAGTGACCGGCGGAAGGTACGGAAGGTACGGCGCGCCGGCTATACGCGCAGGATCGACAGGTCCGGTGGGGAGGGCGGCGCGAGCGGCGGCGGTCCCCGCTCCGGCCGGACGACCAGGACCGTCTCGTCCAGGCCCCACGCCCCGGTCGCCGCGCGGGCGGCGTGCAGGGCGGGCAGCAGCTCGCACAGGGTGGCCGAGCGGGGCGGCACGGCGGGCGCCAGGCCTCCCTCGTCGTCGGCGGAGCCGCACCCGGGCGGCTGTCCCGAGGCACCGGTGGCGGCCACCACGTCGTGCGCGGTGCCCCGGTCGGCGCCCGGACCGCACACCAGCAGCGCGCCCACCAGCACGAGCACGGCGGCCACGACGCGGCACCACCGGCTGCCGGCCCGGGGCATGGGCACCGCCTTCCAAGGTCGTCCAGGAGGTCTTCGGGTCGGATCATGAGGTCGCCGACCCGCCGGAAATGGTACGGGGAAATCGGTTCGCCACTCCGTCGCCGCGAGTGAGATCCTGGGTCAGGTATGTCTACTTCCCTCGCCGACCTCCAGACCCTGCTGGCCGAGGTCTCGCTGCGCGACGCGCACCGGCTCGGCCGCCGTCTCGAAGGCGCTCGCCGCATCCGTAAGCCCGAAGCACGGCAGGCCGTGCTGGACGAGATCGCCGCCGAGGCCGGGAAGGCCGCTGCCCGCACCGCCGAGCGCGCCGCTCGGGTGCCGGAGATCACGTATCCCGAGCAGCTGCCGGTCAGCCAGAAGAAGGACGACATCCTGGAGGCGATACGTGACCACCAGGTGGTGATCGTCGCCGGTGAGACGGGTTCCGGCAAGACCACCCAGATCCCCAAGATCTGCCTGGAGCTGGGGCGCGGTGTCCGGGGCATGATCGGCCATACGCAGCCCAGGCGGATCGCCGCCCGCACGGTGGCCGAGCGGGTCGCCGACGAGCTGAAGACGCCCCTCGGGGAAGCGGTCGGCTGGAAGGTCCGCTTCACCGACCAGGTGGGCGGCGACACCTTCGTCAAGCTGATGACGGACGGCATCCTGCTCGCCGAGATCCAGACGGACCGCGAGCTGCGCGCCTACGACACGATCATCATCGACGAGGCCCACGAGCGCAGCCTCAACATCGACTTCCTCCTCGGCTACCTGGCCCAGCTCCTCCCCAAGCGTCCCGACCTCAAGGTCGTGATCACCTCCGCGACCATCGACCCGGAGCGCTTCTCCCGCCACTTCGGCGACGCCCCGATCGTCGAGGTGTCCGGTCGTACGTACCCGGTGGAGGTGCGCTACCGGCCCCTGCTGGAGGAGGACTCCGAGGAGTCCGACCGCGACCAGATCACCGCCATCTGCGACGCGGTCGACGAGCTCCAGGCCGAGGGCCCGGGCGACATCCTGGTGTTCCTCTCCGGTGAGCGCGAGATCCGCGACACGGCGGACGCGCTGATCAAGAAGAAGCTGCGCAACACCGAGGTCCTCCCCCTCTACGCCCGTCTCTCGCACGCCGAGCAGCACCGGGTCTTCCAGGCCCACTCCGGTCGCCGGATCGTCCTCGCGACGAACGTCGCCGAGACCTCCCTGACGGTCCCCGGCATCAAGTACGTCATCGATCCCGGCACCGCCCGTATCTCCCGCTACAGCCACCGCACCAAGGTGCAGCGCCTGCCGATCGAGCGGATCAGCCAGGCCAGCGCCAACCAGCGCAAGGGCCGCTGCGGCCGTACGTCGGACGGCATCTGCGTCCGGCTGTACGACGAGGACGACTTCCTCGCCCGTCCCGAGTTCACGGACGCCGAGATCCTCCGGACGAACCTGGCGTCGGTCATCCTGCAGATGACGGCCGCCGGGCTGGGCGACATCGAGAAATTCCCCTTCATCGACCCGCCGGACCACCGCAACATCCGCGACGGCGTACAGCTCCTCCAGGAGCTGGGCGCGATCGACCCGGCGCAGAAGGACCCCAAGAAGCGGCTCACGCAGGCGGGCCGCAAGCTGGCCCAGCTCCCGGTGGACCCGCGCCTGGCCCGGATGGTCCTGGAGGCCGACAAGAACGGCTGCGTACGCGAGGTCATGGTGATCGCGGCCGCCCTGTCCATCCAGGACCCGCGCGAGCGGCCGGCCGAGAAGCAGGCGCAGGCGGACCAGCAGCACGCCCGGTTCAAGGACGAGACGTCCGACTTCCTGGCGTTCCTGAACCTCTGGCGCTACATCCGCGAGCAGCAGAAGGCGCTGTCGTCCTCGGCCTTCCGCCGGATGTGCAAGTCGGAGTACCTCAACTACCTGCGCATTCGCGAATGGCAGGACATCTATACGCAGTTGCGTACGGTCGCCAAGCAGATGGGCATCCACCTCAACGAGGAGGATGCGCCCGAGGACCGCGTCCATGTCTCGCTGCTCGCCGGCCTGCTGTCCCACATCGGGATGAAGGACGTGAAGGAGGGCGCGAAGAACGAGTACCTGGGCGCCCGCAGCGCCAAGTTCGCCGTCTTCCCCGGATCGGCGCTGTTCAAGAAGCCGCCGCGTTTCATCATGTCCGCCGAGCTGGTGGAGACCTCCCGCCTGTGGGCGCGGGTCAACGCGAAGATCGAGCCCGAGTGGATCGAGCCGCTGGCCGGGCACCTGCTGAAGCGCACGTACAGCGAGCCGCACTGGGAGAAGGACCAGGCGGCGGTCATGGCGTACGAGAAGGTCACCCTGTACGGCGTGCCGATCGTCGCCCAGCGCAAGGTCAACTACGGGCGCATCGACCCGGAGGTCAGCCGGGAACTGTTCATCCGCAACGCCCTCGTGGAGGGCGACTGGCGGACGCACCACAAGTTCTTCGCGGACAACCGCAAGCTGCTGACCGAGGTCGAGGAGCTGGAGCACCGGGCCCGCCGCCGCGACATCCTGGTGGACGACGAGACTCTGTTCGACTTCTACGACCGGCGCGTGCCCGAACACGTCGTGTCCGGGGCGCACTTCGACTCGTGGTGGAAGCACAAGCGCCACGAGGAGCCGGACCTTCTCGACTTCGAGCGCGAGATGCTCATCAACGAGAAGGCGGGCGCGGTCACCAAGGCCGACTACCCCGACTCGTGGCGGCAGGGCGCGCTGAAGTTCCGGGTGACGTACCAGTTCGAGCCGGGCGCGGACGCGGACGGCGTGACCGTCCACGTCCCGCTCCAGGTGCTGAACCAGGTGACGGACGAGGGCTTCGACTGGCAGATCCCCGGCCTGCGCGAAGAGGTCGTGACCGAGCTGATCCGCTCGCTGCCGAAGCCGGTCCGCCGCCACTACGTCCCGGCGCCGAACTACGCGAAGAGGTTCCTGGAGCGGGCGACGCCCCTGCAGGAGCCGCTGACGGTCACGCTCGCCCGGGAACTCCAGCGGATGGTGGGTGTCCCGGTCGACGCCGACGACTTCGACCTCTCCCGCGTCCCCGACCACCTGAAGATCACCTTCCGGATCGTTGACGAGCGGCGCCGCAAGCTGGCCGAGGACAAGGACCTGGAGGCCCTGAAGCTCCGGCTGCGCCCGAAGGCCCGTCAGGCGCTGTCCAAGGCCGCCAAGGCCGCCACGGCGGGCCCCTCGGGCTCCGGACAGTCCCTGGAGCGCACGGGCCTGACGGACTGGACGATCGGCACGCTCACGAAGGTCTTCGAGACGCGCCGCGCGGGCCAGCCCGTCAAGGCGTACCCGGCCCTCGTCGACGCCGGCGAATCCGTCTCCGTACGGCTCTTCGACACGGAGGCCGAGCAGGCCCAGGCGATGTGGCGCGGCACCCGCAAGCTGATCATGCTGAACATCCCGGTGAACCCGGCGAAGTTCGCCTCGGACAAGCTGACGAACCAGCAGAAGCTGGCCCTGTCCCGCAATCCGCACGGTTCGGTGCAGGCGCTGTTCGACGACTGTGCGACCGCCGCGGCCGACCGGCTGATCGCCGACCACGGCGGCCCGGCCTGGGACGAGGAGTCGTTCCGGAAGCTGTACGACAAGGTCCGCGCCGACCTCGTCGAGCTGACGATCCGCACGGTCGACCAGGTGCAGCAGATCCTCGCCGCCTGGCAGGCCTGTGAGCGGCGCCTGAAGGCCACGAACAGCCTGGTGCTGGTGAACAACGTCCAGGACGTCCGGGAGCAGCTGGCGGCCCTGATGCCGGCGGGCTTCGTGACGAGGACGGGCCTGCGGCGCCTGCCGGACCTGATGCGCTACCTGGTGGCCGTGGACCGCCGGCTCCAGCAGATGCCCACGTCCGTCCAGCGCGACACCACGCGCATGGAGAAGGTCCACGAGATGCAGGACGAGTACGCCTGGCTGCTGGAGCAGATGCCCAAGGGCCGCCCCGTGCCGCAGGAGGTCCTGGACATCCGCTGGATGATCGAGGAGCTGCGGGTCAGCTACTTCGCCCACGCCCTGGGCACGGCGTACCCGGTGTCCGACAAGAGGATCGTGAAGGCGATCGACGCCGCCGCGCCGTAGTGACGATCACGTCGCCAGGAGTGAGTTCGACCGGAGCCTCTGACCTGCTGTACAGTTTGATTCGCAGCCGCGCGGTCGGCCGCGAATCAAGGTCCTGTGGAGCAGTTGGTTAGCTCGCCACCCTGTCAAGGTGGAGGTCGCGGGTTCAAGTCCCGTCAGGATCGCCGAGAAGTAACAGAAGGGCCCGAATCCCCCACGGATTCGGGCCCTTCTGTCGTGCGTCTTGACGCGGTCAACTGCCACCGGTACCCAGGCAACAGGGAATCGGGGGCCCTTCACCGGAGGTGACGCGCATGGCGGCGGCATCCACAGCCAGGCACGAGACACGCGCACTGCTCCGCGCCCATCTGGCGGCCGCGTCCGGCTACCGCCACCTCACGCGCCACTGCCCGGTCTGTCACCGCCTCCTGAGACTGGCCATGGAGCACCCGGACACGGCCGAGGAGGGGCGGGAGAACGCTCCGCACGTGACCGAAGGGGAGGACGGGACCCCGGGGGACGACACCGGACGGGTGTGACGCGAGTCACGAAATGAGTTTTGAAAACCCCTCAACTTACACCCTCCCTACAACCGCCCGATTTAATATGTGCAATTGCACCCCTTCGGCAACCCTCCGGCTGATCCCCTGAGGGGCACCGAGCGGCCTCCGATCCACCCCCGGCCGCCCCCTGGGCAGCACCCGGCCGGCCCCCGGCCGCCCGGGCCACGGCCGGACTCCGGCCGGCCACGGGCACACAAAAAAGATCGCGCTGGACCCGGCGGAGTCCAGCGCGATCGATGACGAGGGGCCCGTTGGGGCGGGCTCACGTCGGTGGAGCTAAGGGCGGGCGCACCGGGTTGGGGGACCCGGAAATGCCCGGTTCATCGGGGTGTTCAGGCCTCGCTGCGCTGCTGCGGAATACCCGCAAGCAGTGCGCGGACCTCTGCCTCGCGGTACCGGCGGTGTCCACCGAGCGTGCGGATGGACGTGAGCTTGCCCGCCTTTGCCCAGCGGGTCACCGTCTTCGGGTCCACGCGGAACATCGTGGCAACCTCAGCGGGGGTCAGCAGCGGCTCGGCATCAGGGGTGCGAGCGGTCATGAGCGGCCTCCTCGGGAGAACCGAACCTTCTCGGTTCTTTCCTCTAAATTCTGCACCTTGACCCGCGTTGCCCGAAATGGCGGACGCGAGCCGAGTCGGTTATAGGACGAACGGCTTGTCCTCGGCACTACAACTACACCATCTGTCCAGCCACGTTCGGCCAAACCGATGGAATTGCCCTCTCAGGTGTCCATCAGCGGCGGAAGCCGATGGACCATGCCATAGCGGACAGTCACGTCACAGTGACGATCAGTCACAGAGCGATCAGGAGCCAACAGACCCCCCATAGCGTGCAATGCTGAGCCTTCCGCCCATACTTGGACGGAAGGAGCCCTCCCCGGACTCCTTGTCCTATTTTGGCATGAGGTCGGGCGATGGGCGCAAGAGCCCTGTTAGTGCTATCCGTCACGCTTGACACAAAGGCCCGGATCGGGACCAAGGGCCCATCGGGACACGCGAAGGGTTCCCTGGAGCGAGATCATGCGGCAGATCGCCCGCCAGATCCATAGCCGACCAGCAGCCGATCGCCCGGCGGACGACCGCCGGGTCTCTGACGCCGGGTCTCCACGCCGGGTTCCAACGCGGTTCTCTCACGCCGGGGCTCCACTCCGGCCTCCAACGCCAGGTCCTCCGCACCCGGGGCTCCACGCCGGGCTCCAACGCCAGGTGCCAACGCGGTTCTCTCACGCCGGTCTCCACGCCGGGCCCCACGCCCGGGTTCCACGCCAGGCCCACGCCGGCCTCCACGCCGGGGCTCTCGCACCAGGCTCCTCCCCGAACTCCCGCTCCCGGGCGGGGGCGCCTCGCCTCGGCGTCGGGGCCTCAGTTGGCGTGCTGCCGGTTCCTCACCGAGCGCCACCGCTCCATCAGCCGCTCGTACGCCTCTCCCGCCGCCTCCCCGTCGCCGGACCGCAGCGCCGTGAGACCGGCCGCCACGTCGGCCGCCGAGCGGTCCTCGGCCAGGAACTCCTCCGGCAGGGCGTGCACCAGGCCGCCGTAGTCCAGCTCGACCAGCGAACGCGGGTGGAACTCCTCCAGCCACCGCCCCACGTCCACCAGACCCTCGGTCAGTGGTCCCTCGTCCAGCGACTCGCGCAGCGTCTTCAGCGCCCGCGCCACCCGCCGCCGGGCCTGCACCATCGGCGTCCGGTAGCGCAGACACGGCGCCTTCCCCGGGCCGCCGGAGGCGACGTACTCCCGCTCCTCGTCCGCGAACAGGGCGAACCACCGCACCGGCACCTGCCAGAGCGCCGTCCGGATCCACGGCCGCGCGTCCGGGTTCCGCTCCCGCCACCGCTCGTAGTCCGCCTCCGCCTGGCCCCGCACCACCGGCGGCACCGCCGCGTCCAGGACCGCCGGCGGCAGCGTGCCCGGCAGCTCCTCAAGGGCCAGCCACCCGCGCAGCCGCGTCCGCCACGGGCACACGCACACCACACCGTCCACCTCCACCACGAAGGCGTCGGCGCTCTCGTGCACGGGCACCGCGACCGGCGGCGTGGCCAGCAGGTCGGCCAGCGAACGGCGCAGCTCGTCCTGGGCGGTCGGAGCGGTGCCGCGGCGCGCGTAGCGCGCCCAGTGGCCGCGCTCCGGCTCCGGGAAGGCCGCCAGCGGCTCGTACACGCGCAGGTAGGACGCGTACGGGACGAGGACCGAGGAGACGGCTGGCATGTCACGAATCCTTCCACGCCCGTACTCCGCGAGGGGGTGATCCGCGGCACTGGCTCTCATCTACGCGCAGGTAGGACTTACTCTCTTGCCGTCAAGGTCCTCCCCCACCCGCAGGAGGGCCTCATCCGCCGCTTCGTACTTGGGAGTCACCACCGTGACCGATGTGACCGACGGCGTCCTGCACACCCTGTTCCGATCGGAGCAGGGGGGCCACGAACAAGTCGTGCTCTGCCAGGACCGTGCCTCCGGCCTGAAGGCCGTCATCGCCATCCACTCGACCGCTCTGGGCCCGGCCCTCGGCGGTACCCGCTTCTACCCGTACGCCTCCGAGGAAGACGCCGTCGCCGACGCGCTGAACCTGTCCCGGGGCATGTCGTACAAGAACGCCATGGCCGGTCTGGAGCACGGTGGCGGCAAGGCCGTGATCATCGGTGACCCGGAGCTGATCAAGACCGAGGAGCTGCTGCTGGCGTACGGCCGGTTCGTGGCGTCCCTCGGCGGCCGGTATGTCACGGCCTGCGACGTCGGCACCTATGTGGCTGACATGGACATCATCGCCCGGGAGAACCGCTGGACCACCGGCCGCTCCCCCGAGAACGGTGGCGCCGGTGACTCCTCCGTCCTCACCGCGTACGGCGTCTTCCAGGGCATGCGCGCCTCCGCCCAGCACGCCTGGGGCGACCCGACGCTGCGCGGCCGCAAGGTCGGCGTCGCGGGCGTCGGCAAGGTCGGTCACTACCTGGTGGAGCACCTGCTGGAGGACGGTGCCGAGGTCGTCATCACGGATGTGCGCGAGGAGTCGGTGCGCCGGATCACCGACAAGTTCCCGCAGGTCACCGTGGTCGCCGACACCGACGCGCTGATCCGCACCGAGGGCCTCGACGTCTACGCCCCCTGTGCGCTCGGCGGGGCGCTGAACGACGACACCGTGCCCGTACTGACGGCGAAGGTGGTGTGCGGCGCGGCCAACAACCAGCTCGCGCACCCGGGCGTGGAGAAGGACATCGCGGACCGCGGGATCCTCTACGCCCCCGACTACGTCGTCAACGCCGGTGGTGTGATCCAGGTGGCCGACGAGCTCCACGGGTTCGACTTCGACCGGTGCAAGGCGAAGGCGTCGAAGATCTTCGACACCACGCTGGCAATATTCACACGTGCGAAGGAAGACGGTATTCCGCCGGCCGCCGCCGCCGACCGGATCGCCGAACAGCGCATGGCGGAGGCGCGTCGCGGGTAACCCCGTGGACAGCCGTGGTTGACAGCGTCGACCCGCCGGCCGCGTGACCGTGTCCGCCCACAGCGAGACATGGCTCACGCCGGTCGGCGGGTCGACTGCCGAGAAGAGGTTAAAATCGCAGCTGACCAGCGAGGACGGGGCTCCTCGTCGGTCTTGCTCCGAGGCACGTCATGCGGGCGGCGTACCGTATGGCCGCGGAAGCAGGTACCGTTGAAGCCCTACGGGCCGGTCTCTCCGCGGAGAGTCCGTTCCGACTCATGAACGCGTGTCAAGACTCTGGGGCCGTCGAGCCCCGTCACCGAGGGGGTCGAGCCATGGGGCGCGGCCGGGCCAAGGCCAAGCAGACGAAGGTCGCCCGCCAGCTGAAGTACAACAGCGGCGGGACTGACCTGTCGCGTCTGGCCAGCGAGCTGGGCGCTTCTACTCCGCAACCGCTCTCGCAGCCGCCGAACGGCGAGCCTTTCGAGGACGACGACGAGGAAGACGACCCGTACGCCCGCTACGCGGAGCTGTACAACGACGACGAGGACGAGGACGAGGAGTCCGGTCCGTCGTCACAGCGTCGCGGTGCTTGACGCCTGAATCCACTTGAGCCCGGTCCGGGGCCCCGCCCCGGACCGGGTTCTGTGCTGCTCAGACGGCGTACTCACCGGTCAGGGTTGCGCCCGTGGCGTGCTCGCCGCGCTCGGTGATCTCACCGGCGACCCAGGCGTCGACGCCCCGGTCCGCGAGGGTCGTCAGTGCCACGTCGACCGACTCGGCGGGGACGACGGCCATCATGCCGACGCCCATGTTCAGGGTCTTCTCCAGCTCCAGCCGCTCCACCCGGCCGGCCGTGCCGACCAGGTCGAACACCGCGCCCGGGGCCCAGGTCGACCGGTCGACCGTGGCGTGCAGCCCGTCCGGGATCACTCGGGCGAGGTTCGCGGCCAGGCCACCACCGGTGATGTGGCTGAACGCGTGCACATCGGTGGTCCGGGTGAGCGCCAGGCAGTCCAGCGAGTAGATCTTGGTGGGCTCCAGCAGCTCCTCGCCGAGCGTCCGGCCGAACTCCTCGACCTGCTGCTCCAGGCGCATGCCGACCCGGTCGAACAGCACATGGCGTACGAGCGAGTACCCGTTGGAGTGAAGGCCGGAGGACGCCATGGCGATCACCGCGTCACCCGTACGGATGCGATCGGCACCGAGCAGCCGGTCGGCCTCGACCACGCCCGTACCGGCGCCGGCGACGTCGAAGTCGTCGGGGCCGAGCAGGCCGGGGTGCTCGGCGGTCTCGCCGCCGACCAGGGCGCAGCCGGCCAGGACACAGCCCTCGGCGATGCCCTTGACGATGGCGGCGACCCGCTCGGGGTGGACCTTGCCGACGCAGATGTAGTCCGTCATGAACAGCGGCTCGGCGCCGCAGACGACGATGTCGTCCATGACCATCGCGACCAGGTCGTGGCCGATGGTGTCGTACACGCCCATCTGGCGGGCGATGTCGACCTTCGTACCGACACCGTCGGTGGCGGAGGCCAGCAGCGGGCGCTCGTAGCGCTTGAGGGCGGAGGCGTCGAAGAGGCCGGCGAAGCCGCCGAGGCCGCCGAGGACCTCGGGGCGCTGCGTCTTCTTCACCCACTCCTTCATCAGCTCGACGGCGCGGTCGCCCGCTTCGATGTCGACGCCCGCGGCTGCGTAGCTGGCACCGGTGGTCTCAGTCTCAGACATGACTGTGAGAACTTTCGTGTCGTACTGCAGGGATTGCGGGTGGTCCTACGGGCGACGGAGGGCGTCGGCCGCGGCCGTGGCGGCCGGTCCGGCGGCCAGCTCGGTCTCCAGGAGCTGCTTGCCGAGCAGCTCGGGGTCCGGCAGTTCCATCGGGTACTCACCGTCGAAGCAGGCGCGGCACAGCTTCTGCTTCTCGATGGTGGTGGCCTCGATCATGCCGTCGATGGAGATGTACGAGAGGGAGTCGGCGCCGAGCGACTTGCCGATCTCCTCGACCGTCATGCCGTTGGCGATCAGCTCGGCCCGGGTGGCGAAGTCGATGCCGAAGAAGCACGGCCACTTCACGGGCGGGGAGGAGATCCGGATGTGGACCTCGGCGGCCCCGGCCTCGCGGAGCATCCGGACCAGCGCGCGCTGGGTGTTGCCGCGGACGATCGAGTCGTCCACGACCACCAGGCGCTTGCCCTTGATGACTTCCTTCAGCGGGTTCAGCTTCAGGCGGATGCCGAGCTGGCGAATGGTCTGGGACGGCTGGATGAAGGTCCGGCCGACGTACGCGTTCTTCACCAGGCCCGCGCCGAACGGGATCCCGCTGGCCTCCGCGTAACCGATTGCGGCGGGCGTGCCGGACTCGGGCGTCGCTATGACCAGGTCCGCCTCGACGGGGGCTTCCTTGGCCAGTTTCCGGCCCATCTCCACCCGGGAGAGGTACACGTTCCGGCCGGCGATGTCGGTGTCCGGGCGCGCCAGGTAGACGTACTCGAAGACACAGCCCTTGGGCTTCGCTTCCGCGAATCGGGAGGTGCGGATGCCGTTCTCGTCGATCGCGATCATCTCGCCCGGCTCGACCTCGCGGACGTAGGCGGCACCGCAGATGTCGAGGGCGGCGGACTCGGAGGCGACGACCCAGCCGCGCTCCAGGCGGCCGAGGACCAGCGGGCGGATGCCCTGCGGGTCACGGGCGGCGTAGAGGGTGTGCTCGTCCATGAAGACGAGGGAGAAGGCGCCCCGGACCTCGGGGAGCACCTTGGCGGCGGCTTCCTCGATGGTCAGCGGCTTGCCGTCGTCGTCGACCTGGCCCGCGAGGAGCGCGGTGACGAGGTCGGTGTCGTTGGTGGCCGCCACCTGTGTGGCGCGGCCGTCCTTCTTGGGGAGGTCGGCGACCATCTCGGCGAGCTGGGCCGTGTTGACCAGGTTGCCGTTGTGGCCGAGCGCGATGGAGCCGTGGGCGGTGGCCCGGAACGTCGGCTGCGCGTTCTCCCACACGGAGGCGCCGGTGGTCGAGTAGCGGGCGTGACCGACCGCGATGTGACCCTGGAGGGAACCGAGCGAAGTCTCGTCGAAGACCTGGGAAACCAGGCCCATGTCCTTGAAGACGAGGATCTGGGAGCCGTTGCTGACCGCGATTCCCGCGGATTCCTGACCCCGATGCTGGAGGGCGTAGAGCCCGAAGTACGTGAGCTTTGCGACCTCTTCACCCGGAGCCCAGACACCGAAGACGCCGCAAGCGTCCTGGGGGCCCTTTTCGCCGGGAAGCAGATCGTGATTGAGTCGACCGTCACCACGTGGCACGCCACCGAGTGTAGGCGAGATCGACCACTGGTCCGAATTGGGGACGGCCCGGGGCCGGGCGGGGGAGTCATTCGTTCCGGTTGCTCCGGTGCCGCGCGGTCCTTCGGCCCGCCGCTGGTCAGGCGCCGGTCGGCGGCCCGGCCGGGCGCCGATCAAGCGCTGACCAGGGCATGAGCGGGCTCCCCGGCGGCCCTGGCCAGGGGCCCGTGGAGGCCGTCGGCGGGTCCGGCGGCGGCCCGGCGGGCCTGCGCGGCCCGCCGCGCTACTCGCCGGGTGTGACGGACCTCGCAGGCGGGCCGGATGCTACTGCGCGGGAGGAGCCGTTGTCGTCCGGTTTTCCGTGCTCGACTGCGCGCCGGCCGCGAAGCCCGTCTTGTCCGGGGCGGTCACCGTGAGACTGCGGTGGTCGATCCGGTACGTGACCTTGCCGGTCATGGTCGCGAGCAGGGCGCGCTCCAGCTCCATCTGCGGCCCGGCGCACAGCTTGCGCGTGGTGGTGACCCGGCCGAACGTCATCGTCGAGCCGTCGGTGGTGACCGGGGCGTTGAACTGGTTGCAGCCCAGCGTGCCGCGTACGGAGCCGTCCTTGCCGAACACGAAGGACGCCTTGCCCTCGGTGCCGGCCGGCAGGGAGGTGGCGGCCTGACCGGAGACCAGCGAGTTCACCGTCCACTTGGTGCCGACGAGCGGAGCCGGGGGCTGCTCGCTGAGCCGGATCGTGTCGCCGCCGGCGGTGGTCAGCGTCAGCTCGCCGTCCGTCAGCCGGGCCTTGAGCTTGCCGGTGAGGGCGGACCTCAGCGCGTCCTCGAAGCCCTGGAGCGGCTCGGGGCAGCCGATCTCGGTCATACCCATGTCACTGAGGGTGATCGTGTCGCCCTCGACGGTCGCCCTGGCGTTGAAGTGGTTGCACCCGAAGTTGCCCTTGGCCTGCCCCTTGGGGTCGATCCGGACATGCGCGCCGGCCGGGGCGGCGGTCTTCTTGCCGTCGACGGTGACGCTCTCGACGGTCCAGTGCACACCGGTGACCGGTACGTCGGGTCGTACGGAGGTGCTGCCGTCGCCCGCGCCCGATCCGTTTCCGGACTGGGTGCCGCAGGCGGCGAGGGCGAGCACGAGGAGCGGGGCGAGCGCGGCGGCCCCGGCGAGGTGCGGCTGCTTCTTCGTCATGGTCGGCATGGTGATGGGACGGACCGGGTGGAGGCCCGGTTCCGTTTCAGGGCCGTCCGGGGGTCAACGGCGTCTCAGCCGAGGACCGGGAGGTGGGCCGACAGGTCCGCCCGCTCGCCGCTCGCGTGGACCTGGGCCGCGGCCAGGGCGTCCGCCCACGTCGTACGCCCCGTGGCGAGCCGGACCCAGGTCAGCGGGTCGGTCTCCACGACGTTCGGCGGCGTACCGCGGGTGTGCCGGGGCCCCTCGACACACTGCACCACCGCGTACGGCGGCACCCGTACCTCCACCGACCCGCCCGGCGCCTTGACCGCGAGCGCGTCGGCGAGCAGCCGGGTGCAGGCGGCCAGCGCCTGGCGGTCGTTCGGGACGGTGAGCCCCGTCGCGGCGTTCAGGTCGTCGGTGTGGACGATCAGCTCGACGGTACGGGTCACCAGGAAGTCGCCGAGGCGTACGCCGCCGAAGCGCGTGGTGATCAGCCGCTCGTCCGGGGCCGCGGCCAGCGCGTCCGCGAGCTGCCGCCCGGTCTCCTCGTACAGGGCGGCGAGCGCGGCCGGGGTGTCGGCCGCCGCCTCGGCGATCTCCCGGGTGTCGTGGTCGACGTCCCCGGCGAACCTCCGGGTGGCGAGCGGCCATTCCAGCAGGGTGAGGTCGCGGGTCGCGGGCGCGGGCGCGGCCACGCCCCGGACGACGGAGCGCACCGCCATGGTGACGTGCGCGGCCAGTTCACGGACCGTCCACGCGCCCAGGCGGGTGGGCAGGGCGAGTTGCCCGGGCGTGAGGGTGCGGACCGCTCGGTGTACGTGGTCGAACTGCGCGAGCACGGCGGCGCGGGTCTTGGCCGAGTCGTAGGCACGCGGACGCTTCTTGGCGGGTGGCATGGGCCCGAGGCTAGTCGCGTCGCCGTGTGGCAGGGAGGAGAGGCGAGGCGGAGACTGGGAGAGGGCTACGAGAGGGGTGGAGGGATCATGGCTGAACACCCTGACGCCACACTGGTACGCAAGGGCTACGAGGCGTTCGTCAACGGAGACATGGATACGGTCGCCTCTCTGATGACGGGTGACTGCACGCATCACTCGCCCGGCGAGAGCCAGATGTCCGGGCACTTCAAAGGCCGTGACAACGTGATGGCTCACTTCGGCAAGCTCATGGAGCTGACCCACGGCACCTTCCGCGTGGAGCTCCAGGGCGTCTACCCGGACGGCCGGGGCCACGTGATGGCCGTGCACAAGTGGCACGCGGACCGCGGGGACCGGGGCATCGAGATGAAGGGCGGCCTCTTCTTCACGATCGTCGGGGACAAGGCGACCGACATCGACGAGTGCGTCGAGGACATCGACGAGGCCGACGCCTTCTGGGGTCAGGCCGAGTAGGCCACGGGCTCCGCCTCGAACGTCTCCCCGCTCTTCGGCACGCCCACGCCACGCCACGTGAAGGGCACGCCCCGGGCGGTGTCCAGGTCCGGGCCGTCCATGAGCTGGAAGTGCAGGTGCGGCTCGGTGGAGTTGCCCGAGTTGCCGCAGCGGGCGAGCTGCTGCCCGGCGGTCACCCGGTCGCCCGCGCGAACGGTCAGGGAGCCCCGCTGGAGGTGGGCGTAGGCCGCGTACGTGCCGTCGCCGAGGTCGAGGACGAGGTGGTTGCCGAAGATCCTGGACGGTCCGGCGATGTCCCGCAGCCACGCCTCGAAGAGCATCAGGTAGGCGACGCCGGGCAGGGAGTTGCGGCTGAGGTGGTCGCGCTGCCGGTCGGCCGCGTGCACGACCGTCGCGTCGGCGACCGCCAGGAGCGGGGCGCCGAAGGCGGGGAAGTCGCGGTTGCGGCGCATGACGGGCCACAGGGCGCTGAATTCGGGACGCTCGCGGTCCTCCGGGTCGGCGATGACGTCGATCGCGTACGTCTGGCCGTAGCCGTGGGTGCCGTGGCTGGGAGTCTTGTCGGCGGGGCTGTTGAGCGCCGCCCAGCGGCCGGTGACGGGTGGGGCGATCTCCACCGGCGAGGCGGACGGCACGGGGTCCTTCCGGCGCGGGGCCGTGGCGATCACGATGGCGTACGCCGCCACGAGGGGCGGCAGCATCCACCACCAGGCGTGATCGAGGACGATCCAGCCGTAGACCGTGGCCACGAAGGTCAGTTGCAGCAGCCGGTACAGGACCATGCCGAGTTTGCGTGTCGTCATCGTTCCCCCAAGGACGTGGATCAGGGCCGGGCCGTGGCCAGGGCCACGAGCAGCGGCACCACGCGGCCCGGTGGGACCTCGTAGCGGCCGCGTCCGGCGGTGTGGAGCCAGCCCGCGCCGGTCAGTTGGCGCAGGTGGTGGTAGATCTGGCCGGTCGTGCCGATCTCTTCCAGCGCGGCCAGTTCGGCGGCGGTGCGCCGGCCGCCGACGATCTCGCGCAGCAGCCGGAGGCGGACGGGGTGGCCGAGCGCCGCGAAGGACTCGGCGGCCTCGGTCCAGTCGCCGGCAAGCTCCTCCTCGGCGGGGACCCCGTACTGCCATTCGTACTGCTCACCCGTCGGCAGCCGTACGGCTCCGGTGAACAGCACCCCGCCCTCGGAGGCGCCCGCCTGGGCGAGCCGTGCCTTGAGCCCTTCCAGGGCCCAGAAGTCGCCCTCGCCGACGGGCGGCGCGGGACGGTCACCGCTCTCCAGCGCCGCCATGCGCCGCTCCAGTTCCGCGACCCGCTCCTCCAGCTCCATGACCCAGAGAATACGTAGTTACGTAATTACGTGCAAGCGTCGGGAGAACGAAAGAGCCCCCGCCCGGACCATGTGCGGTCCGTACGGGGGCTCCGTCGGCGGATGCGTCAGGCGAGCAGACCCGGGATGGTCGCCTCGTGCGCCTCGCGCAGCTCGCCCAGCCCGATGCTGAACTCGCCCTGTACGTCGATCTCGTCACCGTCCACGACACCGATGCGGGTCGCGGGCAGGCCACGCGCGCCGCACATGTCGGTGAAGCGGAGCTCCTCGCTGCGCGGGACGGACACGACCGCGCGGCCGGCCGACTCGCTGAACAGGAACGTGAACGCGTCCAGCCCGTCCGGGACGACCAGGCGCGCGCCCTTCCCGCCGCGCAGGCAGGACTCGACGACCGCCTGGACGAGCCCGCCGTCCGACAGGTCGTGGGCGGCGTCGATCATGCCGTCGCGGGAGGCCGCGATCAGGATCTCGCCGAGCAGCTTCTCGCGGTCCAGGTCCACCTTGGGCGGCAGACCGCCGAGGTGGTCGTGGACGACCTCGGACCAGGCCGAGCCGCCGAACTCCTCACGCGTGTCGCCCAGCAGGTAGAGGAGCTGGCCCTCCTCCGCGAAGGCGATCGGCGTACGGCGGTTGACGTCGTCGATCACACCGAGGACGGCGACGACCGGCGTCGGGTGGATCGCCACCTCACCCGTCTGGTTGTACAGCGAGACGTTGCCGCCGGTCACCGGTGTACCGAGCTGCTGACAGCCGTCCGCGAGACCGCGCGTGGCCTCGGCGAACTGCCACATGACCGCCGGGTCCTCGGGCGAGCCGAAGTTCAGGCAGTCGGAGATCGCCAGCGGCTTGGCACCCGAGGCGGCGACATTGCGGTACGACTCCGCCAGCGCGAGCTGCGCGCCCGCGTACGGGTCGAGCTTCGCGTACCGGCCGTTGCCGTCCGTCGCGATCGCCACGCCGAGGTTGGTCTCCTCGTCGATCCGGATCATGCCGGAGTCCTCGGGCTGCGCGAGGACCGTGTTGCCCTGCACGAACCGGTCGTACTGGTCGGTGATCCACGCCTTGGAGGCCTGGTTCGGGTGCGCGACCAGCTTGAGGACCTGCTCGCGCAGCTCCTCGGAGCTCTGCGGCCGGGGCAGCATGTTCGCGTCGTCGGCCTGGAGCGCGTCCTGCCACTCCGGGCGGGCGTACGGGCGGTGGTAGGTCGGGCCCTCGTGGGCGACGGTGCCCGGGGGCACGTCGACGATTTGCTCGCCGTGCCAGAAGATCTCCAGGCGGTCGCCGTCGGTCACCTCACCGATGACGGTGGCGATGACGTCCCACTTCTCGCAGATCTCCATGAAACGGTCGACGTGCTGCGGCTCGACGATCGCGCACATGCGCTCCTGCGACTCGCTCATGAGGATCTCCTCCGGCGAGAGCGACGCGTCACGCAGCGGCACGGTGTCCAGCTCCACGCGCATGCCGCCGGTACCGGCGGAGGCGAGCTCACTGGTCGCGCAGGACAGGCCCGCGCCACCGAGGTCCTGGATGCCCGCGACGAGCTTCTCCTTGAAGATCTCAAGGGTGCACTCGATCAGGAGCTTCTCCTGGAACGGGTCGCCGACCTGGACGGCGGGCCGCTTGGTGGGCTTGGTGTCGTCGAAGGTCTCCGAGGCCAGCACGGAAACACCGCCGATGCCGTCGCCGCCCGTACGGGCGCCGTACAGGATGACCTTGTTGCCGGGGCCGGACGCCTTGGCGAGGTGGATGTCCTCGTGCTTCATCACACCGATGCAGCCGGCGTTGACCAGCGGGTTGCCCTGGTAGCAGGAGTCGAAGACGACCTCGCCGCCGATGTTCGGCAGGCCCAGGCAGTTGCCGTAGCCGCCGATGCCCGCGACGACGCCCGGCAGGACGCGCTTGGTGTCGGGGTGGTCGGCCGCACCGAAGCGCAGCGGGTCGACGACCGCGACCGGGCGGGCGCCCATGGCGAGGATGTCGCGGACGATGCCGCCGACACCGGTGGCCGCGCCCTGGTAGGGCTCGATGTACGAGGGGTGGTTGTGCGACTCGACCTTGAAGGTCACCGCGTACCCCTGGCCGACGTCGACGACGCCCGCGTTCTCGCCGATGCCGACGAGCATCGCGTCGTTCTCGGGGGCCTTCTCGCCGAACTGCTTCAGGTGGACCTTGCTGCTCTTGTACGAGCAGTGCTCCGACCACATGACCGAGTACATGGCCAGCTCGGCACCGGTCGGGCGCCGGCCGAGGATCTCCCGGATGCGCTCGTACTCGTCCTTCTTCAGGCCGAGCTCGGCCCACGGCTGCTCGGCGTCGGGGGTCTCAGTGGCGTGCTTGACGGTGTCGAGGGTCACGCTCGGTCGCTCCTTCGCGCGGAGTGGTGCAGGTGTCGACGGCCGGGGCGCTCAGTCGCTCCCTCGGCCGTTCCGGCGTCGAGGCTCATCAGACGTTGACCAGCTTCTTGAGGATCGAGGTGAAGAAACCGAGCCCGTCGGTACGGCCCGTACCGACCAGCGGCTCCACGGCGTGCTCCGGGTGCGGCATCAGGCCGACCACGTTGCCGGCGGCGTTGGTGATGCCGGCGATGTCCCGCAGCGAGCCGTTCGGGTTGAACTCCTCGTACCGGAAGACGACACGTCCCTCGGCCTCGAGCTCGTCCAGCGTGCGCTCGTCGGCGACGTACCGTCCGTCGATGTTCTTGAGCGGGATGTGGATCTCCTGGCCCTGCTCGTAATCGGCGGTCCAGGCGGTGTCCGCGTTCTCCACCCGCAGCTTCTGGTCGCGGCAGATGAAGTGCAGGTGGTTGTTGCGCAGCATCGCCCCGGGCAGCAGGTGCGACTCGGTCAGCACCTGGAAGCCGTTGCAGATCCCGAGGACCGGCATACCGGCCTTCGCCTGCTCGATGATCGTTCCCATCACCGGCGAGAACCGGGAGATGGCGCCGGCGCGCAGATAGTCGCCGTAGGAGAACCCGCCCGCCAGAACGACCGCGTCGACCTGCTTGAGGTCCTTGTCACGGTGCCAGAGCGACACGGGCTCCGCGCCCGCGAGCCGGACCGCGCGCAGCGCGTCCCGGTCGTCGAGCGTCCCGGGGAAGGTGACGACCCCGATCCGAGCGGTCACGACTCCACCTTCACGACGAAGTCCTCGATGACGGTGTTGGCGAGGAACGTCTCGGCCATCTCATGGATGCGGGCGAGGGCGGCGTCATCGACCGGCCCCTCCACATCGAGCTCGAAACGCTTCCCCTGACGGACGTCGGCGATCCCCTCGAAACCGAGGCGGGGCAGTGCGCGCTGCACCGCCTGTCCCTGCGGGTCGAGGATCTCCGGCTTGAGCATGACGTCGACTACGACGCGTGCCACTGGCACTCCCGGTGGTGTGTTGCGTGGGCGGTTCCTTCAGCGTACCTGTCTCCAAAATCTACGCGAGTAGACATCTGGAGGTCCCTACAAATGACCACGAGAACGGACTCGGAACCGGCGGGGAAAATCCCGGAAAAAAATGACCCCGGCCATTGCCGTCGGACACGCTGATGCAATTGGCTGGGCTTCACAATGTCACGCGTTCCGCTGTACAAAGGAATACAGAGGAAAGCAGCATTGCCCCTCAACAGCCGTAAATCCGGTATCGCCGCACGTCAGACATGGCACATGCCATGCCTGGCAGGCAAGGGCGGCACACCGCGGGAAAGGACCGATATCCGTGGCGCAGCGCGTAGTGGTCACGCTCTTCGACGACATCGACGGAGGGGAAGCGGCGGAAACGGTCACCTTCGGCCTCGACGGTAAGACGTACGAGATCGACCTCAATCCTGCCAATGCAAAGAAACTGCGCAAGACCCTCGCTCCGTACATGGCGGCCGGGCGCAAGCAGTCCGCCGGCAGCGGCGGAGGCGGCGGGGGCACCGCCGGCAAGGCCCGGACGGCGTACAAGCGCACCTCGCTCGAACCCGACCCGGCTGCCGTCCGTGCCTGGGCGCAGTCCAACAAGATGGACGTCCCGGCCCGCGGCCGGATCCCCAAGCGGGTCTACGAGGCCTTCCGCGAGGCGAGCTGAGCGACCCCCGGAGCACCGAGTTGCGCACCACCCCAGGTGATCCGCTAGAGTCTGGATCACGCCGAGGGGCGAGGCCGACAGGCCCGAACCTCACGGAGCGTGCGGGTGTAGTTCAGTAGTAGAACACCCCCCTTCCAGGGGGGAGGCGCAGTGTGCGATTCCTGTCACCCGCTCTGCATCGCTTACCAACCACTCTTGTGGATCAGGTACAGTGGTGTTCGCACCGACCGGTGGCTCCCTTAACGGGAGGCTGGCAGTCGGGAGCAATGCGGACGTGGCTCAGTTGGTAGAGCATCACCTTGCCAAGGTGAGGGTCGCGAGTTCGAATCTCGTCGTCCGCTCAGAGTACGAAGGCCCCGGTCATCACGACCGGGGCCTTCGGACGACCGGGGCCTTCGGCGTTCTTCCCCCGCCCCGGCTCGATGACATTTGTCATCGCGGACCGGTGACAGCGCGGCCTGCCCTCGCCGGGCGGGCGGCGGAAGCCTTGAGGCATGACCAAAGTGATTGAGGCGGAGGACGTCCGGCGCAGCTACGCCGGCGGGTTCGAGGCCGTGACCGGGATCACCTTCTCCGTGACGCGCGGTGAGATCTTCGCCCTCCTCGGCACCAACGGCGCCGGAAAGACCTCGACCGTGGAACTGCTGGAGGGCCTCGCCCGCCCGAGCGGCGGCGCCGTACGGGTCCTCGGCCATGACCCGTACGCCGAACGCGCCGCCGTCCGGCCCCGTATCGGGGTGATGCTCCAGGAAGGCGGCTTCCCCTCCGACCTGACGGTCACCGAGACCGTACGGATGTGGTCCGGCTGCACCACCGGGGCGCGGCCGGCCGGAGAGGCACTGGAGATGGTCGGGCTCGGCGGACGGGCCCGGGTGCGCGTCAAGCAGCTGTCAGGCGGCGAGAGGCGGCGGCTCGACCTGGCCCTGGCCCTGCTCGGCCGTCCCGAGGTGCTCTTCCTGGACGAACCGTCGACCGGGCTGGACGCCGAAGGCCGACGCGACACCTGGGAGTTGGTACGGCACCTGCGGGACGGCGGCACGACCGTACTGCTCACCACGCACTACCTGGAGGAGGCCGAGGCGCTCGCCGACCGGCTGGCGATCATGCACCAGGGGCGGATCGTGACGACCGGGACGCCCGCCGAGGTGACGGCCACCCGCCCCGCGCGCATCCGCTTCTCCCTCCCGGAAGGCGTTCCGGCCGGGCGGCTGCCGCTGTCCCTGCGGGCCGCAGCCACGGGGCGGAGGGTCGAGATCCGTACGCACGAACTCCAGGACACGCTCGCCGAACTGCTGCTGTGGGCCCGCGGGACGGGTGTACGGCTCGAAGGGCTCGACGCCCGGTCCGCCTCCCTCGAAGAGGCCTTCCTCGACATCGCGCAGAACGAAACGGTGGGTGTGTGACATGGCGGCGACCACGATGACGACGCGTATGGGCGCGCTGGGACGGGCCGAGCTGACCCTCCTCGTACGGAACCGGTACGCGCTGTTCACCGCGCTGCTGATGCCCGTGCTGATGGTGGGGGTGCTGCGGTCCTCGCTCGACCGGGTCGACCTCGACCGGGCGGGGATGAGCGCCATCGAGGCGGCGTTGAGCGGTGGGGTGGTGATGATGCTGATCCTCGTCGTCTACCTCAATCTCGTCTCGGCCTACGTCGCCCGACGCGAGGAACTGGTGCTCAAGCGGCTGCGCACGGGTGAGGCGTCCGACCGGGAGATCCTCGCCGGGACCGCGCTGCCGGCGCTCGTGCTCGCCGTGGCGCAGAGCGTGCTGATCGTGGTGGCCGGTGTGGCGCTGCTGGGTGTGGACGGCCCGCAGCGTCCGGAACTCCTCGTCGGCGGGGTGGTGTTGGGGGTGGTGATGCTGATCGCGCTCGCGGGGGCGACCGCGGCGGTCACGCGCACCGTGGAGAGCGCGCAGATCACCACCATGCCGCTGTTCCTGATCTCGGCGATCGGCTCGGGGCTGTTCGTGCCGCTGGAGATACTTCCGGAGAAGGTCGCCTCGGTGTGCGAACTGCTGCCGCTCACCGGTGTGATGACGCTCGTTCGGGCCGGCTGGCTGGGCGGCGGGGGCGACGCCGAAGAACTGGTGGGTGCGGCGCTGACGGCGCTGGCCTGGACGGTGATCTCGGTGTTTGCTGTGCAGCGGTGGTTCCGCTGGGAGCCACGGCGCTGAACCGGGGTATCGGGGGGTACGGGGATGAAGCTGACGGGCTGGTGGAGCCGGCGGAGCAACCCGGAGAAGGTGGAGCTCTACACCCGTTGGTCGTTCCATGCCTTCGTGCTGATCGAGGTCGGCGCGATCGGGCTGCGGGCCCTGTCGCAGGCGCCGCAGCCGCTGGGCGGCTGGCTGCTGTTGCTGACGTGCGCGCACGCCGCACTGGGCGGGGTGCTGTCCTCCCGGGCGCTGGACTGGACCGTGGGGCGGCGGGAGCGCCCGTACCGGTTGATCGCCGCGCACGGCACGCTGTCGGCGGCGCTGGCCGCCGGGGGGCTGGCGCTGTGGCGGTTCGGCACGCTGGACAAGGACATGGGGACGGCCTCGATGCTGGTGATCGGGTCGCTCGGCTTCGGTCTTGTCTCGGTGGTGCTGTGCGTGGTCAAGGTGCGGCACATGCTGTACCTGGTGCTGGGCACGGGGGCCGGTGTGGCCCTGACCTGTCTGGTGCTGGGGCTGACCGTTGGAGAGACCCTCGGGTTCGCCGTGGGGTTCCTGATCGCCGGGCTGATGACGGCGTTCACCAGTGGTTTCTCGGCCTGGCTGCTGCGGGCGGTGTGGGAGCTGGACGCGGCGCGTGAGCTCCAGACGCGGCTCGCGGTCGCGGAGGAGCGGCTGCGGTTCGGGCGGGACCTGCACGATGTCATGGGCCGCAACCTGTCGGTGATCGCGCTGAAGAGCGAGCTGGCGGTACAGCTGGCACGGCGGGGCAAGACGGAGGTGGCGGTGGACCAGATGGTCGAGGTGCAGCGGATCGCCCAGGAGTCCCAGCGTGAGGTGCGGGACGTGGTGCGGGCCTATCGGGAGGCCGATCTGCACACGGAACTGGAGGGCGCCCGGAGCGTGTTGGCGGCGGCCGGCATCACCTGCACGGTGGCGGCGGAGGACGCGGAGCTCCCGGCACGGGTCCAGTCGGCGCTCGCGTGGGTGGTGCGGGAGGGCACGACGAACGTGCTGCGGCACGGGGACGCGCGGCGGTGCACGGTGTCGGTGTCCGTGTCGGTGGGCGCCGAGGAGGGGTGCGTGGTGCTGGTGGTCGAGAACGACGGGGCGGACGGTGATGCGGGTGCGGGGTCCGGGGCGGGGGCGGGTGCCGGTTCTGGGACGGGGTCCGGGGCGGGTGCGGGTTCTGGGACGCGGTCCGGGGCGGGTGCGGGTGCCGGTTCCGGGAGGGGTCCAGGTGCCGGTCCGGGGGCGGGGTCGGGGCTGGCCGGGCTCCGGGAGCGGCTCGCGGTGCTGGACGGGACGCTGGAGGCCGGGCCGGTGGGCGGAGGGCGGTTCCGGCTGACGGCGCGGGTGCCGGTCGGGACGGCGAGGGGCGCGAAGGCGGTCGCCTCGGGGGTGGCCCGGTGACCGGTCCCGTACGCGTACTGCTGGCCGACGACGAGCACCTGATACGGGGGGCGCTGGCCGCCCTGCTGGGTCTGGAGGACGACCTCGTGGTCGTCGCCGAGGCTGCCTCCGGGCCCGAGGCGCTCGCCATGGCGCGGGCGCACCTGCCGGACGTCGCGGTGCTGGACCTCCAGATGCCGGGCGCCGACGGTGTGAAGGTCGCCACATCGCTGCGGACCGAACTGCCCGGGTGCCGGACCATGATCGTGACCGGTCACGGCCGTCCCGGGCACCTGAAGCGGGCCCTCGCGGCGGGGGTGCGGGGCTTCGTGCCGAAGACGGTCAGCGCCCAGCGGCTCGCCGAGATCATCCGTACCGTCCACGCCGGAAACCGTTACGTCGACCCCGAGTTGGCCGCCGACGCGATCTCCGCCGGGGACTCGCCGCTGACCGCCCGGGAGGCGGAGGTGCTGGAGCTGGCGGGGGACGGGGCGCCGATCGCGGAGATCGCGGAGCGGGCGTCCCTGTCCCCCGGGACCGTACGGAACTACCTGTCGTCGGCCGCCTCGAAGCTGGGTGCCGAGAACCGTCATACGGCGGTGCGTCTCGCCCGCGAGCGAGGTTGGGTATAGTGGTCTCGCGCTACGGCGCATGCGGACGTAGCTCAGTTGGTAGAGCGCAACCTTGCCAAGGTTGAGGTCGCGAGTTCGAGCCTCGTCGTCCGCTCAGATGGAAGCCCCCCGGCCGGTCGGCCGGGGGGCTTCTTCGTGCGCCTACTGCCAGGCGGTGCCGGTCAGCCGCTCGTACGCCTCCAGGTACTTCGCCCGGGTCGCTTCCACGACCTGCTGCGGGAGGGGCGGCGGGGGCTGCTCGCTCTTGCGGTCCCAGCCGGAGGCCGGGGACGTCAGCCAGTCGCGTACGTACTGCTTGTCGTACGACGGCTGCGCGCGGCCCGGCTCCCAGGCGTCGGCCGGCCAGAAGCGGGAGGAGTCCGGGGTCAGCACCTCGTCGGCGAGGACCAGGCCGTCGCCGTCGTGGCCGAACTCGAACTTGGTGTCCGCGAGGATGATCCCCCGGTCCCGGGCGATGTCACGGGCGCGGGAGTAGATCGCGAGGGTCGACTGGCGCAGCTGGGCGGCGGTCTCCGCGCCGACCTGGCGGGCGACCTCCTCGTACGACACGTTCTCGTCGTGCTCGCCGACGGCCGCCTTGGTGGCGGGGGTGAAGATCGGCGCGGGGAGTTCGGAGCCGTCGGTGAGGCCTTCGGGGAGGGCGAGGCCGCAGACCGTACGGGACTCGTTGTACTCGACGAGGCCGGAGCCGGTGAGGTATCCACGGGCCACGCACTCGACCGGCACCATGCGCAGCGACCGGCAGATCAACGTGCGGCCCGCCCAGTCGGCGGGGGCCCCGGCGGGCAGCTCGGTGGAGATGACGTGGTTGGGGATGAGGTCGGCGAGCCGGTCGAACCACCACAGTGAGAGCTGCGTGAGCACCCGGCCCTTGTCGGGGATCTCCGTGGGCAGCACCCAGTCGTAGGCGGAGATGCGGTCACTGGCGACCATCACGAGGTCGCCCGCCTCGTTCTGGTACAGGTCGCGCACCTTGCCGGTGTGCAGATGCACCAGGCCCGGGACCTCGACGGGCTCGGGCTTTTCGACGAATCCGGACACGGTTCCTCCCCGTGGTTCTGTCCAATCGGCTCCGATTCTCCCGCATGCGGGGCCGGGCTTTGGCCAGGGGTCTCGCGGATCGCACGGGATGGTCGGGAAGGATCTTCGGGCGGAGTCCCCGGTTCCTGGTACCCCGGGGGTCCTCGGGCGATGCCCGGGCTGATCTCGGGTGGTTCCGGGAGCGGCTCCCGGTTGCGTTCTAGTCCCGTTTGCAGATGCGGTCCAGCAGGTTGGCCGTGGCGCGCTGGATACGGAGGTCGACATGACCCGGCCGGTCCAGGGCGGGTGACCACGCGAAGGTGCCGGAGGCGAAGACGAGGGCGCCGGAGGGGGCGCGGTAGAGGGAGGTCTCCTGGTGGCGCACAGTGCTCTCGCCGTCCCGGTAGGGGGAGTGGGCGAGCAGGATGCGCCGCTGGTGCTCGGGGAGGGCGGTGCGCGGGAAGTACCGGTCCGCTTCGCCGGCGACCAGGCCGGGCAACTCGTCGCCCTCGCCGGCGCCGGTGGCGTCCCAGAGCCAGTGCTCGGCGTTGCGGACGACCATCGGGTGCGGTTCGGGGACGCGCCCCGCGTACTGGATGCCGAGCAGCTGCTGCTCCGGGCGGTCGACCTCACGCCACAGGGCCGGTTTTCCCGGGCCGCGGCGTTTTCGGCAGGTGAGGAGGCGGTCGGGTACTCCTGAGGCGGAGGGCGACAGCTCGACCTGCCAGTACATGGTGTTGGCGGAGAGGAACACCAGCGAGGTGCCCTGGTCGCGGGCCTGCTCCACCGTGCGGCGCATGGGCACCGACCAGTACTCGTCGTGGCCGGGGAAGACCAGGCCCCGGTACTGGGTGGGGTCGATACGGCCGGCGTGCAGATCGCGGGCGTCGGCGTACGCGAGGTCGTAGCCGTACCGCTCGGCCCAGCGGATGAAGTCGTAGGCATGGCCCACGTGCAGCGGGAGCCCGGCCCCGGCGTACGGGCGGTCGAAGGAGACGGTGGTGGCGGCGTCCTCCTCACCGAGCAGGCGGCCGTCCTCGTCCCAGGCGTGGTAGAGGCTGGCGCCGGTGCGGCCGTCCTCCGGGTAGAGGTTGTAGGCCTGCCAGGTGATGTCCGGCATGAGCAGCAGCAGATCCGCGGGGTGGCCGTCGCGGACGGTGAAGGGGATGTGGGAGCGGTACCCGTCGACGGTCGTGAGGACCGCCACGTACGCGCCGATCGACCAGTAGGACGGGACCTGGAGCCGCCAGGAGAGCCACCAGTGGTGGCAGGAAACGGTCCGGTCCGCGGTCAGCGGGGGCGGCTGGACGATGCCGGAGAGGCGCGGGCTGGTGGTGATCTTGGCCGCGCCGTCGCCCGCGTAATGACCGATCCGATAGATGTCGACCGAGAACTGCTGGGGCGGGTCGACGGTGATGTGGAAGTCGATCGCCTCGCCGGGCGCCACCGCGCCGGCCGAAACGAAGCCCTTGATCTGGCGGCGTACGTCGTCGGCGGAGCGCGGCCCGCCGTGGCCACCGCGCGCCAGGGCCGGGTCGGCGTACCAGGGGACGACCTGACCGGTGTCTCCGAAGTACTGCTCGCTGCCGCGGAGCCAGGGCAACGGCCCCTGGCCGAACGGGTCCGTGACGGCATGGGCGAGGGCTCCCGATTCCCACCGCCGAATCTGTTCCGCCCCCATGCTGCGCCCCTCCCTCGACTCCCCCGCGACTGTCAGTGCCGGTCTCCAGCACATCACATAACGCACCCACTCCGTCACCGTTCGTCGTTAATTGGCGAGAACGGAACGTGGCATTCCGTTCCTGGCGCGCCGGTCGCGTGCGTTTCGCAGCGTTCTGTGACGCCCTGGGGCTTTCCGCCGTCTCGTACGGGGTTCCCGACGCCGCCGTTCAGAGCAGACGGACGGGCTTCTCCGGCCGGACTCCGACGGTCGTGAGCCAGTCGCGGAGCGGCTCGGGATCGGCGTCCTCTATGAGACTCAGGACCCGCGCGCCGAGGTCGGGGTGGCGCTTTCCGGCGACGAGGAGGGTCGGCCCGTCGAGCCAGTCCAGCCCCGGCGCCGCACCGGCGGTGTCGACGGCGGCGCAGCACACCATCGCCGTCACATGATCGGCCAGCAGCTCCCGCCCACTGCGCGGTGGCTGCAACGGGAACAGCGGCAGCTCGTCGCCGCCAGGGCCCCACGCGGCGTGGTCCAGGTCGCCGGGGACGGATATGGCCGCGCTGGTCGAGCCGTCGCGCCGCTCCCCCTGCCCGGCCGCCGAAGGCGCGGGCGGGGGCGGAAGCGGGGAGGCCGGGTCGGTGGGGGCCGGGTCGGTGGGGGCGTGGTGGGGGGTCTGGCTGGGGTTCTGCTCGGCGGGGGCCGGGCCGGAGGCCAGGGGTGCCCGCTCGGGAGCTGCTTGTCCCTCTTCGGGCTCTTCGGGCGCCATGGAGGCCGGGCCAGGGGCTACGGGGGCCCGGTCGGAGGCCTGGTCTGCGGTCCGCTCGGCAGGCGCCGCGAGGGCGGGGTCGGAGGCGGAGGTCAGGGGGGCGCGCTCGGTGGCGGCGGGAGGCTGTTCGGGGGCCACATAGGGCTCCTGGGCCTGGGAGGCCACGGGGGTCTGCTGGTGCCCCACAAGGGGCTCCTGAGGGGCCACGGGGCTCTGCTGGTGCGCCACGGCGACCCGTTCGGGCGCTGCCGCCTGACCGGAGGCTACGGGGGTCTCGGGGGCCGCCCGGGTCTGCGCCTCGCGGGAGACCTCCGCGGTGATGGCCGCGGCGAGCGTCTCGCCGGTCCGGGCGGTGGCCAGGTGGTCCATGACCCGGGCCAGCGTCGTCTCCTCCCGGTCGACACCGAGACGGTCGAGGACCCGGTGGAGGCGTGCCGCCTCCGTACGCCATTTGCGGTCGACGACCTCGTCCGGGTACTGCTGCCAGTCCACCGGCGCCCAGTCGGGGCCCACCTCGGCGGGCCCGCCGTGGAAGAGGCGGGCGGCGAGCAGTGAGGTGGCCTCGTCGACGAGCCCGGGCTCTTCGAGCAGGTCGCACGCCGGGCGCTCACCCAGCCGGGAGGCGAAGCCCTCCGCCAGCCGGTCGCGCCGCGACAGTTCGGTCAGCGCCGAGACGACGCCGGCGTCCAGCCGGGAGGGCCAGCGGCCCATCCGCCAGGCGGGCAGGGCCACCCGGGTCAGCAGCCGGTCCCAGCCCGCGTACGCCAGCCCGACCTGCTCCTGGGCGACGATCCGCAGGCCGTAGTCCACAGCCTGTGCACGCTCCGACGCGGCAGCCGCCACACCCCGCTCCATCTCGGCCGCGTGGACCCGGCACCCGCGGAGCAGCGCCCGCACCGCCGTGCCGACGAACCGTGCCCCCAGGCGCCGTACCGGATCGAGCCCCGGCCGGTCCGCCACCGCGACCGCCGCGTCGAGGCCCCGGACGAAACGGCGGGCCGCCGCTATGTCGGGGTGCGCCGACGGTCCCGTACCGGCGACGACGGGGGCCAGCACGGCCCGGAGCTCGGCGACCCGCATCCACCACAGGAACGGTGACCCTATGACCAGCACGGGCGGGGTGTCGGAACGGTGCACGCCCGGTATGGGCGGCCTGCCGTGCGCCGGGTGCGTACGGTCCTCCAGCCAGCTGTCGCAGTCCGGGGTCAGCGCTATCCCGGAAGGCACCGGCACATCCAGTCGGCCCGCCAGGTCCTGCACCAGCCGGTACAGGTCGGGGGCCGACTCCCGGGGGATCTCCACCGTCGGGGTCAGCGCCGGCCTGGCCCGCGCGATCACGGCCCCGACCGCCGCGGCGGCCAGCAGGACCACCACCGCGAGCACCGACACCACGCGGCGCGCGGTGTCCCAGCCCGCGCCGGACAGGTGGCCCGTGGCGCCACCGGCCAGCAGCACGACGGCGAAGGCGGCGGGCAGCAACGCCACGGCCAGCGCCCTGCTGCGGACCCGCAGCACGGCCAGGGCCCGGGCGTGCGCGGCCCGCGCGCCTCGCTCCTCACCCATCCCGAAACGAGTACCGGAATCGGACACGGCCGTACGTCACCCCCTTCTGCCCTGCGGCGGACTGCCTCGCGGCGGTGTTGGTCACTCCCCCACTGTGGCACCCGCCACTGACATCGCAATGCCGGTGGGCCAAGTGCCGGAACGCTTGCGCGGCACCCTAGTTGGGGCACCGGCAGGCGTCATCCGGATGGGCCAGCCGTCACTCGATGGAATGGCTTTGGGCAAAGGTGAAGACGGTTCAGCGAACCACGCGGTTCACTCCCGCGCTCGCGCCCGGTTCACTCCCCGGCGGCCTTGCGCGCGATGTCCGTACGGTGCTGGGAGCCGTCGAGACGGATGCGTCCGACCGCCGCGTACGCCCGCTCCCGCGCCTCGGCGAGGTCCTTGCCGGTCGCGGTGACGGACAGGACACGGCCACCGGCGCTCACGATCGCGTCGCCGTCCCGCCTGGTCCCCGCGTGCAGGACGTACGCGTGGGGCGCGTCCTTCGCCGCGACCTCGTCGAGACCCTCGATCGGGTCACCGGTGCGCGGCGTGCCGGGGTAGTTGTGCGAGGCGACGACCACGGTGACGGCGGCGTCGTCGCGCCAGGTCAGCGGCGGCTCGCTGTCGAGGGTGCCATTGGCGGCGTGCAGCAGGACCCGGGCGAGCGGGGTCCGGAGGCGGGCGAGGACCACCTGCGTCTCGGGGTCGCCGAAGCGGGCGTTGAACTCGATGACCCGAACACCGCGCGAGGTGATCGCGAGACCCGCGTACAGCAGTCCCTGGAAGGGGGTGCCGCGGCGGCGCAGCTCGTCGACGGTGGGCTGGAGGACGCTCGCCATGACCTCGTCGACCAGCTTGGGGTCGGCCCACGGGAGGGGCGAGTACGCGCCCATGCCACCCGTGTTCGGTCCCTCGTCGCCGTCGAGGGCGCGCTTGAAGTCCTGGGCGGGGGTGAGCGGCAGCACGGTGGTGCCGTCGGTGATCGCGAAGAGGGAGACCTCGGGACCGTCCAGGTACTCCTCGATGACCACGCGGTCGCAGGAGCGGGCGTGGGCGCGGGCCTGCTCGACGTCGCCGGTGACGACGACGCCCTTGCCGGCCGCGAGGCCGTCGTCCTTGACGACGTACGGGGCGCCGAAGGCGTCGAGCGCCTCGTCGATCTCGTCGTGGGCGGTGCAGACGTACGAACGGGCCGTGGGGACGCCGGCGGCGGCCATCACGTCCTTCGCGAACGCCTTGGAGCCCTCCAGCCGGGCGGCCTCCTTCGAGGGGCCGAAGCAGGGGATGCCGGCCGCCCGTACGGCGTCGGCGACACCGGCGACGAGCGGTGCCTCCGGGCCGACGACGACCAGACCTGCGCCCAGGTCGGCGGCGAGGCGGGCCACGGCCGCCCCGTCGAGGGCGTCGACCGGGTGGAGCTCGGCGACCTCCGCGATTCCGGCGTTGCCGGGCGCGCAGTGCAGAGCGGTGACGTCGGGATCGAGGGAGAGAGAGCGGCACAGGGCGTGTTCGCGGGCGCCGCCGCCGATGACGAGGACCTTCACGCCAGCCAGGGTAGCCCGCTGAGCGGGGCGATCTTTGTGCGGGCCACCGAGGACGCCCCCGCTACTCGTTCGTATATTCCTCCACCACCGTCGCCCCGAGCTCGCGCACGATCAGCTCGTGGCCGGAGAGCGCCGAGTCGACGAGGTCGGGGTCGTCGTCCTCCGGCATGTCGTCCTCGGGTCTGACCGGCTGCCGGGCCGCCGGGGCCCGCGGAGGCTCCGGAGCGGGCGCGCCGGACCCCGCGCCGGGGGCCTGCCGGGGCGCCTGCGCCTGGGACGCCTGCTGTACGGGCCGGGCGGCGGCCTGCGGGGCGGCCTGGGCGGCGGGCGAGGACGCCTGGGGCGGACGGCCACCGCCACCGCCACCGCCTCCGCCTCCGCCTCCGCCGTAGCCACCGCCACCGCCGCTTCCGCCGTAGCCACCACCGCCTCCGTAGCCACCGCCGCCCGCGCCGCCTGATGCCGGCGGGGGCGCGGAGCCGCCCGAGGGGTCGACGATCGCCTCGATCTTCCACTGGACGTTGAACTGCTCGGCCAGCGCCTGCCGCAGGACGTCCTCGCTGCCACTGCCGGCGAAGTTGTCACGGGCACCGGCGTTGAGGAAGCCGAGCTGGAGGGTGGTGCCGTCGAAGCCGGCCACCTGGGCGTTCTGGCTGAGCAGGATCCAGGTGAAGCGGCGGCGGTTCTTGACCGCCTCCAGGATGTCCGGCCACATGTTCCGCACCTGGGCGGCACCCTGCGCCATACCGGGGCCACCGGTGGGCGCGGAGGCGGGCGCGGCGCCTGCGGGCGCGGGCGTGGACACGGGCGCGGGCGCCGAGGGCTCCTGCTGCGCCGGGGCGGAGGAGCGGGGTGCGGACGCGGTGGGCCAGGCGCCCGGCCGGCTGCCCGGCTCCTGGGACCCGGGCGCGGCGGCGGACGGCCACGCCCCGGGCCGTGCCGCGGCGGGTGCCGGGGGCGCGGGAGCCGGTTCGGGGTCCGCGGGGGCGGGAGCGGGTACCTGAGCGGGCGCGGGCACCTGGGCGGGCGCGGGTGCCGTCGCCGGGGCGGGGGCGTCGCCCGGGCCCTGTACCGCCGCGCGGGCGGCGGCCGGCCCGCCGACGGGCGCGGCCGACGGCACGGGGGCGTGGGCCTCGGGACCGGGTACGTACCCCATGGCGGGCCCCGGTCCCGTCGCCTGGAAGGCGGCGCCCTGGACCACGGAGCCCCGCTCCAGCCGGTCGAGCCGGGCCAGCAGCGACCGCTCGTCGGTGAACGCGGCGGGCAGCAGCACGCGTGCGCAGATCAGCTCGAGCTGGAGCCGGGGGGAGGTGGCACCGCGCATCTCGGTCAGCCCGGTGTTCACGATGTCGGCGGCCCGGCTGAGCTCGGCGGCCCCGAGCACGGACGCCTGGGCCTGCATCCGCTCCACCACGTCGGTGGGCGCGTCGATGAGCCCCTTCTCGGCGGCGTCCGGCACGGCGGCCAGGATCACCAGGTCGCGCAGCCGCTCCAGCAGGTCGGCCACGAACCGCCGAGGGTCGTTGCCGCCCTCGATGACCCGGTCGACCACCTCGAACGCGGCGGCGCCGTCCCCGGCGGCGAAGGCGTCCACCACCGAGTCGAGCAGCGAACCGTCCGTATAGCCGAGGAGCGCGGTGGCCATGGCATATGTCACACCGTCCTCGGCGGCACCGGCCAGCAGCTGGTCCATGACGGACATCGAGTCACGCACCGACCCGGCACCGGCGCGCACCACGAGCGGCAGCACACCGTCCTCGACGGGGATCTGCTCCTTGCCGCACACCTCCGCCAGGTACTCCCGCAGCGTGCCGGGCGGCACGAGCCGGAACGGATAGTGGTGCGTACGCGACCGGATGGTCCCGATGACCTTCTCGGGCTCGGTCGTCGCGAAGATGAACTTGAGGTGCTCCGGCGGTTCCTCGACCACCTTCAGCAGGGCGTTGAAGCCCGCCGAGGTGACCATGTGGGCCTCGTCGATGATGTAGATCTTGTACCGGCTGCTCGCGGGCCCGAAGAAGGCCTTTTCCCGCAGGTCACGGGCGTCGTCCACGCCACCGTGCGAGGCGGCGTCGATCTCGATGACGTCGATCGACCCCGGCCCGTTCCTCGCCAGGTCCCGACAGGACTGGCACTCCCCGCAGGGGGTGGGCGTGGGGCCCTGCTCACAGTTCAGACAGCGGGCCAGGATCCGTGCGCTGGTCGTCTTCCCGCACCCCCGCGGCCCGCTGAACAGGTACGCGTGGTTGACCCGGTTGTTCCGCAGGGCCTGCTGCAGCGGGTCGGTGACATGCTCCTGCCCGATGACCTCGGCGAAGGACTCGGGACGATAGCGGCGGTACAGCGCAAGGGACGACACCCTTACGACGATATCGGGCCCCACCGACAATCGGCCCGGCCCACCGAACCCGCCCCCGACAACGCAAGCGCCCCTCACGCACCCGCCAGAGCCGACCTACCCTTGCTGCCTTCCGGCCCTGGGGGAGTTCAGTCAGATAGCGCCACGTGAGGGGCTGCGCCCAGCTTACCCGATGCCGAGCGCCCCCGTGGGCACCCCCCTGGCGTCCGGGAACCCCCGCGGGCGCTCTCGGACGGTCCCGGGGGAACGGGTTCGCGAGCACTCCTCAACGTCTTGTATTGTTTGCGGCGGAGGATTCGCCTAGAGGCCTAGGGCGCACGCTTGGAAAGCGTGTTGGGGGCAACCCCTCACGAGTTCGAATCTCGTATCCTCCGCAGCCGCCCACCAGGGCAGACAAGGACCCGACCGCATCGCGGCCGGGTCCTTCGTCGTTCGGTGGTTGCGGTATGGCCGCGGCTGCGACTTTCGGGGCGCCCAGGGCCGACCGTTCAGGAATGCCCGGCACACGCCGCGACGGTCGGGGCCCCGCCACCTGGGCTTCCCGCACGCCCGTGGCCATGACCCGGGTCGGGCACGAGGCCATCGGCGTGGAGGTCACCTGCCCGCCGTCCGGTGGCCCCACGACCGGAGAAGTGCCGATCGGTCGCAGCGCGGGTCGGACCACCACCGGGACGACTCCACCGTCCTCACAGCCGTAGCGGGCGGCACGGTGGATCCCGAGTCCGTCGATCGCCCGGGCGGGCAGTGCGGCGAACGCGCTCATCGCGACCCCGTCGGCGGGGTGAGACGGCGGGCGGGCAAGGTGGCGGCGGGCATCATCGGGAGGCTGTCGCACGCGGCGCGCCGGAGGTGTCGCACGTACTGCTCTCGAGGTACGAGAAGGGCGCCCAGGCCGCGGACGTGCGGGCTGTCCCGCTGGGCGTCGAGCAGCGTGCCGCCGGCCTGGGCGAAACGCGCCGCGAGGTCGGCCACCGCGACTTTCGAGGCACCGGGACGGTGGAAGAACATCGAGTCCATGCTGACGACGGACCCGACCTGGAGGCCGAAGACGCCGCCGATCAGCTCGCCGCCCTCCCACACTTCGACACTGTGAGCGTGACCCAGCTCGTGAAGGCGCAGCAGGCTTGCGATCAGCTCGTCGGTGAGCCACAACGGGTCGCGGTCGGCCCGGCATGCGCGGACGACCTGCTCGAACCTCTGGTCCAGGCTGGTCGACCAGGCCAGCCGATTGCGCAGCCGCCGGGCGAGGCTGCGGCTCACGTGCGCGGCCGAGACGGGCAGCACCGGCCTGGGGTCGGGCGACCACCAGGAGACGGCGTAGGGATCGTCTGACTCCTCCCCCACGAGTTCCTCCCCCACGAGCGGAATGCGGCCCTCGTCGACCTGGTCGGCGTAAACCACCTCGTTGAGGACGCGGGTGTAGTCGTCGGACGCCGGGAACGGATAGACCCCGGCGCGGTACGCCGCCAGGAGGCCGGCGGGGCTGAGGTCGGCGCAGAAGGCCACCGGACCGTCGCGAGCCGCGTCCAGCACGTCCAGCGCCTCCCAGCGAGGGCATCGGCTCACCACCGTGCCGCTTCCCGCCCTTGGCTCCTCACCGGGCGGACGGCGCCGGACCGCTGGAGGAAGTCGATGTAGCGGTCCATCATCTGCGCGTCCACCGGCGGAATGTCGATCCCGCTGTCCGCCAGGGCCCGCTCAGCGTTGTCGCGGGTGAACTCCGTGAAAACGCCCTGGAAGTACATTTCGCTCACGGTGATGTCGGCGTGCGCGCACCGGTCGACGAAGAGCGGGACGAACGGCGTGATCGGGTCGGTGGGGTGCCCGGCCGCGTACTTCACCAGAGCGGCGATCCACTCGGCGTACGAGATCTCCTGGACCGGGTAACCCCGTCGGCGAAGGCGCTCAGCGAGCGAGCTCAACAATGCGGGGCGGGGGTTGGTGATGTGGTAGACCTCGCCGCGGGCGGGATGGCGGGTGGAGATGTGTCCGACGGCGCGGGCGAGCTGGTCGGCCGGCAGGAAGTCCAGCGGCAGCGGGACGGCCGGGCACAGCCCGGTCCGCGCGATGAAGTCGATGAGGGCGGCCATCTCGCTGCTGGTGTTCATCACGCCGGTTCCGCTGCTGCCCGTGACGTCCATCAGGCGGTAGACGGCGACCGGCAGGCCCGCGTCGGACGCCCTCCGCAACAGCGCCTCGCCGACCCATTTGGTCTCCACGTATCCCACCGACAGGTATTCGGGGAAGCGCAACGGGGTGCTCTCCGTCACCTCGCGCACCCCGGCGGGCCCGAATCCGGCGAGCACCGCCATGCTGGAGGTGAAGTGGACGGGAACGGCACGGCCGGCGGCGAGGCGGATGATCTCGAATGTTCCGTCGACATTGACCGCGCGCAACTCGTGGTACGGGTAGATGAAGTTGACGTGGCCACCGAAGTGGTACACGGCGTCGATCGTCGATCCGAGCTCCTCGAACCGGCTGGGTGACAGCCCCAGCCCGGGCTTGCCCAGGTCGCCGACGACCGGCTGGACACGATCGCTGGACAGATCGCTGAGGGCGTGCCGCTGGTGACTCACCCGGATCCGTTCCAGGCCGTGCTGTTCGTCGGAGGCCCTGACCAGGCACAGGACCCGCCCGGTCGTCCTGCGCAGTAGTTCGTCGATCATGTACGCCCCGCAGAACCCCGTGGCCCCGGTGAGGAGGACGTCGCCGGGGGGCCGGGGGGCCGGAGCCGGTGCGCCACGACCCACTTCCGGAAGGCGCCGGTCGGTCTCGGCGGTGAAGTCGACGCTCCCGCCGTCCGGGTGGGCCAGCGTCCCGGCACGCGCCTTCCGCACGGACTCGGCGAACGCGGCGAGCGTCGGATACCGCAGCAGTGAACGGGTCAGGTCGCGGATCTGTGTGATGCCGATGCCGAATACGACGCGGGTCCGGGCGAGCATCTCCATGGCCAGGAGGGAGTTGCCGCCCAGCTCGAAGAAGTCGTCGTGCGGGCGGACGTAGTCCACACCCAGGATCTGGCTCCACAACTGGGCCATTCCCTGCGGCACGGGACGGTCGTCGGCGCCGGTCGTCGGCGCCGCGGTCACGGGTTCCGGCAGGGCCTTGCGGTCGAGCTTTCCTCCGGGCGTGACGGGCAGCCGCTCCACCGCGTGGAAGGTCGCCGGGATCATGTAGCCGGGCAGTACCTGGGCAAGTGCCGACCGCAGCCGTGCGCGCAGCACCGCCTCGCCGCCGGCCGGCGGCGAAGCCGGCGTGACGTAGGCGACGAGGTCCCGGTCGCCGCTGCCGCGTGTCCGGGCCACCACCATCGCCTGGCCGATCTCCGGGTGGGCACCGAGCGCGGCCTCGACCTCGGCCGGGTCGACCCGGAACCCGCGGATCTTTATCTGGTCGTCGACCCGGCCGAGGACTTCCAGGTTGCCGTCCGAACGCCGGCGCCCCAGATCCCCGGTGCGGTACATCCGGTCGCCGGGTGTCGAGCCGTGCGGGTCGGGCAGGAACTGCTGTGCGGTCAGGGAAGGTTGGTGCCAGATACCACGCGCCAGCCCCGGACCGCCGATATAGATCTCGCCGCGCTCGCCCGGCGGCACCGGGTGCAGTTCGGCGTCGAGCACGTGGACCTGAGTCCCCTCCAGGGGCCTGCCGACCGGGGCGAGGGCGGTGTCCGGCGCGGCGAGCACTTCCTCGTTCAGGTCGCAGAGCGTGGAGGTGATGGTGGTCTCGGTGAGCCCGTAGGCGTTGACGAGCCGGGCGCCGGGGATCCGGTGCAGTATGGCGCGGCAGTCCTTCGTATGGACGATCTCGCCGCCGACGATGGCGAGCCTCAGCGACGCGAGGGCCTCGTCGTGGTCCGGGGCGGAGACGATCCGATGCCAGTAGGCGGGGGTCAGGTCGGCGACGGTGATCCCGTGCTCCGGGAAGCGGTGCAGCAGGTCGGTGGGCGCCCACGTATGTGTTCCCGCGAGGACGAGTGTCGCGCCGCTGAGCAGCGTGGCGAAGATCTGCTCCACCGAGGTGTCGAAGCCGAGCGCCGCGGCGTGCAGCACCCGGTCGCCGGGCGTCAGTTCGTAGGCCCGGGCCACCGCGGTGAGGGAGTGTGCCAGCGACCCGTGACTGATCATCACTCCTTTGGGAGGCCCGGTGGATCCGGAGGTGTAGATCACGTAGGCGAGGTCGTCCGGCCGGGGCTCCGGGGTCGGCTCCGGGGTCGGCCCCGGGGCCGGCGGGGCCGGTTCCCCGGGGTGGATGATCCGCGCCTCGCGCTCGGCGAACATCGGGGCGTGCTCGCGGTCGGAGACGATGAGGCGTGAACCGGTCTCCCCGGCCAGTCCGGCCATCCGTTGCCGTGGTGTCGCGGGGTCGAGGGGCAGGAACGCGCCGCCGGAGCTCAGCACCGCCAGCAGCGTGACGACGAGCTCGGGCACGCGGTCGAGGCACACGGTGACGACGGACGCCGCGTCGACGCCCGCCTCCCGCAGCCGTCGGGCAAGCCGGTCGGCGCGGCCGGTCAGCTCCGCGTAGCTGAGCCGGCCCTCGTCCGAGAGAACCGCGAGAGCGGACGGCTCCCGCCGCGCCCGTTCCCGGATCAGCTCGGGCACACTGCTCGGCCAGGACTCCTGGGGCCGCCGCTCGGCGCGGGCGCTCGCGGGCCGCATGTCGGTCCACAGGCGGTCGACCAGGCCCGCGCACCACCCGGCGGTCTCCGGCCCGCCGACCCGGCGCCACCCGGCCGGAAGCCGGCGATCGGCAGGCCAGATCGCGTACTGTTCCTCGTCGTTGCGCAGTACGACACACAGTGCAGCCGACTCCGTCGACGGTCGATCACGTTCCGGCACCTTGGGTCTCCCGCCTTGCGCGGAGTACTACGGAGCACGACCCGCGCCGCTCGCGGGAGAGGGCCGCCGCCATCACGGCTTCCTGCCCACGGCTGTTCCGCGCAGTCCGGGCAGCCGGCCGAGCGGTGGCGCGATGACGAGGTGCTCCGCCTCCTCGGCACCGACCGGCTCGGCGAAGAGGTATCCCTGGCCGAACCGGCAGCCCATGGCGATCAGCGACTCCTGCTGCCTCACGTCCTCCACTCCCTCGGCGATCACGGTGAGGCCGAGTGTGTCTGCGAGATGCGTGATGCCCTCGACCAGGGCGTACTGTTCGGGTGAGCGCCCGAGTTCGTCGACGAACGACTTGTCGATCTTGAGTATCGAGATCGGAAACTCCCGCAGATAGCTCAGCGACGAGTAGCCCGTTCCGAAGTCGTCGATCGCGATACGGATACCGAGGTCGGTGAGCGAACTCATCTCGGCCAGAATCCGTTCATCGTTGTACATCAACACATTTTCGGTCAGTTCCAGTACAAGGGACGACGGTTCGATTCCGGAAAACTCCAGAGCGCGCCGGATCACGTTGTAGAACTCCTCGTCCCGGAACTGACGCGGAGACACGTTCACGCTGACGTAAGGGGCGTCGCGGTCGGCCGTCCGCTCGCGCAGCACGGAGTCCTCCAACCGGACCGCCTCGGCCGCGGCCTGGTCGAGCACCCACGCTCCGAGCGGAACGATCTGCCCGCTCTCCTCGGCCAGCGTGATGAACTGTTCCGGCAGCACCATGCCCTGTGTGGAGTGGGGCCAGCGAACGAGCGCCTCGAAGCCGGCGATCCGCCCACTGGCCAACTCCACGATGGGCTGGTAAAGCACCATGAAGGAGGTTTCGATCGACGAACTGTCCAGCCCTTCCTGCAACCGGGCACGCTCAGCCATGCCGCGCTGCAGCTCCGGGTGATACCGGCGCCACTGGCGCTTGCCCGCCGTCTTCGCCGCGTACAGCGCGAGATCGGCGTGCGTCAGCAGTTCGACCGAGTCGACGCTGTCCTCCGTCGTCGCGACGCCGACGCTGGCGTACGTGCTCAACGGCCCCACACTGAGCCGGAACGGCTCCGCGAACACGGACATCACGTGTTCGGTGAACCGCTCCACGCCCGTCGGCCTGGTGGAGCCCTCCACCAGCAGGGCGAACTCGTCGCCGCCGATGCGGGCGGCGGTGTCGGAGGCACGGACGGCGGTCTGCAGCCGGAGCGACAGCGCGACGAGGAGTTCGTCGCCCACACCGTGGCCGTGTATGTCGTTGACGACTTTGAAGTCGTCCACGTCGACGAAGAGCACGCCGACCACCGTGCCGTCGCGCTGGGCCTGTACGAGGGCGTGGTTGACGCGCTCCTCGAAGAGCACACGGTTGGCCAGGCCGGTGAGCGAGTCATGGAACGCCTGGTGGGTGAGTTCGCGTTCGAGCTTTCGCTGTTCGGTCACGTCCCGCAGGGTGAGCACCACCCCGCCGACGGTGGCCTCCTCCCGCAGGTCGCTCCACCTCACCTCGACCTCGATGGTCGCCCGGTCGGCGCGGACCATGCGCCAGTGCTCGCTCCGGCTGTGGTATTCGCGGCTTCGTATCCGTCCGAGCGTGTCGGCCACCGTGCGGCTGTCCTGCGGCGGCACCAGATCGACGATGTGCGCCCCCTCGAGGTGGGCGACTCCGAGCATCTGTTCGGCGGACGGGCTGGCGTAACGGACCCGGTCGTCGTCGAGGATCAGAATGACGTCGGAGGCGTTCTGCACCAGTGTGCGGAAGTACATCTCGCTGTTGCGCCGGTTGACCTCCTGGGCGAGGGCGACCCGCGCCACGGCGAGTGCCGCCTGCGCTGCGAGAGTTGCCAGCGTTTCGCGGAGCACAAGCAGGTTCCGCTCGTCCCCGGTCACGATCAGTGCTCCGATCAGCGGATCGCCCGACGGGTGATCCTGCGAGGTGAGCGGGCAGACCAGGGCATGGCTGGTGCGGGTCGGCTCCCCGTCCTGGCCCGTGAGGTGGGAGGCGAGCTCGGGCCCCACCCCGTCGAGCGTCACCAGGCGGGTCCCGCCCGACGCCATCAGTTCCCGGACCGTTGCGGTCACCGGCGCGGTCAGGGGACCTCGTACGCCGCCGTGCATCCGGTCCAGCCAGAGCGTGTTGTCCGGCACGGTGAGCAGCGCGGAACGCGGCGGGCCGTGCGACATCAGCTCTGTCACCGCGGAGAGGACGGCAGTGGCCACATCCCGTGGATCACCCGCCCCGCCCAGCGACGACACCGCCTTGCGCAGCACCTTCTCCCGTCCCACTGCCTGCCGGTGGGTCGCCGCCACGCCCGACAGGCGGTACAGCACGAGGATGAAGAGCACCGCGGAGAACACCCCGATGACGCCGACGTTGGCGTTCGCCCCGCGCACCGCCTCCGTCAGGAGGATGGCCGGCGCGATCAGCGACGCGAGGGTGAGCAGGCTCAGCCGGCTCATGCCGGTCTCACCGTGCCAGGTCACCGGCTGGGTCAGCGACCGCATGGATGGATGGAGCGCGGCGGCCGCCCAGGCGCCGTACAGGACGGCCCAGCCGAGATCGACCGCGGTACCCGTGCGCCAGGTCCCATGCAGTTGTATGAGGCCGTATGCCACGTCCGCCGCGAGCAGGGCGAGGGTGCCCGTGGTGAGCAGGAGGAGCGAGAGGCTCTTGCCGCCCCGGCCGGCGAGCAGGCGCAGCAGCATCGCCAGGACGAGGATGTCGCCGAGCGGATAGGCGATGGAGAACGCCTTCTGTATCCAAGTGAGGCCCGAGGCCTGGGCGTAGGGCTCGATGAGGTAGAGCCACACCAGCAGTGCCAGACCGACCGTCAGCGTCAGCGCGTCGACGAGGCTCGCCCGGTCGCGCCACCCCGTGCGCCAATGGACGAAGCCCAGCAGCCCGGCCGCATAGAGCGGATATGCCGCGAGATAGAAGCCGTCGTGGATCGACGGAAACGGCAACTGTTCGGCGTGCGTCTCGATGAGGACGATCTGGGTGGCTTGGCCCGCGGCGAAGGCGAGATTCCCGGCGGCGAGCAGCAGCCAAGGAAGTCGATGCGCCGGGCGGTTGAAATAGACGCCCAGGCAAATACCGATGACGCCGACCGCTCCGATGCATACGAAGATCAGCCGCTGTTCCGGAAATGTGTAGTAGAGCGCGATCAGCACGACGACGCATACGGTCACGGCGACCGTCGCGGCCTGGCTTCGCGGTCGCTGGTTCACCCCAAACCCACCTCCTGGCAGGGCCGGTTGTCGGGTGGACCGAGCTGAGCCAACGGCACCGGAGGTCAGCTGTCATCCCGAGGAATCGGGCCGACGGCTGAACGGGGGGGGAATTCTCCGGCCGGTCTCAGCCCTGGTCGCCTGGGAACGCGTCCGGTATACCCAGTCAAAGGTATACTCGCTCGCTGAATCGCGGCTTTCTGGCTCCTTGTCGCCAAGACGACGTGTCCTTCTTCCAGCTTACCCAGCTCGCAATTTCCCGCATGCGCACGGGGAGACGTGCCGCGTCGTTTTCGCGAGGCACCTCGTTCCCCTCGTGACTGAAGGCCCGCACCGACATCGGTGCTGGGCCTTCGTCGTTCCACGGTCGCGCCGGACTCGGTTCGCCGTCGGTGTGGACCGGTGCGGCCCGGTGGGGGCTGAACGCGGCGTGGCGTTCAGTCGTCCGGTTGGCAGCGTGGGCACCACACCGTGCCGCGGCCGGCCATGCGGGAGCGGTGCAGGGGGGTGCCGCAGCGGGGGCAGGCCGGGGCGGGGGCGTCGCGGTGGCCGGTGAGCCAGGAGTCGCGCGGCGGGACCCGGCCCGCGGTGACCGCGGAGCGCAGGGTGCGCCGCATGTGTGTGTAGAGGCGACGGCGTTCGGCCCCGGTGAGGTCGCTCGCCCGGCGGGTGGGGCGCAGTCCCGCGCGCCACAGGATCTCGTCGGCGAGCAGATTGCCGAGTCCGGCCAGGACGGACTGGTCGGTGAGGACGGTCTTGACGCGGCCGCGGCGTGCGGAGAGCGCGGCCTCGAACTCCGCGCGGCCCACCTCCAGGGCGTCGGGTCCCTGGTGCTCCAGGAGCCGTTCGACGCCGACGTCGTCGGCCAGCCACAGCCCCTGGAGTTTGCGCTGGTCGCGGTAGCGGAGCTGACGACCGTCCCCGACGGTGAACAGGACACGGTCGTGGGTCCCGGCCGGCTCGTCGGGGTGGCCGCAGACCAGCAGGCCGGTCATACCGAAGTGCAGCACGAGCGTGGGGCCGCCGCCGGTGCGGGCGAGCAGCCACTTCCCGTGCCGCTCCGCCTTCGTGATCCGGCGGCCCTCCAGCGCGTCGCGCAGCCGCCGCGCGCTCACCCCGTGCAATACGCCCGCGTCGCGCACCTCGACGCGCTGGACGACCCTGCCCTTCGCGCACGATTCGAGCACCTCACGGAATCCCTCGACGTCCGGCAGCTCAGGCATGGGGGGCGCCCTTCTCGAACACGCGGAACACGCGGAGCGCGCGACGGCCGGGCCCGACCGTCAGACGGTGATGACGACCTTGCCGCGCGCGTGGCCCCGTTCCCAGTACCGGATGGCCTCCGGGGTGTCGGCCAAGGGGTAGGTGCGGTCGATGACCGGGGTCAGACGGCCCGCCTCGATGAGGTCCTTCAGCGTCTGGAGGTCCTCCTGGCGCTCCGCCGAGAACAGACCGCGCAGCTTCTGACCCACGAACGGGGAGAGCAGCAGCGCCCGCAGGACGCGGTCGGTGCCGCCGAGCCAGCGGCCTCCGTTCTCGCCTCCGACGAGGACCAGGGTCCCTCGGGGGGTGAGGACGCGCCGGAGCTGGGAGAGGGGGCGGTTGCCGGCGGTGTCGACGACGAGGTCGTAGCGGTGGCCGCCGGCGGTGAGGTCGTCGCGGGTGTAGTCGATGACCCGGTCGGCGCCGATCGAGCGGACCAGTTCCGTCTTGGTGGTGCTGCACACGCCGGTGACGTCCGCGCCGAACGCCTTGGCCAGTTGGACCGCGTACGTACCCACTCCGCCCGCCGCGCCGATGACCAGGACCTTCTGGCCCGGCTGGACGCGGCCCGCGTCCCGGAGGGCCTGGAGGGCGGTGACGGCGGAGATGGGGACGGCGGCGGCCTGCTCGGCGGTGAGGTTCGCGGGCTTCGCGACGAACCGGTCCTCGGGGGCGCACACGTACTCGGCGAAGGCACCCTCGCAGAAGCCGAACACGTCGTCGCCCGGCCGGAACAGGGTCACCGCGGCGCCCACGGCCTCGACGCGGCCCGCCACCTCGCGGCCCCGGACCGGGACCTTGGGGGCGCGGAGGCCGAACCCCATGAGCCGGAGCAGGTACGGCAGGCCCGTCATGAGGTGCCAGACGCCCGCGTCGACGGCGGCCGCGTGCACCCGTATCAGTACGTCCGCTTCGCCCGGTGCAGTCGGTTGGTCGACGTCCCGGAGCTCCAGTACCTCGGAGGAGCCGTACCTGTCGTGCGCGATGGCTTTCATGGCGTCTCTCCTTCGTTGCCCGGGTACTGGAAGACCTCGTCGAGGCGGACCTTGAACACGCGGGCGATCTGGAACGCCATTTCGAGGGAGGGCGAATAGCGGCCCTTCTCGATGGCGATGACGGTCTGACGGGTCACGCCGAGGCGGTCCGCCAGCTCCGCCTGGGTCATCTCTCCGTGGGCGAACCGGAGGGAGCGGATCTGGTTCGTGACGCGGGTCGGCTTCACCACGGCTGGAAACCCCACCTGTAGGCGGCGATTTTCGCGGCCGACCCCAGGGCGGCGGAGAGAACGAACGCCAGATAGATCGTGTTGGCGATCCAGAAGTGGTCGGCCTCGGCCATCGAGAGCACCAGGACCGCCACGCCGCCGACGACCAGGAACGACTGTCCGGCGTATTCACCGAACCGGCTGATCTCCCTGTCGCGCTGGTCCTTCTTGTTGGCCTCCTCGGGGGAGGCGACCGCGGCCAGGATGGTGAGCGCGATCGCCGCGGCGATCGCGGCCCCGACGCTCCACAGCAGCGTCGCCGCGTACGTCACCTCGGCGAGGGGGATGCCCTGCGCGCGCCCCAGGATCACGCCGACGTAGGCCAGGTAGGCCCCGACCGCGACCACCGCCATGATCCATGCGCGCTTCTCTTCGAACGCCACTCGCCCTCCCCCACGTAAAACAAACTTGACATTGAGGAGCGTAAAGAAACGCATACATGATGTCAATGATTCTTTACCTCGGGCTCAGGTGGCTCCCTCGACGTGCCGTCGTCATCCCGTGGCGTCGAGGTCCTTGGCGTAGAGGGCGATGGCACGGCGGTACTGCTGGACGGACGGGTCGTGGCTGGTCGTGGCCAGCAGGTCCAGCAGGATCCGCATGGCCTCGTGGTGATCGCCCGTGTTGTACAGCGCCATGGCGAGGAAGGCCCGGAGGCCGCCGTCGTCGGGGTACTCCGCCACGCCGCGGCGGAGGGTGTCGACGGCGCGTGGGTACTGGCCGAGCACCCGGTAGGTGCTGCCGAGGCCGAGGAAGGCGCCGCGGCGGTCCTCGGCCGGGAGGCCGGTTCCGGTCAGGCAGCGCTCGTAGAACGGGACCGCCTCCGCCTCCAGGCCCAGCCGGTCGTGGACGCAGGCCGTGCGGTACGCCACGTCGGCGTCGTCCGGTGAGCGGGCGGCCAGGTCCAGCAGGTGGCGGCGGGTTTCCTCAAGACGGCTTTCCTCAAGACGGCTTTCCTCAAGGCGGGTTTCCTCTTCCACAGGGCGGGTTTCCTCAAGGCGGGTTTCCTCTTCCACAGGGCGGGTTTCCTCGGGGCCGTCGTCATCCGGTGCGCTCATTCCCACATCGTCGCAGCGCCGGTTCCCACGGGGCCGGAACCACGAGGGAACGGATCGGGAAGCGGACCGGCCAGACTCGCCGCAGTCGATGGAGGAGGGCCGGCCCATGACGGACTCCCTGTCCGGCACCCTGCCGGACACCCGGTCCGCGGAACGCATCCTGATGGTGCTGCCCTCGGACCGGCTCGTGCGCACCGCAGCCGAAGCCGGATGCCGGGTCTGGTCGGTGTGGGACCCCGCGCTGCGCGACCGGGCCTACCTGGACGAGGTGGCCCGGCACTCCGAGCGGCTGCTGCTGGCCGACCTGGACGACGAGACGGGCCTGCGGGCCCTCATCGCCCGCACCGCCCGCGAGCACCGGGTCACCCATGTGATGCACCTGGGCGGCGCCCGCGCCATGGTCCCCGTCCTGGCGGAGGCCGCGACCCTGGGGCTCGGCGCCAACCCCCCGCACGCGATGCGGCTGCTCAGCGACCGGGCCGCGATGCGGGAGCTGTTGCGGACCTACCCCCGTCTCCGGGTACGCGCCGAAAGGGCAGCCGACACCGCCGGGGTACGGGCGGCGGTGGCGCGGTTCGCGGGCGACCCCGTCGTCGTCAAGTCCGCCGCCGTTTCGGGCCGGTGCGGCGCGGCGCTGGTGGGTGACGCGTACGGCGTCGGCGACTGGGAACGTGCGGTGGCGGCCCATGCCGTGCCCGGGCCCTTCCTCGTCGAGGAGTACCTTCCGGGCCCCCAGTACGCCGTCGAGACGCTCAGCGTCGACGGGATGCACCAGGTCGCCGGCATCATCGCCACCCGGACCACGGGCCCGCCCCACTTCGAGACGGTCTCGCACGTCCATCCCGCGCCGCTCGGTGCCCGTGCCGAGGCGGAGATCCGGTCCGCGGTGTGCGCCGTGCTGGACCTGGCCGGTTTCGAGTGCGGTCCCGCGCACACCCAGGTGGTGCGGACTCCGGACGGGCCCCGCGTTCTCGCCTCGCGCGCCGGCTTCGGCGGGGACCGCGTTCCCCTGCTGGTCGAGCTGGCCTGCGGGATCGACCTGGAGGCCGAGTCCTTCCGGGCGCTCACCGGCGGCCTCCTGCCCACGCCCAGCCCTCGCCGCACCGCCATGACCGGCTTCGTCCGACTGCCCGGGGGCGGGGGCCCCGACGGTTCCGCCATCGGCGCGCTGCGGGCCCTGCCGTACGTGCATGCCGTCGACGTACGGCCACGGCCGGGCCGCTCCGCGCGGGTGGTCGTCGTCGGGGACGGGCCCGAGGAAGCCGCCCGACACCTGGCCGCCGCCCGGCGGCTGCTGGGGGCGCCGCCCGACGGCCACGAGAACCAGGAGAACCACGAAAGCCACGAGGCCGGCACGGCCGGCGCGACCGCCACCGACCGCACCCACAGCCCATGACCCGAACCCGGTCTCAACCAGGGAAGACAGCGCAACGCCACGACCCGGAGGACAGACGACAGGTGGACATACGCCAGCTCACGACCTTCCAGAGGGCCGCCACGCTGCTCAGCTTCAGCCGGGCGGCGGCCGAACTCAACTACGCGCAGTCCAGCGTCACCGGCCAGATCAGAGGACTGGAGAACTCCCTGGGCGTCGAGCTGTTCGAGCGGCTCTCCGGCCGACAGGTCCGGCTCACCCCGGCCGGGCAGCGGCTGCTGCCGTACGCCGAACGTCTGCTGACCCTGGCCGACGAGGCGCGCGGCGCGACGGCCGGTCCGCCCGAGCCGTCGGGGCAGTTGGTCATCGGCACCATGGAGTCGCTCGCCACCTACCGCCTGCCGCCCGTCCTGGAGTACTTCCACCACCGGTACCCGGACCTCCAGTTGGTGCTCAGACCGGGCTCCGGGGCGGAGACCCTGCACGCCCTGCGGCAGGGGACCGTCGACCTCGGGATGCTGATGTCGGCCGAGACCCGGCACAGCGGTGTGGACAGCGAGGTCCTCGGCCCCGAGCCCCTGGTCGCGGTCGCCGCCCCCCGCCACCCACTGGCGGGCCGGGCGCGGGTCACCTCGGCGGACCTGCGGGGCGTCCCCATCCTGGCGCCGGAGTGCGGGCGCGGCCACCGCAGGCTGCTGGAGGCGGAGTTGCGCAGCCGGCCGGGCGCGCCCGTACCGCTGCTGGAGTCGGGGACCGTCGAGTCGACCAAGCGGTGGGCGGCGGCCGGTCTCGGCGTCGGGTTGCTGTCCGAGGTCGCCGTTCAGGAGGACATGGCGGCCGGTGTGCTCGTGCCGCTGGCCTGGCGGCCGCCCTTCGAGGTGTTCACCCAGCTCGTCCGCCGCCGGCGCACCTCCCTCACCCGTGAGATGCGGCTGTTCATCGACCAGGCCGGCGCGTTCCTGGCCCAGGAGCGGGGAGCCGCCGCGGCGTGATGCACCAGGCCTTTTCCGTACGCCGGACCCGACCCATCGGAATGTCCGAATGCCGAATTCCCGTAAGGCGATGAGGGATTCATTGACCGGACCCCCCGCCGACTGTTGAAATTCAATCACCAACACGGACCGCCCCGAAAAGCGGAAATACCGTGACCGTGCTCGGCGAATAAGGAGTCGACCATGAACAGCAAGGCGATCACGACCACCGAGGCCCACCAGATGCTGACCGGTCTGTACGCCTCCGGCGCGCAGTTCGACGCCGACTGGAGCGGCGTGAACGACGAGACCGTGGCGAAGCTCCGTGAGGCCGCCGCCTCCGGTGACGAGGCCCTGCAGACGCTGCTGACGAACCTGGCGTTCACCAAGTTCGAGGGCGCCGACCAGGCGGCTCGCCTCTCCGCCTCGCTGGCCGGCATCAAGCAGGCGGCCGTCGCGGAGATCTTCGACGAGCTCCCGACCACCTCCATCGAGGACCTGCGCGCCGCCGCCGAGGCCGCGGGCTACGAGGTCGAGATCCTCGCCTGACGCGGTACGGGGCGGTACGGCCCGGTCCCGGACCTCCGCGTCCGGGACCGGGCCGCCCCGGAACCGCGTTTCCGTACCGGAACCGTGTTTCCGCCCGGAACCCCGTTTCCGTACCCGGAACCGCGCGACCGCACCGGATCGCCCGTCCGGCCCCGCCCCGGCCTCCGGTCGACACGACGAAAGAAAGAGGACTGTTGTGAACGAGTCGTTCTCCATTGATGGACTTTGCTGGCAGAAAAACTGGCGGATCGAGAACGGGAACGATTCCTACGTCGTCCCCTTTCCGACACTGCGGCCGGCGACCCTCGTATTCCACGGCGAGACGGAATTCAGTTACGGGCATTACGGTATTCACCTCGGCCAGGCAGACGTCCTGACCTTCCTCGGCCCCAGCACCGGCACCATCACCGGCCACTTCATCGACTGCCGCGAGGGGTCCCCGACGGCCGGGGTCCGCGAGCGGCACACATGGGCACCGGGCTCCGCCCGCGCGCTCTACATCCCGCCGGGTGTGGCCCACACCTTCGACGGCCTGGAGTCCGTCAACACGATCAACTCCTACGAGCTCTTCCTCCCCGACCCCGAGGAATGGGTGCACGGCACCCTCGACTGGCAGCCGGACGCGGACATCATCAACCTCCCGCTGAACGTCGCCGACGAGGACCTCCCGCTCTACAAGCCCAACTCCCACCCCGCGAGCGAACTCTGGTACGACATGGTCGCCGCGCAGCAGCGCGCCATGATCCCCAAGGTGGCGTACGAGTACCCCGTCACCCGCGACGTACGGCTGGCCGACGGCAGCGTCCGCCGGGTCGAGCTGCGCCGGCTGCTCCAGCGGAGCGAGAGGAAGAACTGGGAGCCCCTGGCCGAGGTCTTCGGCGTCGGCTGGGTGCGGCACCCGGTGATCTCCTCCGGCCCCGAGTCCGGCTTCTCCGCTCTCCTGGACCGCCACCCGCTGTACTTCATCGACCACGGCGAGACGGGCTACACGCACGACGCGTACGGAATCCACCTGGGCCAGGAGGACCGGCTGACCTTCGCCGGGCCCCGCGACCAGGAGGTCACCCTCCACCTCATCGACACACGGGTGGACTCACCGACGTACGGAGCGGACATCACCTACCGGTTCTTCCCCGACCCGGAGCGCTACCTGCTGATCCCGCCGGGCGTCGGCCACGCCTTCGAGCACCTGGAGAACGTCTACACGGTCAACCGGCCGCGCACCCTCCTCCCCGAGGACGGCAGCGAGTACCACCCGGGCAACGACGTCATCGACTGGCCGGTCGCCAAGCGTCCGATCCCGTCGCTGCGGGCCAACACCGTGCCGGCGAGCCGCGAGTACTACGAGGCCCGGGTCGCCGACCAGAAGCAGCTGCGGGAGCTGCCGGTCACCCACTCCACGCCGTCCGTGATGATGATCAAGGGCAAGGACGGCAAGGAGATCCGGATCGCGCTGCGCAAGAAGGTGCCCGCCGCCTCCTGATCCCGCCCCGAGGGACCCGGCGGGCCCCCTCCGCCGGACCGGCCCCCCGCGCCGTTTCTCCTCCACTCACGTCACCCCTCCCCACGACCGTGGGCGCGGCCGCCGCGACAAGCCGGCCGCGTCCACGGCTCCACGCGTTCCCCCGTCCTCACCGTCCGGGTGCTCTCCCGGAGTTGGGAATCCCGATGCTGTCCCTGTCCACGTCATTGGCCCCCTTGCGGCACAGGAACTACCGACTGCTCTTCATCTCCTTCGTCATCAGCATGCTGGGGGACGGCGTCTGGCTGGTCGCCCTCCCCTGGGTCGCGATGGATCTGGGCGGCAACAGCTCCGACCTGGCGATGGTGGTGGGCGCCGAGTCGGTCGGCCTCATCTCCTGCGTCCTGATCGGCGGGGCACTCGCCGACCGCTATCCGCGCAAGCTGGTCATCGGCTGGTCGTACGCCGCCGCCTTCACCGTCCTCACCTCGCTCGCCGTCATCCATGTGACCGGACGTCTGGAGATCTGGCAGCTCGTCGGCGCCGCCTTCGTGCTGGGCGCGGCCGCGGCGATCAGTGGCCCCGCCTCCGACGCCTTCACACCGGATCTGGTGCCGAGGGACGACCTGCACGCCGCCAACGCGATGGAATCCGTCGTACGCTCACTGGCCGTCAGGATGGTCGGACCGGCGGTCGGGGGACTGCTCATCTCGCTGATCGACTCGCTCAGCATCATCGTCCTGAACGCGGCCAGCTTCGGCATCGCGGCCGCGTGCGTGGCGATGATCGTCGTACCCCGGCCCGCACCGGCGCCCGCCGCCGTGGCGGGGCCGGGCGGCGCGGACGACGGCGTGGCCGGTGACGTGGCCGGTGACGTGGCCGGTGGCGTGGCCGGTGGCGAAGGGGCAGACGCCGCGCCGGTCCCGTACCGCGAGGCACTGCGCTATCTCTTCAGTGAGCGCTGGCTGTGGGTCCTGATCGTCTGGTCGGGCGTGGTCCTGCTGCTCCAGTCGGGACCGCGCCAGGTCCTCCTGCCGTTCGTGATCCACAACGACCTGGGCGGCGACGCCCGCGACTACGGCACGCTCATCGCCGTCACCGGTATCGCGGCGGTGGTCGGGTCGTTGCTGCTCGCCTCGCACAAGCCGCCCCGCGACTACCCCCGCCGGATGCTGCTCGCCTGGACGGCCGGTGCCGCCCCGCTCGCGCTGATGGTCTTCGTACCGTCCTTCTGGATGCTGCTTCCGCTGGGCGCCATGTACGGGTTCTTCTCCACCGTCGGCAACGTGTACTGGTCGACCCTCGTACAGACCTCGGTGCCCAACGCCGTCCGAGGCCGGGTCATCAGCATCGACTGGCTGGGCTCACTGGCCCTCGTACCGCTGTCGGCGGTGCTGGCCGGCCTGAGCCCGGACCGTGACTTCATCGTCTGGCTGTTCGTCCTCGGCGGAGTACTCCCGGTCCTGCTGACGCTGTTCACCGTGCGATGGGTCGATCTGCGGGCGCTGCGCGGTAGCGAGCCCGAGGAGACGGAGAAGGAGAAGGAGACGGAGGAGCGGGCGGCCGCGGTGACGACGTCCTGAGGGAAAGGAAGGAAAGGGGACGGGATCGGGAACCACCGGCGCCAGTATCAGAAGTGCCAAGGGCAACGGACGGACCGATCCAAGGGGTGGGACATGCGCGGCAAGGTGGGCAGGTTGACCGGAATACTCGCCATGGCGTTGGCACTGGCGGCGGGGGGAGCCGTCGAGGCGGTGCACGCCGGACACACCTCCGGGAACACGACCCGGGCGGTCGCGGGCGACGAGGGACCGTCGGTCCCCACGCCCAGGACGCCGACCGGCGGAAGCCAGGCCTGACCGCCGGTCGCCGGTCGGCAGAAGCCAGGGCTGATGCCCGGTCGGCAGAAGCCAGGGCTGACTGGCGGTGGGCGAAGGCCGGGGCCGACCCTCGCCCGCCGGCTTCAGGACCAGGTGTTGTAGGTGGTGGCCAGTATCCCCAGCTCGTCGAAGAGCGCGTGGGCCCGGTGGCGGTGGTCCTCGGCCGCACGGTCGTCCCCCGCCTCCTCGGCGGCGCGGGCGAGTCCGGCCAGCGCGCAGGCGGCCTCCACCCGGTAGCCGAGGTCGGTGGAGCGCCGCAGGGCGCTCGTGTGGAGGCGCAGGGCCCTGGCCGGGTCGCCGCTTCGGCGGTGGACGCGGCCCACGATGTTCTCGACCTCGGCGGACCGCAGCCTCGCCCCGGAGCGGGCGACGACGTCCAGGGCCCGCCCGGCGTCGGCGAGGGCGCGCGTCCCGTCGCCGAGAAGCTGCCGGGTCTCGGCGGCGTAGGCCAGGGCGAGGGCGTGGTTCTCGGATCTGCGGGTCTCGTCGCCGAGCTCCAGGGCCTGTTGGAGCGTGTCCAGCGCCTGAGGTGCGTCGCCGGTGGCCAGGCTGGTGGCCGCCAGTTCGATCAGGGCCATCTTCTCGTTGTCGTACGAGCCGATCCGCCGGTTGATGCCGACGGCCCGCCGTGCTGCCTCGGTGGCCTCGGGGAACCGGCCGAGCCAGCGGTAGACGGGGCTGAGGTTGGTCCAGCTCTCCGCCACACCGACCTCGTCCCCGCTCTCCTTGCGCAGCACCACGGCCCGTTCGAGGTACGAGAGGGCTTTCGGGATGTCGCCGAGCGCGCTGTGCAGGAGTCCGAGCCGGCCGACGCTGATGGCCTCGTGCTGGCGGTCGCCGGAGCGGCGGGAGATCTCCAGCGCCTCGGACGCCGCCGCGACGCCCTCGGTGAACCGGCCGAGCCTCCAGTGCGCCACCGCGAGGTTGTTCAGGCTCAGGCTCACCAGCGTCGGGTCGCCGAGACGCCGGGCGGCGCGGACGGCAGCGACACCCTGCGCCGCCTGCTCCTCGACCCGGCTGCGCGTATAGAAGTAGAAGGCCAGGTTCCGGGACAGGTGCAGGGCGCACCGCTGGTCCGCCGCGTCACCCTCCCGGCCCAGGGCGAGCTGGATCGCGTGATGTTCCCGGTCGAACCAGGCCAGCGCGTCATGGGCGGTGGGGAACGGCGGCAGCTCCTCCGGCACGTCGACACCGGTGCCGAAGCGCAACCGGTCCGGGAACAGCGCCGCGCACGCGGCTTCCGTCGCCCCCAGGTAGTACGGGAAGAGGCGTTCGGCGACGACACCGGCACCGTCGTCGTCGCCCTCCGGGGCCCGCAACGAGCGCGCGAAGCTGCGTACCAGGTCGTGGAAGCTGTACAGCTCCTCCGTGTGCTGCTGCAGGAGGTGGACGTCCAGCAGGTGCTCCAGTACGTCCTCCACCTCACGCGCCGAGGTGCCCGCCAGCGCCGCCGCCGACCAGACGTCGATCTCCGCGCCCGGGTGCTGCCCCAGCAGCTGGAACACCGCCCGCTGCCGGGCGCCCAGGGACTGGTACGAGAGTTCCAGGGCGGCCGTGACACTGCGCTGACCGGCGCTGAGTTCGTCGAGCCGCCGCGTCTCGTGGCGGAGCCGTTCCACCAGGTGGCGCACGGTCCACCGCGGCCGGTTGCGCAGCCGGGCGGCCGCGATGCGCAGGGCGAGCGGCAACCGGCCGCACAGCTCCGCCAGTTCGGCCACCGCGTCCGGTTCCGCGGCCGTGCGCTCGGCCCCGAGCGTCTCGGCCAGCAGCGCGGCGCTGTCCGCGGGCGCCAGCATCCCGATCGAGAACCACTCGGCGCCGTCGAGGTCCACCAGCCTGGCCCGGCTGGTGACCAGCACCAGACAGCCGGGGGACGCGGGCAGCAGGGGCAGAACCTGCGCGGTGTCGGCGGCGTTGTCCAGCAGGACCAGCACCCGCTTGTCCGCCAGAGCCGCCCGCCACACACGCGCGCGGTCCTGCACGCCCTCCGGCAGCGGCTGGTCGGGCAGCCCCAGCCCCCGCAGCAGGGACTCCAGTGCGTCACCGGGCCGGAACGGGCTCTCGCCCGGGGTGAAACCCCGCAGGTCGATGTGGAGTTGCCCATCGGGGTAGTACGGGGCGAGCCGGTGGGCGGCGCGCACGGCCAGCGCCGTCTTCCCGGCACCGCCCATGCCGTCGATCGCGATGACGCGCGTCGACCCGCCGCCGGGCCGGCGGGCGCGTTCGAGCAGCAGCTCCAGTTCCTCGTCCCGCCCGGTGAAGTCCGGAAGGTCGTACGGCAGGGCGCGGATCCCCTGCTGCGGCTGGCCCGTGTACGCGGGGTCGGGCGCGCGGCCCGGTACGGGGGTGGTCCGGGGCTCGGTGCCGGGCGCGGTTCCCGTCTCCGCCTCCGGCGCGGTCCCCGGCGCCGCTCCCGCGTACGTGCCGCCCCGCGGGCCGGCCGAAGCCGCCGCCCTGCTCGCCGCCCCGGGGTCCGGCGTCCCGGTGCCCGATGCCCCGGGGTCCGCCGTCCCCGTCCCCGTCCCGGTTCCCGCTCCGGGGCCGGTTTCGGGGCCGGTTTCGGGGCCGGCCGGCCGGGGAGGCGGGGCGAGCGCCGGGTCCTCCCGCAGTATCCGCTCGTGCAGCCGGACGAGCCTCGCACCGGGGTCGATGCCCAGCTCCTCCGCCAGCAGGGCCCGCACCGCGCGGAACTCCTCCAGGGCCTCCGCCCCTCGGCCCGCCCGGTACAGGGCCAGCATCAAGTGCGCGCGCAGGGCTTCCCGCAGCGGGTGCTGCGACACGAGCGCCCGCAGGTCGCCGACCAGCTCGGCGGACTCCCCCAGTTCGAGGCGCAGCTCGAAGAACTGCTCGGCCGCGGCGAGCCGGCGCTCCTCCCAGAGGGCCGCCGCCGACTCGATCACCCTGCCGCCCCGGCCGGCCATGACCGGCCCCCGCCACAGCGAGAGAGCCTGGCCCAGCGCGTCGACGGCCTCCTGGCGCCGCCCCGCCGCGACCGCCTCCCGCGCCGTGCGGAGCCCCTCGGCGAACTCGACCAGATCCAGCCCGTACCCGGAGGACTCGGCACGGTACCCGGGACCGTCGGTGACGATGACCCCCGCACCGCCCGGAACGCGCCGGCGCAGGTCCGACACCGCCTTGCGCACCTGGTGCTCGGCGCTGGAGGGAGGCAGCTCGTCCCAGGCCGCTTCGACGAGCCGCGCGACGGGGACGACCCTTCCGTACTCCAGGAGCAGGGTGACCAGGATGCGTTCCTGGATCACGCCGCCGAGACGCAGCCGCGCGCCCGCGGACCAGCCCTCCAGCGCGCCGAGGACGTGAAAACGAAGACCTGGCTCGGAACCCACGCGCGCGCCCCCTCTCCCTGGTCGGCGATCCTAGTCTCGCGGTCCTCCGGGGCAATGGCTTCGGCGTGCCTCATCAGCGGAAATGAGCCGATGGACGTCCACGGGCCGGGTGGTCCGGGCCCGTGGACGTCAACCGTCCGTACGCGCCTTCCGGCGGCGTGCGGCGAGCATCGCGCCGGCGCCCAGGGCGACCGCCGCGGCGCCCGCGAGGGCGACCCGCGGCATCGCCGAGGAGGAACCGGTGGCGGCGAGGCTGCCCGCGGTGGTGGCGGTCGTGGCGGTGGCCGCGTGGGCCGGCCGTGTGGAGGCGGAGCCCTGCGCCCCGGGGGCCGGGGTGGCGGACGGGTCGGCGGCCGGACCGGGGGTGGGCGCCGCGGCGACGACGTCGAAGGCGTAGTCGAAGTACTCCGGCGTCCCGCCGCACGACCGGTCGTCGTTGAGGTAGTCCGCGGCGATGGAGGCCACGCCGTCGCCGGCCGGCGTCGAGGCGCCGACCCTCAGGCGCAGCCTGACGTCGGCGTGGGCGCCGACCGCCAGCTTCTCGACGGCGCCCGCGTAGTGGTCGGCGTCCGCGTCCTGCCAGACCGGGGAGTCGGCCGTGGACCACAGGACGTCCAGCAGGTCGTCGGCCGCCTCGACCTTCACGTACGGCCAGACCTCGTCCAGGGTCCGGTCGGTGCCGTTGGTGACGCGGACCGTGAAGTCGACCGTCGAACCGGCGGTGACCTTCGCCGGCAGGCCGGTGGCGGTGACCGTCAGCCGGTCCTCGGGGACGCAGGCACCCTCCTGGGCCTCCTTCTCGGCGTCGGCGAGCGCCTTGTCGGCGGCCTCCTTGGCAGTGAGGGCCTTCGCCTTGTCCCGGCCCGCCCGGTCCACGCGCTGGAACGCGGCGGTCCGGGCGTCGTCCCGCGCCTTTCCGGCCTCCCGCGCCCGGGCGTCGGCGGCGTCCTTGGCCTTTCCGGCCGCCTCGGTGGCGGCCAGGGCGTCGGCGACGTCCTGCGCCGCCCGGGCCTTCTCCGCCTCCGTGGCGGTCACCGGCAGCCCCGCCAGGGACTCCCGGGCCTCGGCGAGCTTGCCGTCGGCGGCCTCCTTGGCGGTGGCGGCGGCCTCGGCGCTCCTGTTCGCCCCGGCGGCGGCCACGGCGAGCGGGGCGCTGTCCGACAGCTCCTCGGTCAGCGCCCGGCGGGCGACGGCTTCCGCGGCGACGGCGTCCTCGTAGGCCTTGCGCGCCGCCTCGGCCGCCTTTTCGAGCTCCGTGAGGGAGGGCTTGGCGGGCTCGGCGGCCGTGGCGGCGCGGCCCCCGAACGGCCGGCCGAGGGGCGGTTCCTGGGACTGCGGCACCGCCGGGCCGGTCGCGGCGAACGCGGGCGGAACGGAGACCAGTGCGGCGGGCGCGGTCACGGCGGCGACGACAGCCGTCGCGAGCATACGGCGGATCTTCACAGGAGCCCTTTGGTCGGAAGGTTCGACAGGTCGGAGAACCGGCGATGATCGTATGACCGGTTCGGTGGGCGGCGGAGTGCCATGTCCCGCAATCGGGTGTGCTCCGGTGACCGGGCGGGCGACAAACACGGCCGACGGAGGCAGTCGCTCACCGTGCCCGGGGCATTTCTGTGAGGCTTTTCCCGGAAGTCGCCGCCGAGGCCGGAGCCGATGTCGAGAACGCGTCGTCGGCTCCGACGTCCCCTGTGAACGGCAACCCCGAAGCAGCCTCGAAAGGAGCGGCACCATGAAGTACCTGGTGATGGTGCAGGGCACACAGGCCGACTACGACGCGATGACCGGCAAGGCCTCCGCGCACAGCCCGGCCTGGAGCGAGAAGGACCTGCGGGCGATGTTCGCCTTCATGCAGGAGATCAACGACGACCTCGCGGAGTCCGGTGAGCTCGTCGACGGCCAGGGGCTCGCCGAGCCGCGCCGGACACGGTTCGTCAGCCTCGGCGAGGACGGCCGGCCGGTGATCACGGACGGACCGTACGGGGAGACCAAGGAGCTGCTGGCCGGGTACTGGGTGCTCGACTGCGCGAGCCTCGACCGGGTCACCGAGATCGCGGCACGCGTCGCCCGCTGCCCGCAGCCGGAGGGCGCACCCGAGTACCCGGTCGTCATCCGGCCGATCATGGAGAACGGCCCCGAGATCGCCCCGGCATGACCGCGGCATGAGCGGGACGGCATGAGCGGGGCATGAGCGGGGCGGCATGAGCGGGAGCGTCGAGGATCTGCTGCGGCACCACGCGCCGCAGGTCCTCGGCGCGCTCGTACGCCGGTACGGGCACTTCGACGCCGCCGAGGACGCCGTACAGGAAGCGCTGCTCGCCGCCGCGCGGCAGTGGCCCGACGACGGGGTGCCGGAGAACCCGCGGGGGTGGCTCATCCGGGTGGCGTCGCGGCGGCTCACGGACCAGCTCCGGGCCGACGAGGCCCGGCGCCGCCGCGAGGAGGCGGAGGCCGCGCTCGCGCCCCGGGACGCGTTCACCGCGCCGCCGCCCGGGGAGGGCAGGGCCCCGTCCGAGGACGACACGCTCACGCTGCTGTTCCTGTGCTGCCACCCGGAGCTCCCGCCGGCCGCGCAGATCGCGCTGACGCTCCGCGCGGTGGGCGGCCTGACGACGGCCGAGATCGCCCGGGCGCACCTCGTCCCCGAGGCGACGATGGCGCAGCGGATCAGCCGTGCCAAGCAGAAGCTCAAGGGGGTGCCCTTCCGCCCGCCCGGCCCGGACGACCGCGACCAGCGGCTGGCTGCCGTCCTGCAGGTGCTGTACCTGATCTTCAACGAGGGCTATACGGCGACCTCCGGCCGCGAGCTGCACCGCGCCGACCTCGCCCGCGAGGCGATCCGCCTCACCCGGGCGGTGCGCCGCCTGCTGCCCCGGGAGGGCGCCGTGACGGGACTGCTGGCGCTCATGGTGCTCACCGAGGCCCGCAGCGCGGCGCGCACCGGGCCGCACGGCGAGCTGATCCCGCTCGACGAGCAGGACCGCACCCTCTGGGACCGGGACGCCGTCCGGGAGGGCACCGCCCTGGTGGAGGAGGCACTGGCGGAGGGCCCGGCCGGGGCGTACCAGATCCAGGCGGCGATCGCCGCGCTGCACGACGAGGCGGCGCGGGCCGAGGACACCGACTGGCCCCAGATCCTGGCGCTGTACGACCAGCTCCTTCGCCGTACGCGGGAACCCGACCCCATGGCCGAGCTGAGCCGCGCGGTGGCCCTGGCCATGGTGGACGGTCCCGAGGCCGGGCTCGCCGAACTCGCCTCCCTGGAGCAACGGCCCGCCGGCCGGCTCGCCGGCCACCACCGGCTGGACGCGGTCCGCGCGCACCTGCTGGAACGGGCGGGTGACACCGAGGGCGCCCTGGCCGCCTACCGGGCGGCCGCCGCGCGCACCCTCAGCGTCCCGGAAGCCCGGTACCTGCGGATGCGGGCGGCCCGCCTGCGTCACTCGGCCGGCTGACCACCGCCCCGAACACGTCGAGCGCACGGGCCGGGCCCCCGCCGTGCGCCCCGTCGGCACCGGCGCGATCATCGAAACATGACGACCACGATCCACCTCGCCCAGCAACCGGAGGCCGACGAGCTGCTGGGCCGCAGCCCGCTCGCCGCGCTCGTCGGCATGCTCCTGGACCAGCAGGTCCCCATGGAGTGGGCGTTCTCCGGCCCGTACACGATCGCGCAGCGCATGGGCGGCGACGATCTGGACGCGCACGAGATCGCGGCGTACGACCTGGAGGCCTTCGTCGCCCTCCTGTCCGCCAAGCCCGCGGTGCACCGCTACCCCGGCTCGATGGCCAAGCGGGTCCAGCAGCTGTGCCAGTACCTGGTGGAGGAGTACGGCGGTGACGCGAGCGCCGTCTGGTCGGACGCCGGTACCGGCAAGGAGCTGCTGGACCGGTTGCTCGCCCTGCCCGGGTTCGGCAGGCAGAAGGCGCAGATCTTCCTGGCGCTGCTGGGCAAGCAGTACGGCGTACGGCCCGGGGGCTGGCGGGAGGCGGCGGGCGCGTACGGCGAGGAGGGCTCGTACCGTTCGGCCGCCGACATCACCGGGCCCGACTCGCTCGCCAAGGTCCGCGCGTACAAGCAGGAGGCGAAGCGCGCCGCCAAGGCGGCCACACCCGCGAAGACCGCGAAGACCGCCAAGGGCACCAAGACCACGAAGGCCGCCAAATCGGCCAGGAACACGGGACCTTCGGCGACGGAGTGACATGTTCCATTGCCAAACGTACGGAAAATTACGTGAGTTGTGGCACATCTGTTCACAGGAGCCTGGGAGATCGCTAGCTTCCCTTCAACCTCGTTCACACCGGGAAGGACCTCTGTGACCTCATCCCCTCGCAGAGCCGTGGCCACCCTGGCCGCAGCCGCACTCGCGACCCCGCTCCTGCTGGCTTCCGCCTCCCCCGCTTCCGCCGGTCGGCACGACCCCGGCAAGGAGGCGGCCAAAGATGCCGCGCACCTCTCCAAGAAGCTCGTCCGGGAGGCGTCCGCCAAGGACGCCTACAAGCACCTGGAGAAGTTCCAGCAGATAGCCGACTCCGCCGGCGGCCACCGGGCGGCCGGCTCGCTCGGACACGACGCCTCGGCCGCGTACGTGTACCAGCAGCTTAAGAAGGCCGGTTACCAGGTCTCGTACCAGAAGTTCGAGTTCATCTACACCCAGACCCAGGCCGAGAAGCTCTCGGTCGTCTCGCCGACGCCGCGTGACATCACCATCGGGGCGATGACCTACACCAAGTCGACGCCCGTCGGCGGGGTCAAGGCCGGCCTCGCCGCCGTCCCGGCCCCCGCGGACGACGCGACGCCGGGCTGCGAGGCCGCCGACTACGCGTCCGGCACCTTCACCGGCAAGATCGCCCTCATCAAGCGCGGCGGCTGCACCTTCGCCGACAAGCAGGCCCAGGCCGCCGCGGCGGGCGCGACCGGCGCGATCGTCTACAACAACGTTCCCGGCTCGCTCGGTGGCACCCTGGGCGACCCGGCGGCCGGCAAGATCCCGACCGGTGGCATATCCCAGGCCGACGGCGAGGCGCTCGTCGCCGACCTGGCCAAGGGCCCGGTCGAGGTCAACTTCGAGATCCGCCAGCTCCAGGAGAAGCGGACCACCAACAACGTCATCGCGGAGACCGCCCGCGGCAACGCGGCCAACACCGTGATGCTCGGCTCGCACCTCGACTCGGTGACCGCCGGCCCCGGCATCAACGACAACGGCTCCGGCTCGGCCGGTCTGCTCGAAGTCGCCCTGGACCTCGCCAAGTCCAAGGTGAAGCCCACCAACAAGATGCGCTTCGCCTGGTGGTCGGCCGAGGAGAACGGCCTGCTCGGCTCCGAGCACTACGTCGAGAACCTCAGCGAGCTCGACCGCAAGGAGATCAAGCTCTACCTGAACTTCGACATGATCGCCTCGCCGAACTACGGCCTGTTCGTGTACGACGGTGACAACTCCGACGGCGTCGGCGCGCCCGCCGGCCCGGCAGGCTCCGCCCAGCTCGAGCGTGACATCAACGAGTTCATGGACAAGCAGGGCCGCCCGCACGAGGGCACGGACTTCACCGGCCGCTCCGACTACGGCCCGTTCATCGCGGTCGGCATCCCGTCCGGCGGCACGTTCACCGGCGCCGAGGGCCTGAAGACGGCCAAGCAGGCGGAGAAGTTCGGCGGCACGGCGGGGGTCGCGTACGACGCGTGCTACCACGCCAAGTGCGACGACATCAAGAACATCAACATGACGGCGTTCGACGCCAACATCGACGTCATCGCCAACGCCGTGGGCGTCTACGCCCACGACCTCAGCTCGCTGCGCAAGCCGGTCGTCACCGTCCCCACGGACGGCGACGCGGGCAGCGGCGGCGGCCTGCACGACGGCCACGACCACGACGTGACCGAGTAGCAGCCACGGGGCGGCGGGCCGCGGGTCACCCCCACGGCACGCCGCCCCGTCCCCGAACCGGGTGATCCTTCGCCGGCGCCACACCCGGCGCGTGGGCCGAGGCCGCGTCCGACCGCGGCGCGCCCGGGCCCCTCGGAGCGTTTCACCGGCAGACATCCAGCCCGCCTGTCCCGGTTTGCTCGACTTTCACCCGCATCGCGACGGCGCCGCGTGGCTGCGCCGGGAGCCACTCGCCCGGTAGGCTTTCCGTGTGATCTTCAAGCGCATCGGTAACGGGCGGCCGTATCCCGACCACGGCCGGGAAAGCACCCGGCAGTGGGCGGATGTCGCGCCGCGCCCGGTCCGCCTCGATCAGCTCGTGACCACCAAGGGCCAGCTGGACCTGGAGACGCTCCTCGCCGAGGACTCGACCTTCTACGGCGACCTCTTCGCGCACGTCGTGAAGTGGCAGGGCGATCTCTACCTCGAGGACGGACTGCACCGCGCCGTGCGCGCGGCCCTGCAGCAGCGCCAGGTGCTCCACGCCCGCGTGCTCGAACTGGACTGAGCGAACACACCCGGCGATGTCAGCCTTTCGGGCCCTTTCCCACCCGTCCGGCCCCCATCGGCTGATCGTTTAGTAGGCATAGTCACCGGGCCGCATTACGCTGCGCCCATGAGCATGCTCACTCCCCCCGGTATGGGCGGAAAGTACCGCGTTACGGGTAATGCCTACCCGCGCATGCGCCGCCCCCGACGCCGTCGCCGGATCGTGGTCGCGGCCCTCGCCGCAGTGGTCGCCCTCGGCCTGGCCGGCTGGGGAACACTGCAGCTCATCGACGTCTTCGGCGGGGGTGGTACCGACACCCGGGCACGCACCACGGCCGGTCCCGGCTGCAAGCCCGCCAAGAAGCCCCTGACGCCGGTCCACGTACCGCTCAAACCGGCCCAGATCACGGTGAACGTCTACAACGCGACCCCCCGCGCGGGCCTCGCCAAGTCGACCGCCGACGAGCTGAAGAAGCGCGGCTTCGCCATCGGCAAGGTGGGCAACGCCCCGGCCGCGTACGACAAGAAGGTCCCGGGCGCCGGGATACTGCTCGGCGGCACCGGGTCGGGCAAGAGCGCCTTCCCCGTCCTCGGTACGCAGCTCAAGGGCGCCACGCTCAAGACGGACGCCCGGGCCACGGCGGACGTGGACCTGATCATCGGTACGGCCTTCAAGACCCTGACACCGCCGAAGGACGCGACCGTGGCCCTGGCCGCCCTGGCCAAGCCCGCGCCCGCGCCCTCCGGGAAGTGCTGAGAGAACCTCGAGCCGCTAGTCGGCGGTCCCGTACATCCGGTCGCCCGCGTCACCGAGGCCCGGGACGATGTAGCCGTGCTCGTTGAGGCGCTCGTCGACCGAGGCGGTCACGACGGTCACCGGCGTGCCCGCCAGCTCGCGCTCCATGACCTCCACGCCCTCCGGCGCGGCGAGCAGCACGACCGCCGTCACGTCGTCCGCACCGCGCTTGATCAGCTCCTGGATCGCGGCGACCAGCGTGCCGCCGGTGGCCAGCATCGGGTCCAGGACGTACACCTGGCGCCCGGAGAGGTCCTCCGGCATCCGGGTGGCGTACGTGGACGCCTCCAGCGTCTCCTCGTTGCGGATCATCCCCAGGAAGCCCACCTCGGCGGTCGGCAGCAGCCGCACCATGCCGTCGAGCATGCCCAGACCGGCCCGCAGGATCGGCACCACCAGCGGCTTGGGGCTCGACAGCTTCACCCCGGTCGTCCGGGTCACCGGGGTCTCGATGTCGACCTGCTCGGTGCGCACGTCCCGGGTGGCCTCGTACGCGAGCAGGGTGACCAGCTCGTCGGCGAGCCGCCGGAAGGTCGGGGAGTCGGTGCGCCTGTCGCGCAGCGTGGTGAGTTTGTGCGCCACCAGCGGGTGGTCGACGACGTGGATCCGCATGCCCTCAACAGTAGCCCGCACTGGCATCAACCCCCGCCGCGGAGGGAAGGTGGGGTGGACGGACCCAGCCTGGGGGTGGTCGCGATGCCGGACCCGGAAGAGCCGGAACGGGAGCAGGACGGCCGGGCGCCGGACCGTCAGGAGGCCGATGCCGAGCGTCGGCGGCGCCGGGCCCAGTTCCTGCGCGAACTGAACGAGGCCAAGGCGCTCCGCGACCGTGTCCAGCCACGGCGGGCGAGGGCCGCGAGGATGCGCCAGCAGATGCGGATGCGCACGTTCCGCTGGTGATCCGGCGGCGATTCGGCGGCCTTCCGCCGGTGGCCCGCCGGCGATCCGGTGACGAGCCGCTGGTGATTCGCTGATGACACGGACCGGGCATCGGACTCAGACTGGTGCACGACGCAAGAGCGGAACGCCTCTCCTCAGGGCCTCGCATCTGCCACGATGCCGAGTGGGCGGGGCATTGAAGGAGCGTGCCGCCCGATCGTCACACCTCTGATCAGTGGGAGAGTCACGGTGTACTTCGCCGCACTGCTCGCGCGCACCGAAGACGGGTGGGAAGCGAGCGACACAGAGCTCGACGATGTGGAGACCTTGTCGGATCTGACCGAGCTGGCCCGTGATGCCTCGGTGGACGACGACACAGTGATCGTCTTCATCGAGCAGGAGGACGCATGGTTCGGCATCGTCCGCGTGGAGGGTGAGGACGACCCTCGGATCTATGTCTCCGACGGAGCGGCCGCCGCCCGCTCCTCGTACGGGGAGATCCTCACCAAGGAACTGCTGGGCGACGACCAGGAGGACGACGGCCCCGACCTGGACGCGCTGGACCTCGACGGCACCGAGGACGGGGAGCCGGTCGAGGACGACGAGGAGGAGGAATCGGCGGTGGCGGCCGAGGCCGTGCCCGCGGCGCCGGTCGGCGACCGGCTGATCCTGGCCGACCTGGGCCTGACCGAGAAGGAACTGCTGACACTCGACACCGACGCGCTGTCCGAGATCGCGGACGCGCTCGGCGCCGCGGAGGTGCTGGAGGCCGTCCGCTAGTGCGTCCGGCACCGACATCCACACCCACCGCACCCGACCCCGTGCGGGAACCGTGGCGGGCGTCCATGCGCCGCGCCATGGAGGAGGCCGAGCGAGCCGCGCGGGCCGGCGATGTGCCGGTCGGCGCGCTCGTGCTGTCCCCGGACGGCTCGGTGCTCGCCACCGGTCACAACGAACGCGAGGTGACGGGCGATCCGACCGCGCACGCCGAGGTGCTGGCGCTGCGCCGGGCGGCCGAGGCGTACGGGGAGTGGCGGCTGACGGGCTGCACGCTCGTCGTCACGCTGGAGCCGTGCGTGATGTGCGCGGGCGCGCTCGTGCAGTCCCGGGTGGACCGGCTGGTCTTCGGGGCGCTGGACGAGAAGGCGGGTGCGGTCGGTTCGCTGTGGGATCTCGTACGGGACCGTCGGCTCAACCATCGGCCCGAGGTGATCCAGGGAGTGCTGGCGGAGGAGTGCGCCGCGCTCCTCACCCGCTTCTTCCGTGACCGTTGACCCGCCGGCGCCCCGCCCGGCAATGGATTTCTTCGAAGCGGCCCCTTTGGGCTAAGCTCTCTCTCGGTAGCGTGTCCGAGCGGCCGAAGGAGCTCGCCTCGAAAGCGAGTGTGGCGCAAGTCACCGAGGGTTCAAATCCCTCCGCTACCGCTCTTGTGTGAAGGGCCCCGACGCTTCGGCGTCGGGGCCCTTCGCGTTCCGTGGGGGCGAGGGGGACCGGTTCGCTCGCCCTGTCACGGAGGGACCGGCAAAAGGCCCCGGTGGGGAGGACCTTGGTCCGTGAGCGCTCGGTTAGACTCACCCGACCGCCGAGGGGATCGCAGGGGAGAGACGGGGAGACCGGGTCGATGGTGCAGGCCAAGAAGATCACGCTGTACGTCGTCGTCGTCTTCGTGCTGTACACGATCATCACCTCCCCGGCGCGTGCCGCCGACCTCGTGCAGGTAGGGTTCGAGGGCATTTCGAGCGCCGCGCAGGGCGTCGGCGACTTCATGACCGAGCTCGTCAACTAGGAGTCCGCCGTGATCCGCCACCTGGTCCTGCTGAAGCTGAACGACGGGGTGCGGCGCGACGAGCCGCGCGTCGCCGAGGCCGTGAAGGCGTTCGAGGAGCTCGGCGGGCTCATTCCGGAGCTGGAGTTCTGGGAGTGCGCCTGGAACATCACCGACCGGGACATCGCCTACGACTTCGCCATCAACTCGGCGGTCGCGGACAAGGACGCACTGAAGCGGTACATCGAGCACCCGGCCCACCAGGCCGCCGCCGGTCTGTGGCGCGAGTTCGCCACATGGGTGATCGCCGACTACGAGTTCTAGACCCGCGCGCCGCTCCCGGCGCTTCCCGGATGTGAGCCCCGCACCCCACCGGTGCGGGGCTTTTCGCGTCTGCGCGGCGACAACACGACGTTATCAGGTGCTTGCACACAGTGGACATGTCTTGTGATGCTATGACCGCTTTTGACGGATGAGTTGACCGTAATTGACCGAGAAAACGACCACGAAGGGGTGGCGTGAACGTGCCGGCCAGTACGACGCCTCAACAGGTGCCACCCCAGAACGAGCCGGAGGCCCGCACCGCGGCACAGGGACGGGCCGCGGACACCCGAGCGCTCACCCAGGTGCTGTTCGGTCAGCTCAAGACCCTGGAGCCCGGCACACCGGAACACACCCGGGTGCGCGGGGCGCTCATCGAGGCGAACCTCCCCCTGGTGCGCTACGCCGCCGCCCGCTTCCGCTCCCGCAACGAGCCGATGGAGGACGTCGTCCAGGTCGGCACGATCGGGCTGATCAACGCGATCGACCGGTTCGACCCGGACCGGGGGGTGCAGTTCCCGACCTTCGCGATGCCGACCGTCGTCGGGGAGATCAAACGGTACTTCCGTGACAACGTGCGCACCGTCCACGTACCGCGCCGGCTGCACGAGCTGTGGGTACAGGTCAACGGCGCGACGGAGGACCTGACGACGGCTCACGGGCGCTCGCCCACCACCGCCGAGATCGCCGAGCGGCTGAAGATCTCCGAGGACGAGGTGCTGTCCTGCATCGAGGCGGGCCGTTCCTACCACGCGACCTCACTGGAGGCCGCTCAGGAGGGCGACGGCATGCCGGGCCTGCTGGACCGGCTCGGGTACGAGGACCCGGCGCTGGCCGGGGTCGAACACCGGGACCTCGTACGGCACCTGCTCGTCCAGCTGCCCGAACGGGAGCAGCGGATCCTGATGCTGCGGTACTACAGCAATCTGACCCAGTCCCAGATCAGCCAGGAACTGGGCGTCTCACAAATGCACGTGTCAAGGCTCCTGGCCCGGAGCTTCGCCCGGCTGAGGTCCGCAAATCGAATCGATGCGTAACCTGATCGGGTAGACCCGTTCAGCCCAGGATCAGGGGCCCAAATGCCCCACACCCCTAGTTTCCTGCGCATACTTGCCGCATTCTTGTCGACAAGTCACTACAGCGCGTTGCCGACATGTGACATTCTGCTGGAACCGCGTTTGCCGCAGTCTCGGCTCCGGTATTCAGGTGGAGGCTGCGTTCCTCCGATGGTCGCGGCCCACGCGACCGTCCGCGACCTCAAGGGGGTGGCATGTCCGCAGAACAGGGCAGCTCGAAGGTGCTCACGCTCACGCCCGTGCCGGCGTCCGTGCCCGCACCGGAGTCCGTACCGGTGCCCGTACCCGCGCAGAGCGGTCCCGCAGCGGCTCCCGACACCGTGTCGTCGGGGTCCGAAGCCATCGACACCCGCACTCTGTCCCGCTCCCTGTTCCTGCGGCTCGCCGCCCTGGACGCCGAAGGTGTGGACGGCCCGGAGCGTACGTACGTACGCGACACGCTCATCGAGCTCAACCTGCCCCTCGTGCGGTACGCCGCCGCCCGCTTCCGCTCGCGCAACGAGCCGATGGAGGACATCGTCCAGGTCGGCACCATCGGCCTGATCAAGGCGATCGACCGGTTCGACTGCGAACGGGGCGTGGAATTCCCGACGTTCGCGATGCCGACGGTGGTCGGCGAGATCAAGCGGTTCTTCCGCGACACCTCGTGGTCGGTGCGCGTGCCGCGTCGGCTCCAGGAACTGCGCCTGGCGCTGACCAAGGCGAGCGACGAGCTCGCGCAGAAGCTGGACCGCTCGCCGACCGTTCCCGAACTCGCCGCCGTGCTGGGCGTGTCGGAGGACGACGTGGTGGACGGTCTCGCGGTCGGCAACGCGTACACGGCGTCGTCGCTCGACTCGCCCTCCCCCGAGGACGACGGCGGCGAGGGCTCGCTGGCGGACCGCCTGGGGTACGAGGACAGCGCCCTGGAGGGTGTCGAGTACCGGGAGTCGCTCAAGCCGCTCCTCGCCAAACTCCCGCCCCGCGAGCGGCAGATCATCATGCTGCGGTTCTTCGCCAACATGACGCAGTCCCAGATCGGCGAGGAGGTCGGCATCTCCCAGATGCACGTCTCGCGGTTGCTGACCCGGACCCTGGCACAGCTCCGGGACGGGCTCATCTCCGACTGACGCGCACCCCTTTATAACTGACGGTTCGTCAGCCACACTGGCGCGATGAAGCGTCGACTGGGTCGGGTGGCGGTGGCGCTCTGCTTGGGCGGGGCGCTCACCGCGTGCGGGAACGGCGCCGGGGAAGGCCGCGTGGCGACCGGAGCGGTCGGCCCCGGTGGCTCGGGACGGCCGGTCCCGCCGTCGGGCGAGGTCGTGCTCGTACCGCTGGACGGCCGTGGACCGTCCGGTACGGGGACGAGGGCGCCGTCCGGGCCGCCCGTACGGCCGCAGCCACCGTCGTCACCGTCGTCGTCACCGCCGTCGTTCGCGACCCCGCCCGGATCACCACCCCGGGCGCCCGCCGCTCCGGCGCCCGCGTCGCCCGCCCCGTCCTCGCCCCCGGTGTCGTCCTCGGCGTCGCCCTCGAAGCCGCCCCGACCACAGCCGCCCCAGGAACCCCAGCAGCCGGTGCCCGGCACCACGTCGCCGCCGCGCCCCGCCGCGCTCATGGTCGGCGAACCGCTCCGGGCCGCCACGGACCGGCGCTGGTGCGAGAAGGTGACCGTGCGGTTCCGCAACACCGGCGGCTCACCGGTGCGTTCGGGCACCGCCACCTTCGCGACGCACATCATCGGGGCGCTCGGCGTCGACTGGGCGACCGTCGAGTCGGCTCAGCCGCTGCCCGCGCCGATCGCGGCGGGCACGACGAGGACCGAGACGTACACGGTGTGCGTGGCCGCCTGGCGGGTGCCGCTGGGCATGCGTGTCGAGACCCAGGACGTCACCGCGTCCTGGACCTGAACGGAAATGAACGGACCGATCAGCCGAGCGCGAGCCAGGCGACCGCGGCGACGATCACGAGGACCGCGACGACGCCGGCGATCAGGCCGGCCTTCGGGCCCGACTGGGCCGCCACCTGCTGCTGCCGCTGCGGCGTGCCCTCGTCGACGAAGGCGCGGAACATCTGCGTGCTGCCCGCCGGGTCGTAGTTGCCGTCGGGGCCCTGGGGGTTGTGTGCCATGGGCCAGGACCCTAGCGAACCTGGTCCCCCCACCCAACCCTCGCCTTCCTTTGCCAGGACTTTAGCCGCCTTCGCCCCTTTTTAGTTTGCCTGTAGCAACCAACAGCTTCTATGGTTGCCCTAAGCAACAAGATGCGGGGGTGGCCATGGCCGAGCGGAGTCAGTACGAGGAACTGGCCCGGCAGCTCAGCGCCATCGGCGCCGTCAAGCGCGGACTCTCCCGGGCCCTGCCCGCCGAGTGCCCCGGCGGATCGGCGGCCGTCCTGTCCCTCCTCGCCCACCACGACGACATGCGGATGAGCCGGCTCGCCGAGCTGCTCGCCGTCGACATGTCGGTGACCAGCCGCCATGTCGCGCACGTCGTGGAACGCGGCTGGGTCGAGCGGCTGCCCGACCCGGACGACAGGCGCTCCCGCATCCTGCGGCTGACCCCGGCGGGCCAGGACCTGCTCGACGACCTCGGCCGCCGGAGCGCGGACATGTTCGCCCGCACCCTCAAGGACTGGTCCGACGACGACGTCGGACAGCTCACCGCACTGCTCGCCCGGCTCCGCGACTCCTTCGGCGACTGCCGGGCGCACGCCACCCGTACACCCGAACACGTACGTACCGACACAAAGGAAGTTCATGGCTACGACCACACCGGCCGGTGTGCGGGGCGGCCACGCCAGGACCCATGACGATGGCGCGCCGATGACGCACCGGCAGATCATGGAGGCGCTCTCCGGGCTGCTGCTCGGGATGTTCGTCGCCATCCTGTCCTCGACGATCGTCTCCAACGCCCTCCCCGAGATCATCACCGACCTCGGCGGCGGCCAGAGCGCCTACACCTGGGTCGTGACCGCCTCGCTGCTCGCGATGACGGCGACCACCCCGCTGTGGGGCAAACTCGCGGACCTCTTCTCCAAGAAGCTGCTGGTCCAGGTCTCCCTGGTCATCTACGTACTCGGCTCGGTCGTCGCAGGTCTCTCCCAGAACGCCGGCACGCTCATCGCCTGCCGTGTCGTCCAGGGCATCGGCGTCGGTGGCCTGTCCGCCCTCGCCCAGATCGTGATGGCCGCGATGATCTCCCCGCGTGAGCGCGGCCGTTACAGCGGCTACCTCGGCGCCACCTTCGCCGTCGCCACCGTCGGCGGCCCGCTGCTCGGCGGCGTCATCACCGACACCGACTGGCTCGGCTGGCGCTGGTGCTTCTACGTCGGCGTCCCCTTCGCGGTGATCGCGCTGATCGTGCTGCAGAAGACCCTGAAACTTCCGGTGGTCAAACGGCAGGTCAAGGTCGACTGGTCGGGCGCGTTCCTCATCAGCGCGGCGGTCTCGCTGCTGCTGGTCTGGGTCACCTTCGCCGGCGACAAGTACGACTGGCTGTCGTGGCAGACGTACACCATGGTCGGCGGCTCGGTCGCGCTCGGCGCGCTGTTCCTGCTCGTGGAGTCGAGGGCGAGCGAGCCGATCATCCCGCTGCGGCTGTTCCGCAACCGCACCATCACGCTCGCCTCGGTCGCGTCGCTCTTCGTCGGCGTCGCGATGTTCGCGGGCACCGTCTTCTTCAGCCAGTACTTCCAGCTTGCGCGCGACAAGTCGCCGACGATGTCCGGCGTCATGACCATCCCGATGATCGGCGGGCTGTTCCTGTCCTCCACGGTCAGCGGCCAGGTCATCACCAGGACCGGCCGCTGGAAGGCGTGGCTGGTCAGCGGTGGCGTGCTGGTCACGGCGGGCCTCGGCCTGCTGGGGACCATCCGGTACGACACGGAGTACTGGCACATCGCGGTCTTCATGGCCGTCCTCGGTCTGGGCCTCGGCATGATGATGCAGAACCTGGTGCTGTGCACCCAGAACCAGGTCGACCCCTCCGACCTCGGCGCCGCGTCCTCCGTCGTCACCTTCTTCCGGTCCCTGGGCGGTGCCATCGGCGTCTCGGCGCTCGGCGCGGTCATGGCCAACCGGGTCACCCACTACGTCCAGGACGGCCTCGCCGACCTGGGCCCGCGGGGCGCGGCCCTCGGCCACGGCGGTACCGGCGGCGGGGGCATCCCCGACCTGGACGCGCTGCCCGCCCCGATCCGTACGGTCATGGAGACGGCGTACGGGCACGGTGTGGCCGACGTCTTCCTCTACTCCGCCCCCTTCGCCCTGCTCGCCTTCCTCGTGACGCTGTTCATCAAGGAGGTCGCCCTGAAGAGCAACTCCGAGCCGGAGCCCGAGGCCGCCGCCGAAACGGCGCCGGAGACGCCCCGCGCCACGGCGCCCGCGAACGGCACCCCCGTCCACGGCACCGTCCGTACCGCGGAGGGCACCCCCGTGGCCCGGGCGGCGGTCACGCTGATCTCGCTCGCCGGACGGCAGCTCGGCCGCGCGGTGGCGCAGGCCGACGGCGGTTACGCGCTGGACGCGCCCGGCCCGGGCTCGTACGTCCTGATCGCCTCGGCCGACGGCTTCCAGCCCCAGGCGTCCACGGTCGTCGTGGGCGAGGAGGCGCTGGCGTACGACATCCTCCTGTCCGGTACGAGCGGCCTCGTCGGCACCGTACGGGCCGCCGAGGGCGGGGAGCCCGTCGAGGGCGCGATGGTGATCGTCACGGATGTGCGCGGTGACGTGCTCGCCAATGGGGTGACCACCCAGGACGGCACCTTCGCCTTCGCCGAGCTGGTGCCGGGCACCGTCACCGTGGCGGTGAACGCCGAGGGCCACCGGCCGCTCGCCCTGCCGGTCGAGATCGGCGGCCAGGGCGTCACCCGGGTGGAGGCGCTCCTGCGGTCCGGCGCCCGGCTGCGCGGCACGGTACGCGCCGGGGCGGACCGCCACCCGCTGGCGGACGCGCGGGTGACGCTGGTCGACGCGGCCGGGAACGTCGTCGCGACGGCGACCACCGGCGAGGACGGCGCCTACGCGTTCGCCGACCTCGACGCGGGCGAGTACACGGTCATCGCGACCGGCTACCCGCCGGTGGCGGGCGCCCTGACGGTGGCCGGGCACGGACTCGACGACCACGACATCGAGCTCGCCCACCCCGGCGAGTAGACCCGAGACCCCCGGCCGCACACCGAGCGGAGGCGGCGGCCGGGCAGGGGGCGGCAGGCAGGGGACGGCCTGCCGCCCCCCTTCATCCGGTACGAGGAGAGAAACGGGAATGGGACTTCGCGCACACGTACGCACCCGCGACGGCTGGGCCGTCCAGCACGCCGTGGTGACCGTCACCGACATGACCGGCGCGCAGGTGCTGCGGGCCGAGGCCGGCCCCGAGGGCGTCGTCGTCGCGGACGTGCCCCTCGCCCCCGGCCCGTACACGGTGATCGTGACGGCGGTCGGGTACGCCCCGGTGGCGTCCACCGCGCTGGTGACGGCGAGCGGCCGGGCAGACGTGGGCACGGTCGTCCTGGCACGGGCGGGAGGTGCCGAACTCCCGCCGCCGGGCGCCTGGTCGGTGGACCCGGCGCACTCGTCCGTGGGTGCGGTCGCCCAGCACCTGGGCATCTCCAGCGTGCACGGCCGGTTCACCGAGTTCGGTGGCCGGATCGAGATCGCCGAGGACGTCGCCCGCTCGCGGGTGGACGCCGTGATAGCGGCCGCGTCCGTCGACACGGGCAACGCGCTGCGGGACAAGCACCTGAAGTCGCCCGACTTCCTGGACGTCGACGCCCACCCGGAGATCACCTACCGCAGCCACGGCCTGAGCCCCGCGGGCCCCGACCGCTGGACCGTGCACGGCGCCCTGTCCCTCCACGGTGTCGTGCGTGACGTCGACCTCGACCTCACCTACCTGGGCACGGGCCCGGACCCCTGGGGCGGGGTGCGCGCCGCCTTCCGGGCGACGGCGGAGCTGCGGCGGGAGGACTTCGCCATGAACTACAACCAGGTCGTGCGGGCGGGGATCTCGGCGATCGGTACGACGCTGAGGGTGGAGCTGGACATCCAGGCCGTGCGGGGGGAGCTCCCGCAGGCCTAGGCAGGGCCTGGACAAGGCCCGGACAGGGGCCTGGACAAGGCCGGGGCACGCTCGGCCCGCCCTAGGTCATCGCCTCGATGCCGGCGATCAGCACCTTCAGCGCGAACTCGAAGTCCCGCTCGCGCATCTCCTCCACCGTGTCGCCGCCGCGGGCCTCCATCAGCTCCGTGGCGCGCCGGAACTCCTTCTCGTACCCGGGCTGTTCGTAGATCGTGGCCATCGCCTCGCGGAAGTACTCGTCCTGGCTCATGCCCGCGCCGGCGCACCGCTGGATGAACTGGCCCTCGATCGTGCCGAACCCGTACACGAACTGGAAGACCGCCTGCGTCGCGCCCGTCTGGGCGTGCGCGGGCAGGCCGGTGTTGCCGATGACCCGCTGGACGCACCGCACGAACGCCATCGAGTGGGGCCCGATGTTGAGGAACCGGCCGATCAGCGGCGACACCCACGGGTGGCGGACCAGCAGGGCGCGGTAGCCGGAGGCCAGGGCGCGGAGCTGGAGGCGCCAGTCCTCATCGGTGGCCGGGTCGGGGACGTCCAGCTCCCCGAACACCGCGTCGATCGCGAGCTCCAGGAGATCGTCCTTGGTGTCGACGTACCAGTAGACCGACATCGCCGTGACGTTCAGCTCCGCCGCCAGCCGCCGCATGGAGAACTTGGCCAGGCCCTCGGCGTCCAGCAGCCGGACCGCCGCCGCCGTGATGCGGTCCCGGTCGAGGCCGGACGGCTGCTCCGCCCTGCGCCCGGCCCGCCGTGACTTGTCGCCGTCGCCCCGCAGCCACACGCTGGAGTGCGCCGGGCGCTGGGCGTCGCGGCGATCGGCTGCCGACACCATGGGCCTCCTCCTCGTTCCTGGCCCCGATGCTATGCCCGCCGTCCCTCCGCGCGCCGCAGCAGCAGCGCCGCCAGCAGGCCACCCGCCAGGACCGCCACCGCGCCGACGAGCTGGCTGGTCTCCAGACCGGAGGCGAACGCGTCGGAGATCCGGGCCTTCTCGGCCGGCCCGTCGGCCGCCGCGAGCGCGGCGGGCAGGGAGGCCGCCGACACGGAGACGAGCGCCGCGAAGCGGGAGTTGAGCACGGCACCGAGGACGGCGACGCCGAGCCCGTTGCCGAACTCCGCGAGCGTGCCGTTGATCCCCGCGCCCACGCCCGCCTTCTCCGGCGGGATCGCGCTCATGATGGCGTTGGCCATGGCGGGCATGGACAGCGAGACGCCCGCGCCCATGACGACGAGTCCGAGCAGCATGCCGCCGTACCCGTGCGCCCCGCCGAGGACGGCGATCGCGGCGAGACCGGCGGCGACCAGGGCCATGCCGGTCGCGATGGTCCACGGCGTACCCAGCTTGGGCAGCAGCCGGGCGCCGACGCCGGTGAGGTTCAGCACGACGACGGTGAGGGCGAGCGGCGCGGTGCGCAGACCCGCGTCGAGCGGGCCGTACCCGAGCACGAACTGCAGGTGCTGGGTGAGCAGGAAGAGCGAACCGGTCATGCCGAAGGCGACCAGGATGGCCCCCGCGACGGCACCGACGAACCGCTGGTTGCGGAAGAAGTGCATGTCGAGCATGGGATACGGGGTGCGCAGCTCCCAGAGCGCGAAGGCGGCGAGGACGGCGACGCCGAGCGCGGCGGGGACGAGGACCTGGCCGGACGTCCAGCCGTGGTCGGGCCCGGAGATGATCGCGTACACGACCGCCGTCATACCGATCGTGGACAGCACGGCACCGACGAGGTCGGGCCGGTCGCCCTGCTTGTGCCGGGACTCCGGTACGAGGGCGGCGACGGCGCCCAGACCGATGACCGCGACCGGGATGTTGATCAGGAAGATCGCGCCCCACCAGAAGTGGTCGAGCATGAACCCGCCGAGCAGCGGGCCGGCCGCGAAGCCGAGCGAGCTGACCGTGGACCACAGGGCGATGGCCTTGACGCGTTCGGTGTCGTCGAAGATCTGGACGACGACGGCGAGGGTCGTGGTCATCAGCAGCGCCCCGCCGACGCCCATGCCCGCGCGGGCGGTGATCAACTGGGCGGAGGACTGGGCGAGTCCGGCGGCCAGCGAGCCGAGGCCGAACAGGGCGAGGCCGGTGATCAGCATCTTCTTGCGGCCGTAGCGGTCGGCGGCGTTGCCGGCGGTGAGGAGCAGGCCGGACTGGACGAGCGAGTAGGCGTTGATCATCCACTGGATGTCGGCCGTGGAGGCGTCGAGTTCCTTGGTGAGGGAGGGGATCGCGACGCTGAGGACGGTGTTGTCGAGCAGCACGGTGAGCTGGGCGAGGCAGATCACGCCGAGGATCAGCCAGCGCTGCGGGTGGCCGCCGCCGAGCGCTGCGGCGGAGGGCTTCCGGTCGTTCCCGGCGGTGGTCGCCGTCATGCGGCAGGCTCCTTGTACGGTGTATGGGAGGTGGTCCCGTACACCGTACAAGGCTGAGTCATACGCTGTATAACGTTTTTTGGCGGGCGCCGCCTCGCCCAGCGCCGTGCTGCTGAGCGCCGCCTCGCTCATCGCCGTCCTGGGGAGCGCCGCTTCGCTCACCGCCCTCTTGCTCGGCGCCCTCTTGCCGACCGCCCTCTTGCTCGGCGGCGCATCACACGCCGGGCTTGATCAGGTACCCCACGCCCCGCCGGGTGTGGATCATGGGTGCCCGGCCGGCGTCGATCTTCCGCCGTAGGTACGAGATGTACAGCTCGACGACATTCGCCCGCCCGCCGAAGTCGTAGCTCCACACCCGGTCGAGGATCTGCGCCTTGCTGAGCACCCGCCGGGGATTGCGCATCAGGAACCGCAGCAACTCGAACTCGGTGGCGGTCAGGTGGATCCCGTCCCCGCCCCGCGACACCTCATGACTGTCCTCGTCGAGCACCAGGTCACCCACCACCAGCAGCGATTCGCCGCGCCCCGCCGCGGCCCCCGACCGCCGGATCAGCCCGCGCAGCCGCGCCACGACCTCCTCCAGGCCGAACGGCTTGGTGACGTAGTCGCCCCCGCCCGCCGTCAGCCCCGCGATCCGGTCCTCCACCGCGTCCTTCGCGGTGAGGAACAGCACGGGCACGCCGGGCAGTTCGCGCCGCAGCCCACCGAGCAGCACCGGCCCGTCCATGTCGGGCAGCATCATGTCCAGCACCACGACGTCCGGCCGGAAGTCCCGCGCCGAACGCACCGCCCCGGCGCCGTCGCCGGCACTGCGCACCTCCCACCCCTCGTACCGCAGCGCCATGGACAGCAGCTCGGTGAGCGCGTCCTCGTGGTCCACGACGAGCACCCGGACGGCACTCCCGTCGGGCCTGAGCATTTCGGTGCGCCCCTGGGGCGAGGAGACGGTCATGCCCCGACGATCACGCACCCCGCTGAAAGGAACCTTTCGCCTTTCTGTGAATTCACTGAGAAAGCAGCCCGAACAGCCGGGCCCCGTTCCCGTGACACACCGCCCGCAGCCAGTCGTCCCCCAGCCCGAGCCGCTCCAGCGCCTCCAGCTGGTGCGGATAGCCGTACGGGATGTTCGGGAAGTCGCTCCCCAGCAGGATCCGGTCCCCCAGCTCCAGCAGCCTTCCCCGCTCCTGGACGGGGAACGGCGCCAGGCGCTCGCTGAAGTCGGTGAACGCCATCGTCGTGTCCAGCCGCACCTCCCCGTACCGCTCGGCGAGGTCGAGGAAGTCGGCGTACTCGGGCATCCCCATGTGCGCGACGACCAGCCGCAACCGCGGATGCCGGGCGAGCAGCCGCGCGACCGGCTCGGGGCCGGTGTGCTTGCCGGGTGCCGGCCCCGAACCGCAGTGGATCACGATCGGTACGCCGGCCTCGGCGAGCAGCCCCCAGGCGCCGTCCAGCAGCGGGTCGTTCGGGTCGTACGCGCCGACCTGGAGATGCGCCTTGAACACCCGCGCGCCCCCGTCGACCGCCTCCCCCACGTACCGCTCCACACCCTCCTCCGGGAACAGCGTCGCCGTCCGCAGGCACCCCTCGACCCGCTCCGCGAACGTGGCCGCCCAGCCGTTGAGCCACTCCGCCATCCCGGCCTTGTGCGGATAGATCATCGAGGTGAACCGGACCACCCCGAACTCCCGCAGCAGCTCGACCCGTCGGTCCTCCTCCTCGCGGTACGTGATGGGCCACGGCATCCCGGTCAGCGGCCCGACGGCGTCGAAGTACGCCCACACCTTCCGCAGCACCCGCTCCGGCATGAAGTGCGTGTGCACGTCCACCAGCCCGGGGAGCCCGAGCCGCTCCTGGAACGCCCTGACACGCCGCGCCTCGTCACCCGCGGTCAAAGCCGTAGCTCCGCTCGACCCTGCCGACGTGCACGCTGTACCGCTCGTACCAGTCCGCCCGCCCACGCCGCATCGCGTCCTGGTGCTCGGCGTTCGCCCGCCAGGCGGCGATGGACTCCTCGTCCCTGAAGTACCCGACGGTGATGCCGACGCCGCCGGGCGTACGGGCGGACTCGTACCCGAGGAAGCCCGGTACGTCCCGCACGAGCTGCTCCATGCGCTCGGCGGTCTCCGCGTACCCGTGGTCCTCCTCGGCGCGTACGGAGGTGAACACGACGGTGTAGTAGGGCGGCTCGATGCCACCCACGAGTTGATCGCTCATGCGGCTCACCTTCCGCCGGGCCCCGGCGGGGTGTCCAGGTCTCCGGGCGATCGGGATCCGAGTCTTTACCCTCGGGTGCTAGAAGAGCCCGCCCTGCACGCCGTCGGGCACGGCGGCCACCGGAACCGTGAGACCGCCCTCGCCGCCCCGGATCAGCCCCCATCCGGTCATGAGCCGCGTGTCCAGCACGATCCGGCGACCGTCCGGCGCCACGAGGTGAAGATCCGGTCCGGCGGCGGCGACGACCGTACCCACCACGCCCCCACCGTCCACCAGCTCCCGCACCACCCCGTCGACACGGTCCACCCGGTCCAGTCCGAAGACCCCGACGTGGTCGACGACCCGCAGGTCCAGCGGCTCCAGCGTGTCCGCCCAGCCGGGCACCTGCACGGCCCGCCGGTACAACGCCGCCACCTCCGCCGCCCGCTCCGGTCCACCCGGGAGCCCCACCCGGGCGACCCGCTTCGCGGCGTACGGGATCCGGTCGGGAACGCCCAGCGCCGTACCGAGCACCTCCTCGGTCCGCCGCGCCGCCATCAGCGGCCCGCGCCCCAGCCAGCCGTACGCGACCGCTCCCTGCTCCCGCAACCGGGCGTCACCGCGTTCCTCGGCCGTGATCCCCACCTTGACCATGCCGGCGCCGAACCAGGCGAGGTACACCCGGAAGACCCTGGGGTCGTCCGCCACACCGTCCGCCGCCACGGACCCCACCCGGTCCAGCCGCGCACACTCCGCGCACCGCCCCCCGGTACTGCGCCCAGCCACGACGGCCTCCACCGGACAAGGGTTCCCTCGCGCCCCACCGCACCGCCGCTCCCCCACCACCCGGAAGCCGATCTCCCGCCCGTACACCAGCGGACTGACCCGTCCGCCCTCCCACACCAGCCCGGCCCCGCCCCCACCACCCGGCCACCGCAGCCCGCTGCACCGCCACACCATGACGGCAACCGTAAGGCGCCCGAGCTCCCCCGCCGCGACACCGGCCACTGCCCGCCCACCCCGACAACGCCAGAGGCCCCGGACTTTCGTCCGGGGCCTCTGGCTTGTTGTGCACTCGGCAGGATTCGAACCTGCAACCTTCTGATCCGTAGTCAGATGCTCTATCCGTTAAGCTACGAGTGCTTGTGCTTCCCGGGCTTTTCTGCCCGGTCGGCGTTGCGGGAACAACATTACATGACCTGCGCCGTCACGCGAAATCCATTAGCCGCACCCCCTCTGACCTGGGCAAATACCCAACAGGGGGCTGTCGGGGGCCCCGTGCGGGGGTCGCCCGGACGGGTGGGGGAGGGCGGAAAACGACCGAAGCCCCGGCCGTGAGGCCGGGGCTTCGGGTGGTGCTGGCGGAGGCGGAGGGATTTGAACCCTCGATGGGCTTTAAGACCCAAACCGCATTAGCAGTGCGGCGCCATAGACCGGACTAGGCGACGCCTCCAGCGTTTGCCCGCACCCGCGCAGGCGCGAGTGGTGCGTGCAGATGATGACACAGTCCAAGGGGGTGTCACCAATCGATCCCCACGGTACTAGGCGGGCGGGGTGCGGGGCAAAGGCGTTCCTCCGTGCCGCGGCGCTCCGCTTGCGCAACGCGCCGGGGGCTGGAGCGTTAGTGGGGTGAGGGATGCCCGGCATCCCGACGGATCCGTACCCCCCAGGAGTTCGTATGCTGCGCCGCCTCGTCCTCACCTCCGCCGCGTCCCTCGCCGCGCTCGGTGCCGCCGCGCCCGCCGCCATGGCCGGTGGCGGGCCTCTGCCGCTGCCGCTGCTGGCGGGCACCGACTCGCTGACCGTGACCGTGAGCAATTCGGGCAACCCGATGGCGGACGGCACGTTCGAGCTGAAGTGCGGCCTGAGGACCGCCGAGGGGAACCACCCCCGGGTCAAGGGCGCGTGCGACCGGCTCGACGAGCTGGCCGCGGAGGGCCGGGACCCGTTCGCGCCCGTGGCCAAGGACCAGATGTGCACCCAGCAGCACGGCGGGGCCGCCACCGCGCACATCACCGGGACCTGGCAGGGCCAGGACGTCGACGCCCACTTCAAGCGGACCGACGGCTGCGAGATCGCCAGGTGGGACACCCTGAAGCCGGTGCTGCCGATGGCCCGGTCGTAGAGGAACCCGCACACAACCGCCGTCGAGCCCACATCACCTGCCTTTAGACTCCCTCCAATGACAGGCCGAGTGGGAGGAAGCGTCGTCGTGAGCAGCAGGCCATCCCGAGGCGCTGCTCGCCTCGCAGCCATACTCGACGCGCTGCCGGACGGGCTCGTACTCGTCAATTGCAACGGCACGGTCGTCAACGCCAACACCATCGCCCTCGAAATGTTCGAGACGCCCGGTACGGCACTGGTCGGGCGCGGGCTGCTCGATCTGCTGCCCGCGTTCGACTCGCGGCTGATCCCCGGCTCGATGCGCCGTCCCGAGGCCGCCGACGCGCGCGGACGCACCAAGCCGGCCCGGATGATCGCGCGGCGTACGGACGGCAGCGAGTTCCCGGTCGAGGTGACCAGCGCGAGCCTGGAGGACGGGCGCGAGGCGTACGACTCGTACGGCAGTGCCTACACCGGCGACGAACTGCTGATGCTCGTGGTGCGGGACCTGTCCGGGACGATCGACACCGAGGCCGAGCTGGCCCGCTCCCAGCGGCAGACCGAGATGATCCTGCGCGCCGCCTCCGAGGGCGTCGTCGGCACGGACACCGACGGGCGGATCGTGCTGGTCAACCCGGCCGCCGCCCAGATACTGGGCTGGCGGGCCAGCGACCTGGGCGGCAAGGAACTGCACGGTCTGATGCTGCACTCCCGGGCGGACGGGGAGCCGTTCCCGTTCGAGGAGTCACCGCTGGCCGACACGCTGCGGTCCGGGCGCAAGCACCGGGTGCGCGGGCAAGTGGTGTGGGCCAAGGACGGTTCACCGGTGCCGGTCGACCTGACGACCGCGCCTGTCCGCGACGGGGACCAGCTGGTCGGTGCGGTGATGACGTTCACCGACCGGCGCCCGTACGAGGAGCAGGAGACCCGGCACACCGCCGAGGTCGCGGAGCTCACCGAGCGGCACGAGGCCGAGGTCACCGAGCTCACCGAACGGCACGCCACCGAGATGGCCGACCTCAGCGAGCGCCTCTCCGTCGAGATCGAGCGGTACGAGGAGCGGTACGCGGCCCTCGCCGCGCGGCACGCCCAGCTGACCGCCGTGCTGGGCGAGTCGCTGCGCGGGCCGCTGGAGGAGTTGCGCCGCGAGCTGGGCACGCTGGCCGCCGACCCGGCCGGTCAGCTGTGGCCCGAGGCCAACCAGGTGCTGCACCATCTGGCCGCCGGGTACTCCCGGATGACGACGCTCGTCGACAACGTGCTGGGCTTCCAGCGGCTCGACGTCGGTGACGAGTCGCTGCGGAAGTCGAAGGCGCTGCTCGACGCGGTCGTCGCCGCCGGTGTCGAGGGCGCGGTGGAGCTGATCGGCCCCGGGCGGGCGCAGTTCGCCGTGCACGCCCCGCCGATTGAGGCCGAGGTGGACGGGGTGCGGATCTCGACCGCGCTCGCCCATCTGATCGCGGACGTCGCCGGGGTCGACTCGACCGGCAAGGCGCGGGTGGTGCCGGGCGGCGGGTACGTCGACTCGACGATCGTCGTCGCGGCGGCGCAGCGCGGTGACGTCGTACGGATCGAGGTGCGTGGGCCGTACGCCGGGGGCGACCCGGTGCACGAGCCGATCGTGCGCGGGATCGTCCGGGCGCACGCCGGGGTGCTCCAGACGCACGAGGTGCCGGGGATGCCGGGCAGCGCGTACGTCCTGGAGGTGCCGCTGGGCGAGGGCGCCGGGACGGTGAAGCCGGTCGCGGCGCCGGTGGCGGACGTGCCGGTGGCGGATGTGCCGGTCGCCGGGACGCAGGGCGCAGGGACACAGGGCGCGGGTACGCAGGGCGCAGGGACGCAGGGCGCGGGGACGCAGGCAGCGGGTACGCAGGGCGCGGGGACTCCGGCCTTGGAAGCGCCGGTGGCCGAAGCGCCGGCGACCGTGGGCGCTCCGGCCGCTGTTGTTCCCGCGCAGGCGTCGGGGGACACCTCCGGTGGCGGGGCGCCCGGTGGCGGTCGGCGGCGGGCGCGGCGCGCTTCGACGGAGGCCTTCCTGGAGAGCCCCGTGCAGGCCGAGGACCCGGTGGCGGCCAAGCCGACCGGGCGGCGGCGCGGGCGGCCGAGCCCGGCCGAGGCCGGAGCCTCCGCGGTCGGGATCCCCGCGGTCGGGGCGCCCGCCGAGGGGGCGGTCATGACGGCCGCGGAGAGCGCGCAGGGCCGTGCCGCGTTCGGTGAGACGGTGCCGCCGCAGGGCGTGCCCGCGGACGCGGTGCCGGTTCCGGCTGCCGGGCGGCGGGCCCGGCGCACCGGCGAGGGCGCGATGCCGGCGCTTCCGGCGGCCGCCGCACCCGCCGCCGACGCTCCGGCCGCCGAACCGGCCGGGGGGCGGAGGGCCCGCCGGGCACTCGCCGCGGCACAGGACCGGACCGTGCCGCAGGCGCCCGAGGGCGGCGCCCGCACCGCGTTCGCGCTGCCGCCCGCCGAGGCGGACCGGCGCCCCGAGGAGCGCTCCGAGCTCCCCGAGCGTTCCGAGTTCTCCGGGCGTCCCGACGAGGGCCGCCACGACGTGGTGCGTCCGGAGCCGGGCGCCGATCACACGCCGCCGCAGCCGCACCCGGTTTCGGCCACCCCGCCGCCCGTGCCCGCTCCGGCCCCCTCGCCCGCGCCCATGGCCACCGGGCGTCGACGGGCGGTCCAGGAGACGACCACCGGCACCGGGACCAGCACCAGCACCGGCACCGGCTCCGTACCCCTTCCGCCGGAGGTGCCGACCGGCGATTCCGGCGCGTCGAACGGGCAGGGGCGGGCGTTCAGCGTGCGCACCCTGGGCCAGGGCGTGCCGTTCGCCCAGCAGATCGCCCAGCAGCAGTCCTCGGGTTCCGGGCGGCGCCGCAAGCTGGCCACGCCCCCGGCGGAGGGACCGGCCGCCCGGCCGCACCCCCAGTCGCCCCCGGCTCCCGCCTCCGCCCCGCCGCAGCGGCTGTCCGCCCCGGCCGAGGGCCGGGCGTACGAGATAGGGGCACCGGACGAGGATGCGGCCGAGGGCCCGGAGCCGCTGGACGGTCCCGGTGGAGCCGTCGAGGTGGCGAACGAGCGTCCGCCGCTGCCCGTCGACGACGAGCTGCCCCCCGAGCCGCTGGACAACCCGCGCCGGCTGCTGGTGTGGCCCGCGCCGGACGTCTCCACGCAGGCGGCGCTGAGCGAGCGTGGTTACCGGCCCGTCATCGTGCACTCGCGCGAGGAGGTGGACGCCCAGATCGCGGCGTTCCCGGCGGCGCTGTTCGTCGACCCGCTGACCGGGCCGATCACGCGCACGGCACTGCAGTCGCTGCGGCAGGCGGCGGTGGCGGCCGAGGTGCCGGTGCTGCTGGCCGCGGGGCTGGGCCAGGCGACGCGGGAGGCGGCGTACGGAGCCGACCCGGCCGTACTGCTCAAGGCGCTGGCCCCTCGGGACAGTGAGCAGCATCCGTCGCGGGTCCTGCTGATCGAGGAGCAGGAGGAGATCGCGCTCGCGCTGACGGCGACGCTGGAGCGGCGCGGGATGCAGGTGGCGCGGGCGGCCACGGACGGCGAGGCGGTCACGCTGGCCGCGCAGATGCGGCCGAACCTGGTGGTGATGGACCTGATGCAGGTGCGTCGCCGCCGTGCCGGGATCATCGACTGGCTGCGGGCGAACGGTCAGCTGAACCGTACGCCGCTCGTCGTCTACACCTCGGCGAGCCTCCAGCAGGCGGAGCTGCCGAAGCTGTCGTCGGGCGAGACGGTGCTGTTCCTGGCGGAGCGGTCGACGAGTGCCGAGGTGCAGTCGCGGATCGTGGACCTGCTGGCCAAGATCGGTACGAACTGAGGGTATGCGGGCCGAAGACGGTACGAACCGACCGTACGCAGGACGGTACGTAGTACAGCGCAGGACGGCGCAGGACAGCGCAGGGGCGCCCCCCGGAGGAGGCGCCCCTGCGGCGTGATCAGAGCTGGGTGACGTCCAGCTCTCCGCTCGCGTACTGCTTGCGGATCACCTTCTTGTCGAACTTCCCCACGCTCGTCTTCGGCACCGCCGGGACGACGGCCCAGCGCTCGGGGAGCTGCCACTTGGCGATCGATTCGGCGAGGAAGTCGCGCAGCGCCACGTAGTCCGCGGTCGCGCCCTCCTTGAGGACCACCGTCGCCAGGGGGCGCTCGCCCCACTTGTCGTCCGGGACGGCGACGACGGCCGCTTCGGCCACCTCCGGGTGGGCCATCAGCGCGTTCTCCAGTTCCACCGACGAGATCCACTCGCCGCCCGACTTGATGACGTCCTTCGCCCGGTCGGTGAGGGTGAGGAAGCCGTCCGGGCTGATCACGCCGACGTCGCCGGTCTTGAGCCAGCCGTCCGCGGTGAACTTGTCCTCGGGCCTGAGGGGTTCACCGGCCGCGCCGCCGTAGTAGGCGCCCGCGATCCACGGGCCGCGGACCTCCAGCTCGCCCGCCGACGCGCCGTCCCAGGGCAGGATGTCGCCGCCGGGGCCGACAAGCCGGCCCTCGACTCCGGCGGGGAATCGGCCCTGGGTGACGCGGTAGGGCCACTCCTCCTCCGCGGTGAGGCCGGCCGGTGGGTTGGCCATGGTTCCCAGCGGGGACGTCTCGGTCATGCCCCAGGCGTGGCAGAGACGGACGCCGAGCTTGTCGTAGGCCTCCATGAGGGACGGCGGGCAGGCGGCGCCGCCGATGGTGACGTTGGCCATGGACGACAGGTCGCGGGGGTTGGCGGTGACCTCGGCGAGGAGGCCCTGCCAGATGGTGGGGACGGCCGCCGCGTGCGAGGGCTTCTCGCGCTCGATCATCTCGGCGAGCGGGGCGGGCTGGAGGAAGCGGTCGGGCATCAGCATGTTGACGCCGGTCATGAAGGTGGCGTGGGGCAGGCCCCAGGCGTTGACGTGGAACTGGGGCACGACCACCAGGGTGGTGTCCTTGTCCGTCAGTCCCATCGACTCGGTCATGTTCACCTGCATGGAGTGCAGGTAGATGGAGCGGTGGGAGTAGACGACGCCCTTGGGGTCGCCGGTGGTGCCGGAGGTGTAGCACATGGCGGCGGCGGAGCGTTCGTCCAGCTCGGGCCAGTCGAAGGTGGTCGGGCGGCCCGCGATGAGCTCCTCGTACTCGTGGACGGCGGGTGCGGCGCCGTCGAGGAGGGCGCGGTCGCCGGGGCCGGAGACCACCACGTGCTCGATGGTCGGCAGGTGGGGGAGGAGCGGGGCGAGCAGCGGAAGGAGGCTGCCGTTGACGATCACGACCCGGTCGGCGGCGTGGTTGACGATGAAGACCAGCTGCTCGGCGGGCAGGCGGAGGTTCAGGGTGTGCAGGACGGCGCCCATGGAGGGGATCGCCAGGTACGCCTCCACGTGCTCGGCGTTGTTCCACATGAGCGTGGCGACCCGCTCGTCGCCGGTGACGCCGAGTTCGTCGCGCAGGGCTCCGGCCAGCTGGGTCGCGCGTGCGCCGGTCTCCGCGAAGGTGCGACGGTGCGGCTGCTCGGCGTCGCTGGTCCAGGTGGTGATCCGCGACTTCCCGTGGATCGTCATCCCGTGGCGGAGGATGCGGGTCACAGTCAGTGGTACGTCCTGCATGGTGCTCAGCACGGCGTCCTCCCGTTGGGCGCTACGTGGCAGAAAGGGTGTGCAGATTCTGCGCACATACCACGCGGTATGTCACTACCCAGGAGTAGATCGGGTCGAGCCGATCACCGTACGGGGGAGAGCTCCGGATCCTCACGGAGCTTGCCGAGAGCCCGTGAGACGGCACTCTTGACCGTGCCGACGGAGACCCCGAGGACCTCCGCGGTCTGGGCCTCGCTGAGGTCCTCGTAGTACCGGAGCACCACCATGGCCCGCTGCCGGTCGGGCAGCTTCATCACCGCGCGCCACATCGCGTCGCGCAGCACCTGCTGCTCGGCCGGGTCGGGGTCCGGCAGCCCGGGGGGCTCGGGCAGCTCGTCGCACGCGAACTCGTCGACCCTGCGCTTGCGCCACTGCGAGGTGCGGGTGTTCAGCAGGGCCCGGCGTACGTAGCCGTCGAGCGCCCGGTGGTCCTCGATGCGCCCCCAGGCGACGTACGTCTTGGTGAGGGCGGTCTGCAGCAGGTCCTCGGCGTCGCACGGGTTGGCGGTCAGCGACCGGGCGGTACGCAGCAGCACGGGCCCCCGGGCCCGTACGTACGACGAGAACGACGGGTAGGAGGTGGCGTGGCCGGTGGCGGCTGTGGAGGCCCCGGTGCAGACGGTGCCGGCGGTCGCGGTCATAGGTCCACGCTATGAGCGGGTGCTACGCGGGGGATCGCCCAGAGGTGCCGAACCGGGATCCGCCTCAGGTTGTACGGGGGTGGCCCGCCGGACCTCCTGGAGGTGGAGGAGCGGGGGGGCCGGGCTCAGGGTCGGACGGTGCTCGCGCCCAGGACCAGGCCGGAGGTGGGGACGCCGGTGCCGGCCGTGACCAGGGCCGTTGCCGCGCCGGGCACCTGGTTCACCGACGTTCCGCGTAGCTGTCGGACGGCTTCCGCGATGCCGTTCATGCCGTGCAGGTACGCCTCGCCGAGCTGGCCTCCGTGGGTGTTGAGGGGCAGGGCGTCGGCCGCGACGAAGCCGGCCGCCTCGCCGGGGGCGCAGAATCCGAACTCCTCGAGCTGCATGAGCACGAACGGTGTGAAGTGGTCGTAGAGGATGCCGACGTCGATGTCGGCGGGGCGGAGGCCCGAGGTGCGCCACAGCTGCCGGGCGACGACACCCATTTCCGGCAGGCCGGTGAGGTCGTGGCGGTAGAAGTGGGTCATGGCCTCCTGAGCCCGCCCGGCTCCTTGCGCGGCCGCGACGATCACGGCGGGCGGGTGGGGGAGATCGCGGGCGCGTTCGGTGCTCGTGACGACGAGCGCCTGGCCGCCGTCGGTCTCCTGGCAGCAGTCGAGGAGCCGCAGCGGCTCGGCGATCCAGCGGGAGGCGGCGTGGTCGGCGAGGGTGATCGGCCGGCCGTGGAAGTACGCGGCGGGGTTGGTCGCGGCGTGGCGGCGGTCGGTGACGGCCACGTGGCCGAAGGCGTCGGGGGTCAGGCCGTACGTGTGGAGGTAGCGCCGGGCGGCCATCGCGACCCAGGAGGCGGGGGTGAGCAGCCCGAACGGTAGCTGCCAGCCGAGCGCGGCTCCTTCGGCGGAGGGTTCGCGGTGCTGCACGCCGGCACCGAAGCGGCGGCCGGAGCGTTCGTTGAAGGCGCGGTAGCAGACGACGACGTCGGCGACGCCCGTGGCGACGGCGAGGGCGGCCTGCTGGACCGTGGCGCAGGCGGCACCACCGCCGTAGTGGACCCGCGAGAAGAACGACAACTCGCCGATGCCGGCCGCCTGGGCGACGGTGATCTCGGGGCTGGTGTCCATGGTGAAGGTGACCATGCCGTCGACGTCGGCGGGGGTGAGCCCGGCGTCGTCGAGGGCGGCGCGCACGGCCTCGACGGCGAGCCTGAGTTCGCTGCGCCCGGAGTCCTTGGAGAACTCGGTCGCGCCGATCCCGACGATGGCCGCCCGGCCGCCGAGCGCGTCGGCCGCGCGGACGCTCACGTTCCCGCTCCCGCGCCGGTCGCCCTGCCGCTCGCCGTACCGGTCGCCGTGCCCGTCGCCGTCCTGGTCGCCACGCTGGTCACCCTGCCGCTCGCCGCGCCGGTCGCCGCGCCGGTCGCCGTGCCGGTGAGTGTGACGGTCACCGTGCCGTTGACGTGGTTGCCGAGCCGGTTGGCACCGACCACGCGGACGGTGGCCGTGTCGCCGTCGACGGAGGTGACCGTGCCGGTCAGCGTCATGGTGTCGCCGGGGTGGTTCGGCGCGCCGAGCCGGATGGCGACCTTGCGGAGGCGGGCCCGCGGGCCGAAGTGGTCGGTGACGTACCGGCCGACGAGACCGTTCGTCGTCAGGATGTTCATGAAGATGTCGGGGGAGCCCTTCTCCTTGGCGAGCTCGGCGTCGTGGTGGACGTCCTGGTAGTCACGGGAGGCGATGGCACCCGCGACGATGAGCGTGCGGGTGATCGGCACGCGCAGAGGCGGGAGTGCGTCCCCGGGCTTCACCGGGCGCCTGCCTCTCCCCGGAAGACCGGCAGTTCGAGTTCCTCGTCGACCCGCAGGAACTCCAGTCGTACGGGCATGCCGATGCGTACCTCGCCGGGAGGCACCCCGATCACATTGCTGATCATGCGGACGCCTTCCGCCAGTTCGATGAGGCCGACCGTGTAAGGGGGGTCGAAGGCCGGGAAGGGCGGGTGGTGCATGACGACGTACGAGTAGACCGTCCCCTCGCCGTTCGACGCGACCGTGTCCCACTCCCCCGACCCGCAGGTGTTGCACCCCGGCAGCCAGGGGAGGCGCAGCGTGCCGCAGCCGGTGCACCGCTGGATCAGCAGCCGGTGGGCGGCGACACCGTCCCAGAAGCCGGCGTTGTCACGGTTGATCACGGGGCGGGGGCGCTTGTGGGCGGCGCGGGGCCCCGCGGGTGCGTACTTGAGGATGCGGAAGCGGTGGATGCCGACGAGGTGTCCGTCCACCCGGACGTCCGTGCGCGTGGTGACGAAGTGGCCGGTGCCCAGCCGGGTGTTCTTGCGGGCGGACACGGACTCGATCACCGCGTCGAAGGTGACGGCGTCCCCGGGGCGGAGATCCCGTAGGTACTCCTGCTCGCAGTCCGTGGCGACCACAGCGCCGCAGCCGGCGCGGTCCAGGAGGGCGAGCAGTTCGTCGTACGCGCCGGACCGGCCGGGGTGCCCGGACAGGCCTCCCATGGTCCACACCTGCAGCATGGTGGGCGGGGCGATGGCTTCGGGCCCGGTGTACGCGGGGTGGGTGTCACCCATCGCCTCGCACCAGTGTCTGATCATGGGCGCGTTGACCGGGTCCTTGCCGACGCCCCCGGTGGCGGCCACGCGGCCCTCGTACGTCGTGAGCCGCTTGTACAGCGCGTCCGGGTCGTCCACCGGGGCCGGGTCGTCCAGCTCGTCCGTCACAGTTTCTGACTGTCCGTCAGATAGTGGGCCACTGTCAAGAGACGGCGAACGGCCTGTACGCCGGTACCGGAGTACCGCCGCACAGGCCGCCGTTCACCTCGTCCCCATGACCCCCCACGGGCCGGTCTACCAGAAGGGCACGAAGTCCACCGTGGGGGTGCTCTGGCCGATGACCGTGAAGCCCGGGCCGTTCACGCTCGTGGTGTTGCTCTGGTTCGAGGCGCCGCCACCGTTGGCGGTCTGCTGGCCGGTCGTGGAATTGCCCGCGTTGCTCCCGCCGACACCGCTGCCGCTGATCGATGCCGCGGACGCGTTGGATCCGTCGTTCGCGAGACCACCGGTGTCGGCGTGCGCCACCCCCGCGAAGAGACCGGCGGCGAGGGGCAGTGCGGCCACGGCGGCGATGACGCGAGCGGTACGGATGCTTGCCATGTATGTCCTCCAGGGACCATGTGCGTAACTACGGCTTGTTCCCGGGCGGTTGGCCGACCGTCCCGGCGAGTTCTCGACGTCGTGGTTCAAGAGTTGCCCACCGAATCCCCGACGAATCCGCCCGGAGTGCCTCTTCCCTCGCAAGCGTGATGACAAGTCGATAAACCCCCTTCGCGCCGCGAAAGCGCAGTTCAGGGCTTGATCGACTACGGAGGAGCCCCAGGGGGCCGCCGCACCGGAGGGGAGAAACGTTCCGGTGCATTTCCGGCCATCCCTTACCTCTTCCCTTATTAGAACGCCCGTACGAACATGGAGCCATGGCCGCTACAGACCGGCGCAGGGTCACCCTTGCCCTGGCCCACGCGCTGTCCGCCGCCGAACGCGGGCTGCCCGTCATCCCCCTGTCGCCGACCAAGCTCCCCGCCCTGCCGTCCCCGCACCGCGACGACCCCGTACCGGTCCGCTGCCGCGGCGAGTGCGGCCGGCCCGGGCACGGCGTCCACGACGCCACCACCGACCCCGCCGCCGTACGCGCCCTGTTCGCCCTCGCACCCCGCGCGACCGGATACGGCATCGCCTGCGGGCGCCCGCCCCACCACCTGATCGGCGTCGACCTCGACACCGAGCCGGCCGTCCTCCAGCACCTCGCCCGGCAGCACGGCTTCACGGTCCCCGAGACGGTCACCGTCCTCACGCCCAGCGGCGGCCGCCACCTCTGGCTGACCGGCCCGCCCGACGTCGTCGTCCCGAACTCCGCCGGCCGCCTCGCCCCCGGCGTCGACATCAGGGGCGCCGGCGGCTACCTGGCCGGCCCCGGGTCGGTCACCGCCCGCGGCGCCTACCGTCTGGCCCCCGGCACGGCGGCCCTGGCCCCGGCGCCGTGCCCGCCCGGCCTCCTCCGCCTCTTGGTCCCCCCGCCGCGGCCCCCCGCGCCCGGGCGGCGGCCCGGAGCACCGCACGGCGAGGGCCTGGTCCACTTCGTGCTGGCCGCCCACGAGGGCCAGCGCAACACCCGGCTGTTCTGGGCGGCCTGCCGGGCGTACGAGAACGGCCTCGGCGACACCCTCGCGGACGCCCTCACCGATGCCGCCGTACACACCGGCCTCACCGCCCACGAGGCCCGCGCCACCATCGCCTCGGCGGCCCGCCTCACGGCGCCGAGAGCAGCAGATGGACCGCGAGCGCGATGATCAGCGCGCTGGAGACCAGGGCGGTGACGAGACGCCCGCGGCGGCCCGTCAGCGCCCTGCCGAGCAGTGCGCCGCTCCCGGCCAGCAGCAACTGCCAGCTGGCGGAGGCGACGAAGGCGGCGAGCACGAAGACGGCCTGCTCCGGCCCCCCGGGCTCCCCGGCGCCACGGCCGCCGATCACCAGCGCCGCGAAGTAGATCACCGTCATGGGGTTCAGCACCGTGATCCCCAAGAACGTCAGATACGCCCGCAGCGGCCCGACCGGCACCTCGACGCCCCGCGTCACCGCCCTCCGCCCCCGGTACTGCCCCACCGCCACGGCACCGCCGCGCACCGCCAGCGCCACCAGCACCAGACCCGACGCCCACCGCAGGGGCACCACGAACGGTTCCACCAGGGGCGCCAGCGCCGACCCTCCGGCAACGGCCACCAGCGCGTACAGCCCGTCCGCGGTGGCCACCCCGAGCGCGGCCGACGCCCCGACCCTGAGCGACGTCCGCGCGGTGAGCGCCACCAGATACGCCCCGACGGCCCCCACCGGCACGGCGATCCCGTACCCGGCGAGCGCCCCCGCGACCAGCGCGCCGATCACGGCCACACGGAAGCCGACCCCCACCCCGGCCCGCACCGCTGCTGTCGCCCCGGCACGCGAAGGGCGGCGGACGGCGACAGGGAACGGACGAAGGAAGTCATGGCCAGATGCTGACGTCGGCCGCACCGGACGGGCAACGCAATTTCCGCGGCCAACAGCCGGTGGGCGCGCTACGCCCTACGCCGTTGGGCGCGTCCCGCCCTACGCCGGTGGGCGCGTCACACCCGGCGCACGGACCACAGCTCCCGTCGTCACACACCGGCGCGGAACAGGGCACCTCCGGCGCTTCCGCTACGCGCTGTCCAGCACGCTCCCGACGAAGTTCGCCACCCGGTGTCTCACCTTGTGCCAGCGGTTGCAGTACTCCCGCGGAAACCAACGACGGTTCTGACGCAGCGGCCGGTGACACGACTTGCACAGCACGGTCCGGCCCCGACTCTCGAAATCCCCCATGCCGTCACTATAGGAGGCCACGCTGACAGGTGCGTTGAGCTGCTGGTTCGCGCTCCTGGACGCCTCGCCTCGACGTGGCGGCCGGACCGCCGTCGGTCTCAGCGGTCGATGGAAATGGGCCCCCCGCTCATGCATCTCGAGCTCATTCATCCCGAGTCGCTGCCGCAGGCGCGTTCGCCACGCGGTGGAGCGACATGGGCAACGCGGAGGGCGGGCCCCGAAGTGGGGCCCGCCCTCTGTGTTCACCCGCGGTGGGTGTGGGATTTGAACCCACGGTGACTCGCGCCACGACGGTTTTCAAGACCGTTCCCTTAGGCCGCTCGGGCAACCCACCCGCGCCCCGCGGCGCCTGCTGCGGGGGCGGGCTACAGCCTACCGGCTGGGGAGGGTGGCGGAGGGGCTCAGGGGGGTGACTCGGCCCAGACCCCGGGGCCGCCGCCCTGCCAGTGGATGAGGCGGGTCGTGGCCACCTCGTCCGGGCCCAGTTCGAGGCCCACGCTGCTGAGCAGGTCGACCAGGTCGGCGACGCTGTGGGCGAGGCCGAGGGGCGTGTCGTCGGCGTGGACGCTGCGGCCGCCGGTGGGGTTCGGCGGGGAGACGGTCACGGGCGGCGGGTCTGCGGTCATGGACCCACTGTGGGCCCGTACCCGTGCCCCGGCACGCCGGGGGGCGGGTACGGGTGACGCGTGCGCCGGCTAGTCGCCCTTGCGCTGGCCCAGGGTGACGTCGACCGTCGTTTCCTTGCCTCCGCGCTCGTAGGTGAGGGTAACCCTGTCGTCCGGCTTGTGGGTCCAGATCTCGCTGATCAGGGTCGGGCCGCTGTCGATCGTCCGGTCGCCGAACTTGGTGATCACGTCGCCCGGCTTGAGGCCCGCCTTCGCGGCGGGGCCGCCCGGGACCACCGCCGGGGTGCCGCCCTCGCCCTGGTCGGCGATGCGGGCGCCTTCGCCCTCCTCGGTCATGTTCACCGTGGCGCCGATCACCGGGTAGACCGGCTGACCCGTCTTGATCAACTGGTCGGCGACGCTCCTCGCCTGATTGACCGGGATGGCGAACCCGAGGCCGATGGAGCCCGCCTGCGACTGGCCGAGGCCGCCGCTGCCGGCCGACTGGATGGCGGAGTTGATGCCGATCACCGCGCCGCGCGCGTCGAGGAGCGGACCCCCGGAGTTGCCCGGGTTGATCGAGGCGTCGGTCTGCAGGGCGCTCATGTACGAGTTACGGCCGGCAGGGCTGCCGTCGCCGGACGCCACCGGGCGGTTCTTGGCGCTGACGATGCCGGTGGTGACGGTGTTGGACAGGCCGAACGGCGCGCCGATCGCGATCGTCGAGTCGCCGACGGCCACCTTGTCGGAGTTGCCCAGGGGCAGGGGGGTGAGCCCCGAGGGTGCGTTCTTCAGCTTCAGGACGGCGACGTCGTAGCCCTGGGCCCGGCCGACGACCTCGGCGTCGTACTTCTTGCCGTTGGAGAAGGTCGCGGAGAGGGTGCCGCTCTCCGCCGCGGAGGCGACCACGTGGTTGTTGGTGAGGATGTGGCCTTCCTTGTCGTACACGAACCCGGTGCCCGTGCCGCCCTCGGCCTCCGAGCCGCCCGACTTGGCCTCGATGGTGACGACGCTCGGCAGGGCCTTGCTCGCCACCGCGGCGACCGTGCCCGGCTCGCGCTTGAAGTCGGCCGGTGCCTCGCCCGCGGCGACGGTCGTCGAGCTGCTGGAGCCGTCGCTGCGCTCGGCCGCCCAGTAACCGATACCGCCGCCGATGCCGCCCGCGACCAGCGCGGCGACCAGGACGGCGGCGACCAGCCCGCCGCCGGAACGTTTGCGCGGCGGCTCGGGGGTCGCCGGGACCGGGGTGCCCCAGGCGGTGGGCGGTGGCGGCTGGGCCGGCCAGCCCGTGGCGGGGGGTGCGGCGGGGGGCGCGGGGGGCGGCGGCACGTCATGGGCCCGCGTCGGTGCCATGGGCGCGTGCGGGGGTGTACGGGGCGGTTCCTGCGCCGCCGGCGGCGTCTCGTGGGCGCCCTCCGTCGGCGCTGACGAAGAGGGCGGCACCGGAGGTGTGGAGGGGGCGGACGGGACCGCGTTGCCCTCGTTCTCAGTACTCACGGCTCGGTCTCCTCAGGGTTCCACGTCGTCAGGGTCGCACGTGTCTGCGGACAGCTTTTCCCACAGCCCGTCAGGCCACTGTAAGCCGGAGCTGTGCGTCTTCGGGCCATCCTTTATTTCCGGCGAATCGGACGCCTGTCGTAGAGGGCCGAACAGCGGTGGCACCATGTCGCGGTGACCCACGCACGGCAGCACACGATCCAGGTCGTCGCCCACCGAGGCGCCTCCGAGGACGCGCCCGAGCACACCCTGGCCGCGTACATGAAGGCGATCGAGGACGGCGCCGACGCGCTCGAATGCGACGTACGGCTCACCGCCGACGGGCATCTCGTCTGCGTCCACGACCGCCGCGTCAACCGCACCTCCAACGGCCGCGGCGCCGTCTCCACGCTGGAGCTGGCCGATCTGGCCCAGCTCGACTTCGGCGCCTGGAAGGACGCGAACGAGAGCCCGGACTGGGGCGACCCCGAGTACACCTCCGTCCTGACGCTCGAGCGGCTGCTCGCGCTCGTGGCCGACGCCGGGCGGCGCATCGAGCTCGCCATCGAGACCAAGCACCCCACCCGCTGGGCCGGCCAGGTGGAGGCGCGGCTGGTGGAACTGCTGGAGCGGTTCGGGCTGGCCCGGCCGCGGACCGGCACCACCACCCCCGTACGGATCATGAGCTTCTCCGCCCGCTCGCTGCACCGGATCGCGGCGGCGGCCCCGGCCGTGCCGACCGTGTACCTGATGCAGTTCGTCACCCCACGCGTGCGTGACGGGCGGCTGCCGGCCGGGTCCCGGATCGCCGGGCCGTCCATCCGGATCGTCCGCAACAACCCCGGCTACATCGCCCGCCTCCACCGGGCCGGGCACCGTGTCCATGTCTGGACGGTGAACGAGCCGGAGGACGTGGAACTGTGCGCCCGGCTCGGAGTGGAGGCAATCATCACCAACCGCCCCAAACAGGTTCTGTCCCAACTGGGTCGCCTTTAACACCCGTTACAGCCAGTACCCCGGCGCGTTCGTTCCGTGTCCGGCCGTGACGAGTGCCTCACTACACACCGGTTGGCCGGTTTCCGGTCCAGTCCATTGGGGCATTCACTCCGTGGCGTGGGGCAAAGGAGGTCTCGGGGGTGGCGTTGGTGGTGGCACAGGAGGTGCCCACGTCGTCGAGCATGGCCGTACCCCATGGCCCTGCGGGCGTGGGTGAGGCGAGGCACCGTATGCGGGAGCAGCTCCGCCGCAGCGGTATGGCCGAATCGGTCGTCGACGATGCCGTACTGGTCCTTTCCGAACTGCTCAGCAATTCCTGTCGGCACGGCAGGCCGCTGGGCCATGGGGTGGAGGTCGGTGACGGCGACATCCGCGCCGCGTGGCGCGTCGACCAGCAGGGCGGGCTGACCGTCGAGGTGACGGACGGCGGTGGTCCGACCCGCCCGGTTCCGGCCACGCCCTCGGTGACCGCGCGCGGCGGCCGGGGGCTGAACATCATCAGTGCGCTGGCCCAGGACTGGGGGGTACGCGACAGCGCGTCCGGCGAGGTGACGGTGTGGGTGGTCCTCACGGGAGGGCACCGCCGCGACGACTTCGCTACGCGCGTCACCGCTCCGGGCTTCGACTTCCTGGCCACGTACGAGGCGTACGGCGCCTACGAGGACCTCGACTGACCTCCCGCCCCACCCGGACGGCCCGCGCGCGGCGCCACGGCGACCGGCGATGCCCGTTGGGCGCCGGATGCGCCCCGGGCACGGTGACCGGCCGGGCCGCCGGGTGCGATCCGGGCACCACGACCGGCCCGGGCGCCCCCCACGGCACGGGCACGGCACCCAGGGGCGACGGACGCGCGGTGGCCCGGCCGGAGCCTCCGGGCGGCTAGGCTCGCGGCCGACACAGCAGTGCCGCACCGCCGTTACGGGAGAAGTCAGACCATGGGCAAGAAGCGTCCCCAGACCAAGGCCGGGAAGCCGCAAGCACAGTTGAAGGACGGAGAGATCCCGGTCGTCGGGGCCCGCGAGCCCTGCCCCTGCGGTTCCGGCCGCCGTTACAAGGCCTGCCACGGCCGGGAGGCCGCGCACGCGGTGACCGAGCTGGTCCAGCGGCCGTTCGAGGGCCTGCCCGGCGAGTGCGACTGGGTCGCCCTGCGCGAGCTGGTGCCCGCCGCGACCGCGCCGCTCCACCTCAAGGGCGGGCTGCCCGAGGGCGTGCCCTCGGTGACGCTCGCGACGGTCCTGCCGATGGCCTGGCCCGCGCTGCGCCGCGACGACGGCTCCGTCCTGCTGGCGCTCCAGAACGACACCTCCTCCGGTGACCTGAGCCGGGACCTCGCGGACACCCTGCAGCGCGCGCTGGCCGCCCGGCCGGGCACGCCGGTCGCCGCCCAGAGGGTGCCCGCGGACGGGCCGCGCCTCCAGGACCTGCTGGACGCGGACGCCGGTTTCGAGCCGGTCGTCCACTCGGGCTTCGAGTTCTGGGTGCCGGACTCCGAGCAGAGCGCGTCGCCGGAGGTGGCCGCCTCCCTGGAGCGGGCCAACGCCGCCGCGATCCCGACCGTCAAGCTGTCCGGCGTGGACGCCGCGTACTGGTGCGAGACGCCGGAGAAGAACCACCTGCGCTGGGTCATGCCGCACCCGGAGGAGCAGCTCCTCGACGCGCTGGCCCGGCTGCAGGCCGCCGGCCGGTCCTCGCTCGGTGAGGGCACCCGGCTGGTCGGCTCGTTCCGCGCCCACGGGCTGATGGTCCCGGTGTGGGACCTGCCGACCGGCATGGGCGCGAAGGAGTGCGAGCAGCCGGCCGCCGAGTTCGCCGAGCGGCTCGCGGGCGCGCTCGCCGTCGACGCGCCGCTGACGGCGGAGGAGCGGCGGGCCCGCGGAGGGCTCACCAACCGCCAGGTCACCCTCAGCTGATCCACTACCAGAGGTGGAAGTGATCCACATCCCGACCGGTCGGTGATTTCCGCCACAATGGTCCGTACCGAAGGTAAATCCCTGTCCGAATAACTGAGATCGAATTTGCGAACAGCCGATCTCTTGTTACGGTGCTTGAAGCCCGGTCGCTGGTGCATCCCCCGTCGCCAGCGACCGGGCCCTTCCATTTCCACGGAATGGGATCTTCCGGCTCTGCGCCTCAACTGGCCGTCGGCTCGGGCGAGTTGCTCCCCGAGCGCAGCAACAGCGCGCTTTCACCGTTCTCCGCGAACTCCGCCACCGCCGTGTATTCGGCGGAACTCCCGCGTGACGGCTCCCGGGGCGTCTCGCATACACCCGGATCGTCCTCCGCCCGCACGTCGCAATGGGCTTGTACGGTGCGCCCGCCGGGCCCCATCAAGGTGAGTACGGCGCCGAGCTCTTCGCCCGTCGCATTGCGGTAATAGGTGCGCGCCCAGGTGTCGAGCCCCTCGGTCAGTACGCACGTCTGCGCCTCCACCCCGCCCGGCGAGGACACCTCCGGCCCGCAGGTCGCGAGGCTCGCCGGGGCGGGGGACGGGGGCGGAGAGGCGGCCGGGGAATCGATTCCGGCCAGAAGTGCCGGCGCCGCTTCCGGCTTCGCGTCCTCGGCCGGGGCTCCGGGACTGCCGGCCGGTCCGGCGGACGCCGCCAGCGGCAGCAGCGCGGCGCAGACCACCACGGTCCCGAGCCCGATCACGCGGAGATTCATGGCGACCCCACCTGCCCAATTGCCCGGGATTCCTGACGGTGAGGTGACGATATCGACGGAACGCGGCGGTCCCGGCAGCCGTGCGCCCGATTCCCGTACAACTCGGCCCCGCTCACACCCGTACGAGTGACTCACGGGTGACAGCGGGGCCGGAAAGCGGAGTACGGGTCTCCGTCCCGAAGCGGGAGGACGCGCCTCGGCGTCGAAGCCGGAGGACGCGCCGCGGCACCGAAGCCGGAGTGCAGACCCCCGGGCCCGAAGCGGGAATGCAGGCCTTCGCGCCGAAGCCGGAGTGCACGCCTCCGACCCGGAGCGGGAGGTCAGGCCTCCGACCGGGAGCGGGAGGTCAGGCCTTCGCCCCGACGCCGGAGTGCGCGCCTCAGTAGCGCAGGCGGCTGCCGCCGTCCGGGGCGCTGGTGCTCGCCTCGACCAGCGCGTCCACGACCGCCTCCACGTCCGGCAGCCACGGCGACGCGGACCCGGCGAGCGGCGCGCGTTCCCAGCGCACCTTTCCCGGCCCGGTGTCCGAGGGCGGCAGCACCAGGTAGCCGCCCTCCCCGTGGAACCGCAGCGAGCTGGGCACGCAGTCCTTGACGTACAGCAGCTCGCCGAGCTGTTCGAGGGTGTACGGGGCGACCAGCAGGGACCAGCGGGTGGGCGTCGCCACCACCGGTCCGAGCCGCATCTCCATCCGGTCGAGCACGGCCAGCGCCCGCGCCGCCGCGACGACGGGCAGGCTCACCGCGCAGGGTGCGCGGCCGCCGGTGGCGAGCACGACCGGGGCGTCCGGGCGGTTGGACCACCACCAGCGCACCATGCGTTCGTCCGTGGTGGCCGCGAGCAGGCCGGGGTCGAAGGGGTGTGCGCCGGGTACGACGCACTCGGGGTCGGGACAGGCGCATCCGCGTTCCCGGTCACCGCGGCCGGTGGCCGCGTTCAGCCCCACGCCGGGGAGTACGGGCCAGTCCCACTCGGTGGCGCACAGGAGCGCCGCCTCCAGATGGGCAGGCCTCCTCTTGCGCCGGAACCGGAGCCTGCGTCGCCTTCCGAGGATCTCGCGCATGAGCGCTCGTTCCTTTCCGTTGAACGCCGAGGTCATCCACATGACAACAGGTGTGCGTCACTTCACTGTGCGTACGGTCCGGCGCGTCACCGCCCCGTGCCGGTGCCGGCGTAGGGCCGGCCTCTCTTCGCCTGCGGCAGGAAACACCGCCAGGGGCCGCCGAGCGTGGGCCGGGCCGCAGCCCGGGCCGGCTGTCCGTCCATTAAACGCGTGGCGGAGGGTGGCGCGCCCATGGCGCGCACTGGCTGTCCCGCTTGTCCGCTGTTCTCTCGTTCCCCGCCACTCGGGGATGGGGCGCGGCCTTCGGGGTCAAGGACGCCAGGGTCCCCCGCCAGGTTCCGGGCTTGTCCCAACTGCCCCCGGCCGACACCGATTACGTACCCAGCCCGATCGGAACGACGCCCCTTCGGACCGCGCCTGCCGACGCCGCCTCCAGGTGGTGCCCCTTTTCGAACGGGGCTCAGTCGACCGCAAATCCTGTCCATGGGGGGCATTTTTGAGCCAAGTTGCTGCTCACGTAAATACCGCGCGCCCGCCCCGTGACAATGCTGGACATCCCCTTACTTCTGCGTGTAGATGTGGGTGCAGTGACAGCGGCGCAGATTGACATGGGGGTTTGCGATGCTATCCAGCGAAACGCACCCGTCGAAGAGCCGGCTGCCATGAGCGCCCCTCACCTGCCGAAAGTGGCTGGAATCGATCCAACCGTTCCGGCGCCCGCGCACACTGCGGCGCCTCTCCCGGGCCTCCCGAACCCTCCCGTCGCGCCCGGCGCGATGATCCAGGACAAGCTGGCGGGCTGGGTCTCCGACCTCACCACGCTGCACGAACTCACCGAACGCCTCATTCGTACGGGCACCGTCGACGACGCCCTCCAGGAGCTGCTGCGCGCGGGCGCCGCGCTCGTCGGCGCCCGCCGCGGCATGGCCGTCCTGGAACCGGCCGACGGCCTCGGCCCCACCACCACCATCGGTCTGGGCCTCGCCCACGCCGACCTCGGCACCATCGAGACCGTGCCGCGCAGCGCCACCTCCTACGGCCGCTTCCTCGACGACGTCCCCGGTGAACCGCCCGCCGAGCACGGACGGCCCGGACCCGTCGCCGTCCCCGACCTGTTCGCCGACGAGGGCCTCGACCCACGCCACCGGGAGGTCGCCGCCCGCCTCGGCTACGCCGCCAGCTACGCCGTACCGCTCGCCACCGAGGCGGCCGGCCGGCTGGGCGCCGCCGTCTGGCTGTACGACGAGCCCGCCGAACCGGCCGAGGGGCGGCGCCACCTCGTCGGCCTGTACGGGCAGTACGCCTCCGAGCACCTGGCCCGGCTGCTGGAGCTGGAGCGGGGCCGCGCCCGGCTGGCCACCATCGCCGAGGAGCTGCTGCCGAGCAGGCTGCCGCGCGTTCCGGGCGTCCAGCTCGCCGCCCGGCACCGCACCGGGCCGCAGGGCGGCGGCGACTGGTACGACGCGCTGCCGCTGCCGGAGGGCGCGCTCGGTATGGCGGTCGGGTCGGTGTCCGGGACGGGCCCGAGCGCGCTGGCCGCGATGGGCCGGCTGCGGGCCTCGCTGCGGGCGTACGCCGTGATGGAGGGCGAGGACCCGGTCGCCGTCCTCTCCGACCTGGAGCTGCTGCTGCGGCTGACCGAGCCGGCCCGGTCGGCCACCGCGCTCTTCGCGTACGCCGAGCCCGCGCAGCGCAGGATCGTCCTGGCCGGGGCCGGGCACACCCCGCCGCTGATCGTGGGCGAGCGGCGCACCGAGTACGTCGAGACGTCGCTGTCGGCGCCGCTCGGGATGCTCGCGTGCTGGGAGGCACCGAGCGTGGAGATCGCCCCCGAGCCCGGCGAGACGGTGCTCTTCTACACGGACGGGCTGCTGCGCCGTACCGGGGAGTCGACGGACCGGGCCTTCGCGCGGCTGCACGCGGCCGCCGCCACCGTACCCAGGGCGGACCGGGCGGATCCGGGCGCGATCGCCGACCACGTGCTGCGCACGGTGCTGCCGGACAGCGGGTCCGGGGACGAGGACGTGGTGATGCTGGCGGCCCGGTTCGAGTGACATAAGACCCTGGGGCCGGCATCCGTACGACCGTACGATGGGGGGCGTCCCCCAGCCCGGCCACCGCCGGGCGTCCGGGGGGTTCGAGTGTCGTACCAACAGGAGGCGGACCCGTGGCCGAAGAGCTCACGCCGGCGACCCCGGAAGAGTCGGAAGAGCCGATCAAGCAGCGCAAGAACGGCCTGTACCCGGGCGTGTCCGACGAGCTCGCGGAGAACATGAAGTCCGGCTGGGCCGACACCGAGCTGCACGGCCTGGAGCTCATCCCCCAGGCCGCCCACACCGCTGCCCGGCGCGCCGCGCTGTCCGCGCGTTTCCCCGGCGAGCGGCTGGTGATCCCCTCGGGCAACCTGAAGACCCGCTCCAACGACACCGAGTACGCCTTCCGCCCGTCCACCGAGTACGCGTACCTCACCGGTGACCACACCCACGACAGCGTGCTGGTGCTGGAGCCGAAGAAGGACGGCGGCCACGAGGCGACGATCTACCTCCTGCCCCGCTCCGACCGGGAGAACGGCGAGTTCTGGCTGGACGGCCAGGGCGAGCTGTGGGTGGGCCGCCGGCACTCCCTCGCGGAGGCGGAGCAGCTACTGGGCATCCCGGCCAAGGACGTGCGCGAGCTGGCCGGGCACCTGAGCGAGGCCACCGGGCCGGTGCGCAATGTGCGCGGCCACGACGCGGGCATCGAGGCGGCCCTGACCGACAAGGTCACCGCCGAGCGCGACGAGGAGCTGCGGGTGTACCTCTCCGAGGCGCGCCTGGTGAAGGACGAGTTCGAGATCGGCGAGCTGCAGCGCGCCTGCGACTCGACCGCGCGCGGCTTCGAGGACGTCGTACGCGTCCTGGACAAGGCCGAGGCGACCAGCGAGCGGTACATCGAGGGCACCTTCTTCCTGCGCGCCCGGGTCGAGGGCAACGACATCGGCTACGGATCGATCTGTGCGGCCGGACCGCACGCCACGACCCTGCACTGGGTGCGCAACGACGGCCCGGTCCGCTCCGGTGAGCTGCTGCTGCTGGACGCCGGCGTGGAGACGACGACGCTCTACACGGCGGACGTGACCCGCACCCTGCCGATCAACGGCCGCTTCACCGAGCTCCAGCGCAAGATCTACGACGCGGTGTACGACGCCCAGGAGGCGGGCATCGCGGCGGTGAAGCCGGGCGCCCGGTACCGCGACTTCCACGACGCCGCGCAGCGGGTGCTGACCGAGCGGCTGGTCTCGTGGGGCCTGCTCGGCGACATGGACGTGGAGAAGGTCATGGAGCTGGGCCTGCAGCGCCGCTGGACCCTGCACGGCACCGGTCACATGCTGGGCATGGACGTCCACGACTGCGCGGCCGCGCGGACGGAGACGTACGTGGACGGCGTACTGGAGCCGGGCATGTGCCTGACCGTGGAGCCGGGCCTGTACTTCCAGGCGGACGACCTGACCGTGCCGGAGGAGTACCGGGGCATCGGCGTCCGGATCGAGGACGACATCCTGGTCACGGAGGACGGCAACCGGAACCTGTCGGCCGCGCTGCCGCGCCGGTCGGACGAGGTCGAGGCGTGGATGGCGGCCCTGAAGGGCTGACGCCCGCGCGACACGGACGAAAGGCCCCCCGCCGTCTGCCGGTGGGGGGCCTCGCCGTGTGCGTCGGAGAGCCGCGGCCGGAGGTGTCAGGACGCCGCGGACGGGAGGCGTCAGGACGCCACGAGCGGCGCGTCCGTACGCCACTTGACGATCTTGTCGAAGCTCACCACCGCGCCGCCGCGTCCGGACCTGTTCCCGAAGTGGACGTGGTCGGCCAGTTCCTCGATGAGGCGCAGGCCCCGTCCGTTCTCGGCCTCCGGGACGGGCCTGCGGACCGTCGGCGCGGGGCCGGAGGGGAAACCCGGGCCCGAGTCCGCCACTTCGATACGGCACTTCTCGCCGTCCAGGTACGCGGTCACCCGGTACTCCGTGGAGACGTCCCCGGTCCCCGTCCGCCCGCCGTGCTCCACCGCGTTGGCGCAGGCTTCGGTGAGGGCGAGGGAGAGGTCGTAGGAGATCTCCGGGTCGACCCCCGCGGTCTCCATGGTGCCGAGAAGGAGGCGACGGGCGAGCGGAACGCTCGCAGCCTCGCGCCGCAAATGGAGGGACCACCAGATGCTCATGCTCCAGCCTCCTGGCTGCGGCTCGACATACCGTTACGTATTGCCCCCACTTGTCGGTCGTAAGCGCCGCGTTGACGCCACGCACCCCGTTCGGCGGATATGCGTAGCCCGTACGCCGGTGTATGTCGGTGTGTGTCGGACTCTGTCGGGTCCATGCGGACTCCGGCGGTGAAACGGTGACCTTCCGGACCTGCCGTGTGGAGCGGAGGGGCGCAGTGCGATGATGGCCCGGCCATGTCTGCCCCTTCCGCTGGTCCGCGGCTGCTGAGGGCCGCGGTGTTCACCGCGGTCTGTCTCGTGCTGTCCGCGCTGGGACATGTGCTCGCGGCCTGCGAGACCGTCCCGTGGTGGACGCTGGCCCTCGGGTTCCTGTGTGTCTTCGCGCTGACCGTGCCGTTCGCCGGACGCGAACGGTCGCTTCCGGTGATCGCCACGGCACTGGCCGGCGGTCAGCTCGGCCTGCACGCGCTGTTCGGGATCGGACAGCGGCAGCACCTCACGGTGGATATCGGCCAACGGGCGGACGACGCGCTGATCCGGATGGCCGCCAAACTGGTGTGCGGGGCCGGCGCGTCGTCGCTGAGCCCCGCCGACGCGCACCGCATCGTCACCCGCGCCGGGCTGGACCCGGCCGCGGCCGGATCGCACACGGGACACGCGGGGCACGCCGGGTACGCGGCGGAGCCCGCCGCCGGGCTGTGGCCCAGCCTCCCCATGCTCCTCGGGCACCTGCTGGCCGCCCTCGTGACCGGCTGGCTGCTGCGGCGCGGCGACCTCGCGCTGCTGAAGCTGGGCCGGCTGTCGGCGCACGGCGCCACCGGGCTCGCCCAAGGGGCGTTCGTACGCGCGCTGCGCGCCGCCCTCGTCCTCGTACGCGCCCTGGTCGCCGGGCTGCCCGCGCTGCCCTCGGGCGGGCCGCGGCCACCGCGTACCGACGACGACCCTCCGCGGCCCGCCGCGGCGGAGGAACTTCAGCACACGGTGATCAGGCGCGGCCCCCCGGCCGTATCGATCTACGCCCTCGCAGCCTGACACGGCCCACTCGACGGAGTGGTGCCGTGGTGCGCCCGTGCGCACGCGTCCACTCACCTGATCCCCGTGGAGTGTGTTCTGCCATGAACGTTTCTTCCCGTATCGCCCTCGCCGCCGGCGTCACCGTCTCCTCCGTCGTCCTGCTCTCCGGTACCGCCTTCGCGCACGTCAGCGTCGAGCCGCAGGGCGAGGCCGCCAAGGGGGGTTACGCGATCGTCCAGTTCAGGGTCCCCAACGAGCGGGACAACGCCTCGACCGTGAAGGTGGAGATCAACCTCCCGGCGCAGCACCCGCTCGCCTACGTCGCCACGCAGCCCGTCCCGGGCTGGAAGGCCGAGGTCACCAAGGCGAAGCTGGCCAAGCCGGTCGAGATGCACGGCGAGCAGATCACCGAGGCCGCCACCAAAATCACCTGGACGGCGGACGGTTCGAAGATCGGCCCCGGCCAGTTCCAGCAGTTCCCGGTCGCCATGGGCGCGCTGCCCGAGAACGCCGACCAGCTCGTCTTCAAGGCCCTCCAGACGTACGACAACAAGGAGGTCGTGCGCTGGATCGAGGAGCCGAAGGCAGGCTCCCCCGAGCCCGAGGCGCCCGCTCCCGTCCTGACGCTGTCCGCGGCCCAGGACGACCACCACGGCGGCGCGGCCGCCACCAAGACGGACGGCAAGACGGACGACAAGGGTCACGGCGGGAAGGAGAAGGCGGCGTCCGCCGACTCCAGCGACACCACCGCCCGTCTCCTCGGGGCCGGCGGCATTCTCGTCGGCGCCGCCGGTGTCGCCTTCGGCGTCCTCGCCGGCCGCCGCCGCTCGGCCTGACGGCCACCCCCGGAACACCAAGAGAGAAACCCATGCACATCCAGAAGACCGGCGAGCGGTCCCGGCCGCGCCGCCGCACCCCGGTGCTCGCCGCCGCACTCGCCGCCGTGTCGGCGCTCACCCTGTCGGCCTGCGGCGACGGCGGGAAGGACACGGCCGGTGACTCGGTCGCCGGCGTGTCCGTCGACGCCTCCCCGGACAAGGCCGCGACCGTACTCGACCGGCCCTTCGAGAAGCCCAACCTCGTCCTGAAGGACACCAAGGGCCAGACGTACGACCTCCGGGAGCGGACCAAGGGCAGGCCGACGCTGATCTACTTCGGCTACACGCACTGCCCCGACGTCTGCCCCATGACGATGAGCAACATCGCCCTGGCCTACAAGGAGCTCCCCAAGGCGGACCAGGCCAAGCTCCAGGTCGTCTTCGTCACCACCGACCCCGAACGGGACACCTCCGCCGAGCTCGGCACGTGGCTGCCCGGGGCCGGCGACCCGTCCTTCATCGGCCTCACCGGCGACTTCCCCACCATCCAGGCGGGTGCGCGCCAGATCGGCATCGGCATCGACCCGCCGAAGAAGGAGAAGGACGGCTCGGTCGTCTCCATGCACGGCGCACAGGTGATCGCGTTCTCGCCCAGGACCGACCAGGGCTATGTCGTCTACGACGACGACACCACCGCCGAGGAGTACGAGAAGGACCTGCCGAAGCTCATCAAGGGGGAGAACCCGTGACCCGCCGCACCACCCTCACCGCCCTGTCCGCCGCCGTGGCCCTCGCCGGCGCCATGGCACTGGGCGGGTGCTCCTCCGACAGCGGGCCCGAACTGAAGGTCGACGGGGCCTTCATGCCGCAGCCCGTGGGCGACATGGCGGGCGGCTTCCTGACCGTCACCAACACCGGAGACGCGGCCGACAAGCTCACGTCGGTCACGAGCCCGCTCTCCGACGACGTCCAGATCCACGAGACCAAGGACCAGAAGATGCGGCAGGTGAAGTCCTTCGACATCCCTGCCAACGGTGAGCTGAAGCTCGAACGAGGCGGCAGCCACATCATGTTCATGGCCATCAAGAAGCAGCCGAAGCAGGGCGAGAAGGTGCGGATAGAGCTGCACTTCGAGAAGTCCGACCCGATCGAGGTCGAACTCCCGGTGGAAGCCGCCACCCACAACCCGTCGAAGCACTAGGCACTTGGGGGACCGACCACCATGAAAGCCACCGCCCCGCGCTTCGGAACCGCCCACATGCTGTGGCTGCTGCTGGCCACCCTGGCGCTGCTCGGCACCGTGCTCTCCGGCACGGCGAGCGCCCACGCCGCGCTGACCGGCAGCGACCCGAAGGACGGGGCGGTGGTCGCCACCGCCCCCAAGGGCGTCACGCTCACCTTCTCCGAGCAGGTCGCCATGGGGGACGACTCGATCCGCGTGCTGGAACCGAGCGGCAAGCGGGCCGACACGGGTGAGCTGCGCAACCTGTGCGCCGGAGCGATCATCAAGTACGGCGTGAACCTGCACGCCGGGCTGCCGGACGGCACGTACACCGTCGCCTGGCGGGCCATCTCCGCCGACAGCCACCCCATCTCGGGCGCGTTCACCTTCTCCATCGGCGCCCCGTCACAGACGACCGTCGCGCTGCCCGAGGAGAAGGTGGGCGGCGGGGTCGTCGGGGTGCTCTACGGCATCGCGCGGTACATCTCGTACGGCGGCTTCATCCTGCTGGCGGGCGGCGCCGCGTTCATCCTGGCCTGCTGGCCGCGCGGCGCGTCCGTCCGGCCGCTGCAACGCCTCGTGGTGCGCGGGTGGGTGGTGCTGACGGCGGCGACCCTCGCCCTGTTGCTGCTGCGCGCGCCGTACACGGGGGAAGCCTTCGGACTGGGCTCACTCGGCGCGGTCCTGGAGACCAAGACCGGTGCCGCGCTCGTCTCGCGGCTGCTGCTGCTGGGCGCGGCGGCACTGTTCGTCGCGGTGCTCTTCGGCACGTACACCAAGCGGGAGGACGCGAGCGAGAAGAAGGACCTGACCTTCGGGCTCGCGATCGGCGGCACGGTCGTCGCGGCCGGTATCGCGGGCACGTGGGCCCTGTCCGAGCACGCGTCGGCCGGACTCCAGCCGCTCGTCGCGATGCCCGTCGACATCCTGCACCTGCTGGCGATGGCCTCCTGGCTGGGCGGTCTGGCCGCGCTGCTGGTCGCCCTCCACCGGGAGCCGTCGATCGAGCGGTCGGCGGTACGGCGGTTCTCGCGCGTCGCGTTCGGCTCCGTCGTCGTGCTGGCCGCGACCGGGATCTACCAGTCGTGGCGGCAGGTCGGCTCCTGGTCGGCGCTGACCGGCACGGCGTACGGCCGGCTGCTGCTGCTCAAGGTGGGCCTCGTCGCCGTCCTGGTCGGGGTCGCGTGGATCTCCCGGCGGTGGACCGGGCGGCTCACGGAGGCGTCGGCCGTCGGCGCGCCCGAGGAGGACGAGGAGAGCGAGGAGCCCGAGGAGAGCGAGGAGGCCGTCGAGCCGGTCACCGTGCCGGACGACCCAGAGCGGGCCGCCCAGCTCGCCCGCCAGCGCGCCGCCCTCGCCACCGCCCGCGCCAGGCGCGCCCGCGACGCCGACCCCGGGAGGGCCGGGCTGCGCCGGTCCGTGCTGGCCGAGGCGGGCGTCGCGGTGGTGCTGCTCGCCGTGACGACCGTACTGACCACGACCGAGCCCGGCCGTACGGAGGAGGAGGCGGGCCGTACCGAGGCGGTGTCGTCCTCCCCCGCCGTGCCGGACCGGCCGCTCGACCTGACGCTGCCCTTCGACACCGGCGGCGCCGTCAACGGCAAGGGGACGCTACGGCTCACCCTCGCCCCGGGCCGCTCCGGTGCGAACGCCATGCACCTGTACGTGACCGGCGCGAACGGCAAGCCCATGGACCTGCCCGAGCTGAAGGTGTCCTTCACCCTGGAGTCGAAGCAGATCGGCCCCCTGCCCGTCGTACCGGACCGGGTCGCGGCCGGGCACTGGACCTCCGCCGCCGCGCAGATCCCGATGCCGGGCGAGTGGAAGCTCCGGGTCACCGTCCGGACCTCCGACATCGACCAGACCACCCTCGACAAGAACGTGAAGATCGGCTGACCTGACCGTGAGCACCGAGAACCTCCACATCTCCAGGCGCAAGCTGCTGGGAACCGTCGGCGCGGCCGGCGCCACCGGGCTGGCGCTCGGCGCGGCCGGGGGCGCCGCCACGTACGCCGCCGCCGGTGCGCAGCCCGCCGCCGGTACGGCGCTGGCGACCGTCGGCTCGACCGCCGTGCCGTTCCACGGCACGCATCAGGCGGGCATCCTCCAGCCGTTGCAGGCGCGTGGCCACCTGGTCGCCTTCGACCTGGCGCCGGGCGCGGGGCGCAAGGAGGCGGTGGCGCTGATGCGCCGCTGGTCGGCGGTGGCCGGGCTGCTGATGGCGGGCAAGCCGGTGGGGGACGGGGACACGGGGGTCGCCCTGGACGCCGGGCCGTCCTCCCTGACCGTCACGTTCGGCTTCGGCGCCTCCTTCTTCGGCCGGACGGGGCTGATGGCGCGGCGGCCGGTGGAGCTGGACCCGTTGCCCCCCTTCTCGTCCGACCGGCTGGACCCCAAGCGGTCGAACGGCGATCTGTGGGTGCAGATCGGCGCCGACGACGCGCTCGTCGCCTTCCACGCCCTGCGCGCCGTCCAGAAGGAGGCGGGCGGGGCCGCGAAGGTGCGCTGGCAGATGAACGGCTTCAACCGCTCCCCGGGCGCCACCGCGCACCCGATGACGGCCCGCAACCTGATGGGCCAGGTGGACGGTTCGCGCAACCCGAAGCCGTCGGAGCCGGACTTCCAGGAGCGGATCTTCGTCCCGGCGGGCGGGGAGCAGCCGTGGATGGCGGGCGGCTCGTACGCCGTCGTACGCCGCATCCGGATGCTGCTGGACGACTGGGAGAGGCTGCCGCTGAAGGAGCAGGAGCGGGTGATCGGCCGCCGGAAGTCGGACGGGGCGCCGCTGACGGGCGGGAGCGAGACGTCCGGGATCGACCTGGACAGGACGGGACCGGACGGGAAGCCGGTGGTGCCCGACAACGCGCACGCGCGGATCTCGGCGCCGGAGCAGAACGGTGGTGCGGCGATGCTGCGGCGACCGTTCTCGTTCCACGACGGGATCGGGCCGGACGGGACGCCGGACGCGGGGCTGCTGTTCATCGCCTGGCAGGCCGATCCACGGCGGGGCTTCGTCCCGGTGCAGCGGAAGCTGGACCGGGGGGACGCCCTGTCGCCGTTCGTCCGGCACGAGGCGAGCGGTCTGTTCGCGGTGCCGGGCGGGCCGGGCGAGGGCGAGTACGTGGGACAGCGGCTGCTGGAGGCCTGATCGCGGTCCGCCGGGGCTTCCGGCGCATTAGGGTGACCGGTATGTCGGCCACTCGCTATACGTATCTCGGTCCCGAGGGCACCTTCACCGAGGCCGCCCTGCGCACGCTGCCGGAAGCCGCCACGCGGGAGCTGGTGCCGATGGTCTCGGTGCCCGCGGCGCTGGACGCCGTGCGCAACGGGGAGGCCGCCGCGGCCCTCGTGCCGATCGAGAACTCGGTGGAGGGCGGGGTGACGGCGACCCTCGACGAACTGGCGTCCGGCCGGCCCCTGATGATCTACCGCGAGGTGCTGCTGCCGATCGCGTTCGCGCTGCTGGTGCGGCCGGGGACCAAGCTCTCCGACATCAAGACGGTCACCGGGCACCCGGTCGCCCAGCCGCAGGTGCGCAACTGGCTGCGGGCGCATCTGCCCGAGGCGGTGTGGGAGTCGGCCGCGTCGAACGCGGACGGTGCGCGGCTGGTGCAGGAGGGGCGGTTCGACGCGGCGTTCGCGGGTGAGTTCGCGGCGGCGACGTACGGGCTGGAGGCGCTGGTCACCGAGATCCACGACGCCGAGAACGCGGAGACCCGGTTCGTACTGGTGGGCCGCCCGGCCCGGCCGGCGGCGCCGACCGGTGCGGACAAGACGTCGGTGGTCATCTGGCAGCGCGAGGACCACCCGGGTGCGCTGCTGGAGCTGCTCCAGGAATTCGCGGCGCGCGGGGTCAACCTGATGCTGCTCCAGTCCCGGCCGACGGGTGCGGGGATCGGCAATTACTGCTTCGCCATCGACGCGGAGGGCCACATTTCGGACCGTCGGGTCGGTGAGGCGCTCATGGGCCTGAAGCGGATCTGCGCGAACGTCCGGTTCCTCGGGTCGTATCCGCGGGCGGGCGCGACGGCCGACGATGTGACCCCGCTGCGGCCCGGGACGTCCGACGAGGACTTCACGGCGGCGTCCGACTGGCTGGCGCGGTGCCAGGACGGACGGGCCTGAGCGTACGTCCACAAAGTTATCCACAGGCCTGCTTCTCGACCTGGGGACAAGTCGACATCACAACCGGACAGGGTCGACAAATCGCTCCAGCTCTCCCAGGTGGCCGCAGAGCGCGGCACGTCGACCGTGTCACCTCAATTCCGTCGATCAACTCCTTAGAGCGAGAATTTCCCAGCCGAATGAGTGTGTGGACGGGGTTTGATCAGGGAATCCAGGGCGACGGCAGGGTATTCGGAATGATCAATTCCTGAGTCCACAGCGGATTCGCACAGCCTGTGGATAACCCCCGGAAGCTGGTGGCGTCTGTGGACAACGGCGCTCGAACGGCATCGGGAGAGGGTCGCGGGTCACCCTTCGACGGTGGGAAGGAAGGGCGGCAAGCGAGGGAATTCCGTCGTGTTTCCCCACTCGGCCCCGCGACTTTCCCACGGATAAACTCCGACAATTGGGGCAAAGCAACACGCAAGGGCCGCGCGGCATATCGGCTGGGGTGACATGAGCCCGCACCGGTAGCCTGGTGGGGTGATTGACCTTCGCCTGCTCCGTGAGGACCCCGACCGTGTTCGCGCCTCCCAGCGCGCCCGTGGAGAGGACGTCGGCCTCGTCGACGCCCTGCTCTCCGCCGATGAGCGGCGCAGGTCGTCCGGCGTCCGCTTCGACGAACTCCGCTCCGAGCAGAAGGCGCTCGGCAAGCTGATCCCCAAGGCTTCCCCGGAGGAGCGCGCGGAGCTGCTGCGGAAGGCCGAGGAGCTGAAGACCGACGTGAAGGCCGCCGACGCCGCCCAGAACGAGGCGGACGAGGAGACCAAGCGGCTGCTGCTCCAGCTCGGCAACATCGTCCACGAGGACGTACCGGTCGGCGGCGAGGAGGACTTCGTCGTCCTGGAGACGCACGGCACCGTCCGCGATTTCGGCGCCGAGGGCTTCGAGCCCAAGGACCACTTGGAGCTCGGTGAGGCGCTGGGCGCCATCGACGTCGAGCGTGCGGCCAAGGTCTCCGGCTCGCGCTTCTACTACCTGACGGGCGTCGGCGCGCTGCTGGAGCTCGCGCTCGTCAACGCGGCGATCGCGCAGGCGACGGAGGCCGGGTTCATCCCGATGCTGACGCCCACGCTGGTCCGGCCGCGCGCCATGGAGGGCACCGGTTTCCTCGGCCAGGCCGCGGAGAACGTGTACCACCTGGAGAAGGACGACTACTACCTGGTCGGCACGTCCGAGGTGCCGCTGGCCGCGTACCACATGGACGAGATCCTCGACGCGGAGAAGCTGCCGCTGCGGTACGCCGGCTTCTCGCCCTGCTACCGGCGCGAGGCCGGCACGTACGGCAAGGACACCCGGGGCATCTTCCGGGTCCACCAGTTCGACAAGGTGGAAATGTTCTCGTACGTCGCTCCCGAGGAGGCCGAGGCCGAGCACAAGCGGCTGCTGGACTGGGAGAAGCAGTGGCTGACGTCCCTGGAGCTGCCGTTCCAGGTGATCGACGTGGCCACCGGCGACCTGGGCGCCTCCGCCTCGCGCAAGTACGACTGCGAGGCCTGGATCCCCACGCAGGGCAAGTACCGCGAGCTGACGTCCGCGTCGAACTGCGACAGCTTCCAGGCGCGGCGGCTGTCGGTGCGGATGCGCGACGGCAAGAAGGTCCAGCCGCTCGCGACCCTCAACGGCACGCTGTGCGCCGTACCGCGCACGATCGTCGCGCTGCTGGAGAACCACCAGCAGGCCGACGGCTCCGTGCGGGTCCCCCCGGTCCTCCGCCCGTACCTCGGCGGCCGGGAAGTCCTGGAGCCCGTCTCCAAGTGACTCCGTTCCCCTACAAGCTGGTCGCGACCGATCTCGACGGGACGCTGCTGCGTTCCGACGGGACGGTCTCCCGGCGCACGCGTGACGCGCTCGCCGCCGCGACGGCGGCGGGCGCCGCGCACATCGTCGTCACCGGCCGTGGCGTCCCCTGGACCCGTCACATCCTGGACGACCTGGGCTACGACGGCCTCGCCGTCTGCGGCCAGGGCGCGCAGGTCTACCACGCGGGCGAGAACCGGCTGCTGACGTCCGTGACCCTGGACCGCCAGCTCGCGGGCCTGGCCCTGTCCAAGCTGGAGGCAGAGGTGGGCCCGCTGGCCCTCGCCGCGAGCCGCGACGGCCTGGACGGCGAGGTCCTCGTGAGTCCGGGCTACCGCGTCCAGGAGGGACCGCTGCCGTACGTCCCGTTCGAGGACCCGGCCGACCTGTGGTCCGCCCCGCTCAACAAGGTCTACATCCAGCACCCCGAACTGGACGACGACGCCCTGGCCCGGGCCGCCCGGCAGACGGTCGGCGGTCTCGTGGACGTGGTGGTGGCGGGCGCGGGCATCGTCGAGATCCTGCCCCTGGGGCTGAGCAAGGCCACGGGCCTGTCCCTGGCGGCCCGCCGGCTGGGCGTGAAGGCGGCGGACACGGTCGCGTTCGGCGACATGCCCAACGACATCCCCATGTTCGCCTGGGCGCAGCACGGCGTGGCCATGGCCAACGCCCACGACGACCTCAAGGCCGTCGCCCATGAGGTCACGGCGTCCAACGACCAGGACGGCATCGCGGTGGTGCTGGAGGAGCTCCTGCACGCCTGAGTCGGTGCAGGGGGAGCCGTCCCGGGTCCCCGTCGAGGGCGCTCGTGGGCGCTCGTGGGGCGGCCCGCGCGACGTGTCGCGCGCTCGAAGCGGCCGCCCCCCGACCTCCCCCGTGCCACACCAGCGTGCCCCGCGGGCACGAGGCGGCGCCACCGCTTTACCGGGCGCCGCACCGCCGCACGCGTACGCACGAACCGCACGCGTACGCGCGAACCGTCAGAAGTTGATCATGTGGCCCGCGAGGCCGTGCACGGCCTCCTTGACCGCCTCGCCCAGCGTCGGGTGGGCGTGGACGTTCCGCGCCACCTCGTGGACCGTCAGGTCCCACTGCTGGGCCAGCGTCAGCTCGGGCAGCAGCTCGGTGACGTCGGGTCCGATCAGGTGGGCGCCGATGATCTCGCCGTACTTGGCGTCGCTGATCAGCTTCACGAACCCCGTCGTGTCACCGAGCCCGTGCGCCTTGCCGTTCGCCATGAAGGGGAACTTCGCGACCTTGACGTCGAAGCCCTTCTCCCGCGCCTGCTCCTCCGTCCAGCCGAAGCTGGCGATCTGCGGCTGGCAGTACGTGGCGCGCGGGATCATCGGGTAGTCGAGCTCCATCGTCTCCGCGCCCGCGATCGTCTCGGCGGCCACCACGCCCATCGCCTCGGCGGTGTGCGCGAGCATCAGCTTCGCGGTCACGTCACCGATCGCGTAGATGTGCGGCACCGAGGTCCGCGACCGGCCGTCGACGTCGATGGCGCCGCGCTCGGTGAGCTCGACGCCGGTGTTCTCCAGGCCGTACCCCTCGACGTTCGGCGCGAAGCCGATCGCCTGCAGCACCTTGTCGGCCTCCAGCACCTGCTGCTTGCCGTCCTTGCCGGTCACCGTGACCCGCACCTGGGAGCCGGACTCGTCGATCGACTCCACCCGCGTGGAGGTCAGCACGTCGATGCCGAGCTTGCGGTACTGCTTCGCCAGCTCCGCCGAGACGTCCTTGTCCTCCAGCGGCGCGATCCGGTCGAGGAACTCGACGATGGTGACCTTCACGCCGTAGTTCTGCATCACGTACGCGAACTCGATGCCGATGGCGCCCGCGCCGGCGATCACGATCGAACGCGGCAGGTCCTGGCTGAGGATCTGCTCCTCGTACGTCACGACCCGCTCGCTGCGCCGCGTGCCGGGCAGCAGCCGCGGCGTGGCACCGGTCGCGATGATGCAGTTGTCGAACGAGATCGTGGTCTCCGTGCCGTCGGTCAGCGCGACCCGCATCGTGTTCGCGTCCAGGAAGGTGCCCCGGCCGGTGAACTCGGTGATCTTGTTCTTCTTCATCAGGAAGTGGACGCCCTTGACCCGGCCGTCCGCGACCGTCCGGCTGCGCCGGAACGCCTCGCCGTAGTCGAAGGAGACCTGGCCGTCGACCTTGATGCCGTACGTCTTGGCCTCGTGGGTGAAGAGGTGGGCCAGCTCGGCGTTGCGCAGCAGTGCCTTGGTGGGGATGCAGCCGACGTTCAGGCAGACACCGCCCCAGTACTTCTCCTCGACCACCGCGACGCGCTTGCCCAGCTGGGCGGCACGGATGGCGGCGACGTATCCGCCGGGGCCTGCTCCGAGTACGACGACGTCGAAGCGGTCTGACATGGCTTGCTCCCCAGGGTGTGAGTGAGTGCGGATGTGCCCACAGTAATCCTGGAGGCAAGTTGTAGGATGACTGGGCAACCGGGTGATTGAGGCGAATGGAGTACCGGGACATGGTGCTGAAGGCCGCGGGCCGGACCTCCCTCGTCGACACGGTCGTCGACCAGCTCCGGGCCCAGCTGACGGACGGCGAATGGGCCGTGGGTGACCGCATCCCCACCGAGCACGAGCTCGCCGGGCAGCTCGGTGTCGGCCGCAACACCGTGCGTGAGGCCGTCCGTGTCCTGGTCCACGCGGGTCTGCTGGAGTCCCGTCAGGGCAACGGCACCTTCGTACGCTCCACCGCCGACCCCGCCGCCGTGCTCCGCACCGTCCGGGCCGCCGGCGCCCTGGACGTACTGGAGCTGCGGATCGCCCTGGAGACGGAGGCCGCCCGCCTGGCGGCGCTCCGGCGCGACACCCACGACCTGCTGCGGCTGCGCGCCGCGCTGGCCACCCTGCGCGAGGAGGGCGACCGGGACGCGGACGCCGACGTGGCCTTCCACCGGGCGGTGGTCGAGGCCACGCACAACGCCGCGTTCACCGAGGTGTACCGGTTCTTCTCCGTACAGGTCCACGAAAGCCTCGTCGAGTCGCTCGGCGACCACGCGATGCCCGCCATCGACCTGGACGCGCACGACGCGCTGGTCGTGGCGATCGAGGCGGGTGACGCGGACGCGGCGGGTGCGGCCGTGCGCGAGCTGCTGCGCGTACCGCTGGAAACGGTCAGGGCGATCGTCGCCGCCCGCTGAACCCCCTACGTCTGCTGTTCTTCTGTTGTTCTTCGCGAAAGGTGCTGTGAACGTGGCACGCCCGGATTCCGGCCGGCTGCTCCTCGACGCGGAGGCAGATGTCCTGCCCTCGCCCCAAGAAGCCGCCGCGCGGCGGGCGTTGCTCGCCCACCCGGTGCTGCTGCTGGTCGGGATCGTGCTGGCTTCGCTGAACATGCGGGCGGCGCTGGCGAGCGTGTCCCCGCTGGTCGGTGAGATCAGCGCGGACTTCGGGCTGTCGTCGACCGCGAGTTCCCTGGTCACGTCGGTGCCGGTGCTGTTCCTCGGGGTGGGCGCGCTGGTCGCGCCCTGGCCGGCACGGCGGCTGGGTACCGAACAGGTGCTGATCGGCGCCCTGTTGCTGCTGGCGGCCGGGATCCTCGTCCGCGTACTGCCGTCCCTGTACGCGCTGTACGGCGGCGGTGTCCTGGTGGGAACGGCGATCGCGCTGCTCAACGTCCTGATGCCCGGGCTGATCAAGCGCGACTTCCCGGACCGGGCCGCGTCGATGACGTCCGTCTACACCGGCTCGATGATCGCGGGCGCGACGGTGGTGGCGGCCGCGTCGGTGCCGCTGGAGCGGGCGTTCGGGGGCCGCTGGGAGGCGTCGCTGGCCTTCTGGTCGCTGCTCGCGGCGGTGGCGGCGGTGGCGTGGCTGCCGCAGGTGCTGATCGCCCGGGGGCGTACGGGACGTGAGGCGCGGGTGGCCCCGGCGGCTTCCCGCACCGGCCGGAGCGTCTGGCGCTCGGCGCTCGCCTGGCAGGTCACGCTCTTCATGGGTCTGCAGTCGCTGTGGACGTACGTCCTGATCGCCTGGATGCCGACGGTCTTCACCGATCAGGGCATGAGCCGCTCGACGGCCGGTGTCGTCTTCGCCTTCAACAACCTCATCCAGGTGGCGGGCGCGTTCCTGGTACCGCTGCTGGCCGGCCGGATGCGCAGCCAGCGCCCGCTGGTCGCGCTGGTCACCTCACTGGTGGCGGCGGGTTACGTGGGGCTGATGGTCGCCCCGGTGTCCGGTGCCTGGCTGTGGGCGGCGGTGCTCGGCGTGGGCCAGGGCGGCGCCGTGGGGCTCGCCCTGACGCTGATCGTGCTGCGCAGCGGAGACGCGGTGACCGCCTCACGGCTGTCGGGGATGGCGCAGACGGTCGGCTACCTGCTGGCGGCCGCCGGCCCGCCGGCCGCGGGCGCGGTGCACGAGGCGACCGGGGGGTGGACGGTTCCCCTCGCCCTGGTGCTGGGTGTGTGCGCGGTGGCCCTCGTGGTGGGGCTGTTGGCGGCACGCGACCGGAAGGTCTAGTCGTCGTCCTTGCGGCGGCGCCGCTTGCGCCGGCGGGCCCGGCTGAAGAACCAGCCCGCCGGGGGCTCGTCGGAGCGCCAGGGCTGCGGCTCGGGCGGACGGCCGCGCCACCGGGCGGCGAGCATCCGGGCGCGTGCGGACGGCTCGGTGGTCTCGGCGGAGCGTATGAAGTCGTTGTCCAGCTCGACGTCGTCCCACGGGTCGTCGGGGTCAGCGGCCATGGTTGCCTCCTCCGTACGGCAAGTGTGCCCACCCTCTCGTCAAGGTGGTGTGAAGACGAAAGGGCCCCGCACGCGCGCGTGCGGGGCCCTTTCCGTGCGTACGGCTACTCGTCGCCCGCCAGCGTCAGGGTCCGCAGCTTCTGGCCTGCGTACCAGGTCGCCGCCACCGTCACGCCCGCCAGCAGCGCCACCGCGACCGGCAGCCCCACGTCCGAGGCGACCAGCCCGTCACCCGTGACCTTCTCCGCGACGGCCAGCGCCCACTGCTGGACGCTGAGGGTCTTGGCGCCCTCGATGAGGCTGCCGAACAGCGCCTCCCAGACCAGCGCGTACACCAGGCCGATGACGACCGCGTGGCGGCTGACCGTACCGAGCAGCAGGAAGAGCGCGCTGTACGCGATCGAGGCGACGAGCGCGGCGACGGTGTAGGCGACCGCCACCTGCTGTCCGTTGCCGTTGAGGATCATCCCGGCGAGGAAGGTGGGGACCGCGGAGAACACCATGGTGACGGCGATGGCCACGATCAGCTTGGTGAAGATGATCGTCGGCCGCTTCACCGGCTTGGCGAGCAGGTAGACGATCGAACCGTCGTCGATCTCGGGCCCGATCGCGCCCGTGCCGGCGATGACACCGATCAACGGCACCATCGTGGCGAGCGCGAACCCGCCCAGGACGTCGGCGGCGATCTGGTCGTCGGCGCCGTTGAAGCCGCGGACGGCGGCCGCGATGAGCAGCAGCAGGCCGGGCAGGACGAAGAGGATGGCGGCTCGGCGGCGGCCGAGCAGGGCCCGGTAGGTGAGCCGGGCGACTGTGGGGTTGTACATGGTCGTAAGGCTCCCTTCAGGCCGCGACGAGGTACGAGAAGACCGATTCGAGGGACTCGTCCGAGGGCGAGACCGTCAGCAGCCGGATGGAGTGCGCGCGGGCGACCTCGGGCAGCAGCGCGGTGAAGCGGGCGAAGTCGACCGCCTGGATGCGCAGGGCCCCCTCCGTCACGTCGACCTCGATGCCGGCCGTCGAGGGGTCGGCGATCAGCGCGGCCGCCAGGGCGCGGTCGTCACTGGAGCGGACCAGGTAGCGGTGCGGCCGGTCGGTCATCAGCCGCCGGATCCGGCGGAAGTCACCGCTCGCCGCGTGCCGTCCGGCGACGATCACCTCGATGTGCGAGGCGAGTTGCTCGACCTCCTCCAGGATGTGCGAGGAGAACAGGACCGTACGGCCCTCTGCTCCCATCCGCCGCAGCAGGTCCATCAACTGCATGCGCTGACGCGGGTCCATGCCGTTGAACGGCTCGTCCAGCAGCAGCACGGACGGTTCGTGGACGAGGGCCGAGGCCATCTTCACCCGCTGCCGCATGCCCTTGCTGTACGTGGCGATCTTGCGGTCCTGCGCGTACTCCATCTCCACCGTGGCCAGCGCCTTCTGCGCCTCGGCCGTGCCCAGGCCGTGCAACTCTGCGTTGGCGACGACGAATTCGCGGCCGGTGAGGAAGTCGTACATCGCCTCCCGCTCGGGCACGACTCCGATCTGGCGGTACACGGACTCGTTGCGCCAGATCGGCTGCCCGTCGAGGGTCACGGATCCGGTGGAGGGGGCGAGGAAGCCGCCCATCATGTTGATCAGCGTGGACTTTCCGGCGCCGTTGGGGCCGAGGAGTCCGGTCACCCCGGGGCCGATGGTCATGGTGACGTCGTTGACGGCCACGACGTTTCCGAACCACCGTGAGACGTGGTCGATGTCGATGGTGGTCACAGCCCGACCTTTCGGTAGCGGCGCAGCAGGACGGCGTAGGAGCCGGCGATGAGGGCGAGGACGACCAGCAGGTAGACCACGCCCACCCCGGCGTCCGGTCCGGCCTCTGCGGGGAAGGACGACGTGGCGCCCAGGAAGGCGGTCTGCACGCCGTCGATGAGCGTGATCGGCGAGAAGAGGCCCAGCCACTTCACCGCGCCCAGGGAGTCGGTGCTCCAGGCGATCGCCTGAAGGGTGGAGACGGCACCGAACGAGATGGTCAGCGCGGCGATGACGGCGGCGACGCCGAACCCGCGGCGCGGGGTCAGCGCGGCCAGGACCAGGCCGATTCCACCGAACAGGAGCGAGAGCAGAGCCACGGAGACCAGTCCCTGTGCGAAGCCCTGGGTCTGGTCGACGAAGTCCATCTTCGCCAGTAGCGACCCGATGTAGAGGATGAGCAGCGGCGAGGCGGTCAGGATGAACAGGGCCGACGCCATCGCGCCGTATTTGGCGAGGACGTAGTCGACACGCTCGATGGGGCGGGAGAAGTACAGCGGAACGGTCTTGAAGCGCAGGTCACGCGAGACCGACTGGGGGGCCTGCGCCGCCAGGTACAGCCCGATGACAGCCTGCGTGAAGATCGCGTACCGCGTGTAGTCCAGCGGCAGGTCCTTCAGCTTCGTGGCCACCGCGACGGCGACGACGACCAGCGCGGGGATGCACATCACCGCGAAGAGGATCATCGGCAGCACCTTGGACTTGGCGCTGCGGCCCAGTCCGTACGCGCCGCGCAGCGACTGCGAGAACAGCGAGCGGCGCGCGTAGGCACGGCCGAGGCGCGGCCCGTCGTAGTCGCGGTAGCCGATGTTGTGGATGCGGGTCTCGGCCTGTGGGGTGGGGGTGCTCATCGGGCCTGCGCCTCCTGCGTCTGGGCGGCGGTCGCTTCCGGCCCCGGGCGGAAGACCTCGGCGATGTGGTGGCGGCGCTGTTCCATCCGTACGAGGCCGAGTCCGAGGTCGGCGACGGTGTCGCGCACGATGTCGTACGTCTCCTCGCCGGTGGCCTCCAGCAGGAGGATGTGGCCGGCTCCCGGCATACCGTCCTCCACGCGCGCGTGGAGGGTGATTCCGGCGGCCGTGAGTGCCTTGCGGAGGGCGGCCGTGCCGTCGGGGTGGGTGTCGGTGTCGGTGACCTCGACCGCGAGGGTGGTGGTGACCTGGGTGAAGTCGCTGGTGGAGCTGGAGCGCAGGAGCTTCCCGCCGTCGATGACGACGACGTGGTCACAGGTGCGTTCGAGTTCGCCCAGGAGGTGGCTGGTGACCAGGACCGAGATGCCGAAGTCCGTGTACACCCGGCGGATCAGGCCCAGCATCTCGTCGCGGCCGACCGGGTCGAGGCCGTTGGTCGGCTCGTCGAGGAGGACGAGCTGCGGATCGTGGACCAGGGCCTGGGCGAGCTTCACCCGCTGCTTCATGCCGGTCGAGTAACCGCCGATGGGGCGGTAGCGCTCCTCGTACAGGCCGACGTGGCGCAGGGTGTCGGCGGTGCGCTCCCGTGCGGCGGTGGGCGGCAGGCCGGACATGCGCGCCATGTGGACGACGAACTCGGTGGCCGAGACGTCGGGTGGCAGGCAGTCGTGCTCGGGCATGTAGCCGACCCGCTCGCGGATGGCGCCGCCGCTGGTGGAGACGTCGAGGCCGAGGACCTCGGCCCGGCCCTCGGTGGCGGGGGACAGACCCAGCAGGATCTTGATCATGGTGGACTTGCCGGCTCCGTTGGCACCCACCAGTCCGGTCACACCGGGCCCGATGTCCAGGGAGAGCCGGTCGAGAGCGGTCACCCGGGGGAACCGCTTGCTGAGGCTTTCGGTCGCGATCACAGTCACGCTTCGACGGTAGTGGCGCGGACCACATCCGGCGTCAGACCAGGCGGCTGGATCGATGTCCCCCTCCAGGCGTACGAGCCCGTAAGGGGCCCGACCGTGGTCGGGCTCCGGGCCGGGTTTTCCACAGGCGGTGCACGACTCTTGACGCAGCCGCCGGGCATTGTCACATTCATCAGTGTCAAGTTACGACCGCGTACGGCGATGGACGGACGGGCGGGTGGCATGGCCTCAGTGGTTTCTCCGGCGACGGTGTCTTCGGCAACCGGGCGGGACGCGGAGCTGCGCGGCTTCAGAGAAGTGCAGCGTCTGGCGTACGACTGCGCCGAGGCGGTCGCCGCACAGCTCAAGCCGGGGGTGACGGAGCGCGAGGCGGCGCGGATGCAGCGCGAGTGGCTGCGCGAGCGCGGCGTACGGGACTGGTTCCACCTGCCGTTCGCCTGGTTCGGCGACCGCACGGCGTTCGTGAACTTCCGGATACCGCTGCAGTTCTTCCCCACCAACCGGCGGCTGGAGGCGGGGATGCCCTTCATCCTCGACATGGCCCCGGTGTACAAGGGCTTCACCGCCGACATCGGGTACTCGGGCTGCCTCGGCCTCAGCCCCGTCCACGACAAACTGCTCGCCGACCTCCGTGACCACCGGGAGCTGATCCTGCGCGAGGTGCGGGAGCGGCGCCCGCTGCGCGAGATCTACGAGGACGTGGACCGGCTGATGGTGCGGCAGGGGTACGCCAACCGGCACCGCGCCTATCCCTTCGGCGTCATCGCCCACAAGGTCGACCGGGTCAAGGAGCGCCGCTGGTCGCCGACACTCTTCGGGTTCGGTACGCAGTCGCTGAAGGGGCTCGCGAGCGACGCCCTCCACGGCCACCGCGACGGCTGGTCGCCGCTGTGGTCCCCGTACCGGTTCTCCGACCATCCCCCGCGGCCCGGCCTGTGGGCGGTCGAGCCGCACCTCGGCTTCAGGGGTACGGGCGCCAAGTTCGAGGAACTGCTGGTGGTCACCGACTCCAAGGACCCCGAACAGAGCGCGTTCTGGCTGGACGACGATCTGCCGCACGTGCGGCGCTGGGAGGCGATCTGATGGGGGCGGATGTGCTGGGCGGTGCGCGGGAGCGCCGGGTGCGTACGGGCGGTATCGAGTTGTGCGTCGCCGAGCTCGGGGACTCCTCGCGCCCGACGGTCGTGCTGGTGCACGGTTACCCGGACTCCAAGGAGGTGTGGTCCGAGGTCGCCGTGCGGCTCGCCGAGCACTTCCACGTGGTGCTGTACGACGTCCGCGGACACGGACAGTCGACGGCCCCGAAGCCGCTGCGCGGCGGGTTCACGCTGGAGAAGCTCACGGACGACTTCCTGGCCGTGATCGACGCGGTCAGCCCGGACGAACCGGTGCACCTGGTCGGACACGACTGGGGATCGGTGCAGTCGTGGGAGTTCGTCACGGTCGAGCGCACCGAGGGGCGGATCGCCTCCTTCACCTCCATCTCCGGCCCGTCCCTGGACCATTTCGGGCACTGGCTCAAGCAGCGCATGAGCCGGCCCACCCCACGCCGAGTGGGCCAGCTGCTCGGCCAGGGCGCCAGGTCCTGGTACGTGTACCTGCTGCACACACCGGTACTGCCCGAGCTGGCCTGGCGGGGGCCGCTCGGCAAGCGGTGGCCCGGGCTCGTGCGACGGCTGGAGAAGGTCCCGGACGACGGCTACCCGACCGCCTCCCTCCCGGCCGACGCCGCCCACGGCGCCTGGCTCTACCGGGACAATGTCCGGGCCCGGCTGCGGCGCCCCCGCCCGGACGCGTACGCCCACGTGCCCGTGCAGCTCATCACGCCGACCGGTGACGTCTTCCTGTCCGAGCGGCTCTACGACGAGTTGGCCACGTGGGCCCCTCGGTTGGTGCGGCGTACGCTGCCCGCCAGGCACTGGGTGCCGCGCACCCGGCCGGACCAGCTTGCCGCGTGGATCACCGAGTTCGTGACGGCGCACGAGGAGCGGGGCGGTGAGGTTCCGGCGCCGGTCGCCTCGGGACGGCGGTACGCGGACCGGTTCGGCGGGCAGCTCGTCCTGGTCACGGGCGCCGCCAGCGGCATCGGGCGGGCCACGGCGTTCGCGTTCGCCGAGGCGGGTGCGCGGGTGGTGGCCGTGGACCGGGACGCGGAGGGCGCCGCGCGGACGGCCGAGATGGCGCGGCTGATCGGCGCGCCGGACGCCTGGGGCGAGGCGGTGGACGTCAGCGACGAGCAGGCCATGGAGAAGCTCGCCGACAAGGTCTCCACCGAGTACGGCACGGTGGACGTGCTGGTGAACAACGCCGGGATAGGCCTGTCCGGGGCCTTCCTCGAAACGACGAGCGACGACTGGAAGAAGGTCCTCGACGTCAATCTGTGGGGCGTCATCCACGGCTGCCGGATCTTCGGCCGGCGGATGGCCGAGCGTGGGCAGGGCGGTCACATCGTGAACACGGCGTCCGCGGCCGCCTTCCAGCCGTCCCGCATGCTGCCCGCGTACAGCACGTCCAAGGCGGCGGTGCTCATGCTCAGCGAGTGCCTGCGCGCCGAACTGGCGGGCCGTGACATCGGAGTCACCGCCGTGTGCCCGGGCATCGTGAACACCAACATCACCGCCACTGCTCGCTTCGCCGGGGTGTCCGCGGACGAGGAGAAGCGCCGGCAGAAGAAGACCGCCCGGCTGTACGGCCTGCGCAACTACCCGCCGGAGAAGGTCGCCGACGCGATCCTGCGGGCGGTCGTGAGGAACGAGGCAGTAGTGCCGGTGACGCCGGAGGCCCATGGAGCCCGGCTGCTGTCCCGGCTGGCGCCGGGGGCGTTGCGGAGGCTCGCCCGCCTGGAGGCGAAGCTGTGACCGGGCGGGACACCGCCGCGCCCCGGGGGCGGTGCGGGTCCCGGGGGCGGTGCGGGTCCCGGCCGGCGTCCCGCGGGCGGTGCGGGTCCCGGGGGCGGTCGTACCATCCCTCGCAGGGCGGTTCGGGGTAGCGGGGAGCGGGTGTGGACGAGCAGGCGGCACGGATACCGGCGGCCGAGTACCGGATCGAGGACCTGGCGCACCACAGCGGCGCCACGGTCCGGACCATCCGCGCCTATCAGGACCGGGGGCTGCTGCCGAAACCGGAGCGGCGCGGCAGGTCCAATGTGTACGGCGACGCCCATCTGGCCCGGTTGCGGCAGATCGCCGACCTGCTGGAGCGCGGCTACACCCTGGCGTCCATCAAGGAGCTGCTGGAGGCCTGGGACGCGGGCCGCGGCCTCGGCGGTGTCCTGGGGCTGGTCGCCGAGGTGCACGGGCCGTGGACGGACGAGGAGGCGGACCGGATCACCCGTGCGGAGCTGGACGCCACATTTGGCGGGACGCCCGACGAGAAGGCGGTGGAGGAGGCCATAGAGCTCGGTGTGCTGGAGCGCATCCCGGGGCGGGAGGACGAGTTCCTGGTGCCGAGCCCCCAGGAACTCGCCGTGGCAGCCGAGTTGTACGCCGCCGGTGTCCCGCTCCTGGCGATCTCCGGGCATCTCAGGGAACTTCGCGGTCAGGTGGAGCACATCGCCAACAGGTTCCTGGAGTTCACCATGGAGCACGTCTTCGCCCGCTACCTCGACCACCGGCCACCCACGGACGCGGACGCCTCGGAGGCGGCGACCCTGGTACGGCGCCTGCGGCCGCTCGCACAGCAGACCGTGGACGCCGAACTGGCGCGGGCGATGCGGCTGTTCGCCACCCGCCACCTCCAGCAGCACCTGTCACCGGAAGGACCCCGGGTGCGGAACGACGAGACCGAGCAGGTCGCCCTTCCCGCATCCACGATTCGGGCCGTGCACCGCCTTGTTGGCCCACAGAATGCATCGGCGTTCATTACCGCGGCCACCGAAAGAGAGGTTCACGCACGGACTTTGGACGCACTTACCTCAACGCAGAATGATTCTACGTAAGTCGGTCAAAATACCTGAAAAGGTTGGGGAGTTGTCCACAGAATCGTCAAATTCCCTGTGGATAACCGGAGTTGTTTGTGGACCAAACCTACGAGCCGAAATTTCTCTGGCCGTGACCACGTGATGCCTGACACGCTGAGCGATGTGAACGACATGGACGACAGACGCACGGTGAAGGTGTCGAAGTACCTCTCGAAGCACCTGCGCCACCAGCCCGAGCGGATCGGACTGGTCCTCGATCCGCAAGGCTGGGCCGAGATCGATGACCTTCTGCGGGCGGCCGCCGAGCACGGCGTACGGATCAGCCGCGCCGAGCTGGAGCACGTCGTCGCCGTCAACGACAAGCGGCGCTTCACCATCGACGGCGACCGGATCCGCGCCAACCAGGGCCACACCGTCGACGTCGACCTGGACCTGCCGGTCGCCGTACCGCCCGCCTACCTGTACCACGGCACCATCTCCCGCAGCCTGCCCGCGATCCGCGCCGAGGGACTGCGCCCCATGGCCCGGCACCATGTCCACCTGTCGCCCGACCGTGAGACCGCGACCCGGGTCGGCGCCCGGCGCGGCCGCCCCGTCGTCCTGTCCGTGGACGCCGCGGCCATGCACCGGGACGGCCACGTCTTCCGGGTCAGCGCCAACGGCGTCTGGCTCACCGACGCCGTACCGCCCGCCTACCTCCGCTTTCCCGGCCCCGACTGAGCCGGCCGGGCACGCCGGGGCGGCGAGCAGGGGAGCGGGCACACCGGGCGGGCGCGCGGGGCCAGGTGAGCTGGGCCGGGCGAGCCGGGGAGCGGGGGGCTCAGCGGAGCTGCGCGAGGGACTCCGTCGCGATCCGCTCGAAGACCTTGTCGTCGGCGGCGAACATCGAGTCGGCGATCGGCGCGTGGATCACGATCTCGGTGAAGCCCAGCTCGACATGACGGCCCGCGAAATCGACGAAGGCGTCGAAGGACTCCAGCGGCCGGTCCGGGGTGAACCCGGTCAGCAGGATCTTCTCCAGCTCCCCCGCGTCGCGCCCCGCGTCCGCGCACGCCTTGCCGAGCTTCTCCAACTGCCCCCGCAGGGCCTCCCGCGACTGCTCCGGCGTGCCCGTCTCGAACAGCTTCGGGTCCCCGGTCGTCACCCACGCCTGCCCGTGCCGCGCCGCGAGCTTCATCCCCCGCGGCCCCGTGGCGGCGACGGCGAAGGGCAGCCGCGGCCGCTGCACGCACCCGGGAATGTTGCGCGCCTCGCCCGCCGAGTAGAACGTCCCCTCGTACGACACCGACTCCTCCGTCAGCAGCCGGTCCAGCAGCGGCACGAACTCCGCGAACCGGTCCGCCCGCTCACGCGGCGTCCACGCCCCCTGCCCCAGCGCCGTCGCGTCGAAGCCGTTGCCCCCCGCGCCTATCCCGAGCGTGACCCGGCCGCCGGAGATGTCGTCCAGCGAGATCAGCTCCTTGGCGAGCGTCACCGGATGCCGGAAGTTCGGCGAGGTCACCAGCGTGCCCAGGCGCATCCGCCCGGTGGCGGCGGCCGCCGCCGTCAGCGTCGGAATCGCGCCGAACCACGGACCGTCGCGGAAAGGCACCCGCCACGACAGGTGGTCATAGGTGTACGCGGCATGGAAGCCGAGGCGCTCGGCCCGAAGCCACGCCTCGCGACCGCCGTCGTGCCAGCGGCGGGTGGGGAGGATCACGGTGCTCAGACGCATGGAATGAGCCTACGGTGCCCCACTGACAAACCCCGCATGGCTCAGATGTGCAGCTATCCGCACGCCCGTGCACCCCCGTACGGGAGAATGGGCGCGTGACCTCAGCGACCTCTCCCCGCCCCAGGCCCACGGCACACCGACGTCCCCGGTTGATCGCCACCGACCTCGACGGAACGCTTCTGCGCGACGACAAATCGGTCTCCCACCGGACGGTCTCGGCGCTCGCGGCGGCTGAGGAGGCCGGCATCGAGGTCTTCTTCGTCACCGGCCGGCCCGCCCGCTGGATGGGCGTCGTCAGCGACCACGTCCACGGCCACGGTCTGGCCATCTGCGCCAATGGCGCGGCCGTCGTCGACCTGCACTCCGGCGGCAAACTGCTGGAGGTACGGCCGCTGGAGCGGAGCACCGCCCTGGACGTCGTGCAGACACTCCGCCGCGAGGCACCCGGCACCGCCTTCGCGGTCGAACTCACCACCGGCTTCCACTACGAGCCCGACTACCCGCCCTTCTGGCTCGACCCCGACGCCACCATCGCCCCCGCGGAGGAGCTCCTGCACGAGAAGGAGCCGGGCCTCGGCGCACCCATGCTCAAGCTGCTCGCCCACCACCCGGACCTGACGCCGGACGGTTTCCTCGCCCTCGCGCGTACGGCCGCCGGCGACCGTGCGAGCATCACCCGCTCCAGCCCCAGCGCGCTGCTGGAGATCAGCGGCCTCGGCGTCTCCAAGGCGAGCACGCTGGCCCTGTGCTGCGCCGAGCGCGGCATCTCCGCCGACGAGGTCGTGGCGTTCGGGGACATGCCGAACGACATCGAGATGCTGTCCTGGGCGGGCCGGTCGTACGCGATGGGCAACGCGCACCCGGACGTGGTCGCCGCCGCCTCGGGCCGGACCGTCGCCAACAACGACGACGGTGTCGCACGCGTCATCGAGGACATCCTCGGCGCGTAGTGACCCCCGTCAGCGCCCCAGCAGGACCCCGTGCTCGGCCAGCCAGCGCACCGGGTCCACGGCCGATCCCATGTACGGCGTGAGCCGCACCTCGAAGTGGAGGTGCGGTCCCGTCGAGTTGCCGGTGTTGCCGGACCGCCCGATCACCTGACCGGCCGCGACCGGCTGCCCCGGGGACACACCGGGCGCGGCGAGGTGCGCGTACTGCGAGTACCAGCCACCGGCGTGCCGCACCACCACCTCGATCCCGAACGCCCCGCCGCAGGACACCGACCGCACCCGTCCCGCTCCCACGGCCCGCACCGGGGTGCCGACGGCCACCGCGAAGTCCTGCCCGGTGTGCCGGTGCGCCCAATGCGCGCCCGCCCGGTGGAAACCGGCGGACAGGACGTACCCCTCCACGGGCGCCACCCACCCCCGCCCCCCACCACCGGCACCACGCGCACCGCCCACCACACCGGCGCTTGCCAACCCCGCTCCACCCACCACACCGCCACTCGCCAACCTGGCACCACCCACCGCACCGGCACCAGGCGCACCACCCGCCACTCCCGCCGCACCCGCGCACCGGCCGGACGCGACCCTCCGGTCCGCCTCCGCCTGGAGCCGCCCCTGGGCCCGCTCCAGCCGTGCCTCGATGCCGCGCCTGATCGTGGCCAGCCCCTTCCGGCGTGCGTCCAGCTCCTGCCACGCCGTACGGGCCCGGCCTTCGGCCAGCACCAGGCGCCGTTCCGCCTGCCTGGTGCGTTCCATCAGACGGTTCACCGCCCGGTCCGCCTGCCGGGCGAGCCGCTCCGCCCGCATCACCTCGTCCGCGTCGTCGCCCAGCAGCAGCCGCGCGGCGAGGCCCACGGACCCGCCGGCCCGGTACTGGGCGCGTGCCACCTCGCCCATCCGGTCGTTGAGCACGGCCAGCTCACGCCGCTTGAGGGCCAGTTGCCGCTGGAGCCGGCCGGCCAGGGCGCGCTGCGCGGCCGCCGCGCGCCGGCCCTGCTCGTACCTCTCGGTGGCCCGCGCGGCCTCGTCGTACAGCCGCGCCACCTCCGCGGCCGCGCCGCCCGGCCCGTCGGCGGCGGTGGCCGCGGGCTGGGGGAGCAGGGCGAGCAGGACGGCCAGCGCCACGAACAACATCCTGGGATGGTGGCGCCGGACGCGCCCGATGTCCGGCACCCCAGCGGTGTCGTACCGCCGACCGGCCCATTCCCGTTCCGCCAACCGGCCTACGGCCGTACCCGGAAGGGTCCGCACAGTGGCGCTTCCCACACCACCGTCGTACCGCCGCCGTGCTCGCCGGTGCCCGGCCCGCACCGGCTGGGTCCGCCGAGCGGCTCCGCGCGCCGCGCGAGGTTGCGCAGGCCGCTGCGGCGCCCGCGCTCCGGGAGGCCCACGCCGTCGTACGCGACGGTCGTGGCCGCACTGCCTCCGTACGCCGGATCCGGGGCGCGGTCACGCCCGGAGCACAGTCAGTCCTTGGGGAAAGCCGGCCCTGCCGCAGGGGTGTTCAGCAGCAGATCGGCCGCCCGCTCGCGCTCCAGCATGCGGCGCAGGGGCCCGTCGGCGGCCGCCAGCTCCGCGTACGGCCCGCGCTGCACGCCGCGCCCGTCCTCCAGGACGACGACTTCGTCGACCGCGTCGAGGCCGTGCAGCCGATGGGTGATCAGCACGGTGGTGCGGCCCTCGGTGGCCCGCAGCAGGTCGTCGGTGAGCGCGTCGGCCGTGGCGAGGTCCAGATGCTCGGCGGGCTCGTCGAGCACGAGGACGGGGAAGTCGGCGAGGAGCGCGCGGGCGAGCGCCAGGCGCTGGCGCTGGCCGCCGGAGAGCCGGGCCCCGTGTTCGCCGACGAGGGTGTCGAGGCCCTCGGGGAGACCGTCCACCCAGTCCAGCAGCCGGGCACGGTCCAGTGCCGCCCGCAGATCGCCGTCGCTCGCGCCGGGCCGGGCCAGCCGCAGGTTCTCCCGGACGGAGCTGTCGAAGATGTGCGCGTCCTGGGCGCACAGCCCGACCAGTCGGCGTACGTCGTCGCCGTCCAGCGCGGCCGCGTCCACTCCGCCGATCCGGTACGTGCCGTCCCCGGCGTCCAGGAACCGCAACAGCACCTGGGCGAGCGTCGTCTTGCCGGAGCCGGACGCCCCGACGACGGCGACCCGCCGGCCGGCCTCCAGCCGCAGGTCGAACGCCGCCAGGGCGTCCCGGTCCTGGCCCGCGTACCGGGCGGTGAGGCCGCGCAGCTCCAGCGGGAACGCCGTGTCCGGCGCCGGTCGCGGCTCACGCGGCTCATGTACGGGGACGGGGGCGTCGAGCACCTCGTACACCCGCTCGGCGCTGCGCTTGACGCGCTGGCGGTACTGCACGGCCAGCGGCAGCCCGATGACCGCCTCGAACGCGGCGAGCGGGGTCAGCACGACCACGGCCAGCGTCACGCCGTCGAGCCGCCCGTCGTGGACCGCCTGTACGCCCACGAGCGCCGCGCCCGCCACGGTCACGCCGGTGACCAGCGCGGAGAGGCCGCCGCCGAGGGCGGTGGCGGTGGCCTGACGGGTGGCGATCCGGGTGAGGGCCCCGTCGGCCTCGCGGACCCGGGCGACGCGCTCGGCGAGGGCGCCCGCCACCGTCAACTCGGCGCACCCGCGCAGCAGGTCCACCACCCGGGCGGCCAGGACGCCCCGCGCCGGGGCGAGCCGCTGCTCCGCGCGCCGGGCGACGGCACCGGTGACCAGCGGCACGGCGACGCCGGCGAGGAGCAGGCCGACCGCGAGGACCGCCCCGGCCTCGGGCAGCAGCCACGCGGTGAACCCGAGGGCCCCCGCACCGACCACCGCGGCGGCCCCGGCCGGCAGCAGCCAGCGCAGCCAGTAGTCCTGGAGGGCGTCCACGTCGGAGACGAGCCGCGAGAGCAGATCGCCGCGGCGCACCCTGCGCAGCCCGGCCGGAGTGATCCGCTCCAGCCTGCGGTAGACGGCGACGCGCACTTCGGCCAGCATCCGCAGCACGGTGTCGTGCGACACGAGCCGCTCGGCGTACCGGAACACGGCCCGCCCGATGCCGAACGCCCGGGTAGCCGTCACGGCCACCATCAGGTACAGCACCGGCGGCTGCTCCGAGGCCCGCGAGATGAGCCACCCGGACACGGCCATGAGCCCCACGGCCGACCCGAGCGCCAGGCTGCCCAGCGTCAGCGCGAGCCCGAGACGCCCGCGCAGTTCCCCGGCCGTCCCACGCACCCGTGCGAGCACTCCACCGCCGCGCCCGGACTCCCCGCCGCCCTGCCGGGAATCGGCGGCCACGACGTCGGCCTCCACGGCGTCCGGATGCCCGCCCACGAGCCCGAACGCCGCGTCGAGCGCGTCCAGACCGCGCGGTGCGCCCGTCTCGGCGGCTGCCGCGCCCGCGGGAGCGGACTCCCGGAGTGTGACGACCCGGTCCGCCACGGCCAGGAGCGCCGGGCGGTGGACGACCAGGAGCACCGTGCGCCCTTCGGCGAGGCGGCGCACCGCGTCCACCACGGCCGCCTCCGTCGCGCCGTCCAGCGCCGCGGTGGGCTCGTCCAGCAGGAGCAACTGCCGGTCGGCCAGGAACGCGCGTGCCAGGGCCAGCCGTTGGCGCTGCCCCGCGGACAGCCCCGCGCCGTCCTCGCCCAGCACCGTCCCGGCACCCGCCGGCAGCGCGTCCACGAAGTCGGACGCCCCCGCGTCCGCCAGCGCCCGGGCGACCGCGTCATCGTCCGCGTCCGGCCGGGCGAGGCGTACGTTCTCCGCGATGGTCCCCGCGAACAGGTACGGCCGCTGGGGCACCCAGGCGATCCGCTCCCGCCACTGCTCCAGGTCCAGCGACCCCAGGTCCACCCCTCCGACGCGTACCGCGCCCCCGTCGCCCGAAGGCTCGGTGAACCCCAGCACCACATCCAGCAGCGTCGACTTGCCGACCCCGCTCGGCCCGACCAGGGCGACCGTCTCACCCGGTTCGACGACCAGCGACGCACGATCCAGTGACGGCTCGGCGCGTCCCTCGTGCCGTACGGTCACGTTCTCCAGCTCGAGCCGCGCATCCGCCGGAGCAACCCCGTCCCCGCCCTTGCGGACCGGAGTCTCCAGGACGGCGAAGATCTCTTCCGCGGCCGACAGCCCTTCCGCCGCCGCGTGGTACTGCGCACCGACCTGGCGCAGAGGCAGATACGCCTCGGGCGCCAGGATCAGGATCACCAGCCCCGTGTACAGGTCCAGGTCCCCGTGCACCAGCCGCATGCCGACACCGACCGCGACCAGCGCCACCGAGAGCGTGGACAGCAACTCCAGCGCGAACGACGACAGGAACGCGATCCGCAGGGTCCGCAGGGTCGCCTGCCGGTACTCGGACGTGATCGCCCGGATCGACTCCGCCTGTGCCTTGGCCCGGCCGAACACCTTCAGCGTCGGCAGACCCGCCACCACGTCCAGGAAGTGCCCCGACAACCGGGACAGCAGCTTCCACTGCCGGTCCATCCGGGCCTGCGTGGCCCATCCGATGAGGACCATGAAGACGGGGATCAGCGGCAGCGTGCCGACGATGATCGCCGCCGACACCCAGTCCTCGGTGACGATCCGCGCCAGGACCGCCACCGGCACCACCACCGCCAGCCCGAGCTGTGGCAGATAGCGCGAAAAGTAGTCGTCGAGCGCGTCCACGCCCCGGGTGGCCAGCGCCACCAGGGAACCCACCCGCTGCCCGCTCAGCCATCCCGGCCCGAGGTCGGCCGCCCGCTCCAGCAACCGCCCGCGCAGCTCCGACTTCACCGCGGCACTCGCCCGGTGCGCGGCCAGCTCGGTCAGCCATGAGACGACGCCCCGCCCGACGGCGACAGCCGCCAGCAGCACCAACGGCGTCCCGAGGTCCCCGACCCCCAGTCCCCGCTGGAAAGCGCCCACCACCACTTCGGCGATGAGCATGGCCTGGGCGACGACCAGCGCCGCCCCGATGACGCCCAGAGCCACCACCGCCGCGAGGAACAGACGGGTGGCCCGGGCGTATCGGAGCAGACGCGGGTCGATCGGTTTCACGTGAAACATCCCCTACTGGTGAGCTGGTGAGCGCCCTACTGGTGAGCTAGTGAGCGGCGTCAGCGATGTGCTGCGTACCGATCCGCTTGCGGAACACCCAGTACGTCCAGCCCTGGTAGAGCATCACCAGCGGAGCGGCAATCGCCGCACACCAGGTCATGATCTTCAGGGTGTACGGGCTGGACGCCGAGTTGGTGACGGTCAGGCTCCAGGCCGGGTCCAGCGAAGACGGCATGACATTCGGGAAGAGCGTCAGGAACAGCATCGCCACCGCGGCCGCGATCGTGACACCCGACAACGCGAACGACCATCCTTCGCGCCCCGCCTTGATCGCGCCGACCGCTCCGACCAGAGCCACAGCGGCGACGGCCATGGCGACCAGGCTCGCCCCATCACCCCGCGACACCTGGAGCCACCCGAGGAACCCGAGGGACAGCACCACGGTGACCAGTCCCAGCGTCAGCGCCAGCTTCCGCGCCCGTACCCGGATGTCCCCCACCGTCTTCAGCGCGGTGAACACCGTCCCGTGGAAGGTGAACAGGGTCAGCGTCACCAGCCCGCCGAGCAGCGCGAAGGGGTTGAGCAGGTCGGCCATCGTGCCCACGTACTCCTTGGTCGCGTCGATCCGCAGGCCCCGCACGATGTTGGCGAAGGCGACACCCCACAGGAACGCGGGGATCAGCGACGTCCAGAAGATGGCCTGCTCCCAGTTGTGCTGCCACTTCTCCTCGGGCCGCTTGGCCCGGTACTCGAAGGCGACGCCCCGCACGATCAGGCAGACCAGGATGACCAGCAGCGGCAGGTAGAAGCCGGAGAAGAGGGTGGCGTACCAGTCGGGGAAGGCCGCGAAGGTGGCCCCGCCGGCCGTGAGCAGCCACACCTCGTTGCCGTCCCAGACGGGTCCGATGGTGTTGATCAGCACCCGCTTCTCGACCCGGTTGCGGGCGAGCAGCTTGGTCAGGACGCCGACGCCGAAGTCGAAGCCCTCCAGGAAGAAGTAGCCGGTCCACAGGACGGCGATGACGACGAACCAGATGTCGTGAAGTTCCATGCCTCAGCTCCAGTCCTCAGTACGAAAAGGCCATCGGCCGGTCGACTTCACGTTCGGGGTTGTGCGGATCCCGGTCGTGGCCGCCGATCTTGGTGGGCGGGTTGAGGTCGGACTCCGTCAGCTCGGGCGGCCCGGCCTTCACGTACTTCACGAGCAGCTTGACCTCGATCACGGCGAGCACCGCGTAGAGGGCCGTGAAGACGACCATGGAGGTGATCACCTCGGCCTGGGAGACACCGGGCGAGACCGCGTCGCGGGTGCGCAGCACGCCGTAGACCACCCAGGGCTGGCGGCCCATCTCGGTGAAGATCCAGCCCCACGAGTTCGCGATGAGCGGGAAGGCCAGCGTCCAGAGCGCGACCAGCCAGTACAGCTTGGTCAGCTTCGGGCTGAGCGGCTTCTTGAACAGCACCAGGTTGGGCACCTCGTCGTCCCCCACCCGCAGCCGCGCGGGCAGCAGGAACCGCTTCCGGGTGAGCCAGAGCCCGAGCAGGCCGAGCGAGAACGACGCCATGCCGAAGCCGATCATCCACCGGAATCCCCAGTACGCGACGGGGATGTTGGGCCGGTAGTCACCGGGGCCGTACTTCTCCTGGAGGGCCTTGTTGGTGTCGTTGATGCCGGGGACGTACGACTCGAAGTCGCTGTGCGCGAGGAAGGAGAGCAGTCCGGGGATCTCCACCGCGACCTTGTTGTGGCCCTTGTCCACGTCACCCACGGCGAAGACCGAGAACGGAGCCGGCTTCTCGCCCTCCCACAGCGCCTCGGCCGCGGCCATCTTCATCGGCTGCTGCTCGTACATGACCTTGCCGAGGAAGTCACCGCTGATCGCGGTGAACATGCCGCCGATCACCACGGTGACCAGACCCAGTCGCAGCGAGGTCTTCATCACCGGAATGTGCTTCTTGCGCGCCAGGTGGAAGGCGGCGATACCGACCATGAACGCACCACCCGTGAGGAAGGCGGCGGACATGGTGTGGAAGACCTGGGTCAGCGTCGTGTTCTGGGTGAGCACGAGCCAGAAGTCGGTGAGCTCGGCACGGCCGGTAGCAGCGTTGATCTTGTAACCGACCGGGTGCTGCATCCAGGAGTTGGCCGCCAGGATGAAGTACGCCGACAGGACGGTGCCGATCGACACCATCCATATGCACGCCAGGTGGATCTTCTTCGGCAGCTTGTCCCAGCCGAAGATCCACAGGCCGATGAAGGTCGACTCGAAGAAGAACGCGATCAGTGCCTCGAAGGCGAGCGGCGCTCCGAAGACGTCACCGACGAAGCGCGAGTAGTCGGACCAGTTCATGCCGAACTGGAACTCCTGCACGATGCCGGTGACCACGCCCATCGCGATGTTGATGAGGAACAGCTTTCCCCAGAACTTCGTCGCCCTGAGGTACTTCTCCTTCTCGGTCCGCACCCATGCCGTCTGGAGACCGGCGGTGAGTGCGGCGAGGGAGATCGTCAGGGGTACGAAGAGGAAGTGGTAGACGGTGGTGATACCGAACTGCCATCTCGCCAGCGTCTCTGGCGCCAGAGCCAGGTCCACGTCAGCTTCTCCTTACGGCCTACGTCCTACGGTCCGGACGTCGTTGCGTCGCCTCGCCGATTCCGGTGGATCTTGGGAGGAACCAGGCGCGCTTGTGAATGCGTTCACAATCACAAGCTATTATGACTCAAACGAAATCCGTACCGGAAGGCGGGGGGCCTCTTCCGCGAAACTTCAACATCTTGTTGAATTTCGCACATGCAGATTCGTATCTCCTGGCCCGCGGGCCATGTCACCGCGACCCTCGACGAAACCCCCACCAGCAAGGCGCTCACGGGGGTTCTGCCGATCAGCTCCACCGCCCACACCTGGGGCGAGGAGGTCTACTTCGAGACACCCGCCTCCCCCGCCCTGGAGGCCGACGCCCAGCAGGTGGTCGAGCCCGGCACGGTCGCCTTCTGGACCGAGGGCGCCGCACTGGCCCTCCCGTACGGCCCCACGCCGATCTCCCGAGGCGACGAATGCCGCCTCGCGAGCCCCTGCAACGTCCTCGGCCGCCTCGACGGCGACCCCCGCGTCCTCGCCACGGTCCGCCCGGGCGACCCGATCCGCGTCGAACCGGCCTCCTGAACGTCACGGTCGGCCGGCTGGGCCCGAACCGTCCCGTCCCGGGTGAACCACCCCGGGCCGACGGGCCCCAGCCGCACCGGCCGGCCCGGGCGCGGTCCGAACGCCCTGGCCGGCCCGGGCGCGGTCCTCACCGCACCGGCCGGCCCGGGCGCGGTCCGACCGGCTAGAACCGCTCCTTGCGGAAGGCTTCGGCAGCCCGCAGGAAGATGTCGTTCCCCTCGCTCTCGCCGATGGTGACCCGCACGCCCTCGCCCGCGAACGCCCGCACGACCACGCCCGCCTGTTCGCACGCGGCCGCGAAGTCCACGGTGAGGTCCCCCAGCCGCAGCCAGACGAAGTTGGCCTGCGTCTCCGGCACGGTCCAGCCCTGGTCGACGAGCCCCTCGTACACCCGCTTCCGCTCGCACACCAGCGACCCCACCCGCCCCAGCAGCTCGTCCTCCGCACGCAGCGAGGCCACCGCCGCGTCCTGGGCGAGCTGGCTGACGCCGAACGGAACGGCGGTCTTGCGCAGCGCCGCGGCCACCGGGTCGTGCGCGACCGCGAAGCCGACCCGCAGCCCGGCCAGCCCGTACGCCTTGGAGAACGTGCGCAGGACGGCCACATTGGGGCGCTCGCGGTAGATCTCCACACCGTCCGGCACTTCGGCGTCCCGGATGAACTCGCGGTACGCCTCGTCCAGGACGACCAGCACATCGGACGGCACCCGGTCCAGGAACCGCTCCAGCTCGGCCCGGCGCACCACCGTGCCGGTGGGGTTGTTCGGGTTGCAGACGAAGATCAGCCGTGTCCGGTCGGTGATCGCGTCGGCCATCGCGTCCAGGTCGTGGACGTCACCCGGGGTGAGCGGCACCTGCACCGGCGTCGCACCGCTGACCTGCGTGATGATCGGGTACGCCTCGAAGGACCGCCAGGCGTAGATGACCTCGTCGCCGGGTCCGGCGGTGGCCTGGACGAGCTGCTGGGCCACGCCCACCGACCCCGTCCCGGTGGCCAGGTGCGACACGGGCACCCCGAAACGCTCGGCGAGCTCGTTCATCAGCCCCGTGCACGCCATGTCGGGGTAGCGGTTGAACGAGGCCGCCGCGGCCAGCGCGCTCTCCATCACCCCGGGCAGCGGCGGGTACGGGTTCTCGTTGGAGGACAGCTTGTACGCGACCGGCCCCTCGGACGCGGCGGGCTTGCCCGGCTTGTAGGTGGGGATGCCGCCCAGCACGGCGCGCAGCTTCGGGCTCGTCTCGCTCACTCTGGTCCTCCTTGACCGTACGTACCACCAATACTGCTCACCATATGAGGATTCCGCCGCGCTGCGAATGGCCGATTTCCAGCCCGGCCTCCGCGGACCTCCGGAAGCCTTCCGGAAGCCCCGCGGGACTCCTGCCACGCCCCACCCGGGTCGATCCCCGCAAAGCACCCGCAAACACCCACCGGGCACCTGCCAGGTGCCCCCGGGCAGCCACCGTGGCGCCACCCGGGCACCCACCGGACCACGGCCGCGCAAAGCCTCCGCGCACCCTGCGCGCAGCCGCCGTGCGCCGCACACACCACCGGCGTGACGGCAGGGGGGGAGCGCTCCCCCTGGTGCCGTGCGCCCATGGCTCGCGCCGTGGCGCGCGTCCCCCGTAGAGGTGAGTTGAGACCTCATCGAGACATCGTCCATTTGGCAGGCTCATGCGCGCCGACAACTCGAGGCACCACAAAAAATGCCCCAACTACCTTGCATTTCCAGGCCATTGGGGGGTGGCGACCGTGCAGAAACGTGCCTGTCAACGAGTGAATATGCGAACGGCCCAACCGCCCGGCCTCGCCCTACTATCGGCTCGCCATGACAGCAGCAGGGAAGCACCAGGTGAGCCGGGCACAGACCCGGGGAAGCCGGCAAGGGCGAGCGGGCATCCGGGACGTGGCCGCCGCAGCCGGGGTCTCCATCACGACTGTCTCCGACGCGCTCAACGGCAAGGGCCGGCTCCCGGACGCCACCCGCCGCCATGTCCGCGAGGTCGCCGACCGGCTGGGCTATCGCCCCTCCGCCGCGGCCCGCACGCTCCGTACCGGCAAGTCCGGCCTCATCGGCCTGACCGTGACGACCTACGGGGATGAACCTTTCACCTTCACCGAATTCGCGTACTTCGCCGAGATGGCCAGGGCCGCCACCTCCGCCGCGCTCGCCCGCGGCTACGCCCTGGTCATCCTGCCCGCCACCTCCCGCCATGACGTCTGGTCGAACGTCGCCCTCGACGGCACCGTCGTCATCGACCCCTCCGACCACGACCCGGTCGTCACCGAACTCGTCCGCCAAGGCCTGCCCGTCGTCTCCGACGGCCGCCCGGCCGGCACCCTGCCGGTCACCGCCTGGGTCGACAACGACCATGAAGCCGCCGTCCTCGACCTGCTGGACCATCTCGCCGCCGCCGGCGCCCGCCGGATCGGTCTCCTCACCGGCACCAGCACCGACACGTACACGCGTCTGTCCACCACGGCGTACCTGAACTGGTGCGAGCGTGTCGGACAGGACCCGGTCTACGAGGCCTACCCGGCCCACGACCCGTGCGCCGGTGCGGTGGCCGCCGACCGCCTGCTCGCGCGCCCCGACCGCCCCGACGCCGTGTACGGGCTGTTCGACCCCAACGGCACCGACCTGCTGGCGGCGGCGCGGCGCTACGGGCTGCGCGTACCGGACGATCTGCTGCTGGTCTGCTGCAGCGAGTCGACCGTCTACGCCGCCACCGAACCGCCCATCACCACCCTCTCCCTCAAACCCCGCCGGATCGGCACCGCCGTCGTCCAGTTGCTCATCGACGCCATCGAGGGAATCGACACCGACCGGCCCGTCGAACAGGTGATACCGACCGAGCTGATCGTCCGGACGTCCTCCCAGCGACGGCCCCCGCGGACGACGATCAGCCCGCCACGGTCCCCGTCACAGGAATGACCCGCACGTGGCGCCCGGAAACGACCGGGGCCACCCACCGGTCGCGGCCGAGGGCAAACTTCCCCAATTGGGGGTGAATCGGCCGGTGAACCCGGGGCGCACCCGGATTCACCACCCCTGGTGCGTCACACAGCACAACGCTCATTCCTATGATGGGCGGACGACACCGCGGACCGCCCCGACCAGGCCGGTCCGCCAGGTGTAGGGCGTCGCGACGGTGGTGGAGGGGTCGATGACTCAGGGGGCCGGTCAGGGACCCGTGGTGCGGACGGCGACGTTGCGCGACTTCCGCGTACCGCCGTACGCCCAGGTACCCGTGCAGGGTCGTGCCGCTCACCCGGGCAACGCGTTCCCGGAGGGTGAGCTGCCGGAGGGGTACACGCCGACCGAGCGCGACCTCCCGGTGATCAATCGCGGTGACACCGTCCAGGTGTCCGTCGCCCCGGAAGCGGTCCCGGTCGAGGCCGCGGCTGCTCCGGCACCCGCCGCGGAGAGCGGTCCCGGTCCGCTGTACGTGGTGGGTGACGTCCACGGGTACCTCGACGAGCTCCTCGCCGCCCTGCACCAGCAAGGTCTCATCGACGCCGACGGGCACTGGGCGGCGGGCAACGCGCGACTGTGGTTCCTCGGCGACTTCACCGACCGCGGGCCGGACGGCATCGGCGTCATCGACCTCGTGATGCGGCTCTCCGCCGAGGCCGCCGCCGCCGGCGGCTACTGCAAGGCCCTGATGGGCAACCACGAGCTGCTGCTGATCGGCGCCAAACGGTTCGCGGACACTCCCGTCAACTCCGGTGCGGGAACCGCCACCTTCCAGGCCGCCTGGCTGCTCAACGGCGGCCAGAAGAGCGACATGGACCGTCTCCAGGACGTCCACCTCCAGTGGATGTCGCGCCTCGACGCCGTGGTGGAGGAGGACGGGCACCTGCTGGTGCACTCCGACACCACCGCCTACCTGGAGTACGGGTCCACCATCGAGGACGTCAACGACACCGTCCACGAGATCCTCACCCGCAACGACGCCGACGAGTGCTGGGACCTGTTCCGCAAACTGACCAAGCGCTTCGCCTTCCGGGACGAGTCGGGGCCCACGGCCGTACAGGAACTGCTGGCGGCCTACGGCGGCGAGCGCATCGTCCACGGCCACAGCCCGATTCCGTATCTCCTCGGCGAAGTGGGCTCCGAGGACGGCGAGGACGGCAGCGGCCCGACGGTCGAAGGACCGCATGTGTACGCGGACGGCCTGGCGATCGCCATGGACGGCGGTGTGACCATGGCCGGAAAGCTGCTGGTCGTACAGCTCCCCCTGCCCAACTGAGCCATGACGCAGCGCAGTCGGCCAGGGCGATTTCCGGAAATCCTCTGTCACCCCTTGCCGTAACCGCTCTACCATCGGTATTTCCGTAGCAGGCTCTCCTCCGTTTCTGCCCGACTGCCCGTTCTACGCGGGCAAACAGGGCTCTACGGAGCATCGGGGGATGCACATGAAAAGCGCTCCGCACCTGCTGACCGAGGACCGCGCCGAGTATGAGCGCGTCCTCGACGACGCGCTGCGCACCGCTCACGACCGTCCGGATCTCGCCGGGATCGGGCAGCGGCTCAATACCGAGCAGCTGCGCACCATGGCCCTGAACGCCACCGCGCTGATATCCGCTGCGGCCGCCGCCGAGTACGACCACTTCGTCAAGGTCCGTGAGGAGTCACGTACAGCCGGCGGAGTGTCCGCCATCGATTCCGTCCTGGCGTCGGAGGGTGACGAGGCCCAGACGGGACCGGGCGCCGGGGTCGGTGTCATCGTCACCGTGCTGGCACCGGTCCTCGCCGGGACCGCAGCGGTCATCTTCCTGCTGGTCGGCTATGTCCTGAAGATGCTCGACCCGGCCCCGGCCTTCGCGGATTCGCTGCTGGCGGCGGGCTGGTTCTTCGGAGCCGTGACGGCGGCCGGCATCCTGGCCGCCGCGATCGGTCTGCTGATCACGGCGCTGCGCAACAGCTCCACACAGGTACCGGCTCAGGAGCCGGGCGGGGAGTTGCCCGACGAGGTCGCCCGCGCCAGGGAGGCATGGCGGCACGCCTTGCTGGAGCGGGGGATCCTTCCGTTCCTGCGGGACGCACTGGCGGACCCCAGTGCGGACCCCCTCTCGGGGGTGCCTCCACGCCACGTTGGCCGGATTCCGAAGGTGGGCTACAGCGGCCCGGAGTTCTCCAGCCCCAGCGAGGGCGGTAACGGCCCCCGTCCGACATTCACCAGCCCGGACTTCACCAGCCCCGACTTCGGCGGCCCGGAACACCAGCCCGACTGATCAGGGACCGCGCCCTGAGCCGGCGAGCGCCTGTTTCACGTGAAACGAACAGTTGTTTCACGTGAAACAGACAGGTGCTTCCCGGCGGACAGGCAGTCCTCCCCGGGGGATATCAGTCCGCCAGGGGCAGGTAGACCCGGTTGCCGGCCGCGGCGAACTCCTTGGACTTCTCCGCCATCCCGGCTTCGATCTCCGTCTCCTTCAGATCACCGCCGTGCTCACGCCGGATGTCCTGGGAGATCTTCATCGAGCAGAACTTCGGCCCGCACATGGAGCAGAAGTGCGCGGTCTTGGCCGGCTCGGCAGGCAGCGTCTCATCGTGGAACTCCCGTGCCGTGTCCGGGTCGAGGGCCAGGTTGAACTGGTCCTCCCACCGGAACTCGAACCGGGCGTCCGACAGCGCGTCGTCCCACTCCTGCGCGCCCGGGTGGCCCTTGGCGAGGTCGGCGGCGTGCGCGGCGATCTTGTAGGTGATGACGCCGGTCTTCACATCGTCGCGGTTCGGCAGGCCCAGGTGCTCCTTGGGCGTGACGTAGCAGAGCATCGCGGTGCCCCACCAGGCGATCATCGCCGCGCCGATACCGGAGGTGATGTGGTCGTAGGCCGGGGCCACATCGGTGGTCAGCGGGCCGAGCGTGTAGAACGGCGCCTCCTCGCAGATCTCCTGCTGGAGGTCGATGTTCTCCTTGATCTTGTGCATCGGGACGTGGCCGGGGCCCTCGATCATCGTCTGTACGTTGTGCCGCTTGGCGATCTGGTTCAGCTCGCCCAGCGTGCGCAGCTCCGCGAACTGCGCCTCGTCGTTGGCGTCCGCGATGGAGCCGGGACGCAGGCCGTCGCCGAGCGAGTAGGTGACGTCGTACGCGGCGAGGATCTCGCAGAGCTCCTCGAAGTTCTCGTACAGGAACGACTCCTTGTGGTGCGCGAGGCACCACGCGGCCATGATCGAGCCGCCGCGCGAGACGATGCCGGTCTTGCGGCGCGCGGTCAGCGGAACGTACCGCAGCAGCACACCGGCGTGGACCGTCATGTAGTCGACGCCCTGCTCGGCCTGCTCGATGACCGTGTCCTTGTAGATCTCCCAGGTCAGCTCCTCGGCCTTGCCGTCGACCTTCTCCAGGGCCTGGTAGAGCGGCACGGTGCCGATCGGCACGGGGGAGTTGCGCAGCACCCATTCGCGGGTGGTGTGGATGTTGCGGCCGGTGGAGAGGTCCATGACCGTGTCGGCGCCCCAGCGGGTGGCCCAGGTCATCTTCTCCACCTCCTCCTCGATGGAGGAGGTGACCGCCGAGTTGCCGATGTTGGCGTTGACCTTCACCAGGAACCGCTTGCCGATGATCATCGGCTCGATCTCCGGGTGGTTGACGTTGGCGGGCAGGACCGCGCGTCCGGCCGCGATCTCCTCGCGTACGACCTCGGGGGATACGTTCTCGCGGAGCGCGACGTACTCCATCTCCGGCGTGATCTCGCCCCGGCGGGCGTACGCGAGCTGCGTCACCGCCTGGCCGCCGCGGCCGCGGCGGGGCTGGCGCGGACGGCCGGGGAAGACGGCGTCGAGGTTGCGCAGTCCGCCGCGCGGAGAGGTGTGCTTGATCCCGTCGTCCTCGGGGCGGGCGGGCCGGCCCGCGTACTCCTCGGTGTCCCCGCGGCCGATGATCCAGTTCTCCCGCAGCGGCGGCAGTCCACGGCGTACATCGGTCTCGACGTTCGGATCGGTGTACGGCCCCGACGTGTCGTACAGCGTCACGTCCTTGCCGTTGGTGAGGTGCACCTTGCGGACCGGCACCCTGAGGTCGGGGCGCGAGCCCTCGATGTACCCCTTGTGCCAGCCGATGGACTTCCCGGCCTCGTCGTTCTGGTCCGAGGCAGGCGTGCGTGCGTCCTGAACGGTCATCGTGACCTACTCCCTACGCCGGCATTACCCGGTAACAGGTTCGGCGGTCGACGCAGCGGTCTCCGTACCCCTCGTACGGATGTCAGCGCCCTCTCAGCCCGGTGCTCCGAGCTCCCGCGTGTGCAAAGGTGCCACCACGCTAGCGCCACCCCGGCCACGCTGAACAGGGGGCCCCGGTCGTTCTTGCGATGATCGGTCGGTGACTTCTTCGCAGCAGTCCCCCGAACCGACCGGACAGGCACATGGTCATACGCACAGTCATGTCCACAGCCACGGCCCCGTCGCGCCCGTCTCCAAGCACCTGCGCAAGGTCATCGCCGCGGTACTGATCCCCTTCGCGACGGCCGTGCTGGTGGGTCTCGTCGTGCTCTGGCCTGGCGGCGCCCCGGAACACGAGCGCACGGGTGTCGGCTTCGACCGGCAGACCGAGCAGGGCACGGTGGTGCGGGTCGACAAGGTGGACTGCAAGGACGTGAACGCCGCGCAGGTCCCGCCCACCGGTGACACCACGACGCCCGAAGGCCGTGAGGCGGTCAACTCCCAGCAGGGAGAGTGCGCCAAGGCCACGGTCGAGGTGACGACCGGCAAGGACAAGGGCCGGAAGTTCGTCGAGATCGTGCAGCCGGACGCCCCTCGCCAACTGGAGGAGGGCCAGGGAGTGGTGGTGGCCTACGCCCCTGATGCCCCGCGTGATCTCCAGTATTCGGTCACCGACGTGAACCGCAAGGTGCCGATCCTGGTGCTCGCCGGCATCTTCGCGCTCGCGGTGGTGGCGGTGGGCCGGCTGCGTGGCGTGATGGCGCTGATCGCGCTGGCCGCGAGCTTCGCCGTGCTGACCATGTTCATCCTGCCCGCCATCCTCCAGGGTTCGAACCCCCTGGTCGTGGCGGTGGTCGGGGCGAGCGCCATCATGCTGATCGCGCTCTACAGCTGTCATGGCCTGAACGCGCGTACCTCGGTGGCCGTGATCGGCACGCTGATCTCGCTGCTCCTGATCGGGCTGCTCGGCTCGGTGTTCATCGACTGGGCATCACTCACGGGCAACACCGACGACAACACGGGGCTCATCCATGGGCTGTACCCGGAGATCGACATGTCCGGCCTCCTGCTGGCGGGCATCATCATCGGTTCGCTCGGTGTGCTGGACGACGTGACGGTGACCCAGACGTCGGCGGTGTGGGAATTGCACCAGGCCGACCCGAAGATGGGGCCACGCGCCCTGTACCGGGCCGGTATCCGCATCGGCCGCGACCACATCGCCTCGGTGGTGAACACCCTGGTGCTCGCCTACGCGGGTGCGGCCCTGCCCCTGCTGTTGCTGTTCTCGATCGCGCAGAGCAGCGTGGGGACGGTGGCCAACAGTGAACTGGTCGCGGAGGAGATCGTGCGGACCCTGGTGGGCTCGATCGGCCTGGTGGCCTCGGTGCCGGTGACGACCGCGCTGGCCGCCATGGTCGTCTCGGCCGACCGGCCGGGAGCCGAGACGGCAGCGCCGGTACGCGGTGGGGGACGGAGCCGGCGCCGTAAGAAGTAGGCGCGTAAGAAGTAGGCGCGTAAGAAGTGGGCGGCGTCGCAGGAAGGCAGGCGACGTCGTAGGACGGCAGCCGGCGGCACAAGAGGGCAGGCAGCGTCGTAGGAGAGCAGGGGCACATGAGAAGGCGGTCCGCCCGGCGTCCCGGGCGGACCGGCCGTCAGCCGGCGTTCTCCTCGGCGAGGATCCGGCCGAGGGCCTCCTCGAGATGGTCCTCGAAGTCGCCGAGTGTGCGCTCCTGCCCCAACGGCACCAGCTTGTCGGTCCGGTCGAGGAAGGCCACCAGGGGCGGCGCGCTGGAGCGGAACAGCGCACGGTCGGCGCCCACCTGCAGCCGGATGCTGACGTCCGACAGGTCCTCGGGGCCGGTCGGCGTGATGTGCACATCACCGTCCCCGCTCGGCCCATTGATGCCGTCCACCAGCAATTCTCTGCCGAAAGCCCAGGTGACAGGCGCATCGCCGGGCAGGTGGAACGTCATGCGGACCGCGAACGGGTCCCTCGTCTCGTACCCCAGCTCGACCGGAATCCTGAAGGAGAGCTCCTCGGAGACGACGAAGCTCATCAGGACCTCGGCCTGAACCGACTCGCGCATCATGTACCCCGCAGTGGATGAAGCAGTGGTGAACAACGGCTGATGAAGATCGGTGAGGAAAGCGGCTGGAAAATCGGCCAGGAATGATCTGTGCTGGCCTCTTGACGTAATGCTCCTGTACGCACTACAGGATCACAAGGAGTGATTTTTCAGATACTGATAGAGAATGCCAGTGAGCTGAAGAGTTTTCCCACCTCCCCGCGCAGCCGGTCGACCGCCGGCAGCAACCGTCGTTCCTGATGGGAGGGTACGGAAATGGCCATCGTGGCGGCGAGGGAACCCGCCGTCACGGGGATGGCCGCGCAGACCGTGCCGAGCGCGTACTCCTGGCGTTCGACGACCGGCCCCGTGCGTTCCGTGCTGCTGAGGCGTTCCAGCAGCGTCCGTCCGTCGCGGACGGTGTACGGAGTGATGGGCTGCACGGGGTGGCGGTCCAGGTGGTCCAGCCGGGCCTGCTCGTCGAGTTGGCCCAGCAGGCACTGTCCGATGGCGTGGGCGTGGCCCGTCTCCCGGAAGTCGGCCCACTCGTCGACGGCGGGGGCCGTGGGGGTGTCGGAGACCGAGACCAGCTCGATCTCACCGTCCCGGTAGACCGCGAAGTACACCGGAACGCCGATCGTGTCGCGCCAGCGGGCAAGCGAATTCTCGATCTTGCTGCGACGATTCTGCAGAACGCCGCCGCGCGCCAGGCGTGCCGCCGCGTCTCCGAGGACGAACACTCCGTTGTCCCGGCGCAGATAGCCCTCGTGCGTGAGCGTGCGCAGCAGGTGGTAGGCGGTGGGCAGGGGCAGAGCCGTCTCCCGCGCCAGCTGCTTGGCGGGGGCCCCGTCGGCATGGGAGCCCACGGCCTCCAGCAACCTCAGCGCCCGCTGCACGGAGCCGATCAGGGTCGGAGGAGGAGTCGGGGTTCGAGTAGGGGATTGCGGTGCCGTGGCCAAAGGTCACCCCCAGGCGTTTCGCCCCATTCAGTCGTACAAACTGCTGGTAGGGCGTTCGTAAACCCCTGGATTCCAAGGGCAGCGGAGAACCGCCACTCTAATGGCAGCCTCCGTTCGGGGTGAGGTTTCGCCGGGGCCGTTCCCCCGCCCGGGCTAACTGCCGGGCGTATGGCCGGGCACGCGGCCGAGGGGTTCGTACGCCAGTGTCAGAAAAAGGCGATCGGAGTGGCGTCCGGAAAACGGCGTTCGGACAGCGCCCGAACGACCGTGTCCGAACGCCGTGTCCGAACGCCGTCAGGGCACCTCTACCAATCGCCACGGGATGACGACGAGGCCATGAACTTCCGTACGACGTAGATGAGTCCGCCGACGAGCACGGCGAACACGAGCACCTTGAACAACAGCCCGATGACCACGCTGATCACGGTGCCGATGAGACTTCCGAAGACCACCAGGGCGATGACGGGTATGGCGATCCACTTCACCCACCAGGGCATCCCCGCGAGAATGTTCCGAACCGCCGCCATGTGTTCCTACCTCGTCTCTGGTGACACTTCCTACCGTTGGACGCCTTCGATGCTAGGTGCCGGGCGCTCGTAACGGGCGCTTCGCAGCCCTCGCTCTCCCCTGATCCTCCCCCTAGGGAACCCGGGCCCGCCGGGTGGCCGGGATCAGCTCTCCGGAGGAGAGAAGACCACCATCACCCGCAGGTCCTCGGTGATGTGGTGGAACTTGTGCGGCACGCCGGCCGGCACGTACACCACACTGCCCCGCCCCACCTGCGTCGTCTCCGTCCCCACCGTGATCGACGCACGGCCGCTGACGACGAAGTACACCTCGTCCTCCTTGTGCGGCGTCTGCGGATCGAGCTGCCCGGCGTCGAGCGCGTAGAGGCCCACCGACATGTTCCGCTCCCGAAGGAACTGCAGATACGCGCCCTCATTGGCGACGCGTTCCGCCTCCAGCTCATCCAGTCGGAATGCCTTCATTGCCCGTCCGCCCCTGCACTCGGTCCGATCACGTCTGCCACGATCAGACACATGATGAATTTCCTAGTCAAGACGATCGCGAACGCGGCTGCCCTGGCCGTGGCGATCTGGTTGCTCGCCGACATCACCCTGACCGGTGACAGCACCGGTAGGAAGGCCCTGACCCTGGTCCTGGTGGCGTTGGTCTTCGGTGTGGTGAACGTGCTCGTCAAGCCGATCGTGAAGCTGCTCACGCTGCCCTTGTTCATCCTCACGCTGGGCCTGTTCACCCTGGTCGTCAACGCGCTGATGCTGCTGCTGACCTCGTGGCTCGCCGACAAGCTCGACCTGAACTTCCATGTCGAGGGCTTCTGGACCGCCATACTCGGCGGCCTGATCATCTCCGTCGTGTCGTGGGCCATGAACGTGGTTCTCCCCGACGGCAAGGACTGAGCCGGATGACCCGGCCCGAAGGAGCGTGCCGCATGACATGGGGTGACGGGACCAGGGCGGTCCGGGCCGGCCTGCCCGAGCCGAAGGCGTACGAACCCACCCTTCCGGGGCCGGTGTTCGCCGCCCACTACCACCTGCCCGGCGAGCCGACCGGCCCGTACACGTACGGGCGGGACGAGAACCCGACCTGGACGCACGTGGAACGGGCCATCGGCGAGCTGGAGGCACCGGGTGAGCCGGGTGTCGAGACGGTCGTCTTCGCATCCGGGATGGCCGCGATTTCCTCCGTACTGTTCTCGCGGCTCAAGGCCGGGGACGCGGTCGTCCTCCCCTCCGACGGATACCAGGCGCTGGCGCTGGTGCGTGAGCAGCTGGAGGCGTACGGGATCGAGGTGCGCACCGCGCCGACCGGCGGCGACGCACAGCTCTCGGTGCTGGAGGGGGCACGGCTGCTGTGGATCGAGACGCCGTCGAACCCGGGGCTGGACGTCTGCGACATCCGGCGCCTGGTGGCGGCCGCACATGCAGGGGGCGCGCTCGTCGCCGTCGACAACACACTCGCCACCCCGCTCGGGCAGCGCCCGCTGGAGCTGGGCGCGGACTTCTCGGTGGCGAGCGACACCAAGGGCCTGACCGGACACGGTGACATCCTGCTCGGGCATGTGACCTGCCGTGATGCCGCCCTGGCCGCTTCGGTACGACGCTGGCGCAAGATCGCCGGGGCCATTCCGGGCCCGATGGAGGCCTGGCTCGCGCACCGGTCGCTGGCCACGCTCCACCTGCGCGTCGACCGGCAGTGCGCCACCGCGCTGACGCTCGCCGAAGCCCTGTCGGGGCGCGAGGACGTGACCGGGCTGCGGTACCCGGGGCTGCCGGGCGACCCGTCGCACAAGGTGGCGGCCGGGCAGATGCGGCGCTTCGGGTCGGTCGTCTCCTTCGTCCTGGCCGACCGTGAGCGGGCGGAACGCTTCCTCGCAGGACTCCGGCTGGTGGACGACGCGACGAGCTTCGGCGGGGTGCGGTCCACGGCCGAGCGGCGCGGGCGGTGGGGCGGGGACGCGGTGCCCGAGGGCTTCGTCCGCTTCTCGGTGGGGGCCGAGGACCCCGAGGACCTGGTGGCGGACGTGCTGCGCGCGCTGGATGAGGCGGGCTGAGCAGATCCACTACGACGAACGGACGGTCCGAGCCTCCCCCCTCATGGCTCGGACCGTCCGCGTTCTTCTGCGGATGACCGCGTGAACAAGGCTAGTTGACTCTGTGTCAGTGTCCAATCACGGTAGCGACAGAGACCTATCGACTTATTTATAGTTGGACGGTCGGCCCTGAGGCGCCGTCAGCCGGACGTGGCCGAGGGCGGGAGGGGGGAGGCGCATGGATCTGGCGTTGCTGCGTACGTTCGTCACCGTGCATCGGGCGGGTTCCTTCACCCGCGCCGCCGCCCTTCTGGGCCTCTCCCAACCAGCGGTGACCAGCCAGATCCGCACGCTGGAACGCCAGTTGGGGCGCCCGCTGTTCCTGCGCCAGGCCCGTGGCGTCACCCCCACCACCATCGGCGACGAGCTCGCCCACCGCGCGGCACCGCACTTGGACGCACTCGTCGAGATCGCCGAGGCCGGTCTCGACGACGAGTCCGGGGTACGCACCCTCCACCTCGCCGGGCCGCCCGAATTCACTTCCGTCCGCGCGCTGCCCGCCCTCACCCCGCTGGTCTCCCAGGGACTCGCGGTGCGCACCTCGCTGGTGTCCGCCGCCGAGGACGTTCTCGACGGGCTGGCGGCCGGCCACCACGATCTGGCCATCGCCACCGCCCGCCCGCGGGGCGGTCTGCTCACCGCGACCCCGCTCTGCGACGAGGAGCACGTCCTGGTCGCCTCACCGCGCTGGGCCGCCCGGCTGGCGCCCGGGGTCCTGCTGCGCAAGGGCGCGGTGGTACTGGAGCAGTTGCCGGTGGTCGAGGTGCACGAGTCACTGCCGTTCGTCGCGCGCTACTGGGCGTCGGTCTTCGAGTCGAAACCCGCCGCCGCGGCCACCGTCATCGCGCCGGATCTACGCGCCGTCCAGGAGTCGGCCGCCTCGGGCGCGGGCCTCGCCGTGCTGCCCCGCTACCTGTGCGAGGACGACCTGGCCAGCGGTCGGCTGGTGGCTCTGCTGGACCCGCCGGTGCCGCCGCTGCGCACGTACTTCGTGGTGGTGCGCACCGGGACGCTGGCCCTGCCGCACATTGCGCGGGCGCACGAGTCGTTGCTGCGCGCTGCCACGGACTGGTGACCCGGGGTGCGCCAAGCTCCCGGGGTGTTTCAGAAGGGTCCCGGCGGGCCATTTTCAAGCCATGACCGAACGCCCAGTGGTCAAGCGCACCGCACGCGCCATCCTGCTCGACGGCGACGACCTCGTCCTGATCAAGCGTACGAAGCCCGGCATGGATCCGTACTGGGTCACGCCGGGCGGCGGGGTGGAGCCGGAGGACGCGACGGTGGTCGACGCGCTCCACCGGGAGGTCCATGAAGAACTGGGCGCCAAGATCGTCGATGTGGTGCCGTGCTTCGTCGACACGGTCGAGCACATCGTGGACGGCGGCGTCTCGGGCGTGAAGGTGCAGCACTTCTTCGTCTGCCGGCTGGAGTCCATGGACCCGGCGCAGCGGCACGGTCCGGAGGTGGACGAGCCGGTCGGCGAGTACGAGATCGTACGGGTGCCCTTCACCCGGATCGGGATCGCCGCCGTCAACCTCGTACCGCTGTCGCTACGGCACTACCTGGACGGCAACATCGAGGGCGTGCGGGCGATGCACGCCCCGGACCTGGGCTAGCCCCAGTACGAGGGCCGGTCGGTCCCCGATCCGGGTCGGGGCCGCCCGGGTCGGCGCCACCGCCCGGCCCGGCGCCGCTCAGTCGGCCGCCGCCACCAGTTCCTCCAGCGAGTCGTGGCGGATCCGCTCGTAGGGCACACCGACGCCCCTGAGCGCGTCGACGCCGCTGCGGATCATGCCGACCGGACCCGACAGGTAGGCGTCGTACTCGTTCCACGGTCCGTACTCCCGCACCGCGTCCGGGAGCTGGGTCTTGCCGTCGATGATCGCCCGCACCTCCAGCCAGGGGTGGGACTGCTGGAGCCGCAGCATGGTGTCGATGTCGTACAGGTCGTGATCGGTACGTGCGCCGTAGAAGACCTCGACCGGGCGCCGGGCGCCGTGCTCGGCGACATCCTCGACCAGCGCCTTGATGGGCGCGATACCGGTGCCGCCGCCCAGACACAGCAGACCGTTGTCGGTGGTGTGGTCGACGGTCATCGAACCGGCGGGCGGCCCCAGGCGCAGCACGTCACCGGGCCGGGCGTGGTGGACCAGGGCATTGGACACCCAGCCGGCCGGGACCGCCTTGACGTGGAAGGACAGCAGACCGTCGGAGCGGGGCGCGGAGGCGAAGGAGTAGTGCCGCCATATCCGCGGCCACCAGGGAGTCTCCAGGCTGGTGTACTGCCCGGCCAGGAAGGGGTACGGCTGGTCGGGACGGACCGTGACGACAGCGATGTCGGGCGTTCTCAGGTCGTGCGAGACCACCTCGGCGTGCCACCAGGCGGGCGCGTGCCGCTCGTTCTCGGCAGCCGCGTCGATCATGATCTGGGAGATCGTGGTGTACGTCCGGACCCAGGCGGCCTCGGTCTCCTCGTCCCATGTCGTCGTGGCGTACCGGCTCAGCGCCCCGATGAGCGCCTCGCCGACGGCCGGGTAGTGCGAGGCGTCGGTGCCGTACTTGCGGTGGCCGCGGCCCAGGTGCTGGAGGTACTCGGTGAGCACCTCGGGGTTGTCCATGTGCTCGGCCGCGGTCAGCAGCGCCTTGAGGAGCCGGTCGCGCTGGGATTCCATGGCGGCCGGGAAGAGTGCGCGCAGCTCGGGGTTGTGGGTGAAGAGCAGGGCGTAGAAGTACGAGGTCACCTTGTCGGCCACGGGCCCGACCTCCGCGAGCGTCCGCCGGACCCGCACCGCGTCGGGCGATCCGGACTCCGCGGTGGAGACAGGGCGGGCGACTGAGGCGGGTATGTCGGGCCGGGGCTCCGGAGCCGCCGCGGGGCCGACCGGAGCGGCGGAGGGGTGACCGGTGGCGTCCGGGGCGGCGGGGTGACCGGCGGCGTCCGGGGCGGCGGAGGGGCCTTCCGCGCGGCGCCAGTGCCCTTCGGCGGCGGTGGGACGCCCCGCGCCGTCCGGGCGGCGGGCTCCGTCCTCGTGGCCGGTGGGCGCGTCGTACGGGGCGTTCTGGCGGTCTGCCGTGTACGAGGTGCCGAGGGGGACGTCCTGGGACTCGTGGGCCATCGGCCGGTCGGCGGGACGTTCGTGCACCGGGCGCTGGGAGCCGTCGGGCCATGGCACGGCCGGCGGGGCAGGAGCCGTCGCCTCGGGTGCTCGGGGCGCCTTCGTTTCGGCCGTATGCGCCGTACCCGTCCGGATCATGCGTATTGACGTCAGCGGTCGCCGCTGGCCGGCTATGCGCTCCTGGCCGTCGTCCGCAGCCTCGTCGGCACCGGTCGCACGTTCCGGGCGCTCATCGGCCCGGGCCGCCCCGGGTTCGGCGGGCAGGTCGGCGACCGGCTTGCGGGGTGTGAACCAACCACCGCCCCCGCCGCTGTCCTCGGAGGTGCCATTGTCGGCCGACGTGGTGGTCGGAGCGTCCATAGAGTGCCTCGCCTCGAACATCTTTCGGTCGGTCTGTGCACTTCCGCCGGCCCGGAAGGTGCCTCAATTCGCCGCTTTTCGCTTCGTAGTCGCTGCCCGCCGCCCACACTAACCCTGAGCGGCAAGACGAGTCGGCACGCCTGCGACCGGCTGTGACATTGACCGCAGTCGGTGTGGTCGCAGCATGGCAGGAGTTGTCGGCTCGTCAGAGCGAGAGCGGAAAGCCCGGATTTCGTCCCCAGTTTTCGTTAGGCTGCGTTACCGCCGTGTCCTTGAACTAAACGCCGGCTCGTACCAGTTCGTAGGCCTCGCGGAGATCGCCTCCCGCATAGGCGTGCGTGGCAAGCCCGGACAAATGGTCCACGTTGCTCGCCACCGCTGCCGGGACCGTCGCGAAGATCTCCGCGTCGGACATGGAATCACCGTATGCAACACACCCGTCCAGTTCCACCCTCAACTCTGCACAGAGTCGGTTCGCGATCTTCACTTTCGCCGACGTGGTGAGAATGCCCTCGTGATTGACCGGCTCCGTGAATGGCACGGCAGGCCCACCTGAACCTTGGGCGGCGTGTGAACCGCAGTCGAGCAACTGCTCGACGAAGAAAACGGGCGGCAGAGAGACCCGAGAGCCGTGTTTCACGTGAAACAACAGATCCCCCCAGCCGGGAGGCGTTCCGGGCCAGGGGGACGGGTGCGGGGAGAGTGTCTGACCGGCTTACGCCAGCGCCTCCACCGCTGCGACGGCGAAGCCGTGGTCCTGCTCGGGGGCACCGCCGCCCACGCCGATCGCGCCGATCAGACGGCCGTCGCGGTGCACCGGGACGCCCCCCGCGATGAACAGGAGCGGCCGGTCGAGTGCGGTGGGAAGCGTGTGGAACGGGCCGCCGGGCTGGACGGCGTCGACCAGGTCGGCGGTCGGGGCGTTCAGCTGGAGGGCGGTGAACGCCTTCCGGGTGCTGGTCTCGCCGGCGATCAATACGGCGCGGTCGTCACGGCGGAAGGCCAGCAGATGGCCGCCCGCGTCCAGGACGGTGATGGCAACCGTGACCCCAGCCTCTTCTGCGGCGCGACGGGCCGTGTCCACGAGGGCCTCGGCGTCCTGGGTGGTCAGTGGGGCGACGGCGGTGGCGGTGTTGCTCATGAGCGGTGGCTCCTTGATACGGGGAGGGTCGGGGGGTGGGCGTTTCAGTGCCGGGCGAGGGGGACCGCGGCCGGCTCCGGGGCGGCTGAGGCGACGATCCGGCTACCGTGCCGGACGCCCCGGCGTTCCAGGGCGCTCGACAGGACGGCCAGGGCCAGGGCGGAAGCGGCCAGGGCGGCGCCGACCCAGTTCGGGGCGGTGATACCGAGACCGGCCGAGATGACGATGCCGCCGAGCCAGGCGGAGAGCGCGTTGCCGAGGTTGAAGGCGCCGATGTTCACCGCCGAGGCGAGCGTCGGAGCGCCGGCAGCCTGGTCCAGGACCCGCTTCTGCAGCGGCGGCACGGTAGCGAAGCCCAGGGCTCCGATCAGCGTGATGGTGATCGCGGCCGCGACCTGGTGGTGTGCCGTCACGGTGAACAGTGCGAGCACCAGCGCCAGGGCGCCCAGTGAGACGTACAGCAGCGGCATCAGCTTGCGGTCCGCGAACTTGCCGCCGATCAGGTTGCCGCCGACCATTCCGAGGCCGAAGAGGACGAGCAGCCAGGTGACGGACGACTCGGCGAAGCCCGCGGCCTCGGTCATCATCGGGGTGATGTAGGTGATCGCGGCGAAGACACCGCCGAAACCGAGCACGGTCATCGCCATGGCCAGCAGCACCTGAACGTTGCGGAAGGCGGCGAGCTCGTGCCGCAGCCGTACGCCTGCGGGCTTGGGCTGCTCGGGCACCAGCTTGGCGACGCCGAGAAGGCCGAGGACACCGAGGGCGGCCACGGTGAGGAAGGTGACACGCCATCCGGCCGTCTGACCGATGAAGGTGCCGGCCGGCACACCGACCACGTTGGCGACGGTCAGGCCGGTGAACATCATCGCTATGGCGCCGGCCTTCTTCTCGGGGGCAACGAGGTCGGCGGCCACCACCGAGCCGATGCCGAAGAACGCGCCGTGCGCCAGCGAGGCGACGACCCGACCGGTCAGCATGAGGCCGAAGGACGGGGCCACGGCGGAGAGGACGTTGCCCGCGATGAACAGCCCCATGAGAAGCATCAGCATCCGCTTCCGGGAGACGCGGGTGCCCAGGACGGTCATCAGCGGCGCGCCGAGGACGACACCGAGTGCGTATCCCGTCACGAGATAACCGGCGGTGGGGATCGACACCTGGTAGTCGGCCGCAACCTGGGGGAGCAATCCCATGATCACGAACTCGGTGGTCCCGATACCGAAGGCCCCGATAGCGAGGGCCAGAAGCGCGAGCGGCATGGAGTGCACCTTCCAGAAGATTGCGTATGCGCCTTACGAGCGTCGACAATAATTGCAGACGCTGGTTAATTGCAAGCGCGGGCTATTGCAGGCGTCGTCTATCCTGGTGGGCAAGCCGCTCCGGGACGGAGGACCGACCCCATGACCGCCACAGATCCGGCACTCACCGCCCTCTCCCAGGGCTGGTGCGCGCTCTCTCTGCTCCACGGCAAGATCGAGGCGCGCATCGAGCGCGCGCTGGAGGCCGAGCACGGCCTGAGTGTGCGCGAGTTCTCCCTGCTCGACGTCCTCAGCCGACAGCACAACGGGCCGGGCGGTCATCTCCAGATGAAGCAGGTCGCAGACGCCGTCGTCCTCAGCCAGAGCGCCACCACTCGCCTGGTCACCCGCCTCGAGGACCGCGGGCTGCTCACGCGCTATCTCTGCGACACCGATCGACGCGGTATCTACACCGACGTGACCGAGGCCGGTCTCACTCTGCTCGCAGAGGCGCGGCCCACCAACGACGCCGCCCTGCGGGAAGCGCTCGACGAGGCCGCGAAGAACCCGGACCTCGCCCCGCTGGTCAGGGCCGTCGAAGAACTCCACATCCCGGTGGGCTGACCGGCCGGGAAGGCCGGCTCCGAAGTAGCCTGCGCTCCATGAGCGATCTTGAGATAAGGCCCGCCGCCCTCGCCGACATCCCCGCGATCGTGGCCATGCTGGCCGACGATCCCCTGGGGGCGCAGCGCGAATCGCCCGACGACCTCTCTCCGTACACCGCCGCCTTTGAGCGGCTGTCGGCCGACCCGCATCAGCACCTGGTCGTCGCCGTATGCGGGGAGCGGGTCGTCGGGACGCTTCAGCTCACGATCGTTCCCGGACTGTCACGGCGTGGCGCGACCCGGTCGATCATCGAAGGCGTTCGTATCCACGCCGATGAGCGCGGTAGCGGGCTGGGCACCAAGCTCATCGAATGGGCCATCGCGGAGTCGCGGCGACAGAAGTGCCAATTGGTACAGCTGACGTCGGACGCCACCCGCACCGACGCGCTCCGCTTCTACGAGCGGCTCGGTTTCGAAGCCTCACACGTAGGCTTCAAGATCACATTGTGATGCCGTGCGCAGCCCTGGAGGACTGCGCACGCCAGCGTTTCACGTGAAACATCGCTGTGTCAGAGCCCGCGCCACCCGTCCGCGTCGACACCACCCGGTACGGCGTCCCCGGCCTCGTAGGGCTCACGCGTGAAAACGAACGATCCGAGGTCGAGGTGGCTGACGGAGTCGTCCTCCCGTCGCACCACCCGCAGCGTCTCCCCCGCGTAGTAGCCGTTCAGACCGGTCCAGGTGCCATTGTCCTCTGCACGGAAGCGTGAGGCGCGTCCCTGGCCGCCCAGTGGGGTCAGCTCGACACCGCCGTCCGCGACCACCCGCAGGCCATAGGCGTACGTCCCCCAGTACCAGGGACCGGTCAGCTCCAGCAGCTTCGGTTCGATGTCGGGAAGGGGGCGCCACGGCTCCGGGATCCGCGGCTCGGCGTCGGCGACGATGCGCAGCAGGTCGGCGGCGACCACGCCGATCGGCGGCCCCGACGTGGCGTTGGCGAGGACGACCGCCGCTACTCCTTCCTCCACACTCACCCACAGCCCGGCGAGGAAGCCCGGCAGAGAACCGCAGTGCCCCACCAGCGTGCGCGTGTTCGAGCGCACCAACTGCAACCCGAGCCCATAGCCACCGTCCCAGTCCCCGGCCTCCGGCGGCGCGGCAGGAGTCCGCATCTCCCGTAGCGTGCTGCTACTCAGAACCCGCTCATCGCCGTCCGCCAGGAACCAGGCGAACCGGCACAGGTCCGCGGCGGTCGACCACAGCTGTCCCGCCGACGCCATCAACCCCAGGTCCTCGGCCGGTTCGGGCAGCATCACATCGGCCCAGGGGTGTACGGCCCACCCTCCGGCATGCGGCGCGACTGGCTGGGTGCTCGTACGCGTCAGTCCCAGCGGTTCCAGGATCTCGGACCGCAGCGCCTCCTCCCACGTGACCCCGCGTACCGCCTCGACCAGCGAACCCAGCAGCGTGTAACCGGTGTTGGAGTAGTGATGGCGCCGCCCCGCCGGGTGCAGCACCGGCCTCTGGCCAAGCACGTCGGCGAGCTCGGGGCGCAGCGTCCCCGGTGTCCGCTCCCACCACGGTGAGGGCGACTCGGCCGCCAACCCGGCACTGTGGCCGAGCAGTTGGGCGATCGTCACATCGCCCACTCCTGTCCCCGGCAGGTGCTTCTCCAGCGGGTCGCCCAGGTCGATCAGGCCCTCATCCCGCAGCCTCATCACCAGAACCGCCGTGAAGGTCTTGGTGATGGATCCGATCCGGTACTGCGTATCGGCATCCGGCACATGCCCGTCGACACAACTGCGCCCGCCCTCCCACAGCAGCCGGCCGTCCCTGGCGACCGCACCGACGAATGAGGGCGTCCGCCCTTCCGCCTGTGCGGTGGCCACCCGGTACAGGAGAGCGCGCTCGGTGCTGGGGAGTAGTCCTTCGAAGGATGAGGTCATGCCCCAGGTGTATCCGCCCGGGAGCGGTACCGTCGACCGCTTTACCCCCCTTCGGCGTCTCGCGGACCGGCATCCCACGGTGGTCACGGCCTGCGGGTCAACAGTTAAGGCGACAAAACGCGAGGACGAGGGGTGTGGATCTCACGGCACGTCTCATAGAGAACAGCTTTGACCAGCGGGTTTCTGGGCTGTCTCCGTCTCAGCCCCTGTCCGGCAGCTCGTTTCTCAGCTCCGTGGCATTTCCTTGTGCGCGCCTTCTGCAGCCGTCCGCTCCGCCTGCCGACGGACACGTAATTCTCCGGGTCGCCGCCTGCTGTGAAGCCGCTCGGCGAGTGAAGCCGCTTGGCCAGGAAGGTGATTGTCCCTGCGCGCCGGGCTGCGCATCCTGCTGGAATGCGCTTCTCCATCAACATTCCCAACTTCGGTGACTTCGCCGACCCCCGTAACGTCGCAACCGTGGCGGCCGCTGCCGAACAGGCCGGCTGGGACGGGCTCTTCGTCTGGGACCATGTACTGCACCGACAACACCAAGGGCGTCCTTTCGGAGACCCCTGGATCCTGCTGACAGCGGCCGCGCTGGCGACCTCCCGGATCCGACTGGGAACCCTGCTGACACCAGTCCCCCGTTACCGTCCACAGCAACTCGCCCGCCAAGTGGCCGCCCTGGACCACCTCAGCGGCGGCAGGGTGATCTTCGCTGCCGGTCTGGGCGGTCCGATCGAGGACGAGTACCGCAGTTTCGGCGACACCGCCGAGCCACGCCTCCTCGCTGAGCGGCTGGACGAGGGCCTGGAGCTGTTGAGGCGCTTCTGGTCCGGCGACTCGGTGAACCACCATGGCCGGCACTATGAGGTCCGGGACGTGACGCTGCTGCCCGCCACGGTGCAGCGGCCCTGTCCGCCGGTCTGGATCGGCGGATTCTGGCCGCGCCGCCCGCCCATGCGGAGGGCAGCGCGGTGGGATGGCGCGGTGCCGCTCTTCGAGACGGCCCGGCACGGTCATCTGCCGGATGTGGCCGAAGTACGTGATCTGGTCGGCTACGTGCGCAAGCACCGTGCGGCCGGGGCCGAGCACCCCTTCGAGTTCGTACTCGGCGGCGCCACGCCCTCTGACCCGGCCAAGGCCAAGGACGTGATCGGACCACTGCACGACGCCGGCGTCACCTGGTGGGACGAGCGGCAGGTCCAGACCGACCCTGACCTGGATCGCCTCCCTCCAGTGCTGCGCCGCGTCGAGGCGGGGCCGCCGCTGGTCTGAGGTCTTCGCTCTACGTGCGGCGGAACGAATGAGTCCGTGGCTGAGCCGCCGAGCACGAGGACTCCGTGCGGGCCCAAAAAGCGGACCGATGAGTCTCGCGCGCCGCGCCGGTCCGTACGCGTGAGACCGACTCACGGAAGGCTGGCGTCATGCGGAAACTGATCTACGGCATGAACCTGTCGTTGGACGGCTACATCGCCGCGCCCGGCGACGACATCGGCTGGAGCGTGCCGAGCGACGAGCTGTTCCAGTTCTGGTCCGACCAGTTGCAGGCGACCGACCTGTCGCTGTACGGGCGCAAGCTGTGGCAGACGATGAGCTCCTACTGGCCGACCGGCGACCAGCAGCCCCACGCCACCCCGGCGGAGATCGAGTTCGCGCGCCGCTGGCGGGACATGTCGAAGGTGGTGTTCTCCTCGACGATCGACAAGGTCGACTGGAACACCCGCCTGGTCACCGGCGATGCGGTCACCGAGATCACCCGGCTCAAGTCCGAGGACGGCGGCCCGATGGACATCGGCGGCGCGACGCTCGCCGGGGCGGCCATGCGGGCCGGGCTGATCGACGAATACGTGCTGGCCACCGCGCCGGTCCTGGTGGGCGGCGGCACGCCGTTCTTCACCGCGCTGGACAACTGGGTGAACCTGAACCTGGTGGAGACGCGGACGCTTCCCTGCGGCGTGATCCTGACCAGGTACGAGACCAGGCGCTGAGCGCCCGACACGCGACTCGACCGCGGGCCGGGTCCCCGCGAACGTGGACGCCACCACGGGGGTGGGCAGCCGGCAGTGCGAGGCACTGACGGGCGGAGCGGGCCGGAACCCGCCCCCGAAAGGGTGAGAACCCGACCGGCGAGTCTCACGAAGACGGCACAGGTGCCTCCGACGTGCCATCGGAGACGGGACTGTGCCGCGACATCCGAGACCCCGCACCTGGGGCGATCAGGTCTGCGCCATGTCCACGAAGCGCGAGTAGTGGCCCTGGAAGGCCACGGTGATGGTCGCCGTAGGGCCGTTACGGTGCTTCGCCACGATCAGGTCGGCCTCGCCCGCGCGGGGGGACTCCTTCTCGTACGCGTCCTCTCGGTGAAGGAGGATGACCATGTCCGCGTCCTGCTCGATGGAGCCGGACTCACGGAGGTCCGAGACCATCGGCTTCTTGTCCGTCCGCTGCTCGGGGCCACGGTTCAGCTGGGACAGTGCGATCACCGGAATCTCCAGCTCCTTGGCCAGCAGCTTCAGGTTTCGCGACATGTCCGACACTTCCTGCTGTCGGCTTTCGGCGCGCTTGGAGCCGCCGGACTGCATCAGCTGGAGATAGTCGATGACGACCAGCTTGAGGTTGTTCCGCTGCTTGAGCCGACGGCACTTGGCGCGGATCTCCATCATCGACAGGTTCGGGGAGTCGTCGATGTAGAGCGGGGCCTGGGACACATCCGGCATCCGGCGCGCCAGCCGCGTCCAGTCCTCGTCGGTCATCGTGCCGGAACGCATGTGGTGCAGCGCCACGCGGGCCTCCGCCGACAGCAGGCGCATCGCGATCTCGTTGCGCCCCATCTCGAGGGAGAAAATGACACTCGGCAGGTTGTTCTTGATCGACGCGGCGCGGGCGAAGTCCAGTGCGAGCGTCGACTTACCCATGGCGGGACGGGCCGCGATGACGATCATCTGGCCGGGGTGCAGGCCGTTCGTCAGCGAGTCGAAGTCCGTGAAGCCGGTCGGTACGCCGGTCATCTCGCCGCTGCGGGAGCCGATCGCCTCGATCTCGTCGAGGGCGCCTTCCATGATGTCGCCGAGCGGCAGATAGTCCTCGCTCGTGCGCTGCTCGGTGACCGCGTAGATCTCCGCCTGGGCGGAGTTGACGATCTCGTCGACATCCCCGTCGGCGGCGTATCCCATCTGCGTGATCTTGGTTCCGGCCTGGACGAGGCGCCGCAGGACCGCCCGCTCGTGGACGATCTCCGCGTAGTACGAGGCGTTCGCCGCGGTCGGCACCGACTGGACCAGGGTGTGCAGATATGGCGCCCCGCCGACCCGGTTGATCTCGCCGCGCTTGGTCAGCTCGGCGCCCACCGTGATGGGGTCGGCCGGCTCACCCTTGGCGTAGAGGTCGAGGATCGCGGTGTAGATGGTCTCGTGGGCCGGCTTGTAGAAGTCATGGCCCTTGATGATCTCCACGACGTCCGCGATCGCGTCCTTGGAGAGCAGCATGCCGCCGAGCACGGACTGCTCGGCGTCGAGGTCCTGCGGCGGCACCCGCTCGAAACCGCCCGCGCCGCTGTCCCAGGGCCCGCTCTCGCTGCCCCGCTCGTGCTGCTCGTCGCGGCCCATACCGCGGCCGCGGCTGTCGCTGCCGCGCTGGCGGGTGACGGGCAGACGGTCACTGGGACCGGTGTCGGCCCAGGGGTCGTCCAAGGGCTCGGGGATGCTCACCGGCCCACCTCCTCCCGTCCGCTCCGCGGACCTCGCCGTGCCACTCTTTCTACGGCACGACACTGACAAAGCGAGTGGCTCAACTCCCGCTTCTGGCGCGTCGAGCGCCGGACCACGGTAGGCCCGCGGGCACCGTCAGCCAATCTGGTTATCCACAGGGCCTGTGGGTGAAGACCCAGATGCTGTGGAGAACTCCCCAGAACCTGTGCACGGACCGGGGGACAGCCGTGTGGACAAACTCATAGCCACACCGCCATAGCCCATCTGACCTGCGGCTTTTCCATCCACCGGCTGTGGGGGAGAAAAACTTTCCCCACCGGGCCAAGATCAGAACAAACGGCGCACACATCAAGCGTCAACTCGAAGATCGGTAAGGATCTCTCGCGCCTTGCATCTCTTACCTGTGGAAGATTAGATTGCCCTCATGACCCAGGCCCCCGCGCGACCGAAGAGCGAACGACGCCGGCACGACCGCGAGATCATCGCGCTCGCCCTCCCGGCCTTCGGCGCACTCGTCGCCGAGCCGCTCTTCGTGATCGTCGACAGCGCCGTCGTCGGCCACCTCGGCACCCCACAGCTCGCCGGTCTGGGCATCGCCGCCGCCCTGCTGTCCACGGCTGTCAGCGTCTTCGTCTTCCTCGCCTACGCCACCACCGCGGCCGTCGCCCGCCGCGTCGGCGCCGGCGACCTGCCGTCGGCCATCCGCCAGGGTATGGACGGCATCTGGCTGGCGCTGCTGCTGGGCATAGCCGTCATCGCGGTCACCCTGCCAGCGGCCCCCTGGCTCGTCGACCTCTTCGGCGCCTCCGGCACCGCAGCCCCTCACGCCACCACCTACCTCCGCATCTCCAGCCTCGGGATACCGGCGATGCTGATCGTCCTCGCCGCCACCGGTGTGCTCCGCGGCCTCCAGGACACCCGTACTCCCCTGTACGTCGCCATAGCCGGCTTCGCCGCGAACGCGGTGCTGAACGTGGCGCTCGTGTACGGCGCCGGCCTCGGCATCGCCGGTTCGGCCTGGGGCACGGTGATCGCCCAGTGCGGCATGGCGGTGGCCTACCTGTTCGTGGTCGTCAGAGGAGCACGGCTCCACGGCGCCTCGCTGCGCCCTGATGCCGCCGGTATACGCGCGAGCGCCCAGGCAGGGGTGCCGCTCCTGGTCCGTACGCTCTCGCTGCGGGCGGTGCTGATGATCGCCACTGCCGTCGCCGCCCGCCTTGGCGACGCCGATGTCGCCGCTCACCAGATCATCCTGTCTCTGTGGAGCCTGATGGCCTTCGCGCTGGACGCCATCGCCATCGCGGGGCAGGCGATCATCGGCCGCTACCTGGGCGCCGGTGATGCCGAAGGGGCACGGAGGGTCTGTCGCCGCATGGTGGAGTGGGGCATCGCCTCGGGTCTGGTGCTCGGCGGACTGATCGTCCTGGCCCGCCCCCTCTTCATCCCGCTGTTCACCGGCGACCCCACCGTGCAGGAGACACTCCTGCCCGCGCTGATGGTCGTGGCGCTCGCCCAGCCGATCGCCGGGGTGGTCTTCGTCCTGGACGGTGTGCTCATGGGCGCGGGAGACGGCCCGTACCTCGCCGGAGCCATGCTGGTGACGCTCGCCGTCTTCGCGCCGGTCGCCTTGCTGGTGCCCGCACTGGGCGGTGGACTGACCGCCCTGTGGTGGGCGATGGGACTGATGATGACGGTCCGGATGGTGACGCTGTGGCTGCGTATGCGCTCCGGCCGCTGGGTGGTCACAGGTGCCACCCGCTGACACCGGACCGCCGAGGCTGTCCGGGACAGAAGCCATGTTTCACGTGAAACAGCAGAACGTGAGACAGCGGAATGTGAGACAGCAAGAACATGAGACAGCAAGAACGCACAGCAGAAGGGCCGCACCCGGAGGTGCGGCCCTTCTGTTCAAGCCGGACGATCGACGAGCGATCGACGGCCCATCGCTACGCGACCGCTGAGCTCAATGCTCAGGCGGCGACGATCTCGACGCCGAGCTTCGCGACGACCTCGGCGTGCAGACGCACGGAGACCTGGTGCGAGCCGAGGGTCTTGATCGGCGAACCGAGCTCGACACGGCGCTTGTCGACCTCGGGACCACCCGCGGACTTGATCGCCGCAGCGATGTCGGCCGGGGTCACGGAGCCGAAGAGACGGCCGGCGTCGCCGGAGCGAACGGCCAGGCGCACCTTCGTGCCCTCGAGCTGAGCCTTGACCTCGTTGGCCTGCTCGATGGTCGCGATCTCGTGGATCTTGCGGGCGCGGCGGATCTGCGCCACGTCCTTCTCGCCACCCTTGGTCCAGCGGATCGCGAAACCGCGCGGGACCAGGTAGTTGCGAGCGTAACCGTCCTTGACGTCAACGACGTCACCAGCGGTGCCGAGGCCGGAGACCTCGTGCTTGAGGATGATCTTCATGTTTCGGTCACCCTCCCTTATCGCGCGGTGGACGTGTAGGGCAGCAGCGCCATCTCACGGCTGTTCTTGACGGCCGTGGCGACGTCACGCTGGTGCTGCGTGCAGTTGCCGGTGACGCGGCGGGCACGGATCTTGCCGCGGTCGGAAATGAACTTCCGCAGCATGTTCGTGTCCTTGTAGTCCACGTACGCGGTCTTGTCCTTGCAGAATGCGCAGACCTTCTTCTTCGGCTTGCGCACAGGCGGCTTCGCCATGGTGTATCTCCTGTGTGATCAAGAAGTGGGGTACGAGCCTGATCCCTGTAAGCCCGGAGGCTTAGAAGGGGGGCTCGTCCGAGTAGCCGCCGCCGGAACCGCCGGAGCTTCCGCCCCAGCCGCCCCCACCGCCCTGCTGCTGGCCGCCGCCGGCCGGCGCGCTGGTCGCCCAGGGGTCGTCGGCGGGAGCGCCGCCACCCTGCTGGCCACCACCCGGGGCACCGCCCCAGTTGCCGCCGCCCTGCTGGCCACCGCCGTAGCCGCCCTGGCCACCGCGGCCGGTGGTCTTGGTGACCTTGGCCGTGGCGTTCTTGAGGCTGGGGCCGACTTCCTCGACGTCCAGCTCGAAGACCGTGCGCTTGACGCCCTCGCGGTCCTCGTAGGACCGCTGCTTCAGCCGGCCCTGCACGACGACGCGCATGCCTCGCTGAAGCGACTCGGCGACGTTCTCCGCCGCCTGGCGCCAGACCGAGCAGGTCAGGAACAGGCTCTCGCCGTCCTTCCACTCATTGGTCTGACGGTCGAAGGTGCGGGGAGTGGACGCGACGCGGAACTTCGCGACCGCCGCACCGGACGGGGTGAAGCGCAGCTCGGGGTCGTCGACAAGATTGCCGACGACCGTGATGACGGTCTCGCCTGCCATGGGGAACCTCTCGGCGGGATTGCTTCTGGCTGCTTGCTGCTGCTACTCGAAACCCGATGACCTCTGAGCTAGGTGCTCAGTGGGTCTCGGGACGGAGGACCTTGGTCCGGAGGACCGACTCGTTCAGGTTCATCTGGCGGTCGAGCTCCTTGACGACCGCAGGCTCGGCCTGCAGGTCGATGACCGAGTAGATGCCCTCGGGCTTCTTCTTGATCTCGTAAGCGAGACGACGACGGCCCCAGGTGTCGACCTTCTCCACCTTTCCGTTGCCCTCACGGACGACGGAGAGGAAGTTCTCGATCAGCGGGGAGACAGCGCGCTCCTCGAGATCGGGGTCGAGGATGACCATCACCTCGTAGTGACGCATGTGGAACCCACCTCCTTTGGACTCAGCGGCCACGGTCGTTCCGTGGCAGGAGGGTCGTGATGCGTGAGCAACGGTATCGGCCGCCACTGACAATCACCCCCAGCGAGTGGGGGACCCTGATCAGGGCATGGGCAGACACCGGTGCAGACCGTACAGAGTACCCGCACACCGGCTTCCGGTTGAAATCCTGTGGCCAGGGGACGCAATCTGTACACATCGGGTGCGTGCGGCGCTACGATGCGCCGCCTTCCGGCACAGCCAGGAGGTACCTCATGGCCCAGGCATTCCACCGTCACCCCACCTCGTCGCTCTTCGCCACGGACGGCAAGCCCCATCCGCTCCAGGACACGCTGATGGCGGTGACCCTGGTACTGGGTGCCGTCGCCTTCATCACGGCCCAGTTCCACAGCCTCCATCTGATCAGCTCGTGGACGGGCCTGCTGGGCCTCGTCACCGGCGCCTACGGCCAGTACATCTCCGAGACGACACGCGAGCGCACCCTGCTGATCATCGGTCTGGGCGCCTCGGCGATCGGTTTCGGCCTCGGGATGGCACACGGCGGCCTCTTCGGCGGTGTCCTCGGTTAGGCCCTCCTGGCGTACAGCCAGTCGGGGCGCTCCCCGGTGCCAGTAGGCTTCGGCGCGAGAGCCGGAGCCCCTGTACCCATGGGGACACACCTGCCGAGGAGCGCCCCGCATGAGCCTGACCCTGAGGACCATCAGCCGAGAGCAGCATCTGGCGTACATCCAGAGCCTGCCCGCGGCTAGTCACTGCCAGGTCCCCGCATGGGCTGATGTGAAGACCGAGTGGCGCTCGGAGAACCTGGGCTGGTTCGACAAGGACGGCCAGCTGGTCGGCGCCGGCCTAGTGCTCTACCGGCAGCTTCCGAAGATCAAGCGCTACCTCGCGTACCTCCCCGAGGGCCCGGTGATCAACTGGTACGCGCCCAACCTGGACGACTGGCTCCAGCCGATGCTGGCGCACCTGAAGCACCAGGGTGCCTTCTCCGTGAAGATGGGCCCGCCGGTCGTCATCCGCCGCTGGGACGCGGGCGCGATCAAGTCCGGCATCCAGGACCCGGACGTCAAGCGCCTGCGTGACGTCGAGGCGACGCACATCGAGCCGCGGGCCTTCGAGGTGTCGGACCGGCTGCGCAAGATGGGCTGGCAGCAGGGTGAGGACGGCGGCGCCGGCTTCGGTGACGTACAGCCCCGCTACGTCTTCCAGGTGCCGCTGGCGAACCGTTCGCTCGACGACGTCCTCAAGGGCTTCAACCAGTTGTGGCGGCGCAACATCAAGAAGGCCGAGAAGGCCGGCGTCGAGGTCGTCCAGGGCGGTTACGAGGACCTCGCCGAGTGGCAGCGGCTGTACGAGATCACGGCCGTCCGCGACCGCTTCCGCCCCCGCCCGCTGTCGTACTTCCAGCGCATGTGGACCGTCCTCAACAACGAGGACCCCAACCGCATGCGGCTGTACTTCGCCCGCCACAACGGCGTGAACCTGTCGGCGGCGACCATGCTCGTGGTCGGCGGGCACGTCTGGTACTCCTACGGAGCCTCGGACAACATCGGCCGCGAGGTCCGGCCGTCGAACGCTATGCAGTGGCGAATGCTGCGCGACGCCTACGCGATGGGCGCCACCGTCTATGACCTCCGGGGCATCTCCGACTCCCTGGACGAGACGGACCACCTCTTCGGCCTGATCCAGTTCAAGGTGGGCACGGGCGGCGAGGCCGTCGAGTACATCGGCGAGTGGGACTTCCCGCTGAACAAGCTGCTGCACAAGGCCCTCGACATTTACATGTCACGCCGCTGACGCTTCCGTAGTCTCGTACTCACCCCTGATACACCGCAGCCACAGAAAGGTTCCGGGCCGGCCATGGCGCTCTCCCTCTACGTCGACACCGCTCGCTGGCGGGCGCACCAGAAGACCGTGATCGACCAGTTCCCGGGCCTCGTCCCGGTGTGCAAGGGCAACGGTTACGGCTTCGGCCACGAGCGGCTCTCGGAGGAGGCGGCCCGCTTCGGGGCCGACATGCTGGCGGTGGGCACGACGTACGAGGCGGCCCGCATCAAGGACTGGTTCGGCGGTGACCTGCTGGTCCTCACCCCGTTCCGGCGGGGCGAGGAACCGGTTCCGCTGCCGGACCGGGTGATCCGCTCGGTGTCGTCCGTGGACGGGGTGCACGCGCTGGTCGGCGCCCGGGTCGTCATCGAGTGCATGAGCTCGATGAAGCGGCACGGCATCGCCGAGCACGAGCTGGGCCAGCTGCACGCGGCCATCGAGGACGTACGCCTGGAGGGCTTCGCGCTGCACCTGCCGCTGGACCGCACGGACGGCACCGACGCCGTCGAGGAGGTCATCGGCTGGATGGACCGGCTGCGCGCGGCGCGCCTGCCGCTGCACACCATGTTCGTCAGCCACCTCAAGGCGGAGGAGCAGGCACGGCTCCAGCAGCAGTTCCCCCAGACCCGGTTCCGGGCCCGGATCGGTACGCGGCTGTGGCTGGGCGACCACGAGGCGACGCAGTACCGGGGTGCGGTCCTGGACGTCACCCGCGTCGCCAAGGGGGACCGTTTCGGCTACCGCCAGCAGAAGGCGGCGTCCGACGGCTGGCTGGTCGTCGTCGCGGGCGGCACGTCCCACGGGGTGGGCCTGGAGGCCCCGAAGGCCATGCACGGCGTGATGCCGCGCGCCAAGGGCGTGGCCCGGGCCGGCCTGGCGACGGTCAACCGCAATCTGTCGCCGTTCGTCTGGGCGGGCAAGCAGCGCTGGTTCGCCGAGCCGCCGCACATGCAGGTGTCGATCCTCTTCGTCCCGTCGGACGCGCAGGAACCGAAGGTCGGCGACGAACTGGTCGCCCACCTCCGGCACACCACCACCCAGTTCGACCGCCTGGTCGAGCGCTAGGGACCCACCGACGGTCAGCCCGCCCCAGGGCCGCCTGGGGGGCCGTCACCGTCCCGTACGACGCTCGTCACTCCCGTACCACGCCCCACTCCACACGCGGTGCCTGGACCGCGTGTGCGGCGTGCTGGGGCGGGTGCGCCGCCCTGCCGAGCACGAAGACGTCCTCCGCGCGGTCCAGCACGCCCCCGGCCGGATCGTCGGACCCGTCGCGCCGTACCCCGTCGCGCTCGGGCATCAGGACGTCCCGTACCACCATGGCGCACAGGAACAGCGTGCCGGCCAGGTGCAGGACGATGGCGAACTGGTAGCCCTCCGTCGGCAGGCCCTGCTTGTTGCCGCTCGTGGTGTACGCCAGGTACATCCAGATCCCGACGAAGTACATGACCTCGCAGGCCTGCCAGATCAGGAAGTCCCGCCAGCGCGGGCGCGCCAGGGCGGCGAGCGGGATCAGCCAGAGCACGTACTGCGGCGAATAGACCTTGTTGGTGAGGATGAACGCCGCGATCACCAGGAAGGCCAGTTGCGCGAAACGCGGCCGGCGGGGCGCCGTCAGCGTCAGGGCGGCGATCCCGAGGCAGGCCAGCCCCATCAGCACGCTCGCGTACGTGTTGACGGCGTCCGGTGTGATGTTGGCGCCGGTGCGCTGGGTGATGATCAGCCAGAAGGAGCCGAAGTCGATGCCCCGTTCCTCGCTGAAGGAGTAGAACTTCTTCCAGCCCTCGGGGGCCAGCAGCATCACCGGCACGTTGACCGCGAGCCATGAGGCCGCCGTGCCCAGCACGGCGATCCCGAACTCCCGCCATTTCCATGCCCGCCAGCACAGCAGCAGCAACGGCCCGAGCAGGAGGAACGGGTAGAACTTGGCGGCGGTGGCCAGGCCCAGGAGGATGCCGAAGGCGAGCACCCGCTCCCGGGACCACATCAGCATGGCGGCGGCGGTGAGAGCCAGCGCGAGCAGGTCCCAGTTGATGGTGGCCGTGAGCGCGAAGGCGGGCGCCAGGGCGACCAGCAGGGCGTCCCAGGGCCGGTTGCGGTGGGTGCGGGCGACGCAGACCACGAGGACGGCCGTGCAGACCATCAGCATGCCCGCGTTGACCATCCAGTACATCTGCTCGCGGTACTGCAGGTCACCGTCGAAGGGGAGCGTCAGCCAGGACGCGACCTGCATGAACAGTCCGGTGAGCACCGGGTATTCGAGGTATTCCATGTCGCCGCCGAGGCGGTCGAAGTACGGGATCAGCCCGTCGGCGAAGCCCCGCCCGATGAACAGGTGGGGGATGTCGGAGTAGCAGGCGTGGGTGTACTGCGAACTGGTTCCGCGGAACCACGCCCAGTTGTAGCAGGGCAGCTTCTGCACCATGCCGAGGGCGAACATGCCGATCGCGACGAGGGCGATCACCCGCACGGGTGTGAGCGCGCTGCCACCGAGCCGTGCGCGGCGGCCGACGGGGCCCCCGATCAGCTCGCTGCCGGCGGCTGCGACCTCGTCCCGCCGGGTCGGGGGCACGACGGGCCCGTCCTGGTGGGCGCTCGTCGTCTTGTGTGGGCTCGGCATGGGGACATCCTGCCGTACGGGGCTGCGGACCGGCGCGGCCTGTGGACAACGGCCTGTGGACAACGTCGAGGGCCGCCGCATCCGGCGTACGCGCACGATGTGCGTACAGGATGCGGCGGCCCTCATACCAAGGCTTGGCCTCGCGGCCCTGGGCGGCGGTGGGGACGCCGGGCGCTAGCCCTCCGTCCCGCCGAACCAGCCTCCGTTGGCGCCACCGTTTCCGTTGCCGTTGGTGGTGCCGCCGGTGGTCAACGAGGGACTGGGACTGGTGCCGCCGGTGGTGGTGCCGCCGTCATCGGTACCACCCGTGTCGGTCCCGCCACCACCGTCCTGACCACCGTCCTGGCCACCGTCCTGACCGCCGTCCTGACCACCGTTCTCGTTCTCGCAGTCCCAGTCGAACGGGCCGCACGAGGGCTCCGCGGGCTTGGAGCTCTCCGACTGCGACGGGGTCGGCGACGGGCTCTGCGACGGCGTCTGGGACGGCGTCTGCGAAGGCGTGTCGGACGGCGTGGGCTCCGGGCTCTTGGCGCCGCCGCCGTACACGGTGTCGGCCTCCAACTGCTCCGGCTCGGGGAAGGGGATCACCTTCTGGCCCTTGAGCGCCGTCGACATGTACTTCTGCCAGATCTCGGACGGGAACGACGAACCGTGGATCTTCTTCTGATCACCGGTGCCGAACATCTCGAGGAACTTGCGGTTCTTGTTCGCCGCGTTGTCGTCCATCCGGTACATGTCGATCGCGGTGGCCAGTTGCGGCGTGTAGCCGACGAACCAGGCGGACTTGTTGCCGTCGGTGGTACCGGTCTTGCCGGCGACCTGGCGGCCCGGGATGGCCGCGTTGTTACCGGTGCCCTCGGGGTCCTCGACGACGTCCCTCAGCACGTCGGTGACGTTGCTGGCGATGGCGCTCGAGAAGGCCTGCTTCGTCGTGGCCTCGTGCTTGAAGATCGTCTCGCCGCGCTTCTTCACTTCCTTCACGGAGAACGGGTCACGCTGCTTGCCGTTGGCCGCGAAGGTGGCGTAGGCGCCCGCCATACGGATGGCGCTGGGGTCGGAGATACCGATCGAGAACGACGGAACGTTCGCCGCGACCAGGCTCTCCTTGCGCAGACCGGCCGCGACGGCCGTCTGCCGGACCTCTTCGATGCCGACGTCCATGCCCAGCTGCACGAAGGGCGAGTTGGCCGAGTGGATCATCGCCTCGCGGAGGTTGATGTCCCCGTAGCTCTTGTCACCGTCGTTGACCTGGAGCCACTCCTCACCGTCCTCGTTGTGCCAGACGCTGCCGTCGTACTTCTTGATCTTGAGCTTGTTCGCACCGTTGTAGTACGTCTTGTCCGGGTCGACGGTGCGGCGCTGGTCGGGGCCCTGAACGGCCTCGCCCTGCGGGTCACGTACCCCGTACTCCATCGCCGCGGCCAGCACGAACGGCTTGAACGTCGAGCCGACCTGAGCACCGGTCTGGTCGGCGTTGTTGGTGAAGTGCTTGGTCGCGTCGGAGCCGCCGTAGATGGCGACGATCGCACCCGTCTTCGGATCGACGGAGGCACCACCGAACTGGACGTGCGTGTCCGTCTTCGGGCGCGCCTTGGGGTCGATGTTGGCCTTCTCGACGCTCTGCACGGCCTTCTTCAACGCTTCGACCTTCTTACTGTCGAACGTCGTGTAGATCTCGTAGCCGCCTTGCGAGAGCTTCTTCGCCGTGATGCCCACGTCGTTGTTGTTGATGACGAACGCCTTGGCCAGGTCCACCATGTACCCGACCTGGCCACCGAGCCGCGCCTCCTTCTTCGGCGGCTTGGGCATCGGGAAGTCCGTGAACTTGGCCCGCTCCACGGGGTCGAGGTGGCCGTCCTTGACCATCTCGTCGAGGATCCACTTCCACCGCTTGGTGGCGGCCTCCGTGTTGGCCGCGGGCGTGGCTCTGGGGTCGATGTCCACCGAACCGGCCGGGTCGTAGTAGGTGGCGCCCTTCAGCAGCGCGGCGAGGAACGCGCACTCACTGGCGGTGAGCTTCTTCGCGTCCTTCTCGTAGTACGTGCGCGCCGCGGCCTGGATACCGTACGCACCTCGTCCGTAGTACGAGGTGTTCAGGTAGCCGGCCATCACTTCCTTCTTGGGCTCCTCCATGCCGGCCTTGAGGGAGATGAACAGTTCCTTGGCCTTGCGGCTGATGGTCTGGCTCTGGTCGTCCAGCATCGCGTTCTTCACGTACTGCTGGGTGATGGTGGAGCCACCCTGGGTCTGCTCACCCATGGCCATGTTGACCAGGGCGCGGCTGATGCCCTTCGGGTCGACGCCCTTGTCGTCCCAGAACGTCTTGTTCTCGGCCGAGATCACCGCGTTCTGCATGTCCTTGGGGATCTGGTCGTAGTCCAGGATCTGCCGGTTGATCTCACCACCGGTGGCGGCCATCTGCGTGCCGTCGGAGTAGTAGTAGACGTTGTTCTGGGCCGTGGCGATCTTGACCGCCTGCGGCACCTCCACCATGGCGTACACGACCGCCGAGGCACCCATGACCGAGGCTGCGAACCCGAGGAACATCCCGGTGACGAGCTTCCAGGAGGGCACCCAGCGGCGCCATCCGTACTTGTTGTGCCGGGGGTAGTCGATCAGCCGCTTCTTGCCCGGCTGCCCGCCACGGCCGCCGTTGTGGCCGCCGCCGCCCCGTCGGCCGCCACCGTGTCCGCCAGCTCCACCGGCTCCGCCGCCTGCACCCTCGGCACCACGGCGGCGTCCGCCGCGCTGGGCGGCCCGGCGGGCCTCGGCACGGCTGCCGTACACCCGCTCCTCGCCGCCGCCGTACGGGTCGGCAGGAGATCCTGCACTGGTTCCTCGCGCCTGAGCCGCCCTGCGGCCCGTGGGCTGCTGGGCGGCTCGCCTGGCCGCGGCACGTCCGCCACCCTGCGGCTGTGGCGGTTTGCGACGGTGCTCGCTCATCGAACGACTACTCCTCGGGCAGGCGAGTACGCCTGGAAGCGGCAGCTGAGTTCCGGTCCCCCCGAAATGGATACGGACCAGCCCTGGGTGGGGCTCATCCGCCATGCACTCAGAACGAGGACGCCGAACGGCGTCGCATGGTTCCCACGGGTGTGCATGCCGCACAGACTACGCACGGTCAAAAACCTCTGAGGACTGAAGTTCATCCCAAATCAGGCAAGTCGTTTACTCCGAATTGACTATGTGACGCCGCTCACCCTAGCCGCCCTTGTCGAGGGTGCCGGGCCGTTCTATCGTCGGGATGTATCGAGTCGATACATCAGCACGGCATAAGAGTCACGGCGCCAGAGCCGGCGAAGGCGGAGGAGGGCGATGGATGAGCAGGCGCTCCGGCATCCTCGAGTTCGCCGTCCTCGGCCTGCTCCGCGAAGCTCCGATGCACGGATACGAGCTGCGTAAGCGGCTCAACACGTCGCTGGGGATCTTCCGGGCCTTCAGTTACGGGACCCTCTACCCCTGCCTCAAGACGCTGGTCGCAAACGGCTGGTTGATCGAGGAACCGGGCAGCGCCCCCGAGGACGCCCTCGCCGCCTCGCTCGCCGGGCGCCGCGCCAAGATCGTCTACCGGCTGACGGCCGAAGGTAAGGAGCACTTCGAGGAGCTCCTGTCCCACACCGGACCGGATTCCTGGGAGGACGAGCACTTCGCGGCCCGCTTCGCCTTCTTCGGGCAGACGGAGCGCGAGGTGCGGATGCGGGTGCTGGAAGGCCGGCGCAGCCGCCTGGAGGAGCGTCTGGAGAAGATGCGCGCCTCCCTGGCCCGCTCGCGCGAGCGCCTGGACGACTACACGCTTGAGCTGCAGCGACACGGCATGGAGTCCGTGGAGCGCGAAGTGCGCTGGCTGAACGAGCTCATCGAGAGCGAGCGGGCGGGGCGGGACCAGCGACGGTCCGGCTCCGGGACCCCGGAGGCCGACCAGGCCACCGAGGGCCCCGCCGGCGCTCAGCAGGACGACACATCTGGAGAGACGGGCGGCCTGCCCCGGCACGGGGGCAGTACCCGGCCGGATCCGTCCGACGACACCGCCAAGTGAGGCCCTGCGACCTGCAGGGCTTCGAAGATCAACACAGGGAGCAACCGGAATGGGTTCGGTTCGCGTAGCCATCGTCGGCGTGGGCAACTGCGCCGCCTCGCTGGTGCAGGGCGTCGAGTACTACAAGGACGCCGACCCGGCCGCCAAGGTGCCGGGTCTGATGCACGTCCAGTTCGGCGACTACCACGTCGGAGACGTGGAGTTCGTGGCGGCCTTCGACGTCGACGCGAAGAAGGTCGGGCTGGACCTCGCGGACGCGATCGGTGCCAGCGAGAACAACACGATCAAGATCTGCGACGTGCCGTCGACGGGCGTGACCGTCCAGCGCGGCCACACCCTGGACGGCCTGGGCAAGTACTACCGCCAGACCATCGAGGAGTCCGACGAGGCCCCGGTCGACGTCGTGCAGGTCCTCAAGGACAAGCAGGTCGACGTCCTCGTCTGCTACCTCCCGGTCGGCTCCGAGGACGCGGCGAAGTTCTACGCCCAGTGCGCCATCGACGCCAAGGTCGCCTTCGTCAACGCCCTCCCGGTCTTCATCGCCGGCACCAAGGAGTGGGCGGACAAGTTCACCGAGGCCGGTGTCCCGATCGTCGGTGACGACATCAAGTCGCAGGTCGGCGCCACCATCACGCACCGCGTCATGGCGAAGCTGTTCGAGGACCGCGGCGTCCGTCTCGAGCGCACCATGCAGCTGAACGTCGGCGGCAACATGGACTTCAAGAACATGCTCGAGCGCGACCGCCTGGAGTCCAAGAAGATCTCCAAGACGCAGGCCGTCACCTCGCAGATCCCCGACCGTGACCTCGGTGACAAGAACGTCCACATCGGTCCGTCGGACTACGTCGCCTGGCTGGACGACCGCAAGTGGGCGTACGTCCGCCTCGAGGGCCGTGCCTTCGGTGACGTTCCGCTGAACCTGGAGTACAAGCTCGAGGTGTGGGACTCCCCCAACTCGGCGGGTGTCATCATCGACGCCCTGCGCGCCGCGAAGATCGCCAAGGACCGCGGCATCGGCGGCCCGATCCTCTCCGCGTCCTCGTACTTCATGAAGTCCCCGCCGGTCCAGTACTTCGACGACGAGGCCTACGAGAACGTCGAGAAGTTCATCAAGGGCGAGGTCGAGCGCTAAGCCTCCGCCCCACTCGCCGAAGGTCCCCGTGGCATCTGCCCGGGGACCTTCGCCGTATGTGACCCTTGCTGCCATGCCTGTCGTACGTGATCTGCGCGTACTCGTGCGCCTGACGAACTTCCGCCGCCTGCTGGCCGTACGACTGCTCTCGCAGTGCGCCGACGGGGTCTACCAGGTCGCACTCGCCACGTACGTCGTCTTCTCCCCCGAGAAGCAGACCTCGCCCACCGCGATCGCCTCCGCCATGGCGGTTCTGCTGCTGCCGTACTCGTTCGTCGGCCCGTTCGCGGGTGTCCTGCTGGACCGCTGGCAGCGACGCCAGGTCTTCCTCTACGGCAACCTGCTGCGCGCCCTGCTCGCCACCGGCACGGCGTTCCTGATCCTCACCTCCGTACCGGACTGGCTCTTCTACGCGTCGGCGCTCTCCGTCACGGCCGTCAACCGATTCGTCCTCGCCGGGCTTTCGGCCGCGCTGCCCCGTGTCGTGGACGCCGACCGGCTCGTGATGGCCAACTCGGTCTCGCCCACCGCCGGCACGCTGGCGGCCACGGCGGGCGGCGGGCTCGCCTTCGTCGTACGGCTGCTGGGCGCCGACTCCGACGCGACGGTGGTGCTGCTGGGCGCCGGCCTCTACCTGTGCTCGGCCCTGGCCTCGCTGCGCATGGGCCGCGAGCTGCTGGGCCCCGACCCGGGAGTGGTGCAGCCCCGGCTGGGGGCGGCGCTGGCCTCGACGGCCCAGGGGCTGATCAGCGGGGTGCGCCACCTCGCCCGGCGGCGGGCGGCGGCCCGGGTGCTCGCCGCGATGACGGTGATGCGCTTCTGCTACGGCGCGCTGACCGTGATGGTGCTGATGCTCTGCCGGTACGCCTGGACGTCGACCGAGTCGGAGGGGCTCGCCTTGCTGGGCCTGGCCGTCGGTATCTCGGGGGCGGGGTTCTTCGCCGCCGCGGTGCTCTCACCGTGGGCGGTCGGGCGGCTGGGGCAGGGCGGCTGGATGGTGGTGTGCGCCAGGTCGGCCGCCGTGCTGGCACCGGCACTGGGACTCCCCTTCGCGCCTGCGCCCATACTGGTCGCCGCCTTCGTCCTGGGCCTCGTGACCCAGGGGTCCAAGATTTCCACGGACACGGTGGTGCAGCTGGCGGTGGACGACGCGTACCGGGGGCGGGTCTTCTCCCTTTACGACGTGCTCTACAACGCGGCCTTCGTCGGCGCGGCCGGCATTGCCGCCCTGATGCTTCCGGCCGACGGCCGATCGGTCCCGCTGGTCGTCATGGTCGCCTGCTTGTACGGGGGCGTCGCCGCCGCGCTGCTGCGCTGGAGGCGCGCCGATGCCTTGCTGTAGCGCGACGGAGGGCGATGTTTCACGTGAAACATCGCCCTCCGTGTTGCCTCTCTCCGGCCGTCATGTTTCACGTGAAACATGACGGCGGCGCCCAACTCAGTCCTGAGCGGCCCACCACTCCTTGAGCGCCGCGACGGCGTCGTCGTGCTCCATCGGCCCGTTCTCCAGGCGCAGCTCCAACAGGAACTTGTACGCCTGACCGACGGCAGGCCCAGGGCGGATGCCGAGGATCTCCTGGATCTGGTTGCCGTCCAGGTCGGGCCGAATCGAGTCCAGCTCCTCCTGCTCCTGGAGCTTCGCGATGCGCTCCTCCAGCCCGTCATAGGCCCGGGAGAGAGCGGCCGCCTTGCGCTTGTTGCGGGTGGTGCAGTCCGAGCGGGTCAGCTTGTGCAGGCGGCTCAGCAGCGGGCCTGCGTCGCGCACGTAGCGGCGTACGGCGGAATCGGTCCACTCACCCGTGCCGTAGCCGTGGAAGCGCAGATGCAGCTCCACCAGGCGCGAGACGTCCTTGATCATCTCGTTGGAGTACTTGAGCGCGGTCATACGCTTCTTGGTCATCTTCGCGCCCACCACCTCGTGGTGGTGGAAGGAGACCCGGCCGTCCACCTCGAAGCGACGCGTGCGCGGCTTGCCGATGTCATGCAACAGCGCCGCCAGCCGCAGGACCAGGTCGGGACCGTCCTCTTCGAGGTCGATGGCCTGCTCCAGCACGATCAGCGAGTGCTCGTAGACGTCCTTGTGCCGGTGGTGCTCATCGCTCTCGAGCCGGAGCGCGGGCAGCTCGGGCAGCACGCGCTGAGCGAGACCGGTGTCGACCAGCAGGCCCAGCCCCTTGCGGGGATGCGCGGAGAGGATCAGCTTGTTGAACTCATCCCGTACGCGCTCGGCGGAGACGATCTCGATCCGCTCCGACATCCGCCTCATCGCGTCCACGACCTCGGGCGCGACCTCGAAGTCGAGCTGCGCGGCGAACCGCGCGGCGCGCATCATGCGCAGCGGGTCGTCGGAGAAGGACTCCTCGGGCGTTCCCGGCGTCCGCAGGACGCGCTGGGAGAGGTCCTCCAGACCACCGTGCGGATCGATGAACTCCTTCTCCGGCAGCGCGACGGCCATCGCGTTGACGGTGAAGTCGCGGCGTACCAGGTCCTCCTCGATGGAGTCGCCGTAGGACACCTCCGGCTTGCGCGAGGTCCTGTCGTACGCCTCCGAGCGGTACGTCGTGACCTCGATCTGGAAGATCTGTTCAGCGCCCTCGACGTGGGCGGCCTTCTGCACCCCCACCGTGCCGAAGGCGATCCCGACCTCCCAGACCGCGTCGGCCCAGGGGCGGACGATCTTCAGAACGTCCTCGGGGCGTGCGTCGGTGGTGAAATCGAGGTCGTTGCCGAGCCGGCCGAGCAGTGCGTCCCGAACCGAGCCGCCGACCAGAGCGAGGCTGAACCCGGCCTCGTGGAAGCGACGGGCGAGATCGTCGGCGACGGGGGACACGCGCAGTAGTTCGCTGACCGCGCGGCGTTGCACCTGGCTCAGTGCAGTCGGGTTGTCTTCGTTGGCGTTCGGCACAACAGAAAAGGGTACGTGCCCCGGCCCTGGGCGGCGTCCCGGTTTTCGCCCACCCCGGGCCCCGCTCACCTGGTCCAGGGCCCCATACTGCTCCGATCATGTGGAGCAGTCCGCGGCACTTAGCCCCGGCGCTCCTCGTTACCATGCGTGGACGCAGGAACCGACGAACCACCAACGGCAACAGACGACGAGGACGGGCGAGCGCGTGGCCGAGGCGGCAGACTTCCAGAGCACGAGTCGCTCTCCTGCCCGGCGGTGGCTACGGCGTGCGGCCTCCGCCATCGTGAGCGCGCCGCTCCTGGCAGGCCTGCTGTACGTCCCCTCCGCGCCCCCCGCGTCCGCCGCCGAGAAGGCGTCCCCGTCCCGGACCGTCGACGTGTCCCTGGACACATTCACGCCGACCACGCCGGTGGAGGGGGACACCCTCACGATCAGCGGCACGGTGACCAATGAGGGCAAGGAGACGGTGAACGGGGCGCAGGTCGACCTGCGCGTCGGATCGCGGATGACCAGCCGCGGCGAGATCGACGCGGTGGCCAAGCGCACCGGCTTCGCACCGGGCAATGACGGCGCGGCCCTCGGCGGCCCGTACAGCATCAAGATCCCGAAGCTCGCGGCCGGCATCAGCAAGGACTTCAGCCTTTCGGTTCCGGTCGAGAAGCTGGGTCTCGACGACGACGGGGTCTACCAGCTCGGGGTTTCCCTTTCGGGACGGACCGCGGGCACCTCCTACGACCAGGTGCTGGGCATCGAGCGCACCTTCCTGCCCTGGCAGCCCGAGGCCACGGAGAAGAAGACGCAGGTCACCTATCTCTGGCCGCTGATCTCCTCGACGCACCTGTCGGCGGAGACCGGCTCGGACGACCAGCAGACGCCGGTATTCGAGGACGACGAGCTGGCCACGGAGCTCGCCCCGGGCGGACGGCTGGAGCGGCTCGTCGCGCTCGGCGCCGAGCTCCCCGTCACCTGGGTCGTCGACCCGGACCTGCTCGCCACCGTGGACGCCATGACCCGGAACTACCAGGTCAAGGACGGGAACGAACGAGTCGCCGGCAAGAACCAGGCGATCGCCAAGCAGTGGCTGAACAGCCTGGACAAGGCGGTGCAGGGCGACAAGGTGGTGGCGCTGCCCTACGCCGACCCGGACCTGGCGTCCCTCGCCCACCGGGGCAAGGACGTCTCCGGCTCACTCAGCCACCTCCAGCCGGCCACGGAGGTGGCCGAGAGCACGGTCGAGACCATCCTCCATGTGAAGCCGTCGGTCGACTTCGCCTGGCCGGTCGACGGTGCGGTCGACCCGTCGATCATCGACGTCGCCACCTCGGCCGGCGCCGACAAGGTGATCGCCCGCAACGACAGCATCCGCGACGAGCTGCCCTACACGCCCAATGCCGCCCGGCCCATCGGCGGCGGTACCACCGCCGTGGTGGCCGACGCGTCACTGTCCACGGCCTTCCAGGGCGACATGACACGGGCGGGCGACTCGACCCTGGCCGTCCAGCAGTTCCTCGCCCACACCCTGGCCGTGACCCAGCAGCAGCCGGGCAAGCTGCGCAGCATCGTGGTCGCCCCGCAGCGGATGCCCACCGCCGCGCAGGCCCAGTCGATGGCGACCGCCGTGCGCGCCCTGTCGGCCCAGCGCTGGAGCCAGCCCAGCGACCTGCTCACGGCGGCAGCGGCCAAGCCCGACGACCGGGCCACGACGAAGATCCCGGGCGCCCGGAAGTACCCCGCCAAGCTCCGCAAGCAGGAGCTGCCCGTACAGGCCTTCCAGGACATGAAGACCACCCAGGACACCCTGGACAACTTCAAGGTCATTCTGACCATGGCGTCCCGGGTCGTGACGCCCTTCGGCAACGCGATCAACCGGGAGATGTCGACCTCCTGGCGCGGCCGCTCCGAGCCCGCCACGGCGTACCGGCAGAGCGTGCAGGTCCACCTGCAGGACCTCACCACCGAGGTCCAGCTGATCGAGAAGTCCGATCTGACCCTCTCCGGGCGCAGCGCCACCATCCCCGTCACCGTGCAGAACCAGCTTCTGCAGGACGTCGAGCACCTGGTGCTGCGCCTGACGTCGACCAAGCCGACCCGTCTGAAGCTGAACGGCGACAGCGCCGTGGCCGAACTGCCGGTGAAGATCGCCGGCGGTCACAGCCAGTCGGTGAAGTTCACGGCGTCCGCCAACGCCAACGGTCCGGTTCCGATGACGGCGCAGCTGTACACCGAGGACGGAAAGCCGTACGGCAAGCCGATGACCTTCACCGTGAAGGTCTCGGAGATCACGCCGACCGTGATGCTGGTGATCGCCGGCGGCTTCCTGCTGCTCGCTCTCGCGGGTATCCGGATGTACACCCACCGCAAGCGCGCCGCGGCACGCGAGGCGGAAGCGGCGGACGCCGCCGGTACGCCGGATGAGCAGGAGGCGGCCGCGGACCCCGGGACCGACGCGGAAGCGGTCCCGGAGGCCGACGGTACGACTGCGCAGAGCGACGATCCCGAGCAGCCGAGTGACCCTGCGCCGGACACCGGAGCGCAAAGCACCGGCCCGTCGGGCCAGGGTGAGAAAGTGGACCGTTGAGCGATGTCGTGGCCGGTCGGCCGGGGACGATGAGGTGGGGTAAACCATGAACGCGCCGTACGACGGTGACCGCGGTCAAAGCGCGGGCGGCGGCAGCGCGCCTTCCGGCGGGATGCCCCCCGCGGCGGGCCATGTGCCGCCCCCGGTCCCGCCGCCCGCCCCTGATCCGTACGTCCAGCACGCCTACGAGCAGGATCCGTACGGCAGCCAGGACCTCGCCGCCCAGGACCCGGTCGGCGAGGCGCTCTACGACAGAGCGGCACACCCGCCGCCCCCGCCCGGCACCTACGAAGAGCCCCCGCCGCTCTACCAGCAGCCCGCCGCGCCGCAGTACGCCCCGGACCCGAGGGTCTGGGCGCAGACCCCGCCACCCGAGCCCGACGGACCGTCCCGTCATCTCCCTTACGGTGACGACGCCAGGACCGTTCAGTTCACCGGGGTCGACGACCTCGTCACGCACGCCGCCGAGGAGCAGCCCGAGCCGGACGCGTTCGCGCACCTCTACCGGGACCAGCAGGGGCACGGGCAGCCGCCCGCCCCGCAGGAGCCCGAACCGGCGCCCGCCCCCGCGCCCGTCCCGAAGAAGTCCGGTGGCGGTCGTGCGTCGAGCCTGCTGAAGTCGAGCGCCGTGATGGCGGCCGGCACGCTGGTCTCCCGCCTCACCGGTTTCGTACGCAGCCTGGTGATCACGGGTGCCCTGGGCGCCGCCCTGCTCGGTGACACCTACACCGTCGCGGCCACCCTGCCGACGATGATCTACATCCTGACCGTCGGCGGTGGCCTCAACTCCGTCTTCGTTCCTCAGCTCGTTCGCTCGATGAAGGACGACGAGGACGGCGGCGAGGCGTACGCCAACCGGCTGCTGACGCTCGTCATGGTCGCGCTCGGCCTGATCGTCACCCTCGCCGTGTTCGGCGCGCCCCTGCTGATCCGCGCCATGTCGGACACCATCGCGAGCGACGCCGCGGCGAACAGCGTGGCCGTCACCTTCGCGCGTTTCTGCCTGCCCACGATCTTCTTCATGGGCGTCCACGTGGTGATGGGTCAGATCCTCAACGCCCGGGGCAAGTTCGGCGCGATGATGTGGACTCCAGTCCTCAACAACATCGTCGTCATCTTCACCTTCTCCATGTTCATCTGGGTCTACGGATCCTCCGCCGAGTCCGAGATGGGCGTCACGACCATTCCGGACGAAGGCATCCGCCTGCTCGGCATCGGCACCCTGCTGGGTCTGGTCGTCCAGGCCCTGGCGATGGTTCCGTACCTGCGTGAGGCCGGGTTCCGCTTCCGCCCCCGCTTCGACTGGAAGGGCCACGGCCTCGGCAAGACGGTCAAGTTGGCCAAGTGGACGGTCCTGTTCGTCCTCGCCAACCAGGCCGGCGTCGTCGTCGTCACCCAGCTCGCCACGGCCGCGGGCAAGGCCTCCGGCACGGACGGCGCGGGCTTCCTCGCCTACTCCAACGCCCAGCTCATCTGGGGCATGCCGCAGGCCATCATCACCGTCTCGGTCATGGCGGCGCTGCTTCCGCGCATCTCCCGAGCCGCCCACGACAACGACCCGGGCGCCGTCCGCGACGACATCTCGCAGGGACTGCGGAACTCCGCCGTCGCGATCGTGCCGGTCGCGTTCATGTTCCTCGCCCTCGGCGTCCCGATGTGCACCCTGCTGTACGCGTCCAGCGGTACCGAGGCCGCCCGCAGCATGGGCTTCATCCTGATGGCCTTCGGCCTCGGACTCATCCCGTACTCGGTGCAGTACGTCGTCCTCCGTGGCTTCTACGCCTACGAGGACACCCGAACGCCCTTCTACAACACCGTGATCGTGGCCGGCGTCAACGCGGCGGCCTCGGCGGCCTGCTACGTCCTTCTCCAGCCCCGCTGGGCCGTCGTCGGCATGGCGGCCTCCTACGGCCTCGCCTATGCCGTCGGCGTCGGTGTCGCCTGGCGGCGGCTGCGCAACCGGCTGGGCGGCGACCTGGACGGCGCACACGTCGTCCGCACCTACGCCCGGCTCTGCATGGCGTCCGTCCCCGCGGCGGTCCTCGGCGGCGCCGCGGGCTTCGGCATCCTCAAAACCCTGGGCGACGACGCCCTGGGGTCACTCGCGGCACTTGTGGGCGGTGGGATCGTACTGATGGGCGTGTTCTACATCGGGGCACGGAAGATGCGGATCGCGGAGCTCAACGCCATGGTCGGCATGGTCCGCGGCCGTCTCGGACGCTGAGAACGAGGGCTCGCACAACCATCGTCGGCGGCCGCGTGTCGTGCATAGCGCCGGACTGTGGGCACAATTGGCATGGCTGTTGGATGTGGCGCAACGGATGGGGAGGCAGGAACGACGGTGGCGGAACGTAGCACGGCTGCCGTCGACGTGGCCGACAACAGCGGAGACGACCCGCTGACCGCCAAGGCGGACAAGGCCGCGAGCGACGGGGTGGCGGAAGCGCAGGACGCGGCGGAGCAGTCCGCCAAGGACAGCGACGGCGAACGGCGGGACAGCGAGCAGTCCGTCATCACGGCGCCAGAGCTCCACAGTGGCCACAAACTCGCCAGACGGTACCGGCTCGAGGAGTGCGTCACCCGTTTGGACGGGTTCAGCAGTTGGCGGGCCGTCGACGAGAAACTGCGCCGTGCCGTCGGCGTCCATATCCTCCCCGCCGATCACCCGCGGGCCCGTTCGGTGCTGGCCGCGGCGCGCTCCTCGGCGCTCCTCGGCGACCCCCGGTTCGTCCAGGTCCTGGACGCGGTCGAGGAGAACGACCTCGTCTATGTCGTCCACGAGTGGCTCCCCGACGCCACCGAACTCACCGCGCTGCTCGCGGCCGGTCCGCTCGAGCCGCACGATGCCTACCAGCTCGTCAGCCAGGTCTCCCAGGCCATGGCCGCCGCCCACCGTGAAGGCCTCGCCCACCTGCGGCTCACCCCGAGCGCCGTCCTGCGCAGCTCCACCGGTCAGTACCGGATCCGCGGACTCGCCGTGAACGCCGCCCTGCGCGGCATCAGTGCCGACCGTCCCCAGCGCACCGACACCGAGGCGATCGGCGCTCTGCTGTACGCGGCGCTGACCAAGCGCTGGCCGTACGAGAACGACGCCTACGGTCTGTCGGGGCTGCCCAAGGGTGTCGGGCTGATCCCGCCGGACCAGGTACGGGCCAACGTGCACCGCGGCCTGTCCGAGATCGCCATGCGCGCCCTGGTCAACGACGGTGCGACCGCGTCCCGCCAGGAGCCTCCCTGCACCACGCCCGACGAGCTGGCCAAGGCCGTCGCGGCCATGCCCCGGATCCGCCCGCCGGAGCCCGACTTCCCGACGCCCCTCGAGTACCAGCGCACGACCTACCAGCAGGGCAACTACGGCCGTTCCCCGCGCCCCGGTACGGCGGCCACCGTCGCCGCCGCGGTGGTCCCGCCGCCCCCGCTGCAGAGCCGTACGGGCAAGGCCCTCAAGTGGGCCGTGTCGGCGCTCCTCATCGCGGCCCTCGGCCTGGGCAGCTGGCAGGTCGCCGACAAGCTGCTCGACCGGCAGACCAACGAGAAGACCGGCGAAACCGGTACCCAGACGTCTCCGGGCGGCCAGAACCAGAAGAAGCCGCAGAAGCCCCCGCAGCCGCTGCGGATCGCCGACGCCGGTGAGTTCATGCCCGGCGGATCCGGGATACAGGTCGACGAGGTACCGAACGCGGTGGACGACAAGACCGATACCGCGTGGATCACCCCGCAGTATTTCGGTTACGCCAACTTCGGCAATTACACCAACCGCAAGCAGGGCAGCGGCATCATCGTCGACCTCGGCAGCGTGCAGAATGTCCGCGGCATCGACGTGACCATGTACCGCGCGGGCCAGAAGGTACAGGTGCTGGCGGCCGACGAGGGAGCGAACGATCCCAGCAGGCAGGACGACTTCCCGCACGTCTTGACGAAGCTCGACGTGGTGGGGGACCGGCTCAAGGCGACCGTGGAGAAGCCCGTGCGCACGCGCTATGTGCTCATCCACATCACCGAGCTGCCGTCCGACGGGACGGGAGACGGATACCGTGGCGGCATTTCCGAGATCCAGGTGCTCGGCTGACGGGTGCCGCCCGACAGAGGTGGTTGCCCAGGGCGGTAGGGAGAGGGGGGAGGTGGCGGCATGACGAGCGGGGCGTCCGAGGAAATCAGCGACCAGGATCTCCTGGCACGCCATGTCGCCGGCGATCCGGACGCCTTCGGTGAGCTCGTACGCCGCCACCGCGACCGGCTCTGGGCCGTCGCCCTGCGCACCCTGGGGGACCGCGAGGAGGCCGCCGACGCGGTCCAGGACGCCCTGGTGTCCGCCTTCCGGGCCGCCCATACCTTCCGGGGCCATTCCGCTGTCACGACCTGGCTGCACCGCATCACCGTGAACGCCTGCCTCGACCGGGCACGCAAGGCCGCCTCCCGCAGGACATCACCGGTCGACGACACCGAGCGGCTGGAACAGCTCCTGGAGCCCCACGAGTCGGCCGAGGCCCCGGCCGAGCGGCAGGACCTCCACCGCGAGCTGCTCGCCGCGCTCGGGAAGCTCCCCGAGGACCAGCGCGCCGCTCTCGTGCTGGTGGACATGCAGGGTTATCCGGTCGCCGAGGCGGCACGGGTCCTCGACGTACCGACCGGGACGGTCAAGAGCCGCTGTGCGCGAGGCAGGGCCCGGCTTCTCCCACTGCTCACTCATCTGCGCGGTGACACCGTGGATAACGATGGTGTGGACCGGGGAAGGAACCGGACGCCAGGGACATCCGTCCCACCGGCGTCGGGACCAAGGGATGCAGGACCAAGTGATCCTGCTGCTGTGAAGGGCGGAGGTGGGCGCGCGTGACATCCACGACCGACACGACTCAGCACCCGGACGTCTCGGAGATCTCCGACCTCACCGAAGGGCTTCTGCCTCCGTCCCGGACGGCCGATGTGCGCGCGCATCTGGATGGCTGCGCCCTGTGCGCCGATGTCCGGTCCTCCCTGGAGGAGATCCGCGGGCTGCTGGGCACTCTCCCGGGCCCGGCCCGGATGCCGGCTGACATCGCCGAGCGCATCGACGCCGCCCTGGCAGCCGAAGCGCTGCTGGATGCCACGGCCCCCGCAGAGGCGGCGGGGCATGTTTCACGTGAAACAGCGCCCTCCCCCGTCACCCCCGAGCCAGTCCCTGCCGACCGTCCCGCCGGCCGTCCACGTGCCGCCACGGGCCCCGGCCGTGGGCGTCCCGCCCGGCGTCGGCGTCGTACGGCCGTCCTCGGCGCGGTCTTCGGGGCGGCCGCCTTGGGAGTGAGCGTCCTTCTCTTCCAGGCCATCCAGACCGGGGACGACCCCCGTGCGTCGAAGACGGCCGACACCGCCATCAGCGCACCCGACGACAGGACGTTCTCCGGTGCGGCCGTGGAGGACCGGGTCGAGGCGCTGCTCAAGGCCGAGAAGACCTCCAACTCCCCCCGAACCGAGAAGCAGCCCCCCTCGGTCGACAACCCGTCGACGATGTTCACGGAAGAGGCCGTGACGGTACCGGCTTGCATCCAGGCGGGCACCGCCCGCAGCGATCAGGCTCTCGCCGCGCAGCCGGGAACGTTCGACGGCAAGCCCGCCTATCTGGTGGTCCTGCCGCACGCCACCGATCCGTCACGGGTCCAGGCGTACGTCCTCGACGCTTCCTGCATCGCCACGCAGAAGAGCACCAAGGCGGATGTTCTGCTGACACAGGCCTACCCTCGTCCCTGACTCACGCTCCGTGCCGCTCGGACACCTCGGGAATGCACGCCCCGTAGGATCCGTTGGGTGGGGTGAGAGTCCTAGACCCGGCCCCCCTAGGCAGTAGGCAGTCTGCAGAGACGAGGAAGAAACCCGTGAGCGACGTCCGTAACGTGATCATCATCGGCTCCGGGCCCGCCGGCTACACGGCCGCGCTGTATACGGCGCGAGCTTCGCTGAAGCCGCTGGTCTTCGAAGGTGCCGTCACCGCCGGTGGTGCGCTCATGAACACGACCGACGTGGAGAACTTCCCCGGCTTCCGGGACGGGATCATGGGCCCGGACCTCATGGACAACATGCGGGCCCAGGCCGAGCGCTTCGGCGCCGAGCTCGTCCCGGACGATGTCGTCTCGGTCGACCTGACCGGCGACATCAAGACCGTGACCGACACGGCCGGCACGGTGCACCGCGCCAAGGCCGTGATCGTGACGACCGGCTCGCAGCACCGCAAGCTGGGCCTGCCGAACGAGGACGCGCTGTCGGGCCGCGGCGTCTCCTGGTGCGCCACCTGCGACGGGTTCTTCTTCAAGGACCAGGACATCGCCGTGGTGGGTGGCGGCGACACCGCCATGGAGGAGGCGACCTTCCTCTCCCGGTTCGCCAAGTCGGTCACCATCATCCACCGCCGTGACACCCTGCGGGCCTCCAAGGCCATGCAGGAGCGTGCCTTCGCCGACCCGAAGATCAAGTTCGCGTGGGACAGCGAGGTGGCGGTGATCCACGGCGAGCAGAAGCTCACCGGTCTGACGCTGCGCAACACCAAGACCGGCGAGACGTCCGAGCTGCCGGTGACCGGCCTGTTCATCGCCGTGGGCCACGACCCGCGCACGGAGCTGTTCAAGGGTCAGCTGGAGCTCGACGACGAGGGCTACCTCAAGGTGGACGCGCCGTCGACCCGCACCAACCTGACCGGTGTCTTCGGCGCCGGTGACGTCGTGGACCACACCTACCGCCAGGCGATCACGGCCGCCGGCACGGGCTGCTCCGCCGCACTCGACGCGGAGCGCTTCCTGGCGGCTCTCGCCGATGGCGAGAAGGCTGCCGAGCCGGAGAAGACCGCCACGGTCTGACGACCATTCCCCACCCACACCCCGCGAAATGAAGGAGGCCGCCGTGGCCGGCGACCTGAAGAACGTGACCGACGACTCCTTCGAAGAGGATGTCCTCAAGAGCGACAAGCCCGTACTGGTGGACTTCTGGGCCGCCTGGTGCGGCCCGTGCCGCCAGATCGCCCCGTCGCTGGAGGCCATCGCCGCCGAGCACGGTGACCAGATCACGGTCGTCAAGCTCAACATCGACGAGAACCCCGCCACGGCCGCCAAGTACGGTGTCATGTCGATCCCGACGCTGAACGTGTACAAGGACGGCGAGGTCGCCAAGACCATCGTCGGCGCCAAGCCGAAGGCCGCGATCGTCCGCGACCTGGAGCCGTTCCTCGGTGAGGCCACGAAGGCCTGACGCCGCTGTTTCACGTGAAACACGAGTGGCCCACCCCATCGGGGTGGGCCACTCGTGTTTTCCCGAACCTGCTCTCCTACCTGACCCTCAAACTCACAGCGGCCTCAGCGCCGGTTCCTTCTGGACGGCTCCCAGCAGGCGGTCGAGCGCCAGCTCCACGTCTTCCTTCCAGGACAGCGTCGTCCGCAGCTCCAGCCGAAGCCTCGGATACGTCGGATGCGGGCGTACCGTTTTGAAGCCCACGGCCAACAGGTGGTCGGCCGGGAGCACGCACGCCGGTTCCTTCCAGCGGGCGTCTCCGAACGCCTCGATGGCCTTGAACCCACGGCGAAGCAAGTCCTTCGCCACGGTCTGCACCATCACGCGCCCCAGTCCCTGCCCCTGATAGCCGGGCGTGATCCAGGCGGTCATGAGCTGGACCGCGTCGGGGGACACCGGGCTCGTCGGGAAGGCCGTGGAGCGCGGCACATAGGCAGGCGGGGCATAGAGAACGAACCCCACCGGTACCTCGTCCACATAGACCACCCGGCCACAGGAGCCCCAGTCCAGCAGCACGGCGGAGATCCAGGCTTCCTTCTCCAGCTCCGGAGTGCCCGCCTTTACCGCGGCTTCTCCACTGACTGGATCAAGCTCCCAGAAGACACACGTGCGGCACCGTTTGGGGAGATCCGGAAGGTTGTCCAACGTGAGCGGTACGAGCCGACGCCCCATGAAGGCTGTTCCTCACTTCCTTCGCCTGCCGCTCCAAGAGCGGCGGTCAGCGCGCTCCGTTCCCGGAGCAGGCTGCCGATGAACCCGCCGACCGCACCGAGTCCGAGTCCTGCTGTCAGCAGTTGGCTGCGGCTCACCTCTCGCATGCCTGGCTCTCCCTCCGAGGTGGATCAGGCGGATGCGCATACCAGAACGCATCGTATCGATCGGGTGATGACACGCATACGGGAAGAGGCCAAAGGGCGGACCGTGTTCCGGTGAACACCGGGACACGGTCCGCCCTGAATCCGTGGCAGCCAGCGCCTGGGCGCGCTTCCACCTCAGCCTTCGTCGTCGGCCTGGTCCTGCTCCTCGGCCAGTCCCTTCTCAAGGACTCGTCCCTCGCCAGGAGCCAGGGTGCCCAGGATGCGCTCCAGGTCCACCATCGAGGCGAACTCGACGACGATCTTGCCCTTCTTCTGACCCAGGTCCACCTTCACCCGTGTCTCAAAACGGTCGGAGAGCCGGGAGGCCAGCTCGGAGAGGGCCGGTGAGACCCGGGCCCCGGCCCGCGGTCGCTTCGCCTTCGGTGTGCTGTTGGGCTCGGAGCCCATCAGCGTCACGATCTCCTCCACGGCCCGGACCGAGAGCCCCTCGGCAACGATCCGGTACGCCAGCTTCTCCTGCGCCTCGGGGTCCTCGACCGAGAGCAGGGCTCTGGCGTGGCCCGCCGACAGCACACCGGCGGCGACCCGGCGCTGGACGGTCGGCGACAAGCGCAGCAGCCGCAGGGTGTTGGAGACCTGTGGACGCGAGCGACCGATGCGATCGGCCAGTTGCTCGTGGGTGCAGTTGAAGTCCTTCAGCAGCTGGTCGTAGGCCATGGCCTCTTCCACCGGGTTCAACTGAGCCCGGTGGAGGTTCTCCAGCAAAGCGTCCAGCAGGAGCTGCTCGTCCTCGGTGGCACGGACGATGGCCGGAATGCTGTCCAGGCCCGCTTCACGGCAGGCGCGCCAGCGACGCTCGCCCATGATGAGCTCATAGCGGTCGGGGCTCAGCTGGCGCACGACAACGGGCTGGAGCAGTCCGACTTCCTTGATGGAGGTCACCAGCTCGGCCAGGGCGTCCTCGTCGAACACCTCTCGCGGCTGGCGCGGATTCGGCGTGATGGCATCCAGCGGAAGCTCGGCGAAGTAGGCGACGGCCGACGCCTCCGGTTCGGCGACCACTTCGGGCTCCGGCGCCGACAGCTCACTGTCGACGGGCGCCTGGCTCTGCGGCAGCGTGGCCAGCTTCCCCGCGGCCACCCCCCGCTCCGCCGTCAGTGACGGAATCGACCCCGGAGAGGTGGACCCCGCACCGACCGACGGTACCGGCCGCTCCTGGGGTGCGGCGGGGATCAGCGCACTGAGCCCCCGTCCCAGCCCCCTACGTCGCTCGCTCACTGGATCCCCTCCGACATGCTGTGCTGGTTGTTCTGGTTACCCATATGGGTGTGCTGGGCGTCGTAGTGGATACCGACTCCCCGCAGGGCGATCTCACGGGCCGCTTCGAGGTACGACAGCGAGCCGCTGGAACCGGGGTCGTACGTCAGGACGGTCTGTCCGTAGCTCGGTGCCTCCGAGATGCGGACGGACCGCGGAATGCTGGTCCGCAGTACCTCGTCGCCGAAGTGGCTGCGCACCTCCTCGGCCACCTGCGACGCGAGCCTGGTCCGGCCGTCGTACATGGTGAGCAGAATGGTCGAGACATGCAGCGCCGGGTTCAGATGGCCGCGTACAAGGTCCACGTTCTTCAGTAGCTGACCGAGGCCCTCCAGCGCGTAGTACTCGCACTGAATGGGAATGAGCACCTCGGCGCCGGCCACCAGGGCGTTGACCGTGAGCAGTCCGAGCGAGGGCGGGCAGTCGATGAGGATGTAGTCCAGCGGCTGCTCATACGCCTGGATCGCCCGCTGCAGGCGGCTTTCCCGCGCCACCAGGGACACCAGCTCGATCTCCGCACCGGCGAGATCGATGGTGGCCGGGGCACAGAAAAGACCCTCGACGTCCGGGACGGGCTGGACCACGTCGGAGAGCGGCTTACTCTCCACCAGGACGTCATAGATCGACGGGACCTCGGCGTGGTGATCAATACCGAGCGCCGTGGAGGCGTTCCCCTGCGGGTCGAGGTCGATGACCAGAACGCGGGCACCATGCAGTGCCAGGGAAGCGGCGAGGTTGACCGTCGTGGTGGTCTTGCCCACCCCGCCCTTCTGGTTGGCGACGACCATGATGCGGGTCTGCTCAGGCCGGGGAAGCCCCTCGCCTGCACGGCCCAGAGCCTCTACCGCCAGTTGGGCAGCTCGTCCAATGGGGGTGTCGTCCATCGGGGGCGGTGTTTCACGTGAAACATCCTCCCCCGCCGATTCGGTACGGGGACCGGGGACCGGATCGGTCATCGGTCCCGCGATGTTGGCGTCGGACCGCAAGGATTCACTCTCCTCGGCTTCAGGCTCGCGATGAACAGAGCCTGCCATGCTTTCGGGGTCGTGAACCAGCGAGGCCCGTGGTTCTGTGGAGAACTCCACCTCTGTGGACAACTCCGTAGCCCTCATGAGTGGCTTACGGTCGCGCGGCGCGGCAGCCGCGCGACCGCGGCTGATGATTCCCTGCAGCAGTGAGCGACGTTTCACGTGAAACATTGATGCACTCGCCGCAGGGTCAGGGAGTCACGACACTCCGAAATGCGTACGTATGAGGATCAACCAGGCGTCAACGGCGACGGCGGGACGTCCGGGCAGCCTTGGCTCGCTTGGCAGCGAACCGAACCCCGCCGGGGCTCTCCCCGACCTCGACGCGCACCACGGTCGACAGGGGATCGACGACGCCTTCACCGACATGGAGAACAGAGGTCCCCACTACGCCCAGCTTGCTCAGTGCCGCCCGGGCACCCTGCAGCTCCTCCTCGGCCGTGTCGCCCTTGAGCGCCAGCATCTCTCCATAGGGACGCAGCAGGGGGACTCCCCAGCCGGCCAGCCGGTCCAGCGGGGCAACGGCACGCGCCGTGACGACATGGACGGGCGGCAGCTTGCCGAGGACCTCCTCGGCGCGTCCGCGCACCACCGTCACATGGTCCAGGCCGAGCAGCTCCACGACCTCCTGGAGGAAGTTCGTACGGCGCAGCAGCGGCTCAAGCAGGGTGATCTTGAGGTCCGGCCGGACCAGGGCCAGTGGGATGCCGGGCAGACCGGCTCCGGAGCCGACATCGCAGACCGTGACCCCCTCGGGCACGACCTCGGAGAGCACCGCGCAGTTCAGCAGGTGCCGCTCCCACAGCCGCGGGACCTCACGGGGGCCGATGAGGCCACGCTTGACGCCCGCGTCCGCGAGGAGCTCCGCGTACCGGACAGCCTCGGGGAAGAACTCACCGAAAACCGTCCGCGCTTCTTGAGGCGCATGGGGAAGCTCTTCTGCCTCCGTCACGGGAACCGTCCTTCCGTACCGCATGACCGCACTGGGCGCTGCTCCCAGTGATCAGTGACTATTAGGCTGACAAAGATCGGCCCCGCCTGCGAACAGACGGGGCCGACACTACGTGGGTGTGGTCAGGCAGGGAGTACGACGACGAAGCGCTGCGGCTCCTCGCCCTCGGACTCACTGCGCAGACCGGCGGCGGCCACCGCGTCGTGCACGACCTTGCGCTCGAACGGGGTCATCGGGTCCAGCTTCACCGGCTCACCGGTGCTCTTCACCTCGTCGGCTGCCTTGGCACCCAGCTCGGCGAGCTCGGTGCGCTTCTTGGCCCGGAACCCGGCGATGTCCAGCATCAACCGACTGCGGTCACCGGTCTCCCGGTGCACAGCGAGACGCGTCAGCTCCTGAAGCGCCTCCAGCACCTCGCCATCGCGGCCGACCAGCTTCTGGAGGTCCCGGCTGCCCGAGTCGCTGATGATCGAGACCGCGGCGCGGTCCGCCTCGACGTCCATGTCGATGTCGCCGTCGAGATCGGCGATGTCGAGGAGACCCTCGAGGTAGTCGGCCGCGATCTCACCCTCCTGCTCCAGGCGGGTCAGGGTGTCGCCACCCTGGGCGGCGGAGGTGGTGCCTTCCGTCACGGATGGACTCCTTCTTACTTCTTGGACGACGGGTGCTTGGGCCGCTGCTGGCCCTTGCGCTGTCCGGACTTGGCTTGGCGTGCGGAACCGCCGGCGGGCTTGGCCGCCTGCTTCGGCTTGGCGTCCTGGGGCTCGTCGGCCTTCTCCAGGGACGTCTTCTCCAGGGACGTCTTCGCCGTGGACTGCTGAGCGCCGCCGGCCTGGCGCTTCGCCTTGGGCTGACGCTTGGGCTGCTGGCGCCGGGTCGCGGCCGCGTTCTCCGCCTCGGCGGTGGCCGGGTCGACCTTCTTCACGGAGCCGTCGGCCTGGGCGGTGAAGCCGGCCTTGGCGAGGGCCGTGACGAACTTGCGCTCGTTGTCGTTGCGGTCCGGGCCCTTGGCCACGATGGCCTGGACGACGGCACGCCGACGGCGGCCGCGGACCTCACCGTGGGAGGTGACGCTCTTCACCAGTCGCTGCAGGTAGTGATCCTGCGCCTTGCTGCCCGGGGTCGGGTTCTGGTTGATCACGTACATCTGCTGGCCCATGGTCCACACGTTGGTGGTCAGCCAGTAGACGAGGACACCGACCGGGAAGTTGATGCCCATCACGGCGAAGATGACCGGGAAGATGTACATCAGCATCTTCTGCTGCTGCATGTACGGGGTCTTCACCGTCAGGTCGACGTTCTTCTGCATCAGCTGGCGCTGGGTGAAGAACTGCGACAGCGACATCAGGACGATCATCACCGCGGTGACGATGCGGACATCCGTCAGCGAAGCGTTGAGCGCCTCGACCTTGGCCGGGTCGTCCATGAACTTCGCGGCGATCGGAGCCCCGAAGATGTGGGCCTCACGGGCGCTGTTCACCAGGTCCTGGTTGAGGACACCGATGGTGTCACCCGAGGCGATCTTGCTCAGCACGTGGTACAGAGCGAAGAAGAACGGCGACTGCGCCAGGATGGGAAGGCACGAGGAGAGCGGGTTGGTGCCCGTCTCCTTGTACAGCTTCATCATCTCTTCGGACTGACGCTGCTTGTCGTTCTTGTAGCGCTCCTGGATCGCCTTCATCTTCGGCTGGAGCGCCTGCATGTTCCGGGTCGACTTGATCTGCTTCACGAAGAGCGGGATCAGGCAGATCCGGATGAGCACCACGAGGGACACGATCGACAGACCCCAGGCCCAGCCCGTGTCCGGTCCGAAAACCGCCCCGTAAAGACTGTGGAACTGGACGATGATCCACGAGACAGGTGTGGTGATGAAGCTGAACAGACTGGCAATCGTGTCCACTAATCAGGCTCCTTGAGCATTGGGCGAGGTCTCTGCGGCCGGGCTCGTCTCGGCGGAGTTCCCGCCCTTGCCGCCGCGCAGCGCGTCGCGCAGCATTTCGTGCCAGCGCGGGCGCTTACGAGGGGGAACATGGTCCACACCGCCGGGCGACCACGGGTTGCACCGCAGAATGCGCCAGGCGGTCAGGGCTGTGCCCTTGACCGCGCCGTGCCGGTCGATGGCCGTGAATCCATAGTGGGAACACGACGGGTAGTACCGGCAGACGGGGCCGAGCAGCGGGCTGATCGTCCACTGGTACAGCTTGATCAGAGCCAGCAGCGGGTACTTCATCGCGCGCCCCCTCCCAGCAACCGCTGAAGGGCGGCATCCAGGTCTCGGGCCAGCTGTGCATGGTGGGCGTCGCCCGCTCCGGGCAGCGCCCGTACTACAACCAGGCTACCGGGGGGCAGTGAAGGCAGCCGGTCGCGCATGAGGTGGCGAAGCCTGCGCTTCACCTGGTTACGCACGACCGCGCCGCCCACTGCCTTGCTGACGACGAAACCCGCACGTGTCGGGGGAGCGCTCTCCCCTGACGCGTGCGGGTCCGTTGCACCGCTTCTTAGGTGGACGACGAGGAGCGGGCGGCCGGCCCGGCGTCCTCGGCGTACCGCGGTCGCGAAGTCCTCGCGCCGCCTCAGCCGATTCTCGGTAGGCAGCACGTCATGACCTGTTAAAGCGATCAGGCGGACAGGTTGGCGCGACCCTTGCTGCGGCGGTTCGCCAGGATGGCGCGGCCGGCGCGGGTACGCATGCGCAGACGGAAACCGTGGGTCTTCGCACGACGACGGTTGTTCGGCTGGAAGGTGCGCTTGCTCACTCGGGGGCTCCAGAAATGATTCGGGTGGTGGCGGGACATCGCCTGGCTGTCACCGTGCGCCCACGAGTAGCTCGCAATACGCCCGAGTGCACCGCTTTCACGATCACTGACCGTGATCTTTGCCCATCGGAGGCAGGCGGCAGCAGCCATCGACAACTCGACCTGGTTACGGTACGCGCGGCTACGCCATCCGGTCAAACCGGCGCCGAGCCGTGGTCCACTATGCACAGGCTGTGGACAACAACTTGAACCACGCGAGCCGCCGCGACTACCGTGACTGAACTCGGATTCCTTTCCTGCCTGTCCTTCCATCCCGTCCCGAGAACCACACATTCGTGGGACCTGTGAGAGAGCGTGCCTTGTGGCTGACGTACCTGCTGATCTTGCCGCAGTGTGGCCACGAGTGCTCGAGCAGCTCCTCGGCGAGGGCCAGCAGGGCATCGAGCCGAAGGACAAGCAATGGGTCGAGCGCTGTCAGCCGCTGGCCCTGGTGGCGGACACCGCTCTGCTCGCCGTCCCCAACGAATGGGGCAAGCGCGTCCTGGAGGGCCGTCTCGCCCCGCTGATCAGCGACACGCTCAGCCGTGAGTGCGGCCGCCCGATCCGGATCGCGATCACGGTCGACGACTCCGCCGGCGACCCGCCGCCCGCCCCGTCGCCACCCGGCAGGCAGCAGCCGCAGCACCAGTACGACGAGCGGCAGCAGAACGAGGCGTACGACAAGCCGTACGAGAAGTACGACGGCTACGGGCACCGCCCCATGCCCGACGACGGGCTGCCGGCCGTGCGCCCCGCCTATCCCGATTACCAGCAGCAGCGCCCCGAGCCGGGCTCCTGGCCGCGCACCCAGGAGGACCTGTCCTGGCAGCAGCCGCGCCTCGGCGGCTTCCAGGACCGCGATCCCTACGCGACGCCCCGCCCGCAGCAGCCGCACCACGACTACCGCGGCCCCGGCCCGCAGGCGTCCGACCCGTCTCCGTACGACCAGCCGCGCGGCGACCGGCGCGAGCTCCCCGAGCCTCCCGGCCAGCGCCCCGGCGGCGTGGGGGGCCCGGCGAGCGGCACCGGAGCGGGCCCCGGATCCGGTGCCGCCGGCGGCCGCCCCGGCGAGCCGCACGCACGGCTGAACCCCAAGTACCTGTTCGACACCTTCGTCATCGGGTCGTCCAACCGGTTCGCGCACGCGGCGGCCGTGGCGGTCGCGGAGGCGCCGGCGAAGGCGTACAACCCCCTGTTCATCTACGGGGAGTCCGGGCTCGGCAAGACGCACCTGCTGCACGCGATCGGGCACTACGCGCGCAGCCTCTACCCCGGTACGCGGGTGCGGTACGTGAGCTCGGAGGAGTTCACCAACGAGTTCATCAACTCCATCCGTGACGGCAAGGGCGACACCTTCCGCAAGCGGTACCGCGACGTGGACATCCTGCTCGTCGACGACATCCAGTTCCTGGCGAGCAAGGAGTCGACGCAGGAGGAGTTCTTCCACACCTTCAACACGCTCCACAACGCAAACAAGCAGATCGTGCTGTCCTCGGACCGGCCGCCCAAGCAGCTGATGACCCTGGAGGACCGGCTGCGCAACCGCTTCGAGTGGGGCCTGACCACCGACGTGCAGCCGCCGGAGCTGGAGACGCGGATCGCGATCCTCCGCAAGAAGGCGGTGCAGGAGCAGCTCAACGCCCCGCCGGAGGTCCTGGAGTTCATCGCCTCCCGCATCTCGCGCAACATCCGCGAGCTGGAGGGTGCGCTCATCCGGGTGACGGCGTTCGCGAGCCTCAACCGGCAGCCGGTCGACCTGGTGCTGACCGAGGGTGTGCTGAAGGACCTGATCCCGGGCGGCGAGGACGCCGCCCCGGAGATCACGGCCCCCGCCATCATGGCGGCGACCGCCGACTACTTCGGGCTCACGGTCGAGGACCTGTGCGGATCGTCGCGAAGCCGCGTGCTGGTGACGGCCCGCCAGATCGCGATGTACCTGTGCCGGGAGCTCACCGACCTGTCACTGCCGAAGATCGGCGCCCAGTTCGGCGGTCGCGACCACACGACGGTGATGCACGCCGACCGGAAGATCCGGGCGCTGATGGCGGAGCGACGCTCGATCTACAACCAGGTCACGGAGCTCACGAACCGCATCAAGAACGGCTGAGGACAGCCGTCCACCACTCGAGCCCCCGCCCCCGGGACGGCCACCACGCCGCCGGGGCCGGGGGCTCGGTGCATCCCGGACGCGATCGGCACAGTCCGGGGCCCGTCCCCGCCATGGCACGGGCGGGCTCGCCGCGTCCCGGGCGCCGGGGGTGGGGAGCGGGTGCTTCGTGCACCGGGCGCCGGGGACGGGGGGGCGCCGGGAGCCGGGGCGGGGCGCCGGGCTGGTGGCGTCGGGACGTGGTCGGGGCGGGCCGGGCGGAGCCCACGGGAGGGGCGGGGAGCGGCGGTACGGCCGGCGACCGGCGCGGGCCGGGGGAGGCGGCGGGGCGTGGGCTGGTGCGTGGCTGTGCGTCCCGAGCGCGGCTCGGGACCGATGACGGTGCTGGGGGCCAGGGGAGCGGGCGGGAGGCGACGCGCGGGGGCCGGTGGCGCGGCACGGAGCGGCGGGCGGACCGCGGGCACTCGAGCGAGGGCGGACGGGGGGTGGACGGCTGCCCTTGGAGGGGTTTCAGAGGCGGGCGCGGGCGGGATTTGCTGGTGTCCACACCCTGTGGCGAGCGGGCGATGTTCGAATAGTTCGGTGGGTCACCGGGTTCTCCACAGCTCTGGGGGCGATCTTCAATCCACAGGGTGGGGACTGCCGAGTTGTCCAGATCGCATCCACAGGGTGAGCTGTGGGGATCACATCCTCGCAGGTCACCCGCTTGTGGATTTGTGGCCGAGCGTGCTCCACAGGCTGTGGACGCGTGACTCGTCCACAGGCCGCTTTCGCGGTTGTCCACCGGCGGCCCACAGGGACCGGTCCATGGTCCACAGCTTCTCCACACCGCTGTCCACTGTTCGGCAACGAAACACCCGGCCTCACCGCGCCGAGTGAAAGCCGTCACACCAAGGAGGTCGGTTGGCCTGTGGGGAAGCTGGGTAAAACTGGGGACGGCGCTGGGGAGAAGTCGGCCTGTGCTGTGCATCGGGTGTGCAGAACTTTCCCGCGTCCACAGACAGGGGTGGTTGTCCACCGGTCCCACCCACAGGCGCGGTGGACAAAAAACCGGGTGTGACCTGGGTGGATGACGTTATCCACGGTTTCCACAGGCCCTACTACTACTCCCACTCAGAGTTACCGGTGAATCCGCTTCGAAGCAGGGCCTGTGCACAACTCGGCCCCGGAGCGCCCGGTGCCTCTTGTCGCGACTTGACCCCGAGCCGCACCGACTGTCGGCGGCGTGCGTCAGACTGGTCCCCGCAGTCGACGAAAGAGCCAGCAACAGCAGGAGGCGGTTCCGGTGAAGATCCGGGTGGAGCGCGATGTACTCGCGGAGGCGGTGGCCTGGGTGGCCCGTAGCCTTCCGGCCCGTCCGCCGGCGCCCGTACTCGCGGGCCTTCTGCTGAAGGCCGAGGACGGCGCGCTGAGCTTCTCCAGCTTCGACTACGAGGTCTCCGCGCGGGTCTCGGTCGAGGCCGAGGTGGAGGAGGACGGCACGGTCCTCGTCTCCGGCCGCCTCCTCGCCGACATCTGCCGCGCCCTCCCCAACCGGCCGGTGGAGATTTCCACAGACGGTGTACGGGCGACCGTGGTCTGCGGCTCCTCCCGGTTCACCCTCCACACCATGCCTGTGGAGGAGTACCCGGCGCTGCCCGAGATGCCCACCGCGACCGGCACCGTCCCGGGCGAGATCTTCGCCTCCGCCGCCGCCCAGGTCGCCATCGCGGCCGGACGCGACGACACGCTGCCCGTCCTCACCGGCGTACGCATCGAGATCGAAGGCGACACGGTCACGCTGGCGTCGACCGACCGGTACCGCTTCGCCGTCCGTGAGTTCCTGTGGAAGCCGGAGTCGCCCGACGCCTCCGCGGTCGCCCTGGTGCCCGCCAAGACGCTGCTGGACACCGCCAAGGCGCTGACGAGCGGCGACACCGTCACCCTGGCGCTGTCGGGCTCCGGCAAGGGCGAGGGCCTGATCGGCTTCGAGGGCGCGGGCCGGCGCACGACCACCCGCCTGCTCGAAGGCGACCTCCCGAAGTACCGCACGCTGTTCCCCACCGAGTTCAACTCGGTCGCGGTGATCGAGACGGCGCCGTTCGTCGAGGCCGTGAAGCGTGTGGCGCTGGTGGCCGAGCGGAACACTCCGGTCCGGCTGAGCTTCGAGCAGGGTGTGCTCATCCTGGAGGCCGGTTCCAGCGACGACGCACAGGCTGTGGAGCGTGTGGACGCGCAGCTGGAGGGCGACGACATCTCGATCGCCTTCAACCCGACGTTCCTGCTGGACGGCCTGAGCGCGATCGACTCCCCGGTCGCCCAGCTCTCCTTCACCACCTCCACCAAGCCGGCGCTGCTGAGCGGCAAGCCGGCCGTGGACGCCGAGGCGGACGAGGCCTACAAGTACCTGATCATGCCGGTGCGGCTGAGCGGCTGAGGCCGCCCTGGGGTCGGTGCGCCTGAGTGGCTGATCAGGCGCCTGATGAGCGCCTGACCCCACAGGTGTGCGCCCGCGTCCCGGCGTAGGCTCGGACGCGGGTACGAACTCTCCGCACACAACGATTGAGGAATCTCTGATGGAGCTCGGTCTCGTCGGTCTCGGCAAGATGGGCGGCAACATGCGCGAGCGCATCCGCCGCGCGGGTCACACCGTCATCGGATACGACCGCAACCCTGACCTCGCCGATGTCCACAGCCTCGAGGAGCTTGTGGGCAAGCTCAAGGGCCCCCGCGTCGTGTGGGTCATGGTCCCGGCCGGTGCCGCGACCCAGTCCACGATCGACGAGCTCGGTGAGCTGCTCTCCCCCGGCGACGTCGTCGTCGACGGCGGCAACTCGCGCTGGACGGACGACGAGAAGCACGCGGCCGAGCTGGCCGACAAGGGCATCGGGTTCGTCGACTGCGGCGTCTCCGGCGGCGTGTGGGGCCTGGAGAACGGCTACGCGCTGATGTACGGCGGCGACGCCGAGAACGTGGCGAAGGTCCAGCCGATCTTCGACGCGCTCAAGCCGGAGGGCGAGTTCGGCTCCGTCCACGCGGGCAAGGTCGGCGCGGGCCACTTCGCCAAGATGGTCCACAACGGCATCGAGTACGCCATGATGCAGGCGTACGCCGAGGGCTGGGAGCTCCTGGAGAAGGTCGACTCCGTCACCGACGTGCGCGAGGTCTTCCGCTCCTGGCAGGAGGGCACGGTCATCCGTTCCTGGCTGCTGGACCTGGCGGTCAACGCGCTGGACGAGGACGAGCACCTGGACCGGCTGCGCGGTTACGCACAGGACTCCGGCGAGGGCCGGTGGACCGTGGAGGCCGCCATCGACAACGCGGTCCCGCTGCCGGCGATCACCGCGTCGCTGTTCGCACGGTTCGCCTCCCGCCAGGACGACTCGCCCCAGATGAAGATGATCGCCGCGCTGCGCAACCAGTTCGGTGGCCACGCGGTCGAGTCCAAGAAGTAGGTCCACAGGCTGTGCACCCGGTGGTGCACGGCATGCCGGGGGAAGGTCGGCGCACACCATGCACGTCACGCATCTGTCGCTGGCCGACTTCCGCTCGTACGCCCGGGTCGAGGTCCCTCTCGATCCGGGCGTCAGCGTTTTCGTGGGCGCCAACGGGCAGGGCAAGACCAACCTGGTCGAGGCGGTCGGTTACCTGGCGACGCTCGGCAGCCACCGGGTGTCGTCCGACGCGCCCCTGGTGCGCATGGGCGCCGAGCGGGCGATCATCCGGGCGGCGGTCCGGCAGGGCGAGCGGTCGCAGCTGGTCGAGCTGGAGCTCAACCCGGGCCGGGCGAACCGGGCCCGTATCAACAGGTCGTCCCAGGTCAGGCCGCGCGATGTGCTGGGGATCGTCCGGACGGTGCTGTTCGCGCCCGAGGACCTGGCGCTGGTGAAGGGCGACCCGGGCGAGCGGCGGCGCTTCCTGGACGAGCTGATCACGGCGCGTTCCCCGCGGATGGCGGGCGTGCGGTCCGACTACGAGCGGGTGCTGCGGCAGCGGAACACGCTGCTGAAGTCGGCGGCCATGGCGCGGCGGCACGGTGGCCGTTCCATGGACCTGTCCACGCTGGACGTGTGGGACCAGCACCTCGCACGGGCCGGCGCGGAGCTGCTGGCGCAGCGCCTCGACCTGGTCGCGACGCTCCAGCCGCTGGCGGACAAGGCGTACGAGCAACTGGCGCCGGGCGGCGGGCCGGTGGCCCTGGAGTACAAGGGAGCCGTCTCCGGGGCGCACGGCCGGGAGGCCCTGTACGAGGGGCTGCTCGCCGCCATGGCCGAGGTGCGCAAGCAGGAGATCGAGCGGGGCGTCACGCTGGTGGGCCCCCACCGCGACGACCTGGTGCTCAAGCTGGGCGAGCTGCCGGCGAAGGGGTACGCCAGCCATGGCGAGTCCTGGTCGTACGCCCTTTCGCTGCGGCTGGCCTCCTACGACCTGCTGCGGGGCGAGGGCAACGAGCCGGTGCTCGTGCTCGACGACGTCTTCGCGGAACTGGACGCGCGGCGCCGTGAGCGGCTGGCGGAGCTGGTCGCGCCGGGTGAGCAGGTGCTGGTGACGGCGGCGGTCGACGACGATGTGCCGGGGGTGCTGGCGGGGACGCGGTACGGGGTGTCGGAGGGGTCGGTGGAGCGGCTGTGACGACTGATCCTCTGCCGGACCCGTCGGCGTCTTCGATGCCTTCCGTTCCCTCGATGCCTTCGATGCCTTCCTCTCCTTCCGTTCCGGAGCCGTCCGGGGTCGACCTGGCGCGGGTCGCGCTGCGCGCGGCCAAGGAGCAGGCGAAGGCGCGGGGCGCGGCGGCGCAGCAGAAGAAGCAGGCCCGTCGGGGCGGCGGGCTGCGTTCGGGCGCCCGCGCGGACGGGCGGGATCCGCTGCCGCTGGGCGCCGCGATCAACCGGCTGATCACCGAACGCGGGTGGGAGACCCCGGCCGCGGTGGGTGGCGTGATGGGCCGGTGGCCGCAGATCGTGGGCGAGGACCTGGCGAAACACTGCGTGCCGCTGCGGTACGACGAGGACCCGGAGGAGCGGGTGCTCACCGTGCAGTGCGACTCCACCGCGTGGGCCACGCAACTGCGGCTGCTGGCGCCGCGGCTGGTGGCCCGGCTGAACGAGGACCTGGGGCACGGGACGGTCCGGGTGATCAAGGTACTGGGGCCGGGCGGGCCCCGACGGGGATACGGCGGCCCACTGCGGGCGCCGGGCAGCACGGGGCCGGGCGACACGTACGGCTGACCGGTGGCCCGGCTCGGCGCTGACGGGTGTGGGACTGTCCGGCTGTCCATCCCCCCGATCCCACCGCCCCTCGATCCCACCGTCCTCCACGCCCCGCCGCCCCCTCCCGCCGAGGCGACCGCGGAAGCGAGCCCCCGGCCCGGGCGCCCCGGCCTCCGGGAAGCGAGCCCCCGGCCCGGGCGCCCCGGCCTCCGGGAAGCGGGCCTCCGGGCGCCCCGGCCCCCGGGCCCCCACACCGTCGGCACCCGTCGGCGGAGGCCGCTGGGGCCTGGGGGGAGCGGGGGTGGGGTGAGGTGGTCGTCACCGTTGCTGGAGGTTGACAGGCCGAAGCGCTGAGTGGCGGCGTGAGGCTCTTGGAGCCCCTTCCCGGATATGGGGAGTCGGTCGGCGCCGGTTCAGGGCGGCACATGCGGACTCAGGCACCGGCAAGCCCCCATTAATGTCAGTGCTACCGGTAGACTGGTAGGTAATCCCGCCCACTGCGGAACATGTCGAACGACGCAGCCGCTCCCGGATGCCCGGAGAGACGGCTTGTGCTGTGCCAGAAAGGGCGCTTCGTGGCCGATTCCGGCAACCCCAACGAGAACATTCCGTCCACTGCTGCCGGCGAGAACGGCGAGGCCACCTCGTCGTACGACGCCAGCGCGATCACCGTCCTCGAGGGTCTGGACGCGGTTCGCAAGCGGCCCGGCATGTACATCGGCTCGACCGGTGAGCGTGGACTCCACCACCTCGTACAAGAGGTCGTCGACAACTCCGTCGACGAGGCCCTGGCAGGGCACGCGGACACCATCGACGTGACCATCCTCGCGGACGGTGGCGTCAGGGTCGTGGACAACGGCCGCGGTATCCCCGTGGACATCCACCCTGTCGAGAAGAAGCCGGCCGTCGAGGTCGTGCTCACCGTCCTGCACGCGGGCGGCAAGTTCGGCGGCGGCGGCTACGCCGTCTCCGGTGGTCTGCACGGCGTGGGCGTGTCCGTCGTGAACGCGCTGTCCACCCGGGTGTCGGTCGAGATCAAGCGCGACGGCTACCGCTGGACCCAGGACTACAAGCTCGGTGTGCCCACCGCCCCGCTCGCCAAGCACGAGGCGGTCGAGGAGTCCGGCACGACCGTGACGTTCTGGGCGGACCCGGACATCTTCGAGACGACCGAGTACTCCTTCGAGACGCTCTCGCGGCGCTTCCAGGAGATGGCCTTCCTCAACAAGGGCCTGCGGATCACGCTGACCGACGAGCGCGAGTCGGCCAAGGCGACCATGAACGCCGACGACCCGGATGCCGCGGAGACCGCGGTGGAGGCGCCGGCCAGGACCGTCTCGTACCACTACGAGGGCGGCATCGTCGACTTCGTGAAGTACCTGAACTCGCGCAAGGGCGAGCTCATCCACCCCACGGTCATCTCGGTCGAGGCCGAGGACAAGGACCGCCTGCTCGCGGTCGAGATCGCGATGCAGTGGAACTCGCAGTACACGGAGGGCGTGTACTCGTTCGCGAACACCATCCACACCCACGAGGGCGGTACGCACGAAGAGGGCTTCCGCGCCGCCCTGACGGGTCTGGTCAACCGGTACGCGCGCGACAAGAAGCTGCTGCGCGAGAAGGACGACAACCTCACGGGTGAGGACATCCGCGAGGGTCTGACGGCGATCATCTCCGTCAAGCTCGGCGAGCCCCAGTTCGAGGGCCAGACCAAGACCAAGCTGGGCAACACCGAGGCCAAGACCTTCGTGCAGAAGGTCGTCCACGAGCACCTCAACGACTGGTTCGACCGCAACCCGAACGAGGCCGCGGACATCGTCCGCAAGGCGATCCAGGCCGCCACGGCCCGTGTCGCCGCCCGCAAGGCGCGTGACCTGACCCGCCGCAAGGGGCTGCTGGAGTCCGCCTCCCTGCCGGGCAAGCTGTCCGACTGCCAGTCGAACGACCCGGCCAAGTGCGAGATCTTCATCGTCGAGGGTGACTCGGCCGGTGGCTCCGCCAAGTCCGGCCGCAACCCGGAGTTCCAGGCGATCCTGCCCATCCGAGGCAAGATCCTGAACGTCGAGAAGGCACGGATCGACAAGATCCTCCAGAACACCGAGGTCCAGGCGCTGATCTCCGCCTTCGGCACCGGTGTGCACGAGGACTTCGACATCGAGAAGCTCCGCTATCACAAGATCATCCTGATGGCGGACGCCGACGTCGACGGCCAGCACATCAACACCCTGCTGCTGACCTTCCTCTTCCGCTTCATGCGGCCGCTGGTCGAGGCCGGGCACGTCTATCTGTCGCGCCCGCCGCTGTACAAGATCAAGTGGGGCCGGGACGACTTCGAGTACGCGTACTCGGACCGTGAGCGCGACGCGCTCGTCGAGCTCGGCAAGCAGAACGGCAAGCGCATCCGCGAGGACTCCATCCAGCGCTTCAAGGGTCTGGGCGAGATGAACGCCGAGGAGCTGCGCATCACCACCATGGACCAGGACCACCGGGTGCTCGGCCAGGTCACCCTGGACGACGCGGCCCAGGCCGACGACCTGTTCTCGGTGCTGATGGGCGAGGACGTGGAGGCGCGGCGCTCGTTCATCCAGCGCAATGCCAAGGACGTCCGCTTCCTCGACATCTGAGTCGGTCTCAGCTGACCGTACGAAAGGACTGAAGACCAGCAATGGCCGACGAGAACACCCCTGACATTCCCGACACCCCTGTCGCCCCCGTCGCCGTGACGCCCGAGGAGGAGCCCGCCGTCCCCGGTGTGGGCCTCCGGGTCGAGCCCGTCGGGCTCGAGACCGAGATGCAGCGCTCCTACCTCGACTACGCGATGTCCGTCATCGTGTCGCGTGCGCTGCCCGACGTACGGGACGGCCTCAAGCCCGTCCACCGCCGCGTCCTCTACGCGATGTACGACGGCGGGTACCGGCCCGAGAAGGGCTTCTACAAGTGCGCCCGCGTCGTCGGTGACGTCATGGGTACGTACCACCCGCACGGCGACTCCTCCATCTACGACGCCCTGGTCCGCCTGGCCCAGCACTGGTCGATGCGCATGCCGCTGGTGGACTCCAACGGCAACTTCGGTTCCCCGGGCAACGACCCGGCCGCCGCCATGCGGTACACCGAGTGCAAGATGATGCCGCTGGCCATGGAGATGCTCCGGGACATCGACGAGGAGACCGTCGACTTCACGGACAACTACGACGGCCGCAACCAGGAGCCGACGGTCCTGCCGGCGCGCTTCCCGAACCTCCTGGTCAACGGCTCGGCCGGTATCGCGGTCGGTATGGCGACCAACATCCCGCCGCACAACCTGCGCGAGGTCGCCGCCGGTGCCCAGTGGGCGCTGGAGCACCCCGAGGCCACCCACGAGGAGCTCCTGGACGCGCTGCTCGAGCGCATCAAGGGCCCCGACTTCCCGACCGGCGCCCTCGTCGTCGGCCGCAAGGGCATCGAGGAGGCGTACCGCACGGGCCGCGGCTCCATCACGATGCGCGCGGTCGTCGAGGTCGAGGAGATCCAGAACCGCCAGTGCCTGGTGGTCACGGAGCTTCCGTACCAGGTCAACCCGGACAACCTGGCCCAGAAGATCGCCGACCTCGTCAAGGACGGCAAGATCGGCGGCATCGCCGACGTCCGTGACGAGACGTCCTCCCGCACCGGGCAGCGGCTCGTCATCGTCCTCAAGCGGGACGCGGTCGCCAAGGTCGTCCTCAACAACCTGTACAAGCACACCGACCTCCAGACGAACTTCGGCGCGAACATGCTGGCGCTCGTCGACGGTGTGCCGCGCACGCTGTCGCTGGACGCGTTCATCCGCCACTGGGTGACGCACCAGATCGAGGTCATCGTCCGGCGCACGAAGTTCCGCCTGCGCAAGGCGGAGGAGCGGGCGCACATCCTGCGCGGTCTGCTCAAGGCACTGGACGCGATCGACGAGGTCATCGCGCTGATCCGGCGCAGCGACACGGTCGAGGTCGCGCGCGAGGGCCTGATGGGCCTGCTCGAGATCGACGAGATCCAGGCCAACGCCATCCTCGAGATGCAGCTGCGCCGGCTGGCCGCCCTGGAGCGCCAGAAGATCGTCGCCGAGCACGACGAGCTCCAGGCCAAGATCAACGAGTACAACGCGATCCTGGCGTCCGAGTCCCGCCAGCGTCAGATCGTCAGCGAGGAGCTCGCGGCGCTCGTCGAGAAGTTCGGCGACGACCGCCGCTCCAAGCTGGTGCCCTTCGACGGCGACATGTCCATGGAGGACCTGATCGCCGAGGAGGACATCGTCGTCACGATCACGCGTGGCGGCTATGTGAAGCGCACGAAGACCGACGACTACCGCTCGCAGAAGCGCGGCGGCAAGGGCGTGCGCGGTACGAAGCTGAAGGAAGACGACATCGTCGACCACTTCTTCGTCTCCACCACGCACCACTGGCTGCTGTTCTTCACCAACAAGGGCCGGGTCTACCGGGCCAAGGCGTACGAGCTGCCGGACGCCGGCCGGGACGCGCGTGGCCAGCACGTCGCCAACCTGCTGGCCTTCCAGCCGGACGAGCAGATCGCCGAGATCCTCGCGATCCGCGACTACGAGGCGGCGCCCTACCTGGTGCTCGCCACCAAGGCCGGCCTGGTCAAGAAGACGTCCCTGAAGGACTACGACTCGCCCCGCTCGGGCGGCGTCATCGCGATCAACCTCCGGGAGAAGGAGGACGGCAGCGACGACGAGCTGATCGGCGCGGAGCTGGTGTCGGCGGAGGACGATCTGCTGCTCATCAGCCGGAAGGCGCAGTCGATCAGGTTCACCGCGACGGACGAGGCACTGCGTCCGATGGGCCGTGCGACCTCGGGCGTGAAGGGCATGAGTTTCCGCGAGGGCGACGAGCTGCTCTCGATGAATGTGGTCCGGCCCGGTACGTTCGTGTTCACCGCGACGGACGGCGGGTACGCGAAGCGGACCGCCGTCGACGAGTACCGCGTCCAGGGTCGTGGCGGCCTCGGCATCAAGGCTGCCAAGATCGTGGAGGACCGTGGCTCGCTCGTCGGCGCGCTGGTGGTCGAGGAGACGGACGAGATCCTCGCCATCACGCTGTCCGGTGGTGTGATTCGTACGCGAGTCAACGAAGTCAGGGAGACGGGCCGTGACACCATGGGCGTCCAACTGATCAACCTGGGCAAGCGCGATGCCGTCGTCGGTATCGCCCGCAACGCCGAGGCCGGTCGCGAGGCCGAAGAGGTCGTAGACGCCGAGGCCGCCGCAGAGGGCGGGGCCGAGGCCGAGGCAGTCGAGGGCACGGAGCCCTCGGCCGGGGAGCACGAGGAGTAAAGCGTGAGTAAGGCCACGGGCGCCGGATCGGCCGCTTCCGGAACGAGCGGTGCCCGTGGCCCTGCCACGGACTCCCAGGGGGTTACGGTGACCACGTACGACGACGGCCCACTGCCGGCGGAGCGGCCCGGGTCCGGGCAGCAGACGGCGCAGCCGTACCACCCGCCGCAGGCGTACGCGGCACAGGGTGGCGGCGGCAGCACGGGCGGCAAGGGCGGCGCGGTGCGCCGGCCGCGTACGGGCGCGAAGACGACGCCCCGTACGCGCAAGGCACGGCTGCGGGTCGCCAAGGCGGACCCGTGGTCGGTGATGAAGGTCAGCTTCCTGCTCTCCATCGCGCTGGGCATCTGCACGGTGGTGGCGGCGGCGGTGCTGTGGATGGTCATGGACGCCATGGGCGTTTTCTCGACCGTCGGCGGCACGATCAGCGAGGCCACGGGCTCCAACGAGAGCAATGGCTTCGATCTCCAGTCGTTCCTGTCGCTGCCGCGCGTTCTGGTCTTCACCTCGGTGATCGCGGTCATCGACGTGGTCCTCGCCACGGCCCTCGCGACGCTGGGTGCCTTCATCTACAACCTGTCGGCCGGTTTCGTGGGCGGTGTCGAGCTCACCCTGGCCGAGGACGAATAGCGGATTTGGGAAGACGCCGCTCCGTGCGCTAATCTTCAGAGGTCAGCGCGGGGCGGCGAGTCCAGTGCGGCGGGGCTATAGCTCAGTTGGTTAGAGCGCATCCCTGATAAGGATGAGGCCACAGGTTCAAATCCTGTTAGCCCCACCAGTGCAAAGACCCCCAGTCGATATCGGCTGGGGGTCTTTGACATCTACGGCTGACATCAGCCGATAAGCGGATCTTCCAGAAGCTCGGCGAGCATGGCCACGGCTTCTCGCTCCCCATCGCCGACCACGTGGGTATAGACGTCCATGGTCATGCTGATCTGACTATGGCGGAGGATCGCCTGGGCGACCTTCGGATGCACCTTCAGGAACGCGAGAAGTGTGCCGCAGGTGTGCCGGGCGAGGCGGACCGTGATCCGGCGGACACCGGCCCGCTTCACGAGCGCGTTGAAGGTGCGGGAGAAGCCCACCGGGTCGGTCAGACCGCCACGCTCGGACGAGAAGATCACGTCATGGCCCGGCTCCTGAGTCCAGGCGTCACCCACGATCTTCCGCTCCAGCTCCTGAAGCTCCCGGCGCTCCTCCAGGGCGCGAGCGCAGAACTCCGGCAGGGGCAGCACAGCCTGCGAGGACTCCGTCTTGAGGTCCTTGAGGACCAGGCCCACGCCCTTCTCCCGCTGCACCTGCTTGACCGGCGTGAACTGACGGTTCTCGAAGTCGATGTCCTGCCAGCGGAGGCCGAGCACTTCGCTGCGGCGGAGCCCGAGCACGAGCACCAGGACGCCGGCCGCGTAGAAGCGGTGAGCCCGAGCAGAGCGCAGGAACGTGATTGCCTCGTGAGCGTTCCACGGTTTGGCCTTGTCCTTGCTGACCTTCGGCATGTCCACCAGCAGCGCCACGTTCCGCGTCAGCAGCTCCTCACGCATGGCCCGGTTGAGCGCGTTCCGAAGGACACGCAGCACCTCGAAGCGGGTAGCTGCCCCGACCTCCTCGCGCTTCAGCGTGGCCAGGAAGGTCCGTATCTGGGCGGGCGTGAGCTTCACCAATGGCTTCCTGCCGAGGTGAGGCACCAGATATAGCCGGACCTTGGACTCGTACTTGGCGTACGTGTTGTGCTCCCGCTCAGGCTTCACGATGTGCTCAAGCCAGTAGTCCAGCCAGGCCCCAACCGTCCAGCTGCGCGACGGGACGGGCACACCGTTGCGCTCCTGGTCCTGGAGCTTGCCGAGCTTCTCGGCGGCCTCGTCATAGGTGGCGCCGTAGACGAACTTCCGGACCCGGTGCCCGTCGGTGTTCGTGACATAGGCGGCGCCCTGGTACCGGCCGTCCCTGCGCTTGGTGATGGTGCCCCCACCATTGGGGCGACGCTTGGCCATCAGGCAGCCTCCTCAAGGCGAGATGCGAGGAACGCGCGCAGTCCATCGGCAGGTATTCGGCGGCTACGGCCGATCGTCAGCGAGGGAAGGCGGCGAGTGCGGATCAGGTCGTAGACAGCGGTGCGGCCGATCTTCAGCCGGGCCATGACTTCGGGGACGGTCAGCAGCTCGTCACTCATCCCAGCCACCGCCCTCCGTCGCTTCGAGGTCCGCGCGGATCTCCCGGGCGAGCTGGCGCCCGTCCTGGATGTCGCGGGAAATGGTCTGTGCGAGCCAGGACTCGCCGGGGGTGTGGCCGTGTCCGGCGTAGGTCCAGTGGGCGAGCACCAGCGTGGAGCTCTCCGCGTCGTCGAGGTCCTCGGGCAGTCCTCGGGCCTGGCGTTCCTGGCGGGCGCGGTAGTCGGCGCGGACCTGGCGGAGCGCGCCGAGGGTGGTGGAGTACGCGCGGGACTTGGTGGAGAAGTGACCGCGGAAGCCGAGCATGTGCGACCAGTGGGCCAGCAGCCGGTCCGGGTAGGCGTCGTTCAGATGCCAACAGGCTTCAATGAGGCGTCGGGTGTGGACCGGCAGGTCGATCCGGTCCAGCTCGGCCAGCTCGCCGATGCGACGGTCTACCGTGCCGGTGGTCTCGGCGGCCTTGGTGGCGTACTTGGCGACGTAGGCGGCTACGGCTTGCTCGGTCAGTTCGTCGTCGGCCAGGCCGCCGATGGGCTGTACGTCGACTTGAGCTCCCCACCGCAGTTCGCGTTCCGGGTGGATGCCGGCGGCCGGGACCAGGACGCTGACGCGGGCGGCGGCGGCGCGGATCGCGTCATCGAGGAGAGCGACCGTGGCCCAGCCCGGGGGCTCGGTGCCGGGACCGTCCGGACCATCCAGCCGTACGACCGCGTGGAAGTGCACGGCGCCGCGCTTTTGAAACTCTGCGACCTTGCCGAAGGCCACCTTGCAGGCGTCGGCCAGCGCGCGCTGGGAGATCCCGGCGCGGGCGGCTATCTCGCGGCGAAGGTAGATGGTGAAGCGCTGCCAGAGCTGCCCGGCGTGGTTGTTCCACAGGACCGCACCCGTGTAGTCGTAGCGCTCCGGATCGAGCGCGGTGCCGAGAGCGGGATCGTCCTCGCGGTGCTGAGCGCCGCAGCGGCATCGGCCGGAGGAGGGCCGGTTGTGGACGGGACCGAAGGAAGGGGCGGTCAGGGTGGCGAAGACGCGCGGGTGATCCCGCACCGTGGCCGGGACGTCCTTCTTCTCGTCGCCAGTGATCCCGGCGCGGATCAGGTGGTAGGTGTCCCCCGCGTACATCCAGGCGCACGACGGACAGCGCGAGGCGCGCCGGTTGCCGCACGCGACGCGGAGCCGCCCACCCGGCTCTGACTCGGTGGAGTAGGAGTACAGGGTCTCGGTGGTGGCCCGGTCCTTGGTGATGGTCCAGCCCTGGAGGTGTATCGGGTCGGAGCAGCCACCGGTACGCCGGATCTGCTCTTGCCACCGGTCGAAGCCGGGGGTGTTGGCCACCCGCAGCAGGTCGGCCAAGGTGGTGGGGTCGGTGCCCACGGCCGCCGCTACGTCAGCAACGGCGGCCGGGGGGACGGGGAAGGTCGTCACCGGGCGACCCCCACTCCCGCGCATGCCGTGCAGTCCGGGCCCGGCTTCGGCTCTCCGCATACCGCCTGGACCCAGGTGAAGCCCCAGCCACAGCAGGTGCCGCAGGCGTGGGCGTCACGGGAGCCAGTCTCACCGTCCGGCAACAGATCCACGATCACGGCGTTCATGCGGCCACCGCCCCGAGGAGAGCGGGCAGGGGCGTGCCGGTCTCCCAGTCGAACGGCACTGCGACCGGGCAGGGCTCAGCTCGAAGGGCCGCGCGGTGCATAAGGACACCGGCACCGTCCACCTTGACCCACCCGCCGCTCAGGGCAGAGCCGCACGCCTGGCACGCACGGGGCAGGACCTCCGCGTCCTCGGTACGAGACAGCGGCGCCGACAGCGGCGGCAGCTCAGCGGCTAAGGCAGAGACGTTGGTGAGCGAGCCGACGGGCGAAACGGGCATGATGGAAGCTCCCTTCGGGGACGAAGGAGGGCGGCGAAACTGCTTGGCGGTAGGAGCGCCGCCCTCCGGCTACCGAGGTGACCAACTTGGCTAGCCTTGTTGGCTGGAGCTTCAACGTACGCATCCTGGCTAGCCATGTCAACAACATGACTGACTTGGCTGTCCTGATCACGGTCCCGGCGCGTACCATCGGCCCATGACGTTCGTTCCGGACCCGCTCGACCCAGACGACGACCGCCCGCCGTACGAGCAGGTGGCGAGCAGCCTTGGGGCTGCTATTCGGACCAGGAAGCTCGGCCCCGGTGAGAAGCTGCCCTCCCACAAGGCCCTGACAGAGATGTACGGCTTTGCGCGGGCGACGATCCAACGTGCACTGCGGGACCTGGAGGACGAGGGCCTAGTGGTCTCCCGCAAGGGGAGCGGGGTCTACGTCCGCAACCGGACGGAACGGCCGGCGGGGCTGCGTCCCTACGTTGAGCAGGCGTTCTCAAGTAAGGACGTCACCATCGACTTCGCCGGGTTCTCAAGCGAGACACTGCACGGCGCACTCCAGGAGCCGCTGGACAAGATCCGGGTCGGCAGGCTGACCCCGTCGAGCATTACCGTTCGCATACTCGTCCCCGACATGTCGGTACCGCAGGCCGCGCCGGTGCGCCGCGAAGACTGCGGGGATGACGAGCGGCTGCGTCACCGCATGCGGGACATCATGATCGGCTATGCCCGCAGCATCCGTGACTCCATGGCAGAGCTGAGCCACTTGGGCTTGGTGCCGGACACTCGGGTCGACGTGCGTGTACACAGCGGGACGCAGTTCTTCAAGCTGTACGTGATCAACAAGGAAGACGCGTTCTTCGGCTACTACCCGATCAAGCCCAACAAGGTGGTCGCTCAGGGGGAGGCCATCGAGATCTACGACCTGGTCGGCAAGGACACCGTCCTCTTCCACCACTCCGTCAATGAAGGCGAGTCCTCCAGCGGGGCGCAGCAGGTCCAGCAGGCGCGCATGTGGTTCGACAGCGTCTGGGAGACCATCGGAAGGGAATTCGACCTCGATGGACACTGACAACCTGACCGAGACGCTGGCCAGCACAGTCGGAGTGCTGTTCGACTTCGACGGCCCGCTGTGTGACGTTTTCGCGGGACGTCCTGCGCCCCAGGTGGCAAGGGAACTGGCCCGGCTGGCCACGAGGACGGAACCGGCACTGAGCGCGAAGCTGGCCGAGACCGATGACCCGCTCGAAGTGCTGCGGCTGACGCACGCGGCGAACCCGGAGCTGGGGTTGGAGGTGGAGGAGGCGCTTACGGCGGCCGAGATCGAAGCGGTGGGCGTCGCGGGGGAGCCGACGCCGGGAGCGGTCGCAGCGCTGGAGGCCGCGCGGGCGGCTGGGCGGAAGATCGCAGTGGTGAGCAACAACTCGCCCGAGTCGGTCCGAGCCTTCCTAGGTCGGCACGGTCTCGCCGATCACGTGCTGGAGGTGATAGGCCGAGCCGAGCGACAGCCCGACCTGATGAAGCCGAACCCGCACTCCTTGCTCAAGGCCGCCGAGCTGCTCGAAGTGGACGTCACCTTGTGTGCGCTGATCGGCGACTCATTGACGGACATCCAGGCCGCCCACGCCGTTGGTGCGGCAGCGATCGGGTACGCCAACAAGTCGCACAAGCGCCTGGCATTCACCGAGGCCGGGGCCGAGGCCATCACCGAGGACATGCAGGCCATCGCTGACGCCATCCATACGCCGCAGCCGAACGACTGAGCTCCCGAGCCCGCTGGGCCTGTTACAGGTTTCTCTACCTCATCAAGGCGGCTCGCTTCGCTCGCCGCGCGCTCCCCGGCTCACCGCCGGGGCCCGCCGCTCCTGTCTCCGCCCCGCTCCGGGCCCCGGCTACGCCGGTCGCGCGGCTAAGCGAGCACGCCAGATGCGAGACGGTAGCCCGCTGTGGCTGGGGCCGGTCGGCTCCACGGCTTTAGGCAGCCACCATGGGGCGAGCCTCCAAGATCATGGCCCCAACGTCGTGCTTTACCGGGCAGGTCCACAGACTGCCCGACGCGCCGGAAGCTTACGGGGCCATGATCTCTCGCCCCATGGCAGCTCCCGCCCAAAGCCGCTCCACCGACCTTAGTGGGCCAGCGCGACTCGTCCGCAGACCGTTTCACGCGCCAAAACGCCACCCTCGCGCCAGGCTACGCAACGGAGAGCTACCTTGCGTTTGACTATTCGCCAGGGTTCGCCAGGGGGCGCCAGATGGTGTGCCAACGGCGATCAGCAGCATCCTTGCAAACGTAAGAGCCCGCCAGCTCCGCTGTGGCTGCACACCAAGCGCGGTACTGACGGGCTAGTCGACGCTCCAAAGGAACATCTCCATGAGTCTGACGTACCTACCGCGTGCGGTGTCAAGTATCGGACCGTCCCTCTGGGCCGTGCTAGTGATCATCGTGGTCGTCTACCGGGTGCCTGCTGAGTTGGTTATCTCCGTGCTCCCTGCCCTGGCGGCGCTGATCACGCTGTTGCTCGGTCACAACCCCTCGCATCTCATGGGCGGACGTAGTCGGCAGAGGCGAGGTGCCTGATGCGCAGGGCCTCGATCGACATCAACGTCTGACATCAACAGCGCTGGACCTCGCCGGATCACCCTGAACCTCAGGGAGGCGGCCCTCGCCGAGTAGGTGGGATCGGGCAGCGTTTCGGAGCTGCCGGAATCGACCTGATAAGGATGAGGCCACAGGTTCAAATCCTGTTAGCCCCACAGTGACGATCGGCCCGGACGGAGAAATCCCCGTCCGGGCCGATCGCTTTGTGCGGTGAGTGAGTTGGCTGGGGACGTAGGTCACCGATCGGTATCGGTCGTGTGTATAGTCGGGCGCCAGAAGGTCCCCTACGCCAAGGAAAGACGAGGTCGCGCGGTGAAGAAGCTCCTCCTGGTCGCACTGGCCGCCATCGGCGGGCTCCTCGTGTACCGCCAGATCCAGGCGGATCGCGCCGAGCAGGATCTGTGGACGGAGGCGACCGACTCCGTGCCCGCAGGTTCCGGTGTGTGAGTCGCACGCAAGCAGTCTGCGAATGGGCCCCGGCCGCTGAAGAGCGGCAGGGGCCCTTTGCCATGGGCGGGCTGATTCGCCTGTGGCCGCACGGCGATGGAGCCCCTTTGTGTTCACGTACGCGAATGATTCGCTTGCATGGGCAAAGTGTGGGTGGGGGTGCCGGGAGCCGGAGCGGATCCGGCCGGGCGCGCGGACAGTGACGGGACGGGCGGGGCAGGATGGACCGGCATTGCGGTCGCCGCGGCGGTGGGCGGCGCGGTCGTCCTGATCACGGGAGCCGCCGGTGGCCGGGGGAGAGGACGAGGGGAAGCGCGTGATGAGGCGGAGGGGCGGCAGGGCCGGACGGCCGGCGGCGGCCGTGTCGGCGGTGCTGGCGGCGTTGTGCGTGACGGCGGTGCCGTCGGGCCGGGCGTGGGCGGCTCCCGGGCGGATCGCGGACACGGCTCCGGCGCGGGCCGGTGCGGCCGGTGGGTACGTCTTCGCCGACGGCATCAAGCGGATCAGCGGGGCGGCGACCACCAGTGACGCGCCCCCGCTCGAGGCGGGCGGCACCTACAAGGACGCCGTCCGGGGCGGCGCCAAGCGGATCTACCGCCTGGACCTGGACGCGAGGACGAACGCGTACGTCTCCGCCGTCGCCGTGCCGGCACCGGGCAGCAAGGTCGGCACCTTCGACAGTCTGAAGGTGTCCCTCCAGGACCGTAACGGCTATGACTGCAGCTCCAACGAGGCGCGTTTCGGGTCGGCGGAGTTCCCCCGGCCGCTCGCCGCCTACGCGCACCGGACGATGAAGCGGGACAGCTCCTCCTGCCAGGAGGCCGGTGTCTACTACGTCGTCGTCGAGCGCAGCAGCAGGCCCACCTCCACGCCCGAACCGTGGGAACTGGAGATCCGGCACCAGCTCGAGCCCAGGCAGAAGGAGGAGGGCCCGACCGCGGCCCCCGAGAACTGGCCCAGCGCCTCGCCCCCGGCACCGGCCGGCGGACCGCGGGAGCGGGCCGGAGGGGCGAGTTTCTTCGACGCCACCGGCCTCACGGAAGGCGAGTGGACGGACCGGATCGAGCCCGGCCAGTCGCTGTTCTACCGCGTGCCGGTGGACTGGGGGCAGCAGGTCTACGCCAGCGCCGACCTCGGCAGCTCGTCCGGCGACGGATTCGTGGGCAGCGCCCTCGACATGACGCTGTACAACCCGATGCAGGGCGAGGTGTCCGGCTCCAACTCGGTCTCGTACGACGGCAAGCAGAAGTCGGCCGACCTGGAACCGATGACGCCGGTGAAGTACGAGAACCGTTTCGACTCGAGCTCCCGGTTCGTGAACACCCGCTTCGCGGGCTGGTACTACCTCCGCGTCAGTCTGAGCCCCAAGGTCGGCGAGGAGTTCGGGAAGAAGCCGTACGGTCTGACGCTGCGGGTCAGCGTGGAGGGCAAGCCCCAGGCGGGACCGGCCTACGACGGGCCGCCGGGGATCTTCGACGTCACGGAGTCGGACCAGGACGCGGCGGCCAGCGGCCAGAGCGGTCCGGAGGCGGCGAAGAGCGGCACGATGAAGCTGGTTGCCGCAGCCGGTATCGGCACCGGCACCGTGCTCGTCCTGGGGCTGGGCCTGTGGACGCTGCTGGCCCGGCGGCGCGCGGTGCGGTCGGCGGCGGCGCCGGGCCCCGGGCCGTCGCAGTACGGGCCGCCCACCGCCTGGTGAGTGGGGCGTCGGGCGCGCTCAGCTCTGGGCGAGCGCCCAGAATCCGACCGCGAAGCAGATCAGCGCAACGATCAGCACCGGGACCGTCACCTTCGGGGGCGGTCCCGGCCGCTTCCCCGTGGACGGCACGGACGGGCCCGTGAACGGTCCCGTGGACGGCACGGACGGGCCGGGAACATGGGGGACGGGGCCGGTGTACGGGCGGGTGGCGGCGGAGGCCTGCGGAACCCCGCCAGTCCGGGCGTGGGCGAAGTCCGGAGCTGCGGGGTGGTGGGCGACGGGGGCGCCGGCGGGTGCGTTCGCGGGCGTGGGGGGAGGCGTGGGGGGAGGCGTGGGATGCGCCGCGGGCCCGGGCTGTGCCGCCGGGTGCGGCAGTGGCGCGGACTGCTGGGGCGGCGGGGCCAGGTGGAAGCTGCCCGTCTCCGACGGTGCCGGGGGCTGCCGCTCCGGCAGGGCCTGCGGGGCGGCCGTCTGCGTGGCGTGCGGGGCGGCCGTCCGCGGGGCCTGGGGCTCGGCCGTCCGCGGGGCCCGGGGCTCGGCGGGGGCGGGTTGCACCGGGCCCTCGGGGCCGAAGCCGGGCGGGAGCGGGCCGATCTGGTCGAACACCTCGACCGGCTCCTCGTCGTCCGCCGGGGCGGGCAGCATCTCGACCGCCGACGTCAGCGCCTTGCGCGCGCCCGTGGCCGTACGGAACCTGGCCCCGGGATCGGGCTGGAGCAGGCCCGCGAGGACCTGCCACAGCGGCTCCGGAATGCCCTGCGGGGCGCCGGGCGTGCCGTACGCCGCGAAGTGTTCGATCAGGGCCTGGGAATCGGGCTTCTGGCCCTGGAGCAGATAGAGCGCGACCAGGCCGACCGCGAACAGGTCCGCCGGGAAGTCGGGCTCCGCGCCCATCAACTGTTCGGGTGCGAAGTATCCGGGCGTACCCACGACATAGTTGGTCTCGGTCAGCCGGGGCTCGCCCTTGCGCATGGAGATGCCGAAATCGGACAGCCGCAGGTGCGGCCGCCCGGTCCCGGTGGCCTCCAGCAGGATGTTGGCCGGCTTGATGTCGCGGTGCACGACCCCCTCCGCGTGCACCGCGGCGAGTCCGGACAGGAGCTGGTCGAGCAGGGTGCAGACGAACCGGGGCGGCAGCGGGCCGTAGTCGCCGATGACGTGCGCCAGCGACCCGCCGGTCACCAGGTCCATGGTGAACAGCACCTTGTCGTCGTCGGCCGCCCAGCTGGCCGGGGCGAGGACGTGCGGGTGGTCGATCCTCAGCGCCTGCTCGCGGACGAAGCGCAGCAGCGTGTGGGCGTCGCTCTGCTGTAGCACCTTGGCCGCGACATAGCGGCGCCGGCGGTGGTCCCAGGCACGCCAGACGGCGCCGACACCACCGCGTCCGATCGGATCGATCAGCTCGTACCGCCCGGCGAAGACCTCACCCATCGCGCTGTGTCCGCTCCCCGTTACCCGTCCGGCGTCCTGCTTCGATCAGCTCTGGTGCGACTCGTAGTGGGCGACCGCGTCCGCGGTGCGCCCCGCGCCGTACACCCGGAGGAACTCTGCCAGTTCGGGGTGGGTGGGGGCGAGGGAATCGGCGGCGTCGATGATGTCACCGGCGGCCGCGACCGACCGCAGCAGCGACTGGATCTCCCGCACCACGCGGCGGACGGTCGGCGCCCCGGAGCTGTTCGCCGTCTGGCTGGTGCCGGTGAGGACCGAGCCGCCCTGGGACTTCTTGATCTCGTCCATCCGGTCGGTCGCCTCCACCGCGCTGACGCTGCCGTCGGCGACCTGTCCGGCCAGCTCCTGCAGGGCCTGGACGCGCTGTACCACGGCCGGGTTTCCGATCTTGGCCCGCTGGCCGCTCATCAGCTGGGACAGCATCGGAGCAGACAGCCCGAGGACCGCGGCGAGGCGGGCCTGGTTCAGGCCCAGATCGTCGATGAGCCTACGGAAGAGCGCCCCCAACGGCTCCCCGTACCAACTGCGCTGAAGCTCTCTGGCTCTCGCGGTCGCTTCCTGCTGTGCTGCATCCATTGCGTCTCCCCATCGCTTCGGTTCGCTGCTGCGAACCTCGTCCAGCATCTTACGGAGAGTGGTCGTCCACCGGGAGTCCCAAACCTTTTGCGGGGCACCCCCCGATACCCGGTACTCTGGTCTGCGGCACGCGCCGCGCGGCGGCCGTCCCGGGGCCTTAGCTCAGTTGGTAGAGCGCTGTCTTTGCATGGCAGATGTCAGGGGTTCGACTCCCCTAGGCTCCACACCCGAAGAGCCCCTGTGACCTGCGGAAACGCAAGTTACAGGGGCTCTTTTTCATGCCCGGGGGCGGCATACGGCACCGACGCCGTGGACCTCACCAGGCTCCCCGTACGCGGACGAACCGCAGCGGTGGGGTGACCCGGGCGGGGGTGAGGGCCGCGCGGGTCAGGGTCCAGGCGTCGGCGACCACCTGGTCGCGCGGTGGGCGTGGACTACGGGTGACCGCGTCCTCGGTCACCGCCCACAGGGCGGCGGTGGCGGCGGTGGCGCGTACCGCGGGGTGGGGTGTGGACCCAGGTGAGCCGGCGCGGTCCAGCCGGTGGGCCAGGGCGGCGCTGTGGGTGCGCTGGGCCGCGTACGCCGCCCGGCCGACGGGGTGGGCGAACACGGCGGACGACAGCGGGTGCCGGTAGACCTGGTGGATCCAGACGGCGAGCCTCAGGCGCTCCTGGCCGAGGAAGTCCCGGGTGCCGCGGGCCTGCGCCAGGGCCGGTACGGCGTGGTCGACCGCTCTCGCGAGGGTCCTGAAGTACCGGGCCAGGTCGTCCTCGGTCAGGCCGGTGCGGGGTGGTGCCGCCGTCGGCGTCGTCGGTGCCATGGCGTCGTCGCTCCTTCGTCGAGTGCGTCGCGTCCCGCGCCCGGAACGCGGCAAGCGGCCGAGGGGGACTCGGCCGCTTGCACAGGGGTCGCCGGTCGCCGTCAGGAGGCGGAGACCGCGACCGCCACGCTCATCAGGCCGAGCACGATGCACAGGGGCGAGTACACCTGTGCGTTCAGCCGCTGGAACTCGGGGTCCGCGCCCCTGGCCATGGCGTACCCGCCGATCCCACGGCCCAGGAGCACCACGCCGAGCCCGTAACTTCCCGCGATCCGCAGCCACTCGGGACCGATGCCCGGAATGGACTCGTGGGTCATGAGAGTGATGACGGCACCGCCCAGCAGAGCCACGCCCACCAGGGCGGAGAGCGCCGGCGGCGGCATGACGCCGCTCTCGTTGCCGAGGACCGCCTTGGTGAAGGACACCTTGTCCTTCAGCGGCCAGGGCGAGAAGGCCCAGATGAAGTGGAGGGCGCCGATTGCCACCATGCCTGCCGTCAGGATCACCGCGGCCAGGGTGTAGATCATGTCGTCTTCTCTCGGTTCGTATGAGGTCTCGTACGGTCTCGCGTACGGGCGCGGCGGCGCGGACCGGGTACGTGCACCGGACGTCGGCTAGACGACGATGCCGCCGTCGATCTGTACGACGGATCCGGTGATGTACGCGGCCTTGTCGGACGCCAGGAACGCGACCAGCTCGGCCACTTCGTCCGCCGTGCCCATCCGGCGGAGCGGCACGCGCTCGACCATCTTGTTCCGGTAATCGGCGTCGAGGTCCGCCACCATGTCCGTTTCGATGAAGCCGGGAGCGACGGCGTTCGCACGAATCCCGTACTGACCGACCTCCTTCGCAAGGGACTTGGTGAATCCAATGATCCCCGCCTTGGTGGCAGAGTAATTGCTCTGGGTCGGGGTTCCGTAGACACCGGCCACCGAGGAGAGCGTCACGATGCTGCCGGAGCGCCGCTTGAGCATGTCGAAGACGACCGCCCGGCAGAGGTTGTAGGTGCCGGTGAGGTTGACGTCGAGGGTCTGCCGCCACTGCTCGTCGGTCATCAGCAGCAGCGGGTTGTCGCGGACGACTCCCGCGGAGGTGACGAGTGTGTCGACGGAGCCGAGCTCCTCGCTCACCTGCTTGACCAGGGCGCGCGCCGAGTCGGCGTCGGCGACGTCGGCCTGGGCGGCGAAGATCCGCGTGCCGTACTCGGCGGCCTCCTTGCGTACGCGTTCGGCGGCGTCGGCCTGCGACGAGTAGCAGAACGCCACGTCGTAACCGTCCTGGGCCAGGCGGAGCACACAGGCGCGGCCGATGCCGCGGGAGCCTCCGGTGACCAGGGCGACCTTGGCGGGCTGCGGGTTCTCGTTCTGCTCAGGCATGGGTCAACTCTCCTTGCTCGGGGCGGTTGCTGGTGCCGGTGTCGCCCGGGGCGGCCAGTTCACCGGCCGGGCGCATGGTGATCACGATCGAGCCGACGGTCAGCAGCGGTTCGCCGTCGATCAGGCTCTCGCCCTCGAAGATCAGCGTGGTGCCGACGCTGCGCACATGGCGCACCCGGTGCTCGATCAGGCTTCCGGGCAGGGCCTTTCCGTGGACCTCGATGCCGCTGATCGAACCGAACAGCATGACCAGGCCGGCCCGCTCCTCGGGGCCGATCCGCTCCCAGGTCGCGAGGACACCGGCGGACTGGCACCAGGACTCGACCAGGAGGGAGACCGGGTAGGCGTGGTCGGCGTCGTCCGCCACATCGGCGTACCAGGGCTCGTTGCAGGTGACGGCCTTCACTGCGGTGAGGGAGACGCCCGGGTCGATCTCGGTGACCCGGTCGACGAGCAGCATCGGATAGCGGTGCGGCAGCGTCTCCTTGAGGCTGGTCGTGCTGATCACGGGGCTTCCTCCAGGGCGTTGTCCTCGGTGCCGGGTGCGTGCGTGCCGGGAGCTTCGGTGCCGAGTGCCTCGAACTCGTATGCCAGGCGTATCTGCGCGGACTTGCCGCGAGAGGTGGAGAGGGCCGCATAGGCCTTCCAGGAACCGGACTTGAGCTTCCAGTCCAGCTCCACGGTCACCTCGTCGTCGGGGAAGACGGGGCTGAGGAAGCGCACGGACTCCACGGCGGTGAGAACCGGGACGCCCGGCACGGGCGGCCGGGTGCGGGCGGCGTGGTGGACGCACTCGATGAGGCAGACCCCGGGGAAGATCGGGAAGCCCGGGTAGTGGCCGCGGAAGACCTGCTCGTCGGCGGCCACGGTGATGTGGGCCGTGGCGCCGTCCGGGCGGGTGTGGGGGATGCGCACGGTGCCCTGGATGGGTGTGGCGAAATCCACGTTCATGGGTGGTGTGACTCCTTTCGCTCGGTGGCGGGTTCAGCTCGCCCGGGGCGTGACGAGGGCGACCGAGACGTTGCCCTGGGCGGCGACGGCCACCACGAGCTGCTCGGCGCCGGGCAGGCGCAGCGCCTCGGTGACGTGGAGCACCGGCGTCAGGCAGCCGACGCCCGCCGGGTGGTGGGTGACCCCGTCGCCCAGGGCGGCCGCGACGGCGTGGGTGACGGCGTCGTCGGCGCCGATGAGCCGCACCGGGGGACGCGGGCCGGTCACGCCGACCCCCTGGAGGGCGTTGCCCAGCAGCCGTGAGGCGGTCACGGGGCCGTGCTGCGCGGCGGCGACGGGCGGCGGCAGCAGGAAGCCGCGCACCCGGACCCTGCCGTACGCCCGGCCCCCGCGTGCGGTGACGGCGGCGGCCGGCTCCACGACGAGGGCCACGGCCCCGTCCTCGCTGCCCTCGCTGCCCGGCTCCGACCAGTCGAGGGGGGACTCGGCGGCACCGGCCAGGAGCCACCCCGACCGCCCGGCGCGCAGCGCCCTGGTGCCGTGCTCGATGGCCTCCAGGCCGGCGACGCGCGGGGTGTGGACGCCGAGGCTGTAGCCCTTCAGGGCGTGCTCCATCGCCACCCGGCTGCCCACCAGGTTGACCGAGAAGTAGGGCACCGTGGCGGGGCTGAGCAGTGTCGAGTCGCCCTCGATCACGGTGCGGTCGAACTCGCCGTAGAGCTGCGACATGCCGTTGTTGGTGCCGATGGTGACCGCCCGGCGGTCCTCGGGCACGTCCGCGAGGGCCGCACCGGTGTCGGTGAGCGCCCGGCCGGTGGCGGCGAGCAGGTACTGGCTGGCCTTGGGCAGGTACTTGTAGCCGCGCCCCAACTGGGCCCGCAGGTCGAACCAGGGGCCGGTCCGCTCGCCCGTCGGGTCGAGGGCCTCCGGCGTGACCACGCCGATGCCGGTGACGACCGGGTCCGTGGCCACGGCCTCGGACGCCGGGGCGGCGGCGGTCTCAGTGGCGGTCATCGCGGCTCACCTCGCAGCAGAAGGGACATGTTGTTGCCGCCGAAGGCGTAGGAGTTGACCATCGCGGTGCGGCCGACCCGGGTGCGTTCGGCCGGTACGCGCACCCGGCACTCGGGGTCGGGCGTGGAAACCGGCAGGTTCGGCGCCATCTCCCCGTGGTGGAGGAACAGCGCGGCCGCCACGACGCCCAGTCCGCCGGAGGCTCCACCGGTGTGCCCGATCAGCGCCTTGAGGCTGTAGAGCGGGATCTCGGCGGTCCGCTCGCCGAACACCTGGTACATCGCCCGGGTCTCGGTGAGGTCGTTGAGCTTGGTGCCGGTGGCGTGCGGGACGACGAAGTCGACGTCGCCGGGTGTGCGGCCCGCCTCGGCGAGGGCGTCCCGCATGGCCCGGACGATCTGGCCGCCCTCCGGGTCCAGCCCGGTGGCGTGGTACGCCTCGCAGCTCCAGCCGGAGCCGGTCAGCGTGGCGTAGATCCGGGCACCCCGGGCCCGCGCCGCGTCCGCCCGCTCCAGGACGACCGCCCCCGCGCCCTCGCCCAGCACCGTGCCGCCACGGGTCGCGTCGAAGGGCCGGCAGCTGTCCGGGTCGAGGGCGCCCACCTGGTTGAAGGCGGCGTGCGCCACCCGCGAGTAGGTCTCGAATCCGCCCGCGACCACCACGTCCGCCTCGCCGGAGCGGATCATGTCCGCGCCGGTCGCCAGCGAATAGCCGCTGCCCGAGCAGGCGTTGCTGAAGGTGCTCGCCGTGCCCAGCGCGCCCAGCTCCCGGGCGATGACGGACGAGGTGGCGAACACCGGGTTCCAGCGGTCGTCCTCGGGGAAGGTCTTGGTGCCGCGCCACTCCTCGATGACGTACGCGTCCGCGATCGAGGAACCGAACAGCACGGCGGTGCGCGCGGGGTCGGCTCCGCTCGGACCGGCGTCGGCGACGGCCTCCCGGGCCACCGCCAGGGCCGCCCGGGTGGCCCGACCGATCGCCAGGCCGTCCACGGTGTCGGGGCCTTCCGGCAGGGCGCCGTCCGGGAGGAAGTAGAAGGCCGGAATGGGTACGTGGGCCAGGGGGTCGGGGGCGATGTCGGCGGTCGGCGGGGTGGGGTTGAGCAGCCCGGCCCGGAACCGGTCCACACCCGCGCCGAGGTGGCACAGCGCCCCCAGGCCGGTGATGACGACTTCGGTCACCTTGATGTCTCCCGCTTTCTGTTCGTGGTCGTGGTGGCGCGTGGCCTCGCGGTGCCCGCGGTGGCCGGAGCCGGTGGGTCAGAGGAAGAAGACCCGGTCGTACTCCGGCCAGCGGGCCGCGAGTTGGCCCGGCGCCGCGCATCGCACTCCGTCGATCAGCCGGTCGGGGCCGGCCCCGAGGGCCGCGAGGCCGTCCTCCTCCACCCAGATCCCGACGCCCGCGTCGCGCAGCCGCACCAGGTCGTCGCGGGGCGTGCCCAGCGTCTCCAGGAGGCGTTTGCCGACGGTGATCGGCGGTGCGGGGGCGGCCGCGATCGCGTAGGTGACCGCCTCGCCGCGCAGCAGGACGTCGAGCCCGAGCTGCCGGTGGATCTCCAGGCCGAGGTAGAGCGCGTCGAAGTACCCGACCTCGACCGCGCCCCGGTAGGCGCGCTCGACGATGGCCAGTGAGGTCATCAGGCCACCCCCATGAACAGCGTCCGGGTGGCGGAGTGCACATGCCCGCCGAAGGTGTGGGGAGCGCGCATGCGTACCTCGGGAATGTGTCCGGTCGCGCCCCGGTGCTCGCTGCAGGCCCGGCAGCCGAACCAGTACAGCCGGTCGGGGAAGGCGTCCAGGAGCTCACGGATCAGGACCGTGGTGGTCGGGTACTCGGCGTACCGGTCGAGGAGGTTGGCCGGCTTCCGGTCGCCCAGCGCCTCCTGGCTCAGCATGGCGCTGTAGCCGCAGGCCCACACCTGGACGCTCGCGCCGCGCTCCAGGAGCGCCTGGAGCAGCCGGAACACGGAGGTGGTGAGCTCGCCGGTGTGGGGCGGGCCCATGACGACGAGCAGGACGTCGGTCTTCGGGGTGCGGGCCATCAGTGCCACACCACCTGGACGTCGGGGGCGAGGAGCTCGTCGGCCACCTCGTCCATGCCGACCATGCGGGCCGCCGGGACCAGCGCCTCGGCGTCGAGCCCCCGCTGCGTCACGGAGAACTCGTCGACCCACAGTTCGGCGCCGGCCTCCAGGGCCCGGTCGAGTTCGGCCAGGGCGCCGGGCAGCGCGGTGGTGACGCCCTCCTGGACGAGCACCACCCGTACCGGGTGCCCGGCCCGGGCGAGCGCCGTCGCGTCCGTGAGGAAGCGGGCGCAGCCCGGGCCCGACTCGCGTCCGGTCGACTCGATCAGTACGAAGCCGGGCATGTGCGTCACTCGCCCCGCAGCGCCGCGAGGACGTGGTCGTCGAACGAGACCAGGGACCAGTCCTTGCGGTTCGAGAAGTCCGCGTAGCCGTGCACGATGGTGCCGGTGGCGGTGGGCACCAGCTTGCCGTCGCGGATGACGTAGCAGTCCATCCGCGAGGTGTAGGTGACGTCCTTGAAGATCTCCTCGACGGTGAAGACGATGTGGAGTTCCTCCTCCATCAGCGCCTCGTCGAGGAAGCGGACCGTGGAGCGCGGGACGACGGGGATCCACTTCCGCTCGTCCAGGAGCGTCTTGATGGAGATGCCCCGGTGCGCCACGAAGCGGTCCTTGGCCTCCTCCATCAGACGCAGGTAGCCGGACATCTGCAGGCGCTCGTTGTTGTGGCAGTACGGGTAGGCGATCCGCCAGCGCCACGCGATCGCGTTGGAGCCCTCGGTGAGCTCCTTCAGCAGCGGGTCGGTGTTGTGCGTGGCGGTCAGACCCAGATCGGCGCCGGGGACGAGCTCGGCGTCGCGCACCGGCTCGGCGGTGGCGATCCGCTCGACGGCGAACCGCTTCAGCTCGGCGGGCACCACGTCGGTCGGGTCGACGTACTGCTCGCGGCGCAGCGCCACCGTGACCTTGGAGGTGACGTCCTTGACCTCGCCGTCCTTGGACAGGACGACCCGGAAGGTGAGCGCGCTGCCGTCACCGACCGGCGTGACCGTGGCGGTGGCCGTCTCGTCCAGGTGGAAGGCGTTGAGGATACGGGTGTCGAGGTCGGTGATCTCCAGGCCGAGGCCGTACTCCTCGAACAGCACCCGCGAGGGCAGGCCGTGGGTGCGGAAGTGCGCCAGGACCGCCTCTTCCACGAGGTAGTTGACGTGCTTGAAGCCGATCCAGGTGTTGATGTTGTTGCCCTCGTAGCGGGGGCGCACCGTGACCTCGCTGGGCTGGGTGACCAGGGCGGTCACCGCGGCTTCGAGGGCGTTGTCCGTGTGGGTGTCAGGCATGGTGTCGGCCGTTCCTCTTCGGGAGTCGTCGGACGTCGGGTCCCTCGGGCTGACATTGCCCTGGGCTGCACCGAAGCTAGATCGGACGACACCGCCGGCCTGCGGTTGTGACAGGTTCCTGCGCCGGTGCGCGCCGCCCCGGGACGGGGCGTTACAGCTTGCTGCCGATCCGCTGCGCCATGCGCCGAGGCCTCTTTAGTGTCGGCCCGACCCGAGGTCCCCAGCAGATTGGATGTGGTGCACGGTGAGCGACATCGCCATAACCGGCCTGGGTGCCGTCTGTCGTCTCGGCGCCGGAGTCGAGACGTTCTGGAGCCGGGTAGGGGCCGCCGACACCGCACCCCCCGACCGGGTCCCCGACCCGGACGCCCGGGTGCCGTTGCCGCTGTACTACCTGGTGCCCGACGGCGCGTCCGACCCGGACGCCGACCTCGGTCCGGCCACCCGCTACACCCTGGAGGCGGGCCTGGAGGCGTGTGCGGACGCCCGGGTCGCCGACGTGGCGGCCGAGCGGGTGGCCGTGGTCATGGGGTCCAGCGTCGGTGACGCGCGCCAGGTGGAGCTGGCCAGGGCCGGGCAGGCCGCGCCGGTGGACGGTGCCTCGCCGCCGTTCGCCCTGGCGTCGGCGCTCGCCGCGCGGATCTCCGCGGGCGCGGGTGCCGTCAACCTGAGCAACGCCTGCGCGGGCAGCGGCTATGCGATCGCGCTCGGCGCGGAGATGATCCGGGCCGGTGAGGCGGACGTGGTGGTCGCGGGGGGCGCGGAGGCGTACTCGCGGGTGACGGTGGCCGCGTTCAACCGGATGGGGGCGCTCGGTGCGGAGCGGCCCCGCCCGTTCGACCGGGACCGGGCCGGGGTGATGCTCGGCGAGGGTGCCGGTGCCGTCGTGCTGGAGAGCGTCGAGCACGCCCGGCGGCGTGGTGCGCGGATCTACGCGCGGCTCGCCGGGACCGGCTGGAGCTGCGACGCCGCACACCCCACCGCGCCGGACCCCGCCGGTACGCAGGCGGCCCGGGCCATGCGGACGGCGCTCACCGAGGCCGGTGCGGGGCCCGAGGACGTCACGCTGATCGTGCCGCACGCCACCGGCACCAAGCTCAACGATTCCACCGAAGCCGCCGCCATGGCAGGGGTGTTCGGCGAGCGGCTGGCCACGATCCCCCTGCACAACCTGAAGGCCGTCGTCGGGCACCTCGCCGGCGGCGCCGGAGTGCTGGGCACGGTCCTGGCCGCCCTGTGCTTCCACCACGGCACCGTCCCCGGCAATCCCCCGACCACCGCGCTCGACCCGGAGTGCCCGGTCCACCTGCCGACCGCGCCCACCCCTCTCCCGTCCGGGGTGGCGCTGGTGAACGCGTACGCCTTCGGTGGCAACAACATCTCCCTCGCGCTGACCGGAGCCCCGTCATGAGCCCAGCACCCTCCGCCCCCGCCGAGTTCGTCGTCACGGCCGTCGGATCGGTGCTGCCGCCGGACGGCGCCGCGCACCCGTGGTTCGACCACCGGGCCGAGCTGGGACGCGGCTACCGCTACCTTCCGCCGGCGTGCCAGTACCTGCTCGCGGCCACCGGCCGCGCCCTGGCGCAGAACGGGACGGGGGAGGCGCTGGCGGCGCTGCCCGAGGAGGACCGGGCGATCGCGGTGGGCACGAACCACGGAGTGGCCGGGGTGCACGCCGAGGTCGACCAGGCCACCGTGGCGGGCGAGGCCCATCTGCTGTCGCCCAACGCCGTGCCGTACTTCTCCCCGAACCTGGTCGCCAGTCGCGTCGCGATGGAGCACGGGCTCAAGGGGTTCAGCCTGGCCGTGCACAGCCAGGGGTCGGCGGGGCTCGAAGCACTTCAGGCGGGGCTGCGCGCGCTGCGTTCCGGGCGGGCCCGCTGGCTGCTCGCCGGCGCGGCCGAGGCGCCGCTCCCGGACGCGGACAAGGCAGCGGTGCGTGGTTCCGGGCGGACGGAGGACGGGGCGCTCGCGCTGGTCGTGGAGGAGGCGGACACGGTCCGGTCCCGCGGCGGGCGCGTGCTCGGCCGGGTCGAGGTGCGGTCGGTCTCGCTCCCGCCGCAGGTCGCCGGGTCCGGGGCCGGTGTCCGGGGCGCCCGGGCCGCCCTGGCCGCGGCCGGTGCGGGGCTGGGGGTCACGGACCTCACGGACCGGACGGTACGCCTGGTCGGCGACGGGTCGCCGGTCGCGCGGGCCGTCGCCACGGCGCTCGCGGACGGCGGGGACGCCGTGTCCGCCGGTACGGGATGCCTGCTCGCCGTTCAGGAAGTGGCACACGCCCTGACCCGCCCGGACGGCGACCACCTGATCGTCACCGCGACCGGGGCGGGCGGCATCGTCGTCGCCCGCGTCGTCCCGGAAGCCGCCTGATCCCCACCCCCGCACTCCTCAACCGATGGGAAAGGAAAACGAGATGACGACTGCCGTCCTCGACAAGGAAGAACTGCGTGAGCTGGTCGCCGACGCCCTCGATGTCGATGTCGACGAGGTCACGGACGACGCGAACTACATCGAGGACCTCGGTGTGGACTCGCTGATGGGTCTGGAGATCCTGGTGCAGCTGGAGAAGAAGTTCGGGGTGAAGATCTCCGAGGAGGAGTTCGGCCAGATCACCAACTTCGGCCAGACCTACACCCTGCTGTCCGGGAAAGTCACCGGATGACCCGCCGCCCCGCTCCGACCATTTCCCGCGCCATTTTCCGCGCCGTTTTCCGCGCCTGAAAGGACGTCCCCCCGTGGGAAGCAACAATCTCGAAAAGGCGGCGGCACAGGAGCAGGCCGGTGGAGGCCGCGGCTGGACCCTCGCCGTGGTCTCGGCCGCCACCTTCATGCTTCTGCTCGACCTCACCGTCGTCAATGTCGCCCTGCCCGACCTGCGGACCGCGTTCGACGTCGAATTCGCGGAGCTGCAGTGGGTGCTCGACGCGTACGCCCTCACACTCGCCGTGTTCCTGCTCACCAGCGGGTCGCTCGCCGACAAGTTCGGCCGCAAGGCGGTGTTCCAGTGGGGCTTCGTCGTCTTCACCCTCGCTTCCCTGCTCTGCGGAGTCGCGCAGGACATCCTCGTCCTGAACCTGGCCCGTGGCCTCCAGGGCGTGGGTGCCGCCGTGCTGTTCGCGGTCGGCCCCGCGCTGATCGGCAATGAGTTCCGCGGCAAGGACCGCGGAAAGGCGTTCGGCGTCTTCGGCGCCGTGGGCGGCCTCGCCATCGCGTTCGGCCCCCTCATCGGTGGCGCGCTCACCGAGTACATGAGCTGGCGCTGGATCTTCCTGCTCAACGTGCCGGTCGGCATCTTCGCCATCGTGGCCGGCGCGCTGCGGATGCGGGAGTCCAAGGCCGCCGTCAGCCACCCGGTGGACTGGGCGGGCCTGACCGTCTTCTCGGCGGCCCTCGGCCTGCTGGTGACCGGCTTCCTGCGCGGCCACGCGGAGGGCTGGACCAGCGCTCCCATCCTCGGCATGTTCGCCGGGTCCGCCGTGCTGCTCCTCGTCTTCTACTTCGTCGAGCGCAGCCGTGGTGAAGCGGCCATGCTGGACCTGTCGCTGTTCCGGATCCCGACCTTCAACGGGGTCTCGTTCTCCGCCCTGCTGTGGAACTCGGCCGTCCTCGGATCGATCTTCCTGGAGATCTCCTACCTGCAGAACGCGCTGGGCTTCACCGCGTGGGAGACGGGTCTGCGGTTCCTGCCGATGACCCTGACGATCTTCGTCGCGGGCGGTGTCGCCGGCGCGCTGACCGCGACCGTCTCGCCCAAGCTCCTCGCCACCTCGTCCGGTGTGCTCATGGCCGCCGGTATCGGCCTGATGCTGCTGGTCGACAAGGACAGCAGCTGGACCGCGCTGCTGCCCAGCATGATCGTGCAGGGCATCGGCATGGGCATCTACACCCCGATGCGCGCCGCGCTGTCGGTCGGTGTGGCGGCGCCCGAGAAGGCCGGTATGGCCTCCGGTATCGGTGAGACGTTCCAGCAGGTCGGCATCGCCGTGGGCATCGCCGCCTTCGGGGCGCTCTTCCAGGGCCGCGTCACCGACGCGTTCGAGGCCACGGAGGCCGGTGCCCAGATGGGCGCCCGCGCCGAGGAGTTCGGCGAGGCCGTGGCGGCCGGAGCCGGCGGAGAGGCGGCGGCCACCCTGCCCGGCGGACTCGCCCAGCAGGCGGCGGACGCCGCGCACACCGCCTTCGTCAACGGGTTCGAGGACACCATGCTCGCCTGCTCGATCGTGGTCGCCGTCGGCACCGTCATCGCGCTGCTCCTGGTGCGGGCCAAGGACCTCCACGAGAGCGCGCGTGGCGACCAGGCCGGTCCGGGGCGCGACGACGAAACGTCCGCCAGGCCGGAGCCGGTTCCGTCGGCCGGCTGACAGCAGCCGGAGCCGGATGCGAGCGGGCCCGCCCAGGGCCCCCTCGTACCCACCCCATGACCTCATGCGCCCGGTCGCCAGGCGCATACCGCGAAGCACCGGAAGGACAGTCATGCCCACCGTCATCACCCGCCGCGCGACCGGGGCGCCGTCGCAGCGGGTCTGGGAGGCGCTGGCGTACAGCGCCTCGTTCCCCTCGTACATCCCGGAGATCGTCGCGGTCGACATGCTGTGGCAGGACGCGGACCGGCGGTGCAGCCGCTGGACCGTTCTGCTGGGCGACGCCCGGCTCACCTGGCACGAGGAGGCCGCCGTCGACCACGCGGGTCGCCGCATCGATTTCGTCCAGACCCACGGCGACCTCAAGGCCCTGCGGGGTCACTGGCTGGTCGTGTCCCGGGGCACCGCCGGATGCGAGGTGGAGCTGCGGCTCGACATCGAGGCCGGCATCCCGCTGCTCGACAGCATGCTGCACCCCATCGCCGAACGGGCGCTCGGGGAGTTCACCGAGGCGGTGCTCGACCGGATCGTCGAGCGGGCCACCGCGTCCGCCGTGGCGGCGTGATGGCCACCGTTCCCACTCGTACCGCGCGATCCCCGAGGAGTACCCCATGAAGGTTCTGCTGACCGGTTCCGGTGGCGTGGTCGGCAGCGAAGTCGCCGACCTGCTGGCCGCGTTGGGAGACAAGGTCCAGGTGACCTCGGTGACCAGGCGCCCCACCCGCCCCGGGGAGAGCCGCTGGGTGCTCGGTGCCGAACCGCCCCCCGCCGAGCTGCGCACCCACTGGGACGTGGTGATCCACAGCGCCGCGTCCACCCGCTGGACGATGAGCCCGGAGGAGGCTCTCGCATCCAACGTACGCACCACCGAGGCGGTGCTCGAGCTGGTCGACGCCGACACCCACCTGGTGCACGTCTCGACCGCCTACGTCGAGGGCCAGGACCCGGCCATCATGGACTCAGCCGCCGGGTTCGGCCGCTTCCGCAACACCTACGAGTGGTCCAAGGCCCAGTCCGAGGAGCTGGTCCGGGCACGGCACCAGGGCCCGCTGACGATCGTGCGGCCCCCGCTGGTCTTCGGCCGGCGCGCCGACGGCGCGATCGCCCGCCTCACCGGCCCGTACGCCATGGTGCAGTCGCTGGTCTCCGGCCTCGCCCCGGCACTGGTGGGGAACCCGGCCGGGTTCATCGAGCTGGCGCCGGTGGACCAGGTGGCGGAGGTCATCGTGGCCGCCGCCACGGGCACGCCGCCCGCCGCCCCGGTGGTGGAGACCATCGCCGCAGGTGAGCACTGCCTGCGGGTGACCGACCTGGTGGAGGGCATCTGCGGCGCGGTCAACGAGTGGCGGGCCGAGCGCGGCGTCTCCCCGGTGCCGGTGGCTCCCGTCATCCCGTCCGAGACCTGGCGGCGCCTCCACATGCCGCTGGCCGCACGGCACTTCTCCGATGTGCAGAAGCGGGCCATGGAACTGCTCTCCGCATTCGAGGGCTACGCCTGCATGCCCACCCCGTTCCGCCCCACCCAGGTGGTCCAGGACCCGGCCGACGTACTGGCCCGTTCGGTCCGCTGGTGGGCCGACGCCAAGTCCCGGCACGCCACGAGGGTCCCCGAGCCGTGGACCCTCGTCGCGGCGTGACCGCCGCAACCCCACAACCGAACCGAAAGGTGAACGAGATGACGACTGCCGTCCTCGACAAGGAAGAACTGCGTGAGCTGGTCGCCGACGCCCTCGATGTCGATGTCGACGAGGTCACGGACGACGCGAACTACATCGAGGACCTCGGTGTGGACTCGCTGATGGGTCTGGAGATCCTGGTGCAGCTGGAGAAGAAGTTCGGGGTGAAGATCTCCGAGGAGGAGTTCGGCCAGATCACCAACTTCGGCCAGACCTACACCCTGCTGTCCGGGAAAGTCACCGGATGACCCGCCACCCGGAGTGCCGGTCGGTGCGCGCCCCCTTCACGGAGGTACGCGCCGACCGGGCCGGTGCGGACGGGGGCGCCGACGGTTCCCGCACCGTGACGGTCACCCTGCCGCTCGCGCCGGACGAGTTGGTGTTCGACGGCCACTACCGGGGCTTCCCGATCTTCGCCGGGGTCTTCCTCGTCGAGACCGCGCACCGGGCGGCCCTCGCCCACCCCACGGCCGACGCCCCCCGGCTGCGCCTGGCCCGCCTGGAGTCCGCCCGCTTCCTGCACCCCGCCTACCCCGGCGACACCCTGTTCTTCACGCTGCGCTGGACGCGCGACGCGGAGGGCTGGGTGTGCCGGGCCACGGCGGCCACGGAGGAGCACCAGGTGGCCCGGATCCGGCTCCGTTACGAGGCGGCCGACGCGCCCCTGGCGTCGCTGCCCGCGCTGCCGGCGGCGATCGAACCGGCCGGTTCGTCCGGTCTGGGCCCGCTGGGGCTGCCCGAGGTGATGGCCAGGATCCCGCACCGCGACCAGATGCTGCTGATCGACCGGGTCGACACGTTCCACCCCGGTGAGCGGGTCACCGCGGTCAAGGCGGTGACCTTCGGCGAGCCCTGGTACCGGCGGCTCGCCGAAGAGGCCACGGACCCGGCCGCGTACGGCTACCCGATCGGGCTCCTCATGGAGTCCTTCAACCAGGCGGCCGCCGTGCTCGCCACCGCCGAGCGGGCCAACACCGACGTGCTGGCCGAAGAGGTCCTGATGCTCGGCGGCTACACCGACCTCGCGTTCGGTGCCCCGGTACTCCCCGGAGATCTGCTGGAGCACTCGGTGCGGCTGACCCGGACCGTCGACGACGTCCAGTTCTTCGAGGGCTGCACCCGTGTGCGCGGCGAGGTGGTCCTGACCGTCGGCGCGGCCGTCCTGGCCCGCCGCCCGGCCGGCGTCCTGCGCGCCTGAGCCTTTCCGGGGCCGGCGTCCCGCGCGCCCCGGGGCTTTCCGGGCGCGGGGTTTCCGGGCGCCCGGGTGTGGCCCGGTCACGTCTCGTCGTGACCCCGGCGAATTCCTCTGACAGCTTCCTGCAGATCGCCTGAGCCCGACCCCCGGTAGGGCTGAGAATTGCTTTACGGAAAGCCGTCGAGGCCCCCGGTGAAAACGTCCCGGGAATTCCAACCACCCCTTTTCACAAGGAGAATTTCGCATGTCCGAGACCCTGCAGTCCGAGCGCGTGGAAGCCATCAAGGAAATCGTCTGCGACATCCTGGAGATCGAGGAGGACGAGGTCACGATGACCAGCCTCTTCAAGGAGGACCACAAGGCCGATTCCCTGCGCGCCATCGAGATCCTCGCCGCCCTGGAGAAGAAGTTCAGCGTGGTCATCGACCAGTCCGAGCTGCCCCGGATGGTGAACATCGAGGGCGTCTACCAGGTCGTGGCCGAAGCCGGCCGCTGGTAGTCCCGTCCGCCGCCCTCGTGGGGGCGCCCCAGGCAGTCGGATCAACCGGATCGGAAGGGTGGCATGTCAGCACAGCACGTCGTCGAGACGGCCAAGGGAGCGGCGAAGGGCAGCGGCCACCGGGTCGTGCTCACCGGCCTGGGGGTGGTGTCCAGCATCGGCCTGGGCGTCACGGAGTTCCTCGCCGGGCTCCGCGCCGGCCGCAGCGGGGCCAAGCCCATCTCGGTGTTCGAAACCAACGGGTACTCCCACTCGACCGGGTGCGAGGTCACCGGGTTCGACCCGGCCCAGTGGATCAGCAATCTCCGGCTGGACCAGCTCGGCCGGGCCACCCAGTTCTCGGTGGCCGCCGCCCGGATGGCGGTGGAGGACGCCGGTCTCGATCCGGCCCGACTGCGTGAGCAGCGGGGGCTCATCTCCATCGGCACCACCGACGGTGAGTCCTACGACCTCGACCAGCTCGTGGAGACCGAGATCGGCCTCGGCCCGGAGAAGATGGACCCGGAGGCGGCCCGCCGGGTCCCCGCCGGCCGCCTGTCGGTCGCCATCGCCCAGGAGCTCGGCCTGTCCGACGTGGAGGCCGTCACCGTGCCGACGGCCTGCGCGGCCGGCAACTACGCCATCGGCTACGGCTTCGACGCGGTCAGCTCCGGCGAGGCCCAGTTCGCCATTTGCGGCGGCGCCGACGCGATGTGCCGCAAGACCTTCACCGGGTTCTACCGGCTCGGCACCATCGCCCCCGACCGCTGCCAGCCCTTCGACGTCGACCGCAAGGGCATCCTCACCGGCGAGGGCGCGGGCATCCTCGTCCTGGAGCGCCTGGACTCGGCGCTGGCCCGGGGCGCCCACATCTACGCCGAGGTCCTCGGCTACGGCCTCAACTGCGACGCGTACCACCAGGTCGCGCCCAACCGGGCGAGCGTCGCCCGCTGCATGGAGCGGGCCCTGGAGAACTCCGGGGTCGCACCGGAGCAGGTGGACCTGATCTCCGCGCACGGCACCGGCACCAAGGCCAACGACGTCACCGAGGTGGGCGCGATCCGCCAGGTGTACGGCGACGCCCCGCCGCGCACCGTGTCGATGAAGTCGATGCTCGGGCACAGCATGGGCGCCGCCAGCGCGCTGGGCGCCATCGGATGCGCGCTCGCCATCGACAACCGCTTCGTACCGCCGACCATCAACCACGTCACCCCGGACCCGGAGTGCGACGTCGACTGCGTGCCCAACGAGGCCGTCGAGGCCGACCTCAAGGTCGTCCAGAACAACGGTCTGGCCTTCGGTGGCAACAACGCGGTGGTCCTCTTCGGCCGGTACGACCGGGCCGACACGGAACAGAGGGAGAAGACGCTGTGCTGAACCAGGCCATCACCGGTATCGGTGCCGTGACGAGCATCGGCCGGGACACCGACGAAGTGTTCCGCAACCTGTGCGCCGGGGTCACCGGGCACGCCCCGCTCCGCGGCTTCGACCGGACGAACTTCCGGGCGCAGCACGCCTACGAGGTCGACGACCGCCCCGCCGAGGGCCAGGACGTCGCCGGCCGGGCCACCGCCCTGCTGCTCGACGCCGTCGCCCAGGCTGCCAAGGGCGCCGGACTCGGCGAGGACCTGAGCGGCGTGCCCGTCCTCGTGGGCACCGGCCTGCGCGAGCTGCGCTCCCTGGAGCTGTGGTGGCGCGGCGAGCACCGCATGGGCGAGCACGACCTGGACTTCGGCCCCGCCCTGCGTGAACGCTTCGGAGCCGAACAGACCCACACGTTCTCCAACGCCTGCTCCGCCTCCCTCTACGCGCTCGCGCTCGGCTCCGACCTGCTCGCCCAGGAGGGCGGGCCGGACACGGTGATCGTCGCGGGTGTCGACGTCCTGACGGAGAGCATGCACGGGCTGCTGGAGCGGGTGCACCCGGTGGCCCCGGAACGGGTGCGGCCCTTCGACCGCAACCGCACCGGCGTCCTGATGGGCGACGGCGCCGCCGCCATCGTGCTGCGCCGGGACGGTTACGGCGAGCAGGTGTACGGCCGGCTGCGCGGCGTGGCCGTCAACTGCGACGCGTACCACGCCACCGCGCCCTCCCCGGAGGGCATCGCCACCGCCATGCGCGAGGCGCACCGGATCGCCGAGGTCACCCCGGCCGACCTGGACCTGGTGATGCTGCACGGCACCGGCACCCTGCTCAACGACGAGGCCGAGGCGGTCGCGCTCGCCGACGTGCTCGGCACGGACCGCGGCCGCCCGCTGATGACCGCGATCAAGTCGATGACCGGGCACACCTCCGGCGGCTCCGGGCTGCTGAACCTGGTGGTGGGCCTGAGCGCCCTCGAAGCGGGCCGGGTGCCGCCCGTCGTGGGCCTGGACGACCCGGTGGACGAGGCGGCCGGATTCCGCTTCGTCACCGGCACACCGCGTGACGAGGAGATGACCCTGATGCAACTGGACGCCTTCGGGTTCGGCGGGATCAACGCGGTCGCGATCGTGGAGGCGGCCCGATGAGCCCGACCGCGCAGATCGTGATCACCGGGGCGAGCGTCCTCGTTCCCGGCGCCGAGTCCCCGGCCGGCCTGATCGCCGGACCGGCACCGGAGGCGGAGCCCGTGGAGCCCGCACAGGTGGTGGGCAAGAAGGGCCTCCGCTACAAGGACCGCGCCACCCAACTGGCGTACGGCATCGCCGACAAGGCGCTGAAGGACACCGGACTGCTCGGCGAGGACGGCCTGACCGTCCCCGCCGAGACGGTCGGGGTGGTCGCCAGCTCCAACTTCGGCAACCTGGACACCGTCACCCGGGCCCTGGACACCATCCACGCCGAGACGGTCTCCGGCACCTCGCCGATGGACCTGCCGAACGCGTCCAGCAATGTGATCGCCTCCTCGGTGGCGATCCGGTTCGGACTGCGCGGCCCCAACCTGATGGTCTGCAACGGCGCCACGTCCGGTCTGGACGCCCTGCACTGGGCCGCGACCATGATCACCGCGGGCCGGGTGGACCGGGTCCTGGTCATCGGCGTCGAACCCGACAACGACACGGTGCGACGGCTGCTCGGCGACGGCCGTGTCGCGGTGGACGGCGGCGCGGCGGTGGTGCTGGAGCGCGCCACGGCGGCGCAGGCCCGCTCCGCCCGCGTCCGGGCGGTCTACCGGGGCTACCGCGGTGCCTCCGACGTCCGTTCCTGCGTCGAGTCGCTGCGGGAGCTCGACCCCGGCACGGCGCCCGCCCGCTGGCAGGTGCCGCAGACCGACTCCGGCACGGTGGCCGACGACCTCCTGCCGGGCGTCCCCCGGCACGGGTTCGGGCCGAGCCGGGCCTCGGGCGCCCTGGGTGTGCTCCAGGCCGCCGCCGCGACCGCCTGGTTCGACGGCGGTGGCGAGGGTTCCGTGTACGCGGTGGCCGGTGCGGGCGGGACGAGGCCGGCCGCCGGGGTGGCCCTGCTGGCCCCGCAAGGAGCCTGAGGTGCCGAACTGGCAGGAGGCCGGTTCCTCGGCCCCCGTCCGGGTGCGCCGGTACGGTGACCCCCGTCCCGGCGCCCCCAAGGTCCTGTTCCTGCACGGGCTCGCCGGGAACGACACGATGTGGCAGCCGGCCGCCGACGTCCTCGCCGGGGATGCCGGGGAGCACGAGTTGTGGCTCGCCCAGCTCCCCTGGCGGGGACAGGGGCTCGCGGACTGGGGCCAGGACCCCGACATCGGACAGTGGGTAGAGGAGGCGCTCCTCGCGGTCCCCGGCGGTGTCGACGTGGTGGTCGCCCATTCGATGACCTCCAACGTCCTCCTCGAACTGCTCGACCGCTCCGGCCGGGCGGGCGGGGACCCGTTCGCCCGCTTCGGCATCCGGGCCCTCGTCCTGGTCGCCCCGTTCTACCGGGGGCGTACCGACGCCTTCGGCTGGGACACCATCAGCTACTACCTCAACGACTTCCACCTCATCCTGCGCGAGGGCATCCACGCCCAGTCGCGGGGCCGCATCGATCCCGACACCGAGATCGCCATGGCGGAACGCGTCAGGGAGTGGATCGGGCCCGCCGGCTGGATCCGTTTCTTCGACCTGTACCTGCGTACGCCCCACCTCCGGACCGCCGGCATCACGGTGCCGTGCCTGGTGCTCGGCGGCGAGACGGACATCGCCGCCCGGCCGGCCGACGCCACCGCGCTCGCCGAGGCGTTGCCGGACGCCCGCCTGCGGATCCTCGCCAGCGGTCACTTCCCGATGGTGGACGAGGCGGAGCGGTTCGGCGGCGAACTCCGGGCCTTCTTCGACTCGGTCCTGCTGCCCCGAGACATCTCCAGCACCGGGCCCCGCCCCGCAGGGTCCCTCAGCACAGAAACGTGACGAGAATGACTCCTACCGCAACGGCCGAACGCCGCCTGATCATCACCGCCTGGTCCGCCGTGTCGCCCTTCGGCATCGGCAGGGCCGCGTTCACCTCCGGTCTGCAGGAGCGCCGCGCCACCCTGGCGCCGCTCGGCCCGGACCACACCGGCACACCCAGCCCCGACGCCTGCCTGGTGCCGGGTTTCGACGTCCGCGAGGCGCTCGGCCGCAAGGGGACCCGCTCCATGGACCGGGTCACCGGTCTGACCGTGACCGCGGTCGGCGCGCTGCTCGGCGAGAGCGAGCGCAACCAGCGGGTGGGCACCGGGGAGGGCGCGGCCTTCGCGCTGGGCACCACCACGGGCAGCGCCCAGTCCATGATGGACTTCACCCGCGACTCGCTCACCGGCGACCAGCCGTTCTTCGTGGACCCGGCCCAGTTCCCCAACACGGTGATGAACTGCGCGAGCGGCCAGAGCGCCATCTGGTACCAGCTCAAGGGCCCCAACAGCACGATCGCCGGCGGTCGCAGCGCGGGTCTCCACGCCCTCAACTACGCGCGCCGGCTGCTGACCTCCGGCCACGCCGACAGCGTGCTGTGCGGCTCCGCCGAGGAGTTCTCGCCGGCCCGCGCCTGGCTGGAGCACCACTCCGTCGACCAGGACGGCGAGCGGGCGACCCCGCTCGGGGAGGGCAGCGCCATGCTGCTCATCGAGCCCGCCGGGGACGAGGACCAGCCGGTCCTCGCGGAAATCCTCGCCGTCGAGCTGGGCGTCGTGCTGGGTGACGACGTGCGTTCCGCGCTGACGTCCTGCCTTCGCCGCGCCCTCGCCCAGGCGGACGCCACCGCGGACGAGATCGCCGTGGTGGCCGAGTCCGGCAGCACCGGACGGGCCGGCGAGGACGAGCGTGCCGCCCTGGCCGACGTCCTGGACGGCAACCAGGTCCTCCACCTCGCACCGCACACGCTGATCGGTGACACCGGTGCCGCGGCCGCCGGTTTCCAGCTGGCCGCCCTGCTCGCGCACGCCGAGAACGACCCGGAGGGGACGGCGGGCCGGATCGGCCTGGTCACCGCCGTGGACCGGACCGGCTCCGTCGGCTGCGCCCTGCTGCGGCTGCGCTGACCGCGCGAACGCCCCGCCCGTACGTACTTTCTGGAGGTCACCATGGCCCGCCGCAGGCCGCGCTGGTATTTCTCGTTCCGCAGCCCCTACTCCTGGATCGCCTACCGGGACCTGCTGGAGCGCTACCCCGATGTCGCCGAGCAGATCGACTGGCTCCCGTTCTGGGAGCCGGACGCGGAGGCCACGAAGGAGCTGGCCGAGCGGGACATCACGCTCCCCTACGTGGCGATGTCCCGTGAGAAGCACCTGTACATCCTCCAGGACGTACGCCGTCTCACCCGGCAGCGCGGACTCGACATGGTCTGGCCGCAGGACAAGGACCCCGTGTGGGAGGTGTCCCACCTGGCGTACCTGGTGGCGGACCGCCTCGGCCGGGGCCGGGCGTTCATCGACGCCGTGTACCGGGCCCGCTGGGAGCAGGGGCAGAACATCTCCGAGCCGGAGGTCATGGCGCGCATCGGCCGCGACCTCGGCATCGACCCCGAGGCGCTCGCCACCGCGCACAGCGACCCGGAGGTACGGGCCGAGGGCGCCCGGCACCTGGAAGTCCTGCACCGGGACGGGGTGTTCGGGGTGCCGTACTTCATCGACGGGTTCGAGAAGTTCTGGGGCGTGGACCGCCTCGAGGACTTCGTGGAGCTCAACCGCGCCCGCCGGGGCGAGCCCGTGCCGGCCGGGGCCCTCGCCCTCGACCAGGGGCACGCGGGCGGCTGCGGCTGAACCGGCCGGGGCCCGGGCCCGGAGGCTGCGGGCCCCGCTGCCGGGGCGCACACGCATCGGCCGTACCCGGTCCCGACGGACCGGCTCATCTTCTCGGGGGGACCACCATGACAGGGCTCAGTGCCACGCTGGAGGAGTCGGCGCCGGCCGGCGCGACCGGCACCGTGGACGTGTGGTGGTGGCGCACCGGGACGACGGTGACCCCGGAGGACTTCGCGCTGCTGGACGGCGCGGAACGCGAGCGGCTGGCCGGGATCGGGCACCCCGAGCACGCCGGGGAGTTCGCCGGCTGCCGGGCGGCCGTGCGCCGTATCCTCGGCCCCCTGCTGGACATCGAGCCCGGCGGTATCCGGTTCGGGCGCCGTCCCTGTCCGGGGTGCGGCGACGCGGAGCACGGCCCCCCGAGGGTCGTGGAGCCGGCGTACGACGGCTGGATCAGCATCAGTCACAGCAGGGGCATCGGTCTGCTCGCGGTGGCGGACCGGCCGGTGGGCGTGGACGCGGAGCATGAGCGCAGGGTGCCGGTCGAGGACCTGGCCGCGAAGGTGTTCGCGCCCGCCGAGGCCGACGGGGTGTGCGCCCTGCCGGACGGGTCCGGGCGGCGGCTACGGGCCTTCCTGCGCGGCTGGACGCGGAAGGAGGCCGTGCTCAAGGGCGTCGGGACGGGCATCGCCACCGATCTCACGGTGGTCGAGGTGCACCCACTGCACACGGGGCCGGTCACCGTGCACGCGGGCGGCGCACCGTGGCGGGTGACCGACCTCGCGCTGCCCGAGGGGTGGCAGGGGGCCGTCGCGGTGGCGGACTCCGGCGCGGGCGTCGACGTACGGCTGCGCACGCACGGGTGAGGGGCACGGCCCTGCGGCCGCGCCCCCCGTCCCGCTTGCGCGGCGCCTACCTCACGGTGTGCCCGATTCGATGAGCCGGACGAACACCGCGGTGTCGAAGATGTCCGCCATCCGTACGGCGCGGCCGTCGCGCAGGGTCCAGGAGTGGACGAAGTCGAGCGTCTCGGTGCGCCCGTCGAGCGAGGTCACGTCCCGCACACCGAACACCACCACCCGGTCGTCCGCGCACACGAACTCCTCGGGGCGCAGCCGCATCCCGCCGATCACGCCCGGCACGCGGGCCAGGAAGTCCCGTACACCCGCGTGTCCCAGCTTGGTGCCGCCCAGGCCGTACGGGTTCATCCCCTCCGGGTGGACCCACTCGATGCCGGGGTCGAGGGTGGCCAGCAGTCCCTCCACGTCCCGGTCGTGGAAGGCCCGGTAGGCGGCGTGGACGACGTCGAGGTTGTTCATCGGGTTCAGTGCTCCCTGGGCTTCACACGGTCGGGGTGGAGTGCTTCGAGCGTGCGGCGGATGCCGTCGCGCCAGCTCACTTCGCACGGGCCGGTCAGGCGCCGCCTGAGCGTCGGGTCGAACTGGTAGGTCTCGCGGGTGACGTCGCTCGGTACGAGGTCGGCCGTGACGCCGGTCAGTTCCTCCATGTACCGCACGCAGTCGGTGATCCCGACCGATTCGTCGCCGCCCCAGTTGACCAGGGTCGCCGGGGCGGAGGCCGCCTGCCACAGCCGGGGCACCTGGGCCACCAGGTCGCTGGTGTACAGCAGCGAGCACCAGTTCTGGCCGGTGCGGGGCACCGCGATGGGCTCGCCCGCGAGCATCCGGGCGAAGTAGAGCATCGGTACGCCGCCGTAGCCGCCGGGGCCGTAGGCGATGTTGAGGCGGGCGATGGTGGTGGGCAGCCCGAGCACCTGGGCGAAGGCGCGTACCGCGCCCTCGGTGGCGATCTTCCCCACCGGGTAGGCGGGCAGCCAGTCGGCGACGCCGTCGACCGGGTCGGTCTCGGTGTACTTGTGGTCGAGCGTCTGCCGCCGGTAGACGGCGCCCGTCGACACGTACAGGAACGCCTCGGCGGACCGGCAGTGCGTCATCAGGCGTCCGGCCGAGACCGCGTTGACCTCGGCGGTGGCGTTGAAGTCACCGTCGTCGCCCCGCCGTACCGCCGAGTGCATCACATGGGTGAAGTCGTCGGGCACCCCGCGCAGGGCGTCCCCCGTGGGGTCGTCCATGTCCCAGTGCCAGGTGGTGACGCCGCGCTCGCGCAGCGCCTGCTCGACTCCGGGTGTGGTGAACCTGCCAAGGCACCACACCTCGTTCTGTGCGGCCAGTGCCTCGGCCACCGGCCGGGCGACCTGCCCGGTGCCTCCGGTGATCAGGATCTTCGCGCCCTTCACTGCTCCTCTTCCCCCTTCGTCGCCGCACGGTCCTCACCCATGGCGCGGTCCAGTTCCCGGCGCAGAATCCCCTGGAACTCGGCCACATGGCGTGGGCCCATCAGCGTGTAGTGCTCGCCCGGTACGTCGATGTACCGGACGCCTTCGGTGGTGTACGTGTCCCATTGCCGCAGCTCGTTCGCCAGCCAGTCCTCCTTGGTGCCCCGCAGCGGGATCGCGTAGAAGACGCTCATCGACCGGACGGTCCCGCGGGGCTCGTAGGTGCGGCCCAGGTCCGTGAGGCGGTCGGCGAGCTCGGCCCAGGCGCCGAACTTGTGGACGTCGAGGTCGAGCTCGGCCAGGCGCCGCTGGGGTGCGATCCGCATGAAGTGCGCGAGCTGCTCCTCACGCGGGAGGTCGCGGAGCAGCGCGGGCAGTTCGAGGGACTGCTTCTTGTCGATGAGGTCGAGGAAGAAGGCGAGGTTCGCCGCCGTCTCGACGAAGTCGAGTTCGTTCATGCGGTACTTGATGTGCGGCGGCAGGTTGAAGCTGCCCACGAAGTCGACCCGTTCGCCCTGCGCCTCGAGCGCCTTGGCGATCTCGAAGGCCACCGCGCCGCCGTAGGAGTATCCGGCCACCGCGTACGGGCCGTGCGGCTGCCGGTCGCGGATGGCGGAGACGTAGGTCTCGACCATTTCCTCGAAACTGACGAACGGCTTCTCACCCTCATTGAAGCCCCGGGCGCGCAGTGCGTAGAACGGCCGGTCCCCCGTGAAGTACTTGGCCAGGTTGAAGAAGACGAGGACCTCACCGACACCCGGGTGGACGCAGAACAGCGGGGTCTTCGAGCCGGTCAGCTGCATCGGCACGACGGGGTCGTACGCCGCCGGGGAGCCGGACGCCGACTGCTTCGCGAGCCGGGCGGCCAGGGAGCGGACCGTCGGAGCGGTCAGCAGGTCGATCACCTGGAGGCCGGGCACGCCGAGCCGCTGCGTCACCTGGCTGCGCAGCCGGAGTATGTCGAGGGAGGTCCCGCCCAGGTCGAAGAAGTTGGCGGTGGCGCTGATCGCGTCCGGTGCCATGCCGAACATGCCGGCGTAGATCTCGGCCAGTGCCCGCTCGGTGTCCCCCTCGGGCGGTGTGTATCCGCCCAGCATGCGGGTGGCCAGCTCGGCGACCTCGCGGACCGTGGCGTCGTACGCGCCCGATTCCAGGCGCCGGCGCATCAGGGCGCGCTGGATCTTGCCGAGGCTCGTCTTGGGGAAGGCGTCCTTGTCCAGCGGCAGGATCAGCCCGGGCCGGAAGCCCCAGCGCATCACCACGGTGCTGCGTACGGCAGTCAGTACGCGGTGCAGCGCCGCCTCGTCGCCGTCCGGTACCTCGGCGTGGAAGGCGATGGCCACCTGCTCGGTGTCGCTGTGCTCGGGGCGTATGGGGAAGGCGGCGACGTAGGAGCGGGCCACTCCGTCGAGCCGTTCGAGCGCGGTCTCCATCTCGTGGCTGAAGTAGTTGACGCCGTTGACGATGACGCTGTCCTTGCTGCGCCCCACCAGGGTGAGCCGGCCGTCGGTGATCCGGCCCAGGTCGCCGCTGCGGAACCAGCCGTCGGTGGTGAACGCCTCGGCGGTGGCGCGCGGGTTGTTGTGGTAGCCGGTGGTGACCATGGGGCCGGACAGCTGGAGCTCGCCGACCTCGCCGTCGGGCAGTACCCGGTCGTCCTCGTCCACGACGCGGATGCGGAGCCCTTCGACGGGTGTGCCGACCGCGGCGAACTCCTGGTCGCGGTCGGCCTCGGGGAAGTCCTGGTTGTAGATGCTGCCGGCGCACGTCTCGGTCATCCCGAAGGCGGGCCACAGGGTGCGGGGGCCGAGGCCGTAGGGGGCGAAGCGGCTGAGGAAGGCCCGTCCGGTGGTGCCGAGCACCGCCTCGCCGCCGCTGATGAGCTGCCGCAGCGGGGACAGGTCGAGCGAGTCCGCGAGTGCGGGGGGCAGGTCCGCGGCGTTGAGCCGCCCGAGCAGGAAGTTGGGTGCGAACGTCGCGGTCACGCGGTGCCGGGAGAGCAGCCGGACGAACTCCAGGGGCTCGGCGAGTATGACCGACGCCTCGGCGTGCCACTGGCGGGCGCCCGTGTACAGGGGGAACAGGTGGCATTCGAGGAGGGCCGCGACATGGTCGAAGGAGACCCAGTTGAACATGGTGTCGGCGGAGGTGAGCCGGTGGTGGCCGTTCTTGCCGGCCATCGACGCGAGCAGATTGCCATGGCTGAGGCGGACCGCCTTGGAGTTGCCGGTGGACCCGGACGTCAGCACCAGCAGTGCGGTGTCCTCGGCCGCCGCGGTGTGCGTCGTGCCGGCCGGTCCGCCTCCGTGCAGGGACTCGAAGGTGGTGACGCGCAGCCCGTCGACCGGGGGCAGCTCGGCGGCGAGGGGCGCGTCGGTGAGTACGAGGGGACGCTCCAACAGGGTGTTCACGTGCCCGAGTTGGTCGGCCCAGCGCTCCCGGTCCGCCCGCTGGGGGGACATCGGGCAGGGTATGAACCCGCCGAGCACACAGGCCCAGAACGCGGTGAGGAATTGCCGCTGTCGCTCCAGGACGAGGACGACCTCGTCCTTGGGGGTCAGGCCCTCGGCGCGCAGCGCGGTCAGGAGGCACAGGGCTTCGTGCAGCAGTTCCCTGTGGTTGTGGAATTCGTACGGGGAGTCCGAGTCGCCCAGGCAGTAACCGATTCCGGTTTCCGGGTGGTTCCGAGCGGCACGGGTGAGCAGATCAGCGATGTTCACGTGGTGCTCCGGGAGTCAAGGACCGATGAGGGGTGGGAAAGCCCGGAGGGGACGGGGCGAGGGCTGAACGGGAGGGCGGGAGCCGGGCGGCGACGCGTCCGAACGCGTTCGTCATGAACGTAGTCGGGGGGTTGTGCGGGGGAGAAAGAAGGACCTGTAGTGGTCAGAAATCTCACCCTGTGTCACGGAGGGGGCGGGCGCGGTGTACACGGGGTGGGAAAAGCGGAACCGGTAACCCCTTTTTCGACGGTTCGCGTGCAGTTTGCTGACGTACCGGCCCACGGCGCGGGAAAAAGGCGTTAAGACGGTGAGGCCGGTTACTTGTTTGATTTTGAAGTAAACGACCAGTTGTTATGTGGTAATCGACACAGTCGGTCCGGGAACACGGCCGACGGTACACAGTGCTGAAGTGGTCACGAAGTCACCGGGGGGTGCCGGCCGGCCTATCCAGCCCGGCCGACTTGGCCAGATCCGTACTGCTCACGCGCACATTCCTTACCCTGTGACCCGCTGGTCCCCGGGGGTGCCGCGGCAGGGCGGCCCGTCACGGCCCTCGCGCGCGACGCGTGCGCGGGTACGGGCGAGAGGATTCCCGTACCCGCGAAGTGCTAGATTTTCCGGCGCTGTCCGTGGCGCTCATACGGCCTATCACCCCAGGTCAACGGCGCCCGGCATGGCTCCGATCGGCCTGCCTCGAAACCATGTGGGGCCAGGCGCGCGATCGGTGTACCGGAGGTTTCCGGACACGTAAGCATGTCGTTTCCGGAGGACGTGCGTTCAGTTCGAGGTCGTGTATTGGGGAATCCTGTGGCGCGCCGGTATCCGGCAGGGGCAGGGATTTGTTGACTGAAACTGACGGGTCGAACTAACCTCGCGGTATGCGTCAACCCCGCATTACCGAGGCCGGTGAGTCATTTCGTGGGTCGCCGTCAGGAGGCCCGAAGCCGTAGTGCCGGGGCAGCGCAGGTGAATGCAAGGAAACCTGGCAGGCGAGGGGGCGTCAGTGGCAGGTGTTGCAGAAGATCCGCCGACCGCGGATGTGATCGACAGGGGGGATACGGGAACGGTAGTCGATGATCACACCGAGCGTCCGGAGTCACCGGAGCTCGACCACGCAGCACGCCTCGAGCGGGAACTGCTGCGCGCCCACGCGTTGATAGAGTCCACGGTCGCTCTCCACCGCCGCGGCCCCGCCGGCCCCTCCCCACTGGCCCGCACCCAGGGAGTCCCCGTCGGCGAGACCCTGGCGCAGCTCATCAGCCGCGCCCGGCACACCGTGTGCGTCACCCTGACCGACACCGGGGAGTTCGCCCAGGCCGCGCTGCGTCTGCTGCCCACTATCCCGCCCAGCGTCTCCGTACGCGTGCTGTGTACGGCCGAGACCGTGAGCGCCCTGACCGAACCGGCGGTCCCACCTCCCGGCGTCCACCTCGAAGTGCGCGTCGCCGAACGACAGTTCCGCGAGTGCCTGATCCTCGACGGCTCCTCCGTCCTCGTGCGCCCCGACGAGCAGGACGGCGACTACACGACCGTCGTGAACGACACCGCCGCGGTACGCGCACTGGAACTGCTCTTCGCCGGTGCCTGGTCACGGGGCCGCAGGCTGGAGGACCACCTCCGCACCCACAAGCGCCTGCGCACCGAGCTCGCCAGGAACGTCCTCAAGCTGCTGAGCGAGGGCAAGACCGACGAGGCGGCGGCCCGCGAACTCGACATATCCCTGCGCACCTACCGGCGCTACGTCGCCGACTTCATCCGGGAGTTCGAGGTGGAGTCCCGCTTCCAGGCGGGTGTGAGAGCCGTGGAACTGGGGTTGCTCCCGCCGGTGGACGGTCGGTGTGGTGCCGCGTGAACGGCGGACCCGATGAGGACGTCGAGCAGGCGCTGCTCAAGGTGCGGACCCTGATCGAGTCCACGGTGGCCCTGCACCGCGACCGCAGCGTCCAGGAACAGCTCATCAGCACGATCGACGGCAGCTACGACGCGGTGCTCGACGCCGCCCGCCGGCTCATCGGCGGTGCGACCCACTCCATCGACATCGTCCACGCCCGGATGACCGGCCCGGAGGGGCCCACCGGCGCGGAACAGGAACTGATCTACGACGCGGCCGAGCTGGTCTCGGTGCGGCTGCTCACCGTTCCCGTGCTGCTGGACGACGACTTCGTACGCGAGCAGTACGTCAGGGAGCGGCCGGTGGCGATCCGGGTCGCCCCGGTCCCGCCTCTGCAGGCGCTCGTCGTCGACCACGCCTCCGCCCTGGTGGTGGCCGAGTCCGTGACCGGCCGGCGCGCCTCGATCATCAGGGCACCGGAGGTCGTGGACACCCTGCACACGCTCTTCGAGACCGTGTGGGGCCAGGCGTCACCCGTCGGCGTCCGGACGATCTTCGAGAGCCCCGAACGGGCCGACGTGGCCCGGCAGATCCTGGCGGCGCTGCGGGCCGGCGTCACCGACGACGTCGCCGCCCGTGCGCTCGGGGTCTCGGTGCGCACCTACCGGCGGCACGTGGCGGATCTGCTGGCGATGCTCGGGGCCAACTCCCGTTTCCAGGCCGGGGTCAAGGCCGCCGAACTGGGCCTGCTGGCTCCCCCGGCCCCCCGGGCAGGCGGCACGGGCCGCCCCTAGGGGCGGCCCGGCGGTCCTCCCCCGGGTTTCTCCGGCGTTCCCTTTTTCACCTTCCGCTGGCAACTTGCTGAAAGGCGCCTTGCCGCACGGGGTGACGGCCAGTTTGATGGGGGCGTGGAAAGCGTTCCGGACCTGCCGGAATCGCCTCGCAGCGGTGTATACGTCCCCCGGTATGCCCGCTCCTGCGCGGGGGTCCGGACAATCGTGCGAGGTCCGGGTCCCCGTGTGTTCTGGTGAACACGCCCCCGGAAGGCGGGACCATGAATGACATAGCTATCGGCCTGGTGTTTCCTGGACAGGGAACACAGAAATCGGGAATGGGCGAGGTCTGGCGCGGAACGCCGTCCTGGGAAATAGTGGACCGCATTTCCGAAGCCGCCGGAGAAGACGTTTCCGAGCTTCTTCTGCACACCCCCGCCGAGCAATTGCTCCGCACCGACCTTGCACAGCTCGCCGTGTTCACCGTGGGGATCCTCGCCCACGCCGAGGCGGTGCGCCACGGCGCGCTGGACGGCGCGGTCGTCGCCTGCGCGGGGCACAGCCTCGGCGAGTACACGGCCCTGGCCGCGGCGGGGGCCCTCACCGTCGAGGAGGCGGCCCGGCTCGTCGCCGTCCGCGGCCGGGCCATGCGCGACGCGGCCGGCGAACGGGCGGGCACCATGGGCGTCCTGGTCGCCGCCCCCGCCGGCGACGTCGAGGCGCTGGTGGAGCGGCTCCGGACCGAAGGCGCCGAGGTGTGGGTGGCCAACCTCAACGCACCGGGCCAGACCGTGCTGTCCGGTTCCGTCGAAGGCATCGCCCTGGCCGCCGAACAGGCGCCCTCCATCGGCGCCAAGGCCATCCGCCTCCAGGTCGGCGGCGCCTTCCACAGCCCCTACATGAAACCCGCGGCCGACGCCCTGCGGCGCGCGCTCAAGGACGCCGCGTTCGCCCCCGCCCACCTGCCGGTGGTGGCCAACGTCGACGCCGAGCCGCACGGCGGGGACAGCGACTGGACCGACCTCGGCACGCGCCAGCTCACCTCACCGGTGCGGTGGGAGGAGTCGGTGCGGACCCTCACCGGCCGGCTCGGCTGCCGCCGCCTCGTCGAACTCGGTCCCGGCCGCACCCTCGCCGGGATGATCCGACGGATCGTCCCCGACACCGAGGTGACGTCCGTCGACAGCCCGAACGCAACGACCACCACCTGACGAACCGGGGAGTTGAGCATGAAGCTGGCGGACAGTACCGACGAGCTCGCGCGCATCCGTGCGGAGGTGCTCGAAGGAGTGCCCCGGGCCACCGAGGCGCAGCACGCCAAGGGGAAGCTGACCGCGCGCGAACGCCTCGAGCTGCTTTTCGACAAGGGCTCCTTCACCGAGGTGGAGCAGTTGCGGCGGCACCGGGCGACCGGCTTCGGCCTGGAGGCCAAGCGGCCGTACACCGACGGCGTGGTGACCGGCTGGGGCACGGTGGACGGCCGGACCGTCTTCGCGTTCGCCCATGACTTCCGGATCTTCGGCGGCGCGCTCGGTGAAGCCCACGCGGCCAAGATCCACAAGATCATGGACCTGGCCCTCGCCGCGGGGGCGCCGCTGGTCTCGCTGAACGACGGCGCGGGCGCCCGCATCCAGGAGGGCGTCTCCGCGCTCGCCGGTTACGGCGGCATCTTCCAGCGCAACACGCGCGCCTCGGGCGTCATCCCGCAGATCAGCGTGATGCTCGGCCCGTGCGCCGGTGGCGCCGCCTACAGCCCCGCCCTGACGGACTTCGTCTTCATGGTCCGCGAGACCTCGCAGATGTTCATCACCGGCCCGGACGTCGTCAAGGCGGTCACCGGTGAGGAGATCAGCCAGAACGGCCTCGGCGGCGCCGACGTGCACGCCGGGACCTCGGGCGTCGCGCACTTCGCGTACGACGACGAGGAGACCTGCATCGCGGAGGTCCGCTACCTCCTGTCGATGCTCCCGGCCAACAACCGGGAGCAGCCGCCCGCGGCCGCCGCCTCCGACCCCGTCGACCGCCGCTGCGAGAGCCTGCTCGACCTCGTTCCCGTGGACGGCAGCCGGCCCTACGACATGCGGGACGTCATCGCCGAGATCGTCGACGACGGCGAGCACATGGAGGTGCACGAGCGCTGGGCGGGCAGCGTCATCACCACTCTCGCCCGGCTCGGCGGTCAGGTCGTCGGGATCGTCGCCAACCAGCCCCTCGCCCTGGCGGGGGTCCTGGACATCCACTCCTCCGAGAAGGCGGCACGCTTCGTGCAGATGTGCGACGCCTTCAACATCCCGCTGGTCACCCTGGTCGACGTGCCCGGCTTCCTGCCGGGTGTGGACCAGGAGCACGGCGGCATCATCCGCCACGGCGCCAAGCTGCTGTACGCCTACTGCAACGCCACCGTCCCCCGGGTCCAGGTCATCCTGCGCAAGGCCTACGGCGGCGCCTACATCGTGATGGACTCCCGTTCCATCGGCTGCGACGTGTCGCTCGCCTGGCCCTCCAACGAGATCGCCGTGATGGGGGCCGAGGGCGCCGCCAATGTCATCTTCCGGCGGGAGATCGCCGCCGCCGACGATCCCGAAGCGGTACGCGGGCAGCTCGTCAAGGAGTACAAGGCCGAGCTGATGCACCCGTACTACGCGGCCGAGCGCGGCCTCGTCGACGATGTCATCGACCCCGCCGACACGCGGTCCGCGCTGATAGGAGCCCTGTCGATGCTGCGCGCCAAGCACGCGCCGCTGCCGTCGCGCAAGCACGGCAACCCCCCGGCCTGAGGAGCCCCGGAATGCCGCAGCCGCCGTTCGAGGGTCCGCTCTCACCCACCCTGCTGAAGATCATCAGAGGCACCCCCACCGCCGAGGAGCTCGCCGTGCTCACGGTCCTCCTCACCAACCTCGCGTCGGCCGGCACCCGGCCGGACACCGAGCCGCCGCCGGCCGCCGCCGTCTGGGACCGCCCCGCCGACTGCTCGCCCGTCTCGTGGGCGGCCGGCCGCTGAACCCGCTCAGGGCTCCCGGCCGCGGTACGCGGGCGGGTGCCGCACCCCTTCGGGCTCCTGACCGCGATACGCGCTCAGGGGCCCGTCACGTCGGTGGGGCCCGGATGGTTCCACGCGGCACAAACCTGCCAGCGCCGGTGAACAGCAGGTTGCCGAAATCTCCCCTGCGGCACCTTGTGCCCAGGGCTGTTGCGCCTGTCGCCGGAGCACCCGTAGCTTGATCAAGCTGCCGGATCGGACAATGTTGTCCGCTTCAAGGCCGGCGTCTCATGCCACGTACGGGGGTACGCATGGGTTCCGCATTCCGCGTGTCCATGGCCGGGTGCACCCTGGGAACCTCCGTCCCCGCATGACGAGAGAGATTCAGACAACGGGGGCAGAACAATGACGATTTCCACGCTCAGGCCCGATCGCGGCGCCGCGGTCGCACCCATGGGAAACGATCTGGAGCAGACGCTGCTGCGGATGCGGGTCCTGGTGGAGGAAGTGGCGACCAAGGCCCGCCACACCAATGGAACGGCCGACGGGGGAGTTTCCGTACTCCCCGAACCGAGTGACGAGCGGATCCGGATGAGCGCCGAGCGGCTGGTCTCCACGGCGCGCAGGTCCATCTCGCTCGCTCTCCCGCATCGCACCGCCGCTCCCGGTTCCACGGGCTCGCAGAGCCTGGCCGGGCTGATGGACCGTCTCGCGCAGATAGCCGGGGCCGGGGTCACCGTCCGCGTCCTGGGCGGCCCGGGGATTCTGGACGACCCGCATGTGCGACGGCACCTCGACGGGCCGGACAGCGCGCTGGACGTACGGATCTCCGCCCACCGCCACCAGGGGGTGCTGATCGTGGACGAGAGCATCGCCCTGCTCAACGCCGAGTTCGGCCGGGTGGGCCGTCAGTCGCTGACCGTCCGCATCCCCGCCGTGCTGCGGTCCCTCGAGACCCTCTACACGTGCGCCTGGTCCAAGGCCACCCCGGCCGACCACTACCGCCGGGTCTTCACCCGCAGCCGTACCGAGGTGACCCGCCAGGTCCTGCACTACCTCGTCTCCGGCAGCACCGACGAGGCCGCCGCGCAGGCCCTGGGCCTGTCCGTGCGCACCTACCGGCGTTACGTCGCGGTGCTCATGCAGGAGCTCGGAGCCGGGTCCCGGTTCCAGGCGGGGGCGCGCGCCGCCGAACTCGGGCTCCTCGAACCGCAGCTCGCCGCCGGGTAGTCCACCTCCCGGGAGCCCGGGCGCGGGTCCGCCATCGCGGTGCACTCGCGCACGGACAGCGCAATCGCCGGGCTCCCGGCTTTCCGGGCCTCCACACGTGACGGACGCTGGCCGCAGTCCGGGCACACCCGAGGACCGGAAGGGATCCCCTGGATGGCGGTCAGGCGCACCACCCGTACCAGAACGCTCCTCCTTTCCGCCGGAGCCCTGCTCCTGCTGGCTCACGCGGGCGGCTGGCCGCTGGTCACCCGGCCCCCGCAGGCCGCCGCCGACGGCGTGGGGCGTTCGGCACTCGTCCTGTCCGTCACCGTCAACAAGAAGACGCCCCGGCAGGCGGAACGCATCGGCATCCGGGTCGGTCACCGGGTCGTCAAGCGGTACCGGCTGACCAACCGCTCCGGTGCCGACCTGCACCGCGTCACGCTCACCGACCCCTCCGTACCGGGGAACGCGCTGCGCTGTCCGCGCGGGCAGGGCTTCTGGATGCGGGGCATGAGCACGGTCACCTGTACGGCCCGCTTCAGCGCCGCACCGGGACGGCACGTCGCCACCGTGCGCGCCCGCGGTGAGATCCCCTCGCTCGGCATGCGCCCCACGGCTTCGGTCCCGGCCGGCTACCAGGGCGTGACGGGCGCCCTCGCGCTCGCCGTCACCGTCGGGGACGCGGTGGCCCCCCGCGCGGTCGTCCGGTACACCATCAGCAACCCGGGCAACCGCACGGTCCACGGCGCCCGGCTCGTCGACCCCGGCCTGGGGCGGCCCCCCGTCGACTGCGGTGGCCGCGCCGGTCCGCCTCCCGCCCTGGGGCCCGGCGCCGTGGCGGTGTGCGTCGCGCGGCTGAACGGCCTCCGGCCCGGCGCGTACCGCAGTGCCCCGGAAGTACGGGGCAGCGACCGGCTGTTCACCCTGGGCCCCACGTGTACGCGGCTCGTCCCGCCGCCGGTGCTGGTGGCGCGGGCGGCCGCCCCGTTCGTGGTGCGGCCGCGCCCGGCGCCTCCGCCGCCGCCCCCGAGGACGGTGCCTCCGCCGGGTGGCGGAGGAGGCCGCGTACCGCCCGGCGGGGCGGGCGGAGGCGGCGCCGGGGGTGCCGGTGCCCCCGGTGCGGGTGCGGGTGCAGCCGCTGCCGGTCCCGGAGCCGCCGCGGGTGCCGCCGGTCTCGTCCCCGCGCCCGGGTCCCTCGGCGCCGCCGCCCTCGCCGGCGCGGGCGCGGCTCCGGGCGGCGCCCCCGGCGCGGGCGCGGGTGCGGGCACCGGCCCAGCGGGCACCGGCCTCGCCGTTCCGCCCGGTGGCGTGACGCCTGGTGCCCTGGCGGTTCCGCCCGGTGGCCTCGCCGTTCCGCCCGGTGGCGTGACGCCTGGTGGCCTCGCTGTGCCGCCCGGCGGGCTCGCTGTTCCCCCCGGTGGCCTCACGCCTGGTGGCCTCGCTGTGCCGCCCGGCGGGCTCGCTGTTCCCCCCGGTGGCCTCACGCCCGGCGGTCTCGCCGTTCCGCCCGGCGGCCTCGCCGTGCCCTCCGGCCCCGGCGGCCTCCCTCCGGGTGGCGGTGCGGCGCCCCCCGGGCTGCCGCCCGGCACCGCTCCGGGGCGGCCCGACGCGGGCGTGGGGGAGTCCTCGGGCGTCGGGGCCAGGCCGCCCGCCGGGCGGCGTGACCGTTCCCGGACCGGCGACGACCCCGGCGGACGGGGCCTGAACGCGCGGGCGGAGGGAGCGTACCGGCGGGACGACTCGCTCAGCCCGGCCGTGTTCCTCCTGCTGCTCTTCCTGCCCGCGGCGGCACTGGTCGTCCTCGCGAGCCGCCGCCTGTGACGAGCGGGTCCGTGACGAGCCGGCCCGTGACGAAGGAACCCGTGACGAGAGAGGAGCAGCCATGGAGCATGTGATCGGGACGCTGGCCCTCGGGCTGCTCGCCGCTCTGGTCGCCGCCGCGGCGGTCGTGGCCTGGCGTCACTTCCACCCCGCCGAGGCCGACGAGGAGGAGGGCGGCGGGGAGGTCGCCGAGTACCTGTCGATGATGATCGCCCTGCTGTACGCGTTGCTGCTCGGCCTCGCCCTGGTCTCCGTCTGGGAACTGCGGGGCGACGCGGAGAGCCACACCTCCACCGAGGCGGGCGCCCTGCACCAGATGACGGTCCTCGCCGAAGGGCTGCCGCCCGACCAGAAGAAACGGCTCGAGGCGGTGGCCGCGCGCTACGCCGCCCATGTCGTCCAGGGCGAGTGGCCGGAGATGAGGCACGCGGGCAATCTGTCCGACTCCGGCTGGGGCCTGGTGCGGGAACTGCGCGCGGTGTCCGCCGCCCCGCCCGAGGCGACCTCGTCCCAGGAGGTGACGGCCCTGGAGCTCCTCGGGCAGCTCAGCGCGCTCGACGACGCCCGCCGCGGCCGCGAGTCGGTCTCGCAGGAGACCCTGTCCCCGGTGCTGTGGGCGGGGATCTTCGTCGGGGCGCTGCTGTCCTTCGGGATGCTGTTCTTCTTCGGGATCGGGCGCAGTCCCGGTCAGCTGATGATGGCGATGGGCATGGTCGTGCTGACCGTGTTCCTCGGCCTCCTCATCCACTACCTCTCCACGCCGTTCGGAGAGGTCATGGGCGTCAGCCCCGACCCGTTCACGCGCTACTTCCCCGCGGCCGCCTGAGCCGTACGGGTGGTGTTCATCGGAAGAACTGCCCAGCGGCGGCGTCGCTCCCCGGGTTCCCGAGATGCGTACACATCATGAGAAAGGTATGTAGATCGCTCAACCCGAAAGCGAGGGGCCATGGCTGCCGTCACGGTCACGCACAAGGTCACACACTTCTGGACCGCCTTCTTCTCTCTCCTGTCCGCGATCCTCACCGCTCTCGGCCTGAAGCGCACGCCGGAGGCCGCCATTTCGGTGTACGCCGAGCAGGCCGAGGCCGCCACCCCGGCCACCGTCGCCGGCCAGGCCGTTCCGGTTCCCGCGCCACGCTGCTGCGCGCCGGCGCGGGCATCCGGGTACGCCCGGTCCCTGCCGCCCACCATCAAGCAGCGGATCCGGGCGGAGGCGCACGGCACCTCGCCCTCCGTACGCCGCCTGCCCACCGTTCTCGTGTCCGACCCGGCCGACGCCACGGACGTTCCCGGCGACCCCGCCGATCCGAGCCGCACGGGCGTGCACCGCGTCCGCCCGAACCACCGCATCCGCCCGAACCGCATCCGTCCGAACCGCACCCGCGTGAACCACGCCGGCCTGCCCCACCAGGCCGCGGCCGCGGACCGCACGGACGAGGCCGGTACGGCGGACCGGGCCGCCCGTCAGGTCGACCCGGTCCGTCGTACCGGCCTCGCGCTCGCCGCCTAACGGCGGTCGTCGTCCGTGCCCGTGCCCGTGTCGGCGTCGGCTTCGGCCTCCGCCTGCTTGGCCTCCACCTCGGGGTCGAGTGAAGCCGGGTCCGTACCGTCGACGGAGGTCAGCGGAGTGCGCTCGGAGACCTCGGTGGGAGCCGGGGGTTCCACCAGCCAGTCCGGGTTGGCCTGCTTGTCCCACCACTTCCAGGCGGCGTAGGCGCCGCCCGCCAGCAGCGCGAAGCACGCGAGCCCCTTGGCCACGCGTCCCGCCCTGGCGCGACGCTCGTGCTTGCGCACGAGCCTCCTGATGTCCTTCGCCGTCACCTGACCGCGCATCGCGGCCACGGCGGCGACAGAGCGGGCAACGGCCTGCTCCCGTACGGGCTGAGTGGCGGCCATCGCCTGCTCCACCCGTGGCATGGTGTAGTCCGCCGCCTGACGTGCGGCCTGACGGGTCCGGACCGCGGCGCGATGCGCGGCCTCGTCGACCCTCGGCGGTACATGGGGCGCGACACGTGTGTCGTACTGGACGCGTGCCTGTGTGCGGGCCTGATGCGCCGCTTTCGAGACCTTCGGCGCGACCCTGACACGCGCCTCGTGCGCGTAGTGCGCGGCCGTGTCCTTCGCCGTTTCGGCGTAGGGCGCCACCACTTCCGCGGCGTGCCGCACGCTGTCCTTGGCCGTACTGGTCGCGGCGCGCACGCTGTCCTTGCGGGTCACGGGATCCTCCTCCTCGGTGGCGGGGTCGGTATTCGCCTTTCCGTCCTTTTTGAAATCATGCCTGTCGGCGTCCTGGTCGGCATGCCGTACGCGGGCATCCGGGGCAATGCGGTGCAACCCGACGGTCCCACGGTTCGCCCTGTCGCGCGGCGTTTCGGCGAGGACGGGCCCACCTTTCCTCGCGCATGGCTCTTCCATGCGAGGATCGGTAGACGTCAGAGCAGACTTACGGAAGGCACATCGTGGCCGAGCAGCTTTACGCCACCCTGAAGACCAACCAGGGCGACATCGAGATTCGGCTCCTGCCGAACCACGCCCCCAAGACGGTCAAGAACTTCGTCGAGCTCGCCCAGGGTGAGCGCGAGTGGACGCACCCGGCGACCGGGAAGAAGTCGACCGACCGCCTTTACGACGGCACGGTCTTCCACCGTGTCATCAGCGGCTTCATGATCCAGGGCGGCGACCCGCTGGGCAACGGCACCGGCGGCCCGGGCTACGAGTTCAATGACGAGTTCCACCCGGAGCTCTCCTTCAACAAGCCGTACCTGCTGGCGATGGCCAACGCCGGCCCGGGCACCAACGGTTCGCAGTTCTTCATCACCGTGGCCCCGACCGCCTGGCTGACCGGCAAGCACACCATCTTCGGCGAGGTCACCAGCGAGGCCGGCAAGAAGGTCGTGGACGCGATCGCGCGCACCCAGACCAACCCGCGCACCGACCGCCCGGTGCAGGACGTCGTCATCGAGTCCGTGGTGATCGAGACCCGCGAGGTCTGATCCGGCACGGCCCTGAGCCGACGGGAACCTTTCCGCCTCGTCCGTCCGTAAGGATGGACGAGGCGTTGTCGTTGTTACGTGCACAGGCCGCGGGCCGACGAGGGGATCCCATGGAGCAGGCTCAGCTGCCGGACTGCTACCGCCATCCCGGCAAGGAGACGGGGGTCCGCTGCACACGCTGTGAGCGGCCGATCTGCTCCGCGTGCATGGTGGACGCGTCGGTCGGCTTCCAGTGCCCGGAGTGCGTACGCGGCGGGTCGGGCACTGGGCACGCGCCCGGCGCCAACCAGCCGCGGACCATCGCCGGCGGCCGGATCACCGCGGGCCACCCGCACCTGGTCACCCATGTCCTCATCGGCGCCAATCTGCTGGTCTTCCTCCTCGGCCGGCTGAATCCGCTGCTCATTGACGAGCTGATGCTCATCGGGTTCGCCTTCGACCCCGATCTCGGCCGGGTGGTCGGGATCGCGGACGGTGAGTGGTACCGGCTGGTGACGCCGATGTTCCTGCACCAGGAGATCTGGCACATCGCCGGCAACATGCTGCTGCTGTGGCTGCTCGGCGGCTCCCTGGAGGAGGAGCTCGGGCGGACCAGATTCGTGACGCTCTATCTGCTGTCCGGGCTCGCCGGGAGCGCCTTCACGTATCTGATCGCGGCGGAGAACCAGCCCTCGCTCGGCGCCTCGGGCGCCATCTACGGCCTGCTGGGCGCGACCGTCGTCCTCGTACGCCGGCTCAACCGCGACATGCGGCCCATCATCGCCCTGGTCGTGTTCAACCTGGTGATCACCTTCGCGCGGGAGGGGATCGCCTGGGAGGCGCACATCGGCGGGCTGATCGCCGGTGTGATCCTCGCGTACGCCATGGTCAACGGCCCGCGTGAGCGGCGGGCCGTGGTGCAGGGCGCGGCCTGTGCGCTGGTCCTCGGACTGACCCTGCTGACCGTGGTTCTGAGGACGGCTGCGCTCAGCTGAGCGCCGATTGTCCCCACCGTTGTCCACAGCGTGTGTTCGATCTTGCGCATCGTGTGGGGAACGCCTGTGCCCCTCGCCGCTGACCTGGGAGTTTTCAGGGAGGGCAAGGGGCCTGCCGATCTGTGGGCAGGGGCGGCTGCAGTCACATCGGCGTCAACGTGATGCAAGTTATCCACAGATCGTCTGACCTTTTCCACCCGCTGTGCACAACGCTGTGGATAACTCAGGGCAGGGCTTGACGCCCTTGGCTACGGTTCCGCTACTTCCACTGGGTGGAGACGCCGAAGCCCGCCGCGATGAAGCCGAAGCCGACCACGATGTTGAGGTTCCCGAGGGACTTGACGGGCAGCGATCCGTCGGTGACGTAGAAGACCACGATCCAGGCGAGCCCGATGGCGAAGAGCGCCAGCATCACCGGCGCCACCCAGCTGCGGCTGGTCAGCTTGATGTTGGTCGCCTGCGGCTTCGCGGACGGCGGCGGCGTGAAGTCGGCCTTCTTGCGGATACGTGACTTCGGCACGAGGGACTCTCCTGTCGATGCGCTGCGTGACCGCGCAGGGAACTGTGGCTTTGTGGCTGGTCGCCGGGCTGAGGCGAGGGGGACCACTGCCTCACCCGGGCGTCCGTTAGCGTAGTGCTTCCGCGGCGCTGAAGGAGATAAGGGTACGTTGAGCAATTCCGCCGACTCTCCCGAAGAGCCGGCCGGGCGCAGGAACTGGCGGCCGGTCCGGTTGCTGACGGCTGCCGTCTTCGCCCTGGCCGGTCTGATCTTCGTCACCAGCTTCAACACCGCCAAGGGCACCAACATCCGCACCGATGCCTCGCTGCTGAAGCTCTCCGACCTCATCCGCGAGCGCAGCCACAAGAACGCCGAGCTCGACGAGACGACCGCGACGGTACGGGACGAGGTCGACGCCCTCGCCCGCCGCGACGACGGCTCCACCAAGGCGGAGGACGCCAGGCTCGGCGCCCTGGAGAAGGCCGCGGGCACCACCAAGGTCGCCGGCCAGGGCCTCACCGTGACGCTCAACGACGCCCCGCCCGGCGCCCAGGCCGCCCCCGGCTACCCCGAGCCGCAGGCCAACGACCTGGTCATCCACCAGCAGGACCTCCAGGCCGTGGTCAACGCCCTGTGGAAGGGCGGCGCGCAGGGGATCCGGGTCATGGACCAGCGGCTGATCTCCACCAGCGCGGTGCGCTGCGTCGGCAACACCCTGATCCTCCAGGGCCGGGTCTACTCCCCGCCGTACCGGATCACCGCCGTCGGCGACACCGGAAAGCTCCAGCGCGCCCTCGACGACTCCACCGCCGTCCAGAACTACCTGCTGTACGTGAAGGCGTACGGACTCGGCTGGAAGGTCGACGAACACGAGGCGGTGACTCTTCCCGGCTACTCGGGCACAGTGGACCTCCACCACGCGAAGCCTGTGACCGACTAGCTCCGGTTCGGGGAGGGGCCTGTGCGGCTGATCGTCAGGAGCCTCAGCGAGCTGTGCCTCACCGTCGGCACCCTCATCGTGCTGTTCGTGGTGTACGCCGTCTTCTGGACCGGCGTCCGGGCCGAGGGCGCCTCGGTCGGCGAGATCGGCGCGCTGGAGGAGCGCTGGGCCCGGGCGCCGCTGCCGCCCCCGGTCCCGGAGGCGACGTCCACGGCGGCACCCGAGCCGTACGAGGACGGTGAACCGTTCGCCGTCATGTACGTCCCCCGATTCGGCGAGGACTGGCACTGGCCCGTCCTCCAGGGCACCGGCGCCGCCACCCTGAAGAAGGGCCTCGGTCACTACCCCGCCACCGCCCGGCTCGGCGAGACCGGCAACTTCTCGGTGGCCGGCCACCGGCGTACCCACGGCGACCCGTTCAAGGACTTCCCCGAGCTGCGCCCCGGCGACGCGGTGATCCTCAACGACGGGACGACCTGGTTCACGTACCGCGTCGCGAAGGAGCCGTACCGGACCCTGCCCGGCGACACCGGTGTCGTCGACCCGGTCCCGGCGAGGTCCGGGTTCGGCAGGCCCGGCCGCTACCTGACGCTCACCACCTGTGACCCCGAGTGGGGCAGCAGCCACCGGCTGATCGCGTGGGCGCGGCTGGAGGGGACAAGGCCTGTGACGCAGGGCAAGCCCCCCGCTTTCCACAGGTGACCCACCCCAGGGGCATCGCCCCGTACTCTGGTGCGGTATCGAAGGGCATGCGAGGAGCATCGACGGAAGGACCAGCAGGCGTCATGTACGGCTGGATCTGGCGGCATCTGCCGGGCAACGCGTGGGTACGGGCGCTGATTTCGCTCGTCCTCGTCCTCGCGGTGGTCTATGTGCTCTTCCAGTACGTGTTCCCCTGGGCGGAACCTCTGCTTCCGTTCAACGATGTGACGGTGGACGGTCAGTGAGCGCGCGCATTCTCGTCGTCGACAACTACGACAGCTTCGTCTTCAACCTCGTCCAGTACCTGTACCAGCTGGGTGCCGAGTGCGAGGTCCGGCGCAATGACGAGGTCGAGCTGAGTCACTCCCAGGACGGCTTCGACGGCGTCCTGCTCTCCCCCGGCCCCGGCACCCCCGAGGAGGCCGGCGTCTGTGTCGACATGGTCCGCCACTGCGCCGGCACCGGCATCCCGGTCTTCGGCGTGTGCCTCGGCATGCAGTCGATGGCGGTGGCGTACGGCGGCGTCGTCGACCGTGCGCCCGAGCTGCTGCACGGCAAGACCTCGCCGGTCGTCCACGAGGGGCGGGGCGTCTTCGCCGGGCTCCCGTCGCCGTTCACCGCGACCCGGTACCACTCACTGGCCGCCGAGCCCGCCGACCTGCCGGACGTCCTGGAAGTCACCGCCCGCACCGAGGACGGCATCATCATGGGGCTGCGGCACCGTGAGTTCGCCGTCGAGGGCGTCCAGTTCCACCCCGAGTCGGTGCTCACCGAGTACGGACACCTGATGCTCGCCAACTGGCTGGAGCAGTGCGGCGACACCGGAGCTGTCGGCCGGTCGGCAGGGCTTGCGCCGGTGGTGGGCAAGGCCGTCGCGTGACCCCCGTACGCCCGGAGCATGAGCACGGTTCGCCGTGGTTCCGGGCGGCGAACCTGCCGGAATCCCAGACTCCGGATCCTCTGCCGGAGGCGGCCCCACCGCTCTACGGTGACACGTGGGCCCCGGCCCCCGGCCCGGTGCCGGACGACGAGACGATGGCCCTCCGCGCCGAGGACACCCGGCGAATAGTGGCCGAACCGGCGGCACGCCCACCCGCTCCCGAGCGGCCCACGGGCGGGCGCGCCGAGCGCCGCAAGGCCGCCAAGGGGCGCGGGCGCCGCCGCAAGGGCGCGTCCCCCGCCTCCCCCGCGCCGCCGCCCCCGGCCCCCGGCAGACCACTCACCCGCGTCGAGGCCCGGCGTGCGGCCCGGGCCCGCAAGGACAGCGTGGGCGTCGTCGCCAGCCGGGTCGTCGGTGAGCTGTTCATCACCTTCGGCGTCGTCATGCTGCTCTTCGTCACGTACCAGCTCTGGTGGACGAACATCCGTGCCGGCTTCCAGGCCGACGAGGCGAAACAGGGCATCGAGAACGCCTGGGCGGAGGGCCGCAAACCGGACGCCTTCGAACCCGGCCAGGGCTTCGCGATCATGTACATCCCCAAGCTGGACGTCGTCGTGCCCATCGCCGAGGGCATCAACAAGAAGAAGGTCCTCGACCGGGGCATGGTCGGCCACTACGCGGAAGGCCGGCTCAAGACGGCCATGCCCTCCGACAAGCAGGGCAACTTCGCCGTCGCCGGCCACCGCAACACCCACGGTGAGCCGTTCCGCTACATCAACCAGCTCACACCGGGCGACCCGATCGTCGTGGAGACGCAGGACGCGTACTACACGTACGAGATGACGAGCATCCTGCCGCAGACCCCGCCCTCGAACGTCTCGGTGATCCAGCCGGTCCCCGAGGGTTCCGGCTTCACCGGGCCCGGCCGGTACATCACGCTCACGACCTGCACGCCCGAGTTCACCAGTACGTATCGGATGATCGTGTGGGGCAAGATGGTCGACGAACGCCCGCGCAGCAAGGGGAAACCGGACGCGCTCGTAGGCTAGGGCGGCCTGGCTTCGACCTTCAGACGGGACAGATGTAGTGGCACGTGCGCGCAGCCGGATCGCCGGCGTCATCAGCGTCTTCGGCGAATTGTTGATCACCGCCGGGGTGCTCATGGGCCTCTTCGTCGTCTACTCCCTGTGGTGGACGAACGTGCTGGCCGACCGGGAGGCCGACAAGCAGGGCAACGAGGTCCGCGACCACTGGGCGTCGGCGGGCCCCGGCGCCCTCGACACCAAGGACGGCATCGGCTTCCTCCACGTACCGGCGATGAAGAACGGCGAAGTGCTGGTCAAGAAGGGCACCGACCCCAAGACCCTCAACAACGGCGTCGCCGGCTACTACACCGCCCCCATCACGTCCGCCCTCCCCGCCGACAAGCAGGGCAACTTCGCGCTCGCCGCGCACCGCGACGGACACGGGGCGAAGTTCCACAACATCCACAAGCTCAAGACCGGCGACTCGATCATCTTCGAGACCAAGGACACCTGGTACGTCTACAAGGTCTACAAGACGCTCCCGGAGACGTCGAAGTACAACGTGGACGTCCTCCAGCCGGTGCCCAAGGAGTCCGGCAAGACCAAGCCGGGCCGCTACATCACCCTCACGACCTGCACGCCGATCCTCACCTCCGACTACCGCTATGTCGTCTGGGGCGAGCTGGAGCGCACGGAGAAGGTCGACAGCGACCGCACGCCCCCCGCCGAACTGCGCTAGGTCGCGTCCGCACGGTCCCGCCTGGCCCGCGTCGCCCCGCACGCGCGCCAGGGGGCCGCGCCCAGAGGCTACGGCGGAGGGGGGGGGGAGGGGGGGGGGGGGGGGGGGCTCCCGCCCCCGTTGCGGGGTCGCCTTCTCTCTGCCGATG
>NZ_JBVJAH010000006.1:292134-449988 GCF_055590785.1 Streptomyces sp. NPDC041796
CTGGTCATAGGGTCACCGTTCCTGTGGTGGATACGGGTCGCCGAACTCCTGTCCGTGCTGGCCCCCCTCCTCCCCCCCCCCCCACCCCCCCCCCCCCCCCACCCACCCCCCCCCCCCCCCCCCCCCCCCCCCCCCCCGTACGCGGTGGGGCTCAGCCCTGCTCGCGGAAGGTGATCCCCGACGGGCCGCCGAAGAAGCCTCCGTCGTTGTCACCGTCGTTGTCGCCGTTGTTGTCGTTGCCGCCGTTCCCGTTGCCGCCGCCGCCCTGGCAGCCCACGGTGGTCAGTGTGACCGTGGTGGTCGCCGGGTCCACCGGCGTGCCGGGCTGCGGGTCGCTGTTGGCCACGATGGCGGAGTCGTCGGCCGGGCAGCCCTGGGCGACCTGGACGTTGGTGAACCCGCTGGCCGCCAGCGTCTGCTTGGCCTGGCCCAGCTGCTGCAGCCGCATCTCGGGCACCGGGACCTGCTGCGGCTGCTGCTGGCCCTTGGAGACCTTCAGGGTGACCTCGCTGCCCTTGGGGGCCTTGCCACCCTGCGGGTTCTGCTCCACGACGGTGCCCGCGGGCTGGTCCGAGTCGACGTCCTCGCGCTTGACGGTGAAGCCGAGCGTCTCGAGCTGCGCCTTCGCGGCGTCGAACTGCTGGCCGGTGACCGGAGGCACGTCCTGCTCGGCCTGCTTGGACACCGTGAGGGTGACCTCGGTGCCCTTCTCGGCCTTGGAGCCGCCCGGCGGGGTCTGGTCCAGGACCTCCCCCGGCTGCTTGTCGGACTCCTTGTAGTCGACCTTGACGGTGAAGCCCTTGTTCTCCAGGTTCTGCCTGGCGGTCTTCTCCGACTGCTCGACGACGCTCGGCACCTCGATCTTCGCGGCGCCCTCGGAGACGATGACCGAGATGGTCTCGCCCTTCGCCATCGGCCCGGATTCGGGCGTCTGGCTGCAGACCGAGCCCTTCGGCCGGTCGCAGGCGTCGGTGCCCGCCCGGGCGATCTTCAGCCCCGCGGCCTCCACCGTCCGCTCCGCCTCAGGGAACGGCTTGCCGACCACGTTGGGTACGTCGACGGTGTCCGAGCCGCCGCCGCTCTTGCCGTCGAAGACCACCTTGCCGATCAGGATCGCGCCGACCAGCACCAGGATGCCCGCGAGGATCAGCAGGATCGTCGACAGGTTCGACTTCCTCTGACGGCGGCGGTCCGGGCGGTCGTCGTAGCCGAAGCCGCCGTCGTCCGGGTTCATGGGCGGCAGCATCGACGTCTGACCGGCCGGGTCGGCCGGGCGCATCGCCGTGGTGGGCTGGTCGTCGGGGCCGAAGCCCCCGTACCCGGCCGCGCCCATCGCCGCCGTCGCGGCGACCGGCTGGCCGTCGAGGCACGCCTCGATGTCGGCGCGCATCTCGTCGGCCGACTGGTACCGGTAGTCCGGGTCCTTGACCAGTGCCTTCAGGACGATGGCGTCCATCTCGGGCGTGATCTCGGGGTCGAAGTTGCTGGGCGGCTGCGGCTCCTCGCGCACGTGCTGGTACGCCACCGCGACCGGGGAGTCGCCCACGAACGGCGGGCGGACGGTCAGCAGCTCGTACAGCAGACAGCCGGTGGAGTACAGGTCGGAGCGGGCGTCGACCTGCTCGCCCTTGGCCTGCTCCGGGGAGAGGTACTGGGCGGTGCCGATCACCGCCGCGGTCTGCGTCATGGTCATCCCGGAGTCGCCCATGGCACGGGCGATGCCGAAGTCCATGACCTTGACCTGGCCGGTGCGGGTCAGCATGACGTTCGCCGGCTTGATGTCGCGGTGGACGATGCCGGCCCGGTGCGAGTACTCCAGGGCCTGGAGGATGCCGACCGTCATCTCCAGCGTGCGCTCGGGCAGCAGCTTGCGGCCCGAGTGCAGCAGCTCACGCAGGGTGGAACCGTCGACGTACTCCATCACGATGTACGGGATGGAGATGTTGTCGACGTAGTCCTCGCCGGTGTCGTAGACCGCGACGATCGCCGGGTGGTTGAGCGAGGCGGCCGACTGGGCCTCACGGCGGAACCGGGCCTGGAAGGACGGGTCACGGGCGAGGTCGGCCCGCAGCGTCTTCACGGCGACGGTGCGGCCGAGCCGGGTGTCGTGGGCGAGGTAGACCTCCGCCATGCCACCGCGGCCGAGCACCGAGCCCAGCTCGTACCGGCCGCCGAGGCGACGCGGCTCTTCCATAACTGTTCCAGCCCTCTCCGTCAGTCCCGACCGCACCCGCGTGTGGTCCGGCGGTGTGCTGTTCGCGCATACGCTACCGGCCACGGGAAGTCGATCGGACCGCGACCACTACCTGATACGGGACCGGTACACACCGGCACTCAGACGCGGTCGCGGCTCACGCGTCACTTCTTGCTGTCGAGCACCGCCTTCATCACCTCGCGGGCGATCGGCCCGGCGAGGCCGCCACCGCTGATGTCGTCACGGGTCGCGTCGGAGTCCTCGACCACGACGGCGACGGCGACCGGGGAACCGTTGTCCGTCTTGGCGTACGAGATGAACCAGGCATAGGGGCGGGCCTTGTTCTTCTCGCCGTGCTGGGCGGTACCGGTCTTGCCACCGACCGTCACACCGTCGATCTTCGCCTTGCCGCCGGTGCCGTTCTGGCTGTTGACGACGCTCTCCATCATCTCCTGGACGAGCTGAGCGGTCTTGGGCGACATCGGCTGGCTCATCTCCTCGGGCTCGTGCTTCTCCAGCACGTCGAGGTCCGGGGAGCGCAGCTCGTCCACCATGTACGGCTTCATCAGCTTGCCGTCGTTGGCGATGGCCGCCGCCACCATGGCCATCTGGAGGGGGGTGGTGGCGGTGTTGAACTGCCCGATGGAGGAAAGCGCGTTCTGCGGGCGGTCCATCTTCCGGTCGTAGACGGACATGGAGGCGCGGACCGGAGTGTCGATCTCCGCGTTGTTGAAGCCGAACTTCTCCGCCATCTCGACCATCTTGTCGCGGCCGACCTCATGGCCGAGCTTGGCGAAGACCGAGTTGCAGGACACTTCCATCGCGTACTTCAGCGTGGCGTTCTCGCAGCCGGGGGCGTGGTTCTTCATCGGCGTGCTGGTGTCGGGCAGGAGGTACGGCTCGGGCGTGTCCGTGGCCGCGTTGATGTCCGTGACCTTGCCGTTCTCCAGCGCCGCGGCGGCCGTCAGCACCTTGAAGGTGGAGCCGGGCGGGTAGATCTCGCGCAGCGCGCGGTTCAGCTTCGGCTTGTCCTTGTCCTTCTCCAGCGTCTGCCACGCCTTGGCGTCCTTGTCCCGGTAACCGGCGAAGGAGGACGGGTCGTACGAAGGCGTCGACGCCAGCGCCAGGATCTTGCCGGTCGACGGCTCGATGGCCGCGACGGCGCCCTTCTTATCGCCGAGGCGCTCGAAGGCGGCCTTCTGGGCGGCGCCGTTCAGGGTGGTGACGACGTCGCCGCCCTTCTTCTTGTCGCCCGTGAACATCGACAGGGTGCGGTCGAAGAAGAGCCGGTCGTCGTTGCCGGTGAGGATGCCGTCGTGCAGCTTCTCCAGCTGGTTCGCGTCGAAGGCCTGGGACGCGTACCCGGTCACGGGCGCCCACATGGGGCCGTTCACGTAGGTGCGCTTGAACCTGTAGTACGGGTCCTTCGAGTCGATCGTGCCGGTGATCGGCTTGCCGTCCACGATGATGTTGCCGCGGACGTTGGCGTACCGCTCGATCGTGACCCGGCGGTTGTTCTTGTGGGTGCTCAGCTCGTCGGCGCGGACGTACTGGAGCCAGTTGTCCCGGATCAGCAGGGCGAGCACCAGCAGGCCGCAGAAGATCGCGATATGGCGCAGGGGCTTGTTCACGGTCGGACCACCTGGGTCATCTCGGCGTCGGGGGACGGGGCGGGCGCCGGCGCGGGACGGCGGGCGGTGTCGCTGATCCTCAGCAGGATCGCGATCAGGGCCCAGTTGGCGATCACGGAAGAACCGCCGTACGCGAGGAACGGCATGGTCATACCGGTCAGCGGAATGAGGCCCATGACACCGCCGGCGACGACGAAGATCTGCAGCGCGAAGGCGCCGGACAGGCCGGTCGCGAGCAGCTTGCCGAACGGGTCGCGGGCGGCGAGCGCGGTGCGCAGACCCCGCTCGACGATCAGGCCGTACAGGAGCAGGAAGGCCATGACGCCGGCCAGGCCGAGCTCCTCGCCGACGGTGGCGAAGATGAAGTCGGAGTTGGCGGCGAAGCCGACCAGGTCGGAGTTGCCCTGCCCGAGACCGGTGCCGAGGGTGCCGCCGGAGCCGAACGACATCAACACCTGGGTCATCTGGTCGCAGGCCTCGATCATGTTGGAGCCCTCGGGCGCCGTTTCACGGCAGCCGAAGGGGTCGAGCCAGGCCGCCACCCGGGACTTGACGTGGCTGGCGGTCGAGCCGACGACCACCGCGCCGCCCACGGCCATCAGCAGACCCATGATGATCCAGCTGGTCCGCTCGGTCGCCACGTACAGCATGATCACGAACATGCCGAAGAACAGCAGCGACGTACCGAGGTCGTTCTCGAAGACCAGGATGAGCAGGCTGACTGCCCAGATCGTGAGGATCGGGCCGAGGTCGCGGCCACGGGGCAGGTAAAGGCCCATGAAACGGCGGCTGGCCAGAGCGAGCGCGTCCCGTTTCACCATCAGGTAGCCGGAGAAGAAGACCGCGATCACGATCTTGGCGAACTCACCGGGCTGGATGGAGAACGGGCCGACCTTGATCCAGATCTTGGCGCCGAAGACGTCCGAGCCGAGGCCCGGCACCAGCGGCAGCAGCAGCAGGATGACCGCCGCCACCATGGAGATGTACGTGTAGCGCTGCAGGACGCGGTGGTCCTTCAGGAAGATCAGCACCAGCAGGAACAGCGCGACGCCGATCGCCGAGTACATCAGCTGCTTCGGCGCGTCCGGCGTGAACGTGTCGTACCGGGCGATGATGCGCGGCGACTGGTCCAGCCGCCAGATCAGCACCAGCCCCAGACCGTTGAGCAGCGTCGCCAGCGGCAGCAGGATCGGGTCGGCGTACTTCGCGAACCGCCGCACCAGCAGGTGGGCGATGCCCGCCAGCAGGCCCAGCCCGATGCCGTAGCCGAGCATGCCCGCCGGGACCTTGCCGTCCAGGGCGAGGCCCACGTTCAGGTACGCGAAGACCGGGATGGCGACGGCGAAGCCGAGCAGCGCCAGCTCGGTGTTCCGGCGGCTCGGCAGATCGATCGCGCCGATCGTGGTCGTGTTGGTGACAACGCTCATGGTGGTGAAAGGCCCCCTACGGGTGCTTAGCTCTTGCCGCAGTTCGAGGCCAGCTTCTGCTCCTCCTCCGAGAGGGTGGGGCCCGGAGTGGGAGTGGCTGCGGTGCTGGTGGACGGCTTGGGCGTGGGCGTGGGCGCGGTCGGGAGACCGGTGGTGCCGCCTGCCTGCCCCTCGCCGGGAGGTGCGGCGGGTGCCCGGTCGGCCGCCTGCTGGCGCTGCTCCTGCTTCTTGCAGGCGGACGCCTGGTTGGCGAGCTCCTCGATCTTGTCCCGGGCTTTGGTGAGGCTGCCGCCGGCGATGGTCTCCTGGACCTGCTTGCGCTGGTAGTCGGGGAGGTACTTGAGTTCGATCTCGGGGTGGTCCTTCTCGACCTCCGAGAGCGAGACCCACGCCAGGTCCTGGCTGATGCCGCGGTAGAGGGCGACGTGATCGTCCTTGGTCCCGACGTAGTACTGCGTCTGGGTCCAGCGGTAACCGCCGTACGTCGCCCCGCCGACCACGGCCAGCGCGAGCACGAGGAAGAACGATCTCTTCAGCCATTTGCGGCCGCTGCGCGGCTTGGTGAAGTCGGCGTCGCTGTACGCGCCGAAGCTGCCCTCCGGCGGCATGCCGCCGTATCCGAGGTCGTCACCGCTGCCGGGCGGGCCGAAGCCACCGCCGGGCGGCGGCGGGGCCTGGCGGCCCAGGCCGGCGGCGCGGCCCGCGGGGGTCTCCATGGCGCCGCCGTCGTTCAGCTGCTGCTGGTTCTCGGCGACCGCGCCCACGATGACCGGGGTGTCGCTGAGCTGCCCGGCCAGGGTGTCGCCGCCGTCGACGTCGAGGACGTCGGCGACGATCACGGTGATGTTGTCGGGGCCGCCGCCGCGCAGCGCGAGCTGGATCAGGTCCTGGACGGTCTCCTGGGGCCCCTGGTAGCTGGCGAGGGTCTCCTCCATCGTCTGGTGGGAGACGACGCCGGACAGGCCGTCCGAGCAGATCAGGTACCGGTCGCCGGCCCGCACCTCACGGATGGAGAGGTCCGGCTCGACGTGGTCGCCACTGCCCAGCGCGCGCATCAGGAGCGAGCGCTGCGGATGGGTGGTGGCTTCCTCCTCGGTGATCCTGCCCTCGTCCACGAGGCGCTGCACCCACGTGTGGTCCTGGGTGATCTGCGTGAGGACGCCGTCACGGAGGAGGTACGCGCGGGAGTCGCCGACGTGGACCAGGCCGAGGCGCTGGCCCGTCCACAGCAGGGCGGTCAGGGTGGTCCCCATGCCCTCGAGCTGCGGGTCCTCCTCGACCATCAGCCGCAGTTGGTCGTTGGCGCGCTGCACCGCCGTACCGAGTGAGGTGAGGATGTCGGAGCCGGGCACGTCGTCGTCGAGGGTGACGAGCGTGGAGATCACCTCGGAGGAGGCGACCTCACCGGCGGCCTGGCCGCCCATGCCGTCGGCGATCGCGAGGAGGCGTGGTCCGGCGTACCCGGAGTCCTCGTTGCCCTCGCGGATCATGCCCTTGTGCGATCCGGCGGCGAAACGCAGTGACAGACTCATGCGCACCTGCCCTGTCGACTCCGACGCCTCCGGGTACAGCCGGTCTCGAGCCACACTGCCCACCCTCCGGTCGGGAGCCTGTGCCGGTCACCTGTGGGCACCGCTGCGGCTCGCTCGCTCCGCTCGCTCATTGTCGTACTACTTCCGCAGCTCGATGACGGTCTTGCCGATGCGGATCGGCGCGCCCAGCGGAATCGGTGTCGGGGTGGTGAGTCGGGTCCGGTCGAGATACGTGCCGTTGGTGGACCCGAGATCCTCGACGATCCACTGGCCGTCACGGTCCGGGTAGATCCTGGCATGCCTGCTGGACGCGTAGTCGTCGTCCAGGACGATCGTGGAGTCGTGCGCGCGTCCCAGGGTGATCGTCTGGCCCTGGAGGGCGACCGTGGTGCCCGTGAGGGTGCCCTCGGAGACGACCAGCTTGGTCGGCGCACCGCGGCGCTGACGGCCGGACTGCTGGCGCTGCTGCGGCGGTGCCGCAGCCTGCTGACGGGCGGCCTGCTGGGGCCGTGCGGCCTCGCGGCGCGAACCGCGCTGCGTGACACGCGTCCCGAACAGGTCGCTTCGGATGACCTGAACGGCCACGATGACGAACAGCCACAGTACGGCGAGGAAACCCAACCGCATGACCGTGAGGGTCAGCTCTGACATTGCCCCCGCTTCACCCTTCGGCTTGCCGGTAAACGATGGTGGTACTGCCCACGACGATCCGCGAGCCGTCGCGGAGCGTAGCGCGGGTTGTGTGCTGCCCGTCCACCACGATGCCGTTGGTGGACCCGAGATCCTGGATCGTCGAGGGCGTTCCGGTCCGGATCTCGCAGTGGCGGCGCGATACGCCGGGGTCGTCGATCCGCACGTCGGCTTCGGTGCTGCGGCCCAGCACCAGCGTCGGGCGGGAGATCTGGTGGCGGGTGCCGTTGATCTCGATCCAGTGGCGCACCTGGGCGCCGGGCATGGGGCCCGCGGCGCCCTGCGGGCGGCCGGCGGGCGGACGGTTCATACCGGGCGGCGGGGCCGCCGGCATCGGAGGAGCGGCGGCGGGAGGGTAGCCGTAGCCACCGGGGCGGCCGGCGGGCGGCGCGGCCGGACCGGCCTGGCCGACGTGGCCGGCGGGACCGGACGGTGCCTGCGACTGTGACGTACTCGACGCGAGCGTCCGGCTGCGTACCCGGTACAGGCCCGTGTCGAGGTCGTCCGCCTTCTCCAGGTGGACCTTGATCGGGCCCATGAAGGTGTACCGCTGCTGCTTGGCGTAGTCGCGGACCAGGCCCGACAGCTCGTCCCCGAGCTGGCCCGAGTACGGGCTGAGGCGCTCGTAGTCCGGCGCGCTCAGCTCCACGATGAAGTCGTTCGGGACGACCGTACGGTCGCGGTTCCAGATCGAGGCGTTGTTGTCGCACTCGCGCTGGAGGGCACCCGCGATCTCGACGGGCTGGACCTCGGACTTGAAGACTTTGGCGAAGGTGCCGTTGACCAGACCTTCGAGACGCTGCTCGAAACGCTTCAGGACTCCCATGGGGCACCTCCTCCGTCGTTGCCGTCCTGGTACTGCTTACTGATCGTATCCACGCGTCGGGAAATCGGCTGGTTCCCCTTCTCTGCCCTGTGGACGAGTGTCACCTCTCACAGGGATCGTAGAGGCGCCCTCCGGACAGTGTCCCGCACCTGACGTGCACCCTGGAGGAGTGGGTACGGCGGGATCCCGTTCCCTGTGTCCGCCCGCGGTGTCTCCTGTGACGTTCCTGTGGGACGGGTGTGGCGCAGGTGTGCCGTGTGGCTGGTGTGTCGGGTTCGTACCTCGCTCCTTCCCTCCCGCTGACCGCCCCCTCCGCTCTCTGTTCGCCGTCGGGGTGCCCGAAACAAACGGATGTGAATCCACCTCCCGCGTCGTGCTAATCTTCTGATGTCGCCAGGGGGACGCACCGGGAAAACGGTGGGAAACCAAGCGGCAACACCCAATGCGCGGGTGGCGGAATAGGCAGACGCGCTGGATTCAGGTTCCAGTGCCCGCAAGGGCGTGGGGGTTCAACTCCCCCCTCGCGCACCATGAGAAACCGATGAAACGGGTTCTCGCCAGAGACGAAAGTCCGGGCGAGGGCCCGTTTCTCGTTGTGCCGCCCGGTCCGGAGGAGGTCTCGGGCGGCGGGCGCGCGAAGACCCCGGGGAGTGACCGAAGTCACTGCCGGGGCGGTCGGGTGCGTCCGGGACGCGAGCGGGGCGGCGTACACCGACGTGGTGTCGGAGTGCGCCGCCCTCGGGCGGTACGAGTGGCGGGAGGTGGCCCGCGCCGTCATGGCGGTTACTTCGGGTCGCCGTTGAACTTGGCGGCCGACCAGAAGTAGCCGAGCACCGCGAGGCCCAGGCACCAGGCGACCGCGAGCCACCCGTTGTGGCCGATCTCGCTGCCGAGCAGGAGCCCGCGCAGGGTCTCGATGGCGGGCGTGAACGGCTGGTACTCGGCGATGGGCCGGAACCAGCCCGGCATCGCGGCGACCGGGACGAAGGCGCTGGACAGGAGCGGCAGCAGGATCATCGGCATCGCGTTGTTGCTGGCTGCCTCGGCGTTCGGGCTGATCAGACCCATGCCGACCGCGATCCAGGTGAGCGCCGTGGCGAAGAGGACGAGCAGCCCGAACGCGGCCAGCCACTCCAGGGCGGTGGCGTCGGTGGAACGGAAGCCGATGGCCACGGCGACGGCGCCCACGAGGACCACGCTCATGACCGACTGGAGCACGCTGCCGATGACGTGGCCGATGATCACGGATCCGCGGTGGATCGCCATCGTGCGGAAGCGGGCGATGATGCCCTCGGTCATGTCGTTGGAGACGGACACCGCGGTCCCGACGACGGTGCCTCCGATGGTCATCAGCAGGATGCCCGGCACGACGTAGGCGATGTAATCGGAGCGGTCGGCGCCGCCGCCGCCGATGCCCGCGCTCATGACGTCGCCGAAGACGTAGACGAAGAGCAACAGCAGCATGACCGGCGTGAGCAGCAGGTTCAGGGTGAGGGACGGGTAGCGCCGTGCGTGCAGGAGGTTGCGGCGCAGCATCGTGGACGAGTCGCGTACGGCGAGGGAGAGCCGGGCCGGGCGGGCGGGGGCCTGGGGGGTGCTCATCGGACAGCCTCCTTGGGCTGGGTGGTCCGGCCGGGCCGGCCGGGCTGCGGGGCGGTGCCGGTCAGGGCGAAGAACACGTCGTCGAGGTCGGGGGTGTGCACGGTGAGCTCGTCGGCCTCGATGCCGGCGGAGTCCAGCCGGTCGAGGATGAGGCGCAGCTCCCGCTGGGTGCCGTCGCTGGGGACCTGCAGCGCCAGCGCCTCGTCGTCCCGGGCGACCTCGCCCAGGGCGGAGGCGGCGCTGCGGTACGCGGACGGGTCGGAGAAGCGGAGCCGGACGTGGCCGCCGGGGATCAGCCGCTTGAGCTCCTCGGCGGTGCCATGGGCGGCGATCTTGCCGTCGTTGAGCACGGCGATGCGGTCGGCGAGCTGGTCGGCCTCCTCCAGGTACTGGGTGGTGAGGAAGACGGTGACACCGTCCCTGACCAGCTCGCGGATGATCAGCCACATGTTGTGGCGGCTGCGCGGGTCGAGGCCGGTGGTCGGTTCGTCGAGGAAGATGATCCGCGGATCGCCGACCAGGGTCATGGCGATGTCGAGGCGCCGCTTCATGCCGCCGGAGTAGGTGGAGGCGGGCTTCTTCGCGGCCTCGACCAGGTCGAAGCGCTCCAGCAGCTCGGCGGTGACCCGCCGCCCCTCGCGCTTGGACAGGTGGTGCAGGTCCGCCATGAGGAGCATGTTCTCCTCGCCGGTGATCAGGCCGTCGACGGCGGAGAACTGCCCGGTGACGCCGATGGTGGCGCGGACCGCCTGCGGGTCGGCGGCGAGGTCGTGGCCGCCGACCCGGATCTCGCCCGAGGCCGGGTCGGGCGAGATGAGGGTGGAGAGGATCTTGACGGCGGTCGTCTTGCCGGCGCCGTTCGGGCCGAGCAGGGAGAAGATCGTTCCTTCGGGGACGGTCAGGTCCACGCCGTCCAGTACGACCTTGTCGCCGTAGGACTTGCGCAGCCCGTTCGCCGTGATGGCCGAGCCGGTCATGTGGGGTGCTCCTTCGAGAGGCTGTGGAGACTTCGGAGGCGGTGCAGCCTTCAGAGGCTGTGCAGGCCTTGGGGGCTGTGCCGGTTGTGAGGTCTCAGAGGCTGCGGGCGTCGATGTCGCCGTGGGACGTGGTGGCGCGGATGTCGAGTCCGGTGGTGCCGTCGTTCTTGAGGGCGTTGCTGACGCGGCCGTAGCCGGTGCCCGCGTCCAGGGCGGCCGAGACACCGGCGGCGGCGGCGACCGAGATGTCGCCGGACTGGGTGCGGAGCACGACCGTGCCGCGCGCGGCCTCGGTGATCCGGATGTCGCCCCTGGCGGTGCTGATCTCCGCGGGGCCGTTGAGCCGGCCGACCTCGACGTCGCCGTCGATCGCGGTGAGGCGGACGCTCGCGGCCTCGTCGATCTTGATCTGGCGGTACGCGCCTTCGAAGGTGACGTCGCCGAGGCGGCCGACGCCGCGCAGCTCGGAGCTCGCCGTCGTGGCCTCGACGTGGGAGCCGGCGGGCAGCTGGACGGTGACCTCCACCGACCCGGAGGGGCCGAAGAGCTGGTTCTTGGGCTCGGGGGTGCGGATCCGCAGGACGCCGTCGGCGTAGGTGACGGTGGTCTGCTCGGCGAGCTGGACGTCGCGGCTCTTGGAGGGGTTGGCGGGGAGCACCTCGACGGTGGTGTCGGCGCGGTCGGCGGCGATGAACTGGATGCGTCCGGCGGGGATGTTCAGGGCGGCGGTGATCGGAGCGGAGGTGGCGAACTTCTGCATGATTGCTCTCCTGTGCGGTTCCTTGTTTCTGACATCGCAAACGCTACGTTGCTTTCCAGTGTGTGACAATAAGTCCGTTGCACGGTAGATGTGTTTGCGCAGGTCAAGTGATAGAAAGTGTTGCAACGGGGAAGAAAGTAACGCAATGACAAAGGTTCATTCATTGCAATGAGTAGAAGGTGAACGCTATAGTGGGGGAGTCGGGAACCACTGCGAAGGACCACCAAGGAGATCGCGATGCCGGGAGGCAGGCTCACTCAGCAGGACCGCCAGCAGATCGCGCTGGGGCTGGCCGACAGCCTCCCCTACGCCGAGATCGCCCGCCGTCTCGATCGCCCGACCTCCACGATCACGCGCGAGGTGATGCGCAACGGCGGCCCCACCGCCTACCGCGCCGACCTCGCCCACCGGGCCACCGAACGCCGCGCCCACCGGCGCAGGCAGACCGCACCCAGGGGGCCCCGGACACGCCCGCGGGCCGACGGTCGCGACGCCGAGGCCGTACGCGAGTACGAGGAGGTGTTCACCACCGTCCTCATGGCCTCGGGCATGCCCAAGATGATGTCCCGGGTGATGGCCTGCCTCACCCTCACCGACACCGGCAGCCTCACCGCGTCCGAACTCGCCCAGCACCTGCAGGTCAGCCCGGCGTCCATCTCCAAAGCGGTCGCGTTCCTCGACAGTCAGGGTTTCGTTCGCCGGGAACGCGACGAACGCCGCCGCGAGCGCTACGTCGTCGATGACGACATCTGGTACCGGTCGATGATGGCCAGCCTCCGGTCCACCGCCCAGGTCGTCGAGACCGCACGGCAGGGCGTCGGCATCCTCGGCCCGGGTACTCCGGCCGGCGCGCGCCTCGAGAACGTCGCCCGCTTCCTCGACTTCGTCTGCGAGAGCATCGCCCGCGCCGCGGAGCAGGCCCGTGAGGTCCTCCACGCGAAACCGGCGGCACCCGCGGGGGGAAGCGCCGAGCAGGGTTCGGGTCGCGGATAGGCGGCCGTCCGGGAGCCGGCTGCCGTCTGGGGGCGGGTGGCCGTCTGGGGGCGGGTGGCCGTCCTTCCGGCCGGTCGCGGCCGGTCGCGGCCGGGAGTGACCGCCGACCGGTCAGGCGTTGCGGTTGTAGCGCAGCAGGTAGGCGGCGAAGCGGTCGAGGTCCTCGGTGGACCAGTCGGCGAGGCGTTCCTGGTAGGCGGCGCGGCGGCTGGCGTGGGTGGACGAAAGCACCCTGGTGCCGGCCTCGGTGGGGTGCAACACCTGGACGCGGTGGTCGTCGGGATCGGGGCGGCGCTCGACGAGGCCCAGCTTTTCGAGGGCGGCGACCTGTCGGCTGACGGTCGACTTGTCCAGCATGTAGTGGGCGGCGAGGTCGGTGGCGCGGCAACCGTGCCGGTCGTCGATGTGCGCGAGCAGCGTGTACGACACGAGCGACAGCTCCGGGTGGAGCCGCGCGGCCGCGGCGCGGGCGCGGCGGGCGAACGCCGTCAACTCGCGCTGGATGATGTCGACCGACTCGTCGCGTCCCGCCGGCATGGTCTGCGTCACCTCGTCCTTCGCGTGTCAGTTGTACAGTACAACAGGATAAGAGGTTGTAAAAGCCAACTGCTGGAGGTATTCCGTCATGCCGTCCTCGGTGTCTTCGCTCTCGGCCCCGGCGCGGAGGGCGCACGCCGGTACCGGCGCCGCTACGGGTACCGCGGGCCCGCTCCGTCATGTGCTCGGTCATCTGCTGACCCCCCTGCTGATGTGCGTCGGCATGGGTCTTGCCTACCTGGGCGCTTTCCACGCCCCCGAGCCGCACGCTCTGCGGGTCGACGTGGTCGGCTCCGGGCCCGCTGCCCAGGTACTGGCGCAGACGCTCCACGACAAGGGCGACGGGGCGCTGGACGTGCGTACCGCCACCGGTCGCGACGAGGCGGTCGAGGCCCTTGAAAGGCAGGAGGTCTTCGGGGCGTATGTGCCGGGGGCGAGGCCGGAGTTGCTGGTCGCCTCGGCGGCCTCGGACACCAGCGCCACGGTGGTGGAGAAGGTCTTCACCGATGTCGCGGCGGAGCGGGGCGCGCCCCTGAAGGTGACGGATGTGGTGCCTGTGTCGGAAGGCGATCCGACCGGGCAGGGCATCTTCTTCCTGCTGGTGGCGCTGTCGATCGGTTCCTACGCGTCGGTCGCCGTGATCGGCGGGGCCGGTGCCGTTCTGCCGCTGCGGATCCGGGCGCTGCTCGCGGCCGGGATGTCGCTGGTCGTGAGCGTGATCGGAGCGGTGTTCGCGGGACCGCTCTTCCACCTGGTGGACGAGGGACTGGGTGGCGTCTGGGCGATGGCGTGGCTGTACTCGGCGGGGGTCCTGCTGATCGGTGTCGGTCTGCATACGTTCCTGAGGCGGTGGACGACGCTGGGCGTGATGGTGCTGTTCGTGATGCTGAACTTCACCAGCTCGGGCGGGGTGTTCCGGCCGGAGCTGCAGCCCGGGTTCTTCGCGTCGCTGCACGCCTTCTGGAACGGCGCCGGGTTCGTCGAGGGCGTGCGGGCCCATGTGTACTTCGGCGGCCACGGTCTGGGAGGCAACGTGCTCGTGCTGGCCCTGTGGCTGCTCGCCGGTGTCGTCGCCATGGGCGCGGCGGGGGCAGCGGAGGCGCGGCGGCGTGTGACGCGGGAGGTGCGCGGTGGCGCCGGTGCCGAGGAGGAGATGGAGGAGGCAGTGGCCGTCTGACGGCGGGTTCTGATGGCGGGTGGGGTCCGGTGGTGGTCCCTGCCGTTCTGGCTGTTCACCGCCGTTCACGCTGCTCACGTTGTCCACAGGCCGGGACGTGTGGCCGGTGGTGGAGGTACCGTCTGGGCACTTGGCAACTTGGCAACTTGGCAACTGGGCGATGGTGGACGGGGGCGGGGTCATGGGCGACATCCGGGCGGCGGTGGCGACACAGCGCGGAACCGGCGGCGGGCGCATCCCGGTGGTGCCGGGGTTCGCCACCGCCGAGCGGGGAGAGGGCTCCCCGAAGGAGCGCGGTAAGGCGCTGCGGGAGCGGGTGCCGCGCTCGTCGCACGGTTCGCTGGAGCTCGCCGACGGGCGGCCGGATGCGGTGCGGGCGGTGGAGGAGTCGAGCCGCGGCCGGGTGCCGGGCCTGGCGCCGATACGGGTGGGCAGGATGGCCGCCACGCCGTTCGCGTTCCTGCGCGGTGCCGCCGGGCTGATGGCGTACGACCTGGCGGGGACGCCGGTCACCGGTATCGGCGCGCAGATTTGCGGGGACGCGCACGCGGCGAACTTCGGGCTGTACGGCGATGCGCGCGGCCGGCTCGTGATCGACCTGAACGACTTCGACGAGACCGTGGTCGGCCCCTGGGAGTGGGACGTCAAGCGGCTCGCGACGTCGCTGGTACTGGCCGGGCGGGAGGCGGGCGCGGACGAGGACGTGTGCCGGGCGGCGGCGTTCGACGCGGTGGGCGCCTACCGGCGCACGATGCGGCTGCTGGCCAAGCTCCCCGTGCTCGACGCCTGGAACGCGATCGCCGACGAGGAGCTGGTCTCGCACACCGACGCCCGTGACCTGCTGGGCACGCTGGAGCGGGTGGCGGAGAAGGCGCGCGGCAACACCAGTGCCCGGTTCGCCGCCAAGGCGACGGAGGAGTGCCCGGACGGCGGGCGTCGGTTCGTGGACGCGCCGCCCGTGCTGCGTCGTGTACCGGACGCGGAGGCCGCGGCGGTCGCCGCCTCGCTGGGCGCGTATGTGGAGACGCTGCCGGAGGACCGGCTGCCGCTGCTGGCGCGGTACGCGATCCACGACGTGGCGTTCCGGGTGGTGGGCACCGGGAGCGTGGGGACGCGTTCGTACGTCGTGCTGCTGCTGGACCACCGGGGCGAGCCGCTGGTGCTCCAGGTCAAGGAGGCTCGGCCCTCCGCGCTGCTGCCCCACCTGCACCGGGTGGGCTTCCCCGAGGCGGAGGTGGCACACGAGGGGCGGCGCGTGGTGCTCGGGCAGAAGCGCATGCAGGTCGTCAGCGACAGCTTGCTGGGGTGGACGACGGTCGAGGGCAGGCCGTACCAGGTGCGGCAGTTCCGCAACCGCAAGGGCAGCGTCGATCCGGCGGCGCTCTCGGCCGACCAGGTCGACGACTACGGACGGATGACCGGCGCCCTGCTGGCCCGGGCGCACGCGCACAGCGCCGACCCCCGGCTCCTCGCCGGGTACTGCGGCAAGAACGACGAGCTGGACGAGGCCGTGGCGCGGTTCGCCGTGGCGTACGCCGACCGGACGGAGGCGGATCACGCCGATCTCCTCACGGCGGTCAGGAGCGGGCGCATAGCCGCCGAGCTGGGGGTGTGACGGGCCGGGGCCCGTCGCCCGTACGCTGGTCGGGTGACGACCCCGAACGACGACGTGACCGGTGCCCCGACCGACGACGTGGCCGGTGCCTCGACCGACGACGTGGCCGGTGCGCCCGATGACGCGGCCGCCGGCCCCGCCGATGACGCGGCCGAGCGGCCGGAGGCGCGGCTGGAGCGGGCGGTGCGCGCGGCGGAACAGGCGCTGATCGAGTTCGAGATCGCGGTGGAGACGTTCCGGGTGGAGGTGGAGAACTTCTCCCGGCTGCACCACCAGAAGCTCGGCCCGATGTACACGCGACTGGACGAGCTGGACGCCCTGATCGCGGAGGCGAAGGCGGCGCGCTCCGGTGATCCGGAGGACCTGCTCAAGGCGCAGGCGGCGCGGGCGCTGGTGATGCCCATGCCCGGTGTCGACGAGCTGTTCGGCGACTGGATGGACTCCGACGGCCTGCCCCCCGAGGCGGCCGCGATGCTCACCGACCGGCCGGTGCAGCCGCCCAAGCGGGTCCGGCCGAGCGACGAGGCGCGCAAGCTCTACCGCGAGCTGGCCCGCAAGGCGCATCCGGACCTGGCGCGTGAGGAGAAGGAGCGGCAGCGGCGCGAGGAGTTCATCACCCGCGTGAACGCCGCGTACGGGCGCGGCGACGAAGCGCTGCTGCGGGAGCTGTCCGAGGAATGGGCGTCGGGCCCGGCACCGGCGGCCACCGAGCTCAGCGAGAGCGAGGAGCTCTACGCCAGGCTGGAATGGCTGGCCCGGCGCAAGGAGCTGCTGACCGTGGTGGCGCGGGACCTGGAGGACAGCGCGATCGGCGCGATGCTCCGGATGGCTCCCGACGACCCCGACCGGCTGCTGGAGGACATCGCCGAGCAACTGCTGGCGCAGGTCGCCGAGCGTGAGGCTGAACTGGCCGCGCTCGCTCAGTAGCGGTTGTGGAGTAGCGTCGGGATGTATCCCACCGACGAGAGAAAGCCTGAGCCATGAACTTCGCACCGCTGCCCACCGTGGACGCCGCGTCGGTACCGGCCGACGGACTGGTGCTCGACGTCCGCGAGGACGACGAGTGGGCGGCCGGGCACGTCGAGGGCGCGCTGCATGTGCCGATGAGCGACTTCGTGGCCCGCTTCGGCGAGGTGACCGAGGCGGTCGCCGACGGGCGCCGCGCCTATGTGATGTGCCGGGTCGGCGGCCGGTCCGCCCAGGTGACCCAGTACCTGGTGCAGCAGGGCGTCGACGCCGTGAACATCGACGGCGGCATGCTCGCCTGGGAAGGCGCCGGCCGCCCCATGGTCACCGACAACGGCAGCCCCGCGGTCGTCCTGTAGCCCGCCGGACCGGCCTGGCGGTCGGCCCGGGTGGTCGGCCTGGGTGGTTGGCCGCGTGGGTCGGGTCGACCTGGGTGGTCGGTCTGGGTGGGTGGTCGTGTGGGTCGGATCGGCCTGGGTGGTCGCCCGGTTAGTCGGCCCGGTGGTTGACCGCGAGGGCCGGGCGGGCCGCCCGGGTGGCGTCCGCGTGGCGTCCGCGTGGGCCGGCCGGGTGGTTGGCCGCGTGGGTCGGTACAGAGCTGTCGGCCGACCGGGCCGGTGGTCGCCCGGGTCGTCCGCGATGCGTGGGCGGCATGGGCGGACCAGTCCGGCGGTCGGCCGGCCGAAGGGTGGTGCCACGGGCCGCCCGGCGCGCCGGGCGGCGGTCGGTCGGCGGCCGGCCCGGTGGGTCAGGCCAGGGGGTGGGCGGCGAGGAGGTCGCCGAGCGCTTCTTCGTGGGCGGCGGCGGGGCCGAGGGACAGCTCCAGCTGTTTGGCCCAGGCGTGGTAGCGGTGCAGCGGATAGTCGGTGTCCGCGCCGAAGCCGCCGTGGAGGTGCTGAGCCGTCTGTACGACTCGCCGGACGCCCTCGGAGGCCCAGATCTTCGCGACGGCGATGTCCCCGGCGGCGGGCAGCGCCCCGGAGGCACCCGAGCCGATCCGCCAGGCCGCCTGCCAGAGGGTGACCTCCATGGCCCGGAGGTCGATGTAGCGGTCGGCGGCCTGGACGGCGACGGCCTGGAAGGTCGCGATCGGGTGCCCGAACTGTTCGCGCTTGCCGGTGTACGCCGCGGTCATCGTGAGGACGGCCTCGCCGAGGCCGAGCGACAGCGCACACGTGCCGGTGGTGAGCAGCCCGCGCAGCCACTCCCAGGCGCCCTCGGTGCCGATCACCTCCTGATCGGTGACCCGCACGGAGTCCAGCCGTACTTCGGCGAGCAGCTCTCCGCTGGTGGAGACCTGGTCGGCGAGGGTGATGCCCTCGCGGTCGCGGGGCACCAGGGCGATGACCGCGCGGCCCTCGGGGGTGTGTGCCGGTATCGCGATACGGTCCGCGCACCGGGCCCAGGGGACGCCCGTCTGCATCCCTTCGAGCACCCAGCGGTCGCCGTCCCCGCGGGCCGTCACCGCCAGCTCCGCCGGATCGTGGCCGGTGCGGCCATGGGCGCCGACCGTGAGCACCAGCTCGCCCCGGCCGACCCGGGGGAGCAGCTCGGCGGCCAACTCGGCGTCCCCGTAGCGCTCCACGGCCATAGCGACCGCGCTGGTCTCCAGCAGCGGCACCCGGGCCAGCACCTTGGCGGACTCGCGCAGCACCAGACACAGGGCGACGGGGTCCAGGCCCGCACCGCCGTGCCGGGGGGCGAGCACCAGGCTCAGCAGGTCCGCCGCCGCGAGCCTCGCCCACAGGGGCCGGTCGAACTCCTCGGCCACCGCGCCCGGTGTGAGCGCGGGGCTCGGTACACCGTCGGGCGTGACGGCCGAGAAGACCGCCTTCGCCGCTTCGACGGCCGCCTGCTGCTCCTCGCTGAAGGTGAAGTCCACAGCCCTGCCTCCCCGCGCGCCATCCTTATCTGACGGACCGTCAAGATAGAACAGGTTCTAGGGGAAGGGAATGGGCTCGAGGAAGCGGGCTCAGCGGTCGAAGTCGAGCTCCACCTCCGGCGTCACCGGGTGCGACTGGCAGGCCAGTACGTATCCGGCGTCCGTCTCCTCGGCCTCCAGGGCGTAGTTGCGGTCCATCCGGACCTCGCCGGTGACCAGGAAGGCACGGCAGGTGCCACAGACGCCGCCCTTGCACGCGTACGGCGCGTCCGAGCGACTCCGCAACACCGTCTCCAGCAGCGACTCACCCTCCTGTACCGGCCAGGTGCCCGACCGGCCGTCGAGAGTGGCGGTGAGCGTGGCGTGCGCCGGAACAGCGGCCGCCCGCAGGGCGGCGGGCGCGGAACCGTCGTCCACGTGGAAGATCTCCTGGTGGATACGGCCACGGTCCACGCCCAGCCCGCGCAGCGCCCGCTCGGCGCCCAGGACCAGCCCGAACGGCCCGCACAGGAACCAGCCGTCCACCTCGTCGACCGCCAGTAGCGCGGGAAGCAGAGCGGTCAGCCGCTCCTGGTCCAGCCGCCCGGACGGCAGCCCCGACTGCTGCTCCTCCCGCGACAGCACGGTCACCAGCTGGAACCGGTCCGGGTACCGGTCCTTCAGGTCGGCGACCTCCTCCAGGAACATCGTCGAGGCCGCCGTACGGTCACTGCGTATGAGGCAGAACCGGGCCTGCGGTTCCCGGGCCAGCAGCGTCGAGGCCATGGACAGCACGGGGGTGATCCCGCTGCCGCCCACGATCGCCGCGAAGTGCCCGGGCCGCGGCGGCAGGAGGAACCGGCCCATCGGCTCCATGACCTCCACCGTGTCCCCGACCGCGAGCTCCTTGAGCGCGTACGTGGAGAACTCGCCACCGTCCACCAGCCGGATGCCGACCCGCAGCACCGGGTCCTCGCCCTCGGGGGCGGCGGGAGAACAGATCGAGTACGTACGGCGGATCTCCTCGCCGCTCGTGCTCTGGCGGCGCAGGGCGAGGTGCTGGCCGGGGACGTGACGGAAGGCCTCGCGCAGCTCGGGCGGGACCGCGAAGGTGACGGCGACCGAGTCGTCCGTGAGCCGCTCGACCTCGCTCACCCGGAGCGGATGGAACATCTACAACTCCTTGAAGTGGTCGAACGGTTCACGGCAGGCGGTGCAGCGGCGCAGCGCCTTGCAGGCGGTGGAGGAGAAGCGGCTCAGCAACTCCGTGTCGGTCGAGCCGCAGTGCGGGCAGCGGATCGCCAGCGTGACCGGCACCGGGCCGCCGCCCGTGCCCTGGTGACGGGGCGGCGCTATGCCGAACTCGGCGAGCTTGCGGCGCCCCTCCTCGCTGATGTCGTCGGTCGACCAGGCGGGGGACAGCACCGTGACGACCGAGACCTCCGCCATGCCGTGCTCGTGCAGCACCCGCTCGATGTCCGAGGACATCGCCTCGACGGCGGGGCAGCCGGTGTATGTCGGCGTCAGCTCGACCTTGACCCGGCCGGGGGCGAGGACGTGCACCCCGCGCAGAACTCCGAGCTCCTCCAGTGTCAACACGGGCAGCTCGGGGTCGGGGACCGAGCCGGCGAGCCGGCTCAGCTCCTCCTCCAAGGCGGTCATGTCCGCCGTGCCGGTCACCATGACGCCCCCGGGTGGCTGCGGTGCAGGTGCTGCATCTCGGCGATCATCCGGCCGAAGCTCTCGGTGTGCAGGCCCTGGCGTCCCGCACCGGCACTCCACGCTCCCGTGCGCGGTCCCTCCGGCACGGTGAGCGTGGCCCGCTCCAGGATCGCCGTCACGGAGGCCAGCCAGTCGGACTCCAGCTCCTGCCAGTCGACGTCCAGCCCTGCCACCGGCTGGAACAGCTCGCCCGTGAAGCGCCACAGCGCCGTGCAGGCGTGCTGCGTCCGCTCATGGCTCTCGGCGGTGCCGTCACCCAGCCGCAACGTCCACTGCTCGGCGTGATCCTGGTGGTACGCGACCTCCTTGACGGCCTTCGCCGCGAGCCCGGTCAGCTCACCGCCGGCGTCGCCCGTCGCCACCAGCCGGCCGTACAGCAGCCGCTGGTAGGTGGAGAAGTACAGCTGCCGGACGATGGTGTGGGCGAAGTCGCCGTTCGGCTGCTCGACCAGCTGCACATTGCGGAACGCCCGCTCCTCGCGCAGATACGCCAGCTCGTCCTCGTCCCCCACGAGGGACAGCAGAACCCGTGCCTGGCCCAGCAGGTCCAGCGCGATGTTGGCGAGCGCGACCTCCTCCTCCAGGACGGGCGCGTGTCCCGCCCACTCCCCCAGCCGGTGCGACAGCACAAGAGCGTCGTCGCCGAGGGCGAGCGCCGCGGCGGTGTTCGCGGTGGTGGTCACAGGTTCTTCACCCCCTCGGGGACCTCGTAGAACGTCGGGTGCCGGTAGGGCTTGTCGGCGGCCGGCTCGAAGAACGGGTCCTTCTCGTCGGGCGAGGAGGCGGTGATCGCCCCCGACGGCACCACCCAGATGGAGACGCCCTCACTGCGGCGGGTGTACAGGTCGCGGGCATTGCGGAGCGCCATCTGCGCGTCAGGCGCGTGGAGGCTTCCCGCGTGAGTGTGGGACAGCCCGCGGCGCGAGCGCACGAACACCTCCCACAGCGGCCAGTCGCTGGTCGTCATGCCGTCGCCTCCCCGTGCTTCGCCGCGTACGCCGCCGCGGCCTCCCTGACCCAGGCACCTTCCTCGTGGGCGCGGCGGCGCTGGGTGATGCGCTGTTCGTTGCAGGGCCCGTTGCCCTTGAGGACCTCCCAGAACTCGGTCCAGTCGATCGGACCGAAGTCGTAGTGCCCGCGCTCCTCGTTCCACCGGAGGTCGGGGTCGGGGAGGGTGAGGCCCAGTGCCTCCGCCTGGGGGACGCAGATGTCGACGAACCGCTGGCGCAGCTCGTCGTTCGAGTGCCTCTTGATCTTCCAGGCCATGGACTGCGCCGAGTGCGACGACTCGTCGTCCGGCGGACCGAACATCATCAGCGACGGCCACCACCAGCGGTTCACCGCGTCCTGGGCCATCTCGTGCTGCTCCGGCGTCCCGCGTGAGAGGGCGAGGAGCGACTCGTACCCCTGGCGCTGGTGGAACGACTCCTCCTTGCAGATCCGCACCATCGCGCGGGCGTACGGACCGTAGGAGCAGCGGCACAGCGGCACCTGGTTGGTGATCGCCGCGCCGTCCACGAGCCAGCCGATGGCGCCGACGTCGGCCCAGGTCAGCGTGGGGTAGTTGAAGATGGACGAGTACTTCTGGCGGCCGGTGTGGAGCTTGTCGAGCAGCTCGTCCCGGCCGGTGCCGAGGGTCTCGGCGGCGCTGTAGAGATACAGGCCGTGCCCGGCCTCGTCCTGCACCTTGGCCATGAGGATCGCCTTGCGCCGCAGCGAGGGCGCACGGGTGATCCAGTTCGCCTCAGGCTGCATGCCGATGATCTCGGAGTGGGCGTGCTGGGCGATCTGCCGGACGAGCGTGGCGCGATAGGCCTCCGGCATCCAGTCGCGCGGTTCGATCCGCTCATCGGCGGCCACGGCGGCGTCGAACACCGCCTCGTACGCCTCCTGCGTGTCCGCAGTCACTGCCGTCATCGGGCCCCCTACCGACCGATCGTTCGGTTGAATGACTTCAATGGTGAGTCGGCGGCCCGTATGGTGTCAACCCTGTGGATAACTCCGGCTGAGCGATGGGGAACGGGGACGGGGCGGGATGGACTCGTACGACAAGGAGGCCGGTGGCCGCGCCCGGCGCGCCACCGACCCGGAGGGCTCCGACTCCGTGGCTCCTCCGATCGATCCCGCGCACGCCGACGCCCCCGGCCCGGAATCCGGCCCCGAGCAGGTGCCCACACCTGCCCCCGGCCCCGGGCGCACATCCCCGACCGCCGGTTGCGCCGATCGAGCGACCTCCCAGGACTCCGACCCTGCGGCGCCGGAGCCGGCGCCGGACCCGGACCGGGCGCTCCCCCGCACCCGCGCCACCGCCCCGTCCTGGTCCACGCCGGGCACCGGGCCGAGGGCCGGCATCGGGCAGGGCGCCGACTCCGAGACGGGTACTGGCACCGGCACCGGGCCGGGTACTGGCCCGGGCTCGGGCTCCGGGCCGAGTGCGGTCACCGGGCCGAGGGCCGGCATCGCGCCGGGCGCAGGCACCGGGCCGGGCGCTGTCCCGGGAGCGGACCCCGACCCCGCGCCGGACCCCGACCCCGCGCCGAGTGCCGCCCGCGCCCTCGGTGGCGACGCAGCTCCCGCGCCGGGCTCGGCCACCGCGTCCGGCTCCGTGGCGGGCTCGGCCACCGCGTCCGGCTCCGTGACCGGCGTGGCCCCCGCGCCCGCTCCCCAGCCCGGGGCGGCAGGCGCATGGCCCGGCGGACCCGGGCAGACCGCGTACGGGCGGCAGGCCACGTCCGGGATGCGGGAGCCCGTGTACGGGCCGGGGGAGGCCCCGGGCGGCCCAGGGGCCGTCGGGGTGGCCGCGTTGTCGTTGCCGTACCAGGTCGTGGCGGCCGTTTCGCTCGCCGTCGTCGGCATGTTCGCCTGCCTCCACCTGGCCATGGCGTTCCTGCACGTCGCGCCCTCGAACACGCTCACCAAGCAGCACGGCAAGGCCGTGGACGACTGGGTCTTCCCCGAGTTCGAGCAGAACTGGAAGCTCTTCGCCCCCAACCCGCTCCAGCAGAACATCGCCGTCCACGTCCGCGCCGAGATCGTCGGGAGCGACGGCGGGCGGAGGACCACCGGGTGGATGGACCTGTCCGCAGACGACGGCGAAGCCATCCGGGGCAACCTCTTCCCCAGCCATGTGAACCAGAACGAGCTCCGCCGCGGCTGGGACTTCTACGTGAACTCGCACACCAACGACAACCGCCCCCATGGCATGCGCGGTCAGCTCTCCGAGCGCTACATCCGGCGTATCGCCATGCTGCGGCTCGAGGCGCACCAACTGGGCGGCAGGATCGAGCGGATACAGCTGCGCTCCGCCACCCAGGGCGTCGAGGCCCCAGTCTGGAGTGACGAGAAGACCGACACGCGGCCCTACTACCGGGTGCTGCCGTGGTGGACCGTGACCGAGGCGGATCTGCCCGGTGGCGTCAGCGGCGGCCGTACGGAGGCGGACAAGTGAACCCGAGCAACGCCCGCGTCCGCACCGAGCCGCTCGACCGCCGGCTCGCCCGCGCCATCCAGCGCGTCACCGGTGCGGCCCTCGGCCCGTACCAGACCGCCGTCGTGCGCATCGGCTTCTCGGCCGCCTGGCTGCTGTTCCTGCTGCGGGAATTCCCCAACCGTCACGAGCTGTACGGGCCGGACGGCCCCTGGTCGTGGGACATGGGCCAGCAGCTCATCGCCAACAACCACGCCTTCACGGTCCTGATGTGGTCGGACAGCGCGCTCTGGTTCGAGAGCGTGTACGCCCTAGCTGTGCTGTCGAGCGTCCTGCTGCTGATCGGCTGGCGCACCCGCACCATGTCGGTGCTGTTCATGGTGGGCGTGCTGTCGCTGCAGAACCGCTCCATCTTCATGGGAGACGGCGGCGACAACGTCATCCACCTGATGGCCGTCTACCTCGTCCTGACCCGGTGCAGCCAGGTCTGGTCCGTCGACGCCCGCCGGGCGGCCCGCCCGGATCCCCGGCGCGACCGGCTGGGACCGGTGATGTGGGCGGTCCTCGCCCTCGGTCTGGTGGCGGCGACGCTGTTCATCGACCGGACCGGCGAGACATGGCTGCTGTGGCTGCTGTGGCTGCTGTGGGCCGCGCAAGGGCTGTGGTGGCTGGTGTGCCGGTACGCGCCCGGCCAGCCGCACGTCCTGGCCGACGTCATCGCCAACCTCGTCCACAACGCCACCCTCGCCGTGATCATGGCGGAGGTGTGCCTGATCTACGCAACGGCCGGCTGGTACAAGATCCAGGGCTCCCGCTGGCAGGACGGCACCGCGCTGTACTACCCGCTCAAGCTGGACTACTTCACCCCCTGGCCGTTCCTCTCCGACCTGCTCGCCGCCAGCGGTGTGATGGTCATGCTCGTGACGTACGGCACGGTGATCGTGCAGGTGGCCTTCCCCTTCACGCTGTTCAACCGGCGGGTCAAGAACGTCCTGCTGGTGGCGATGATGCTGGAGCACGCCGGTATCGCCGTGCTGCTCGGGCTGCCGTTCTTCTCGCTCGCCATGATCGCCGCCGATGCCGTCTTCCTGCCGACGGTCTTCCTGGTCTGGCTGGGCGCCCGCGTCCGGCGCGGCGGGGAGCGGCTGCTGCCGCGCACCCGGCAGGTGCCGCCGCGGCAGCGGCACGCCGGCGAGGAGCCGACCCCCCGTACCCTCGTGGGGTGAGCAGCGAAACCCCACTCCAGTACGACGACGGTTACGGCACCGAGATCGGCGTCGGCCCGCACCCCCGGCCCTGGCCGGAGGACGAGCGGTACGACCCCGAGCTGCTCGCCGACGGCGACCGGCGCAATGTCGTCGACCGCTACCGCTACTGGAGGCGCGAGGCGATCGTCGCCGACCTGGACACCCGGCGCCATGACTTCCACGTGGCCGTGGAGAACTGGGGCCACGACTTCAACATCGGCTCCGTCGTCCGGACCGCCAACGCCTTCCTCGCCAAGCAGGTCCACATCGTGGGCCGCCGCCGCTGGAACCGGCGCGGCGCCATGGTCACCGACAGGTACCAGCATGTGCGCCACCACCCGGACACCGAGTCGCTGACCGCCTGGGCGGACGCCGAGGGGCTGCCGATCATCGGGATCGACAACCTCCCCGGCGCCGTGCCGCTGGAACGGACCGAGCTGCCCCGCCGCTGCGTCCTGCTGTTCGGGCAGGAGGGCCCGGGCCTCACCGACGAGGCCCGCAAGCACGCCGCGATGGTCTGCTCGATCGCCCAGTTCGGCTCCACCCGGTCGATCAACGCGGGTGCGGCCGCGGCGATCGCCATGCACGCCTGGGTGCAGCGGTACGCGGAGATCTCCGTGCCGGAGGCGTGAGCCCGAGGATCACGCAGGGCGGCGCACCTCGACGACCCGGAAGCGGTTCGCGACGAACGCGCTGTCGCACAGGGCGGCGTTCGCCGCCGGGTTGCCGCCGGAGCCGTGGAAGTCGGAGAACGCCGCGGTCTGGTTGACGTACACCCCGCCCGTCAGGTTGAGCGAGAGCTGCGCCGACTCCTCCAGGCAGACCTCCTCGACGGCCCGCTCGACGTCCGGTGAGGTCGTGTACGCGCCGACCGTCATCGCGCCCTTCTCGCGGATCGTGCGCCGCAGCAGCTCCAGCGCGTCGGCGGTCGACCCGACGGAGACGGTGAAGGCGACCGGGCCGAAGCACTCGGACATGTACGCCGCTTCCGCGTCCGGCTTGGAACCGTCGAGCTTGACCAGGACGGGCGTGCGGACGACGGCGCCCGGGAAGTCGGGGTTGGCCACCTCGCGCGAGGCCAGGGCGACCTCGCCGAGACCCGCGGCGGCTTCCAGCCGGGCCTTCACGTCCGGGTTGACGATGGCGCCCAGCAGGGCGTTCGCCCGGGCGTCGTCACCGAGCAGTCCGGACACCGCGGCGGCGAGGTCGGTGACCACCTCGTCGTAGGACTTGGGGCCCGCGTCCGTCGCGATGCCCTCGCCGGGGATCAGCAGGTTCTGCGGGGTGGTGCACATCTGGCCGCTGTACAGGGAGAGGGAGAAGGCCAGGTTGGACAGCATCCCCTTGTAGTCGTCGGTCGAGTCGACGACGACCGTGTTGACGCCGGCCTTCTCCGTGTACACCTGCGCCTGCCGGGCGTTGGCCTCCAGCCAGTCGCCGAAGGAGGTGGAGCCGGTGTAGTCGATGATCCGGATCTCGGGGCGGACGGCCAGGTCCTTGGCGATGCCCTCCCCGGGCCGCTCGACGGCCAGCGCGACCAGGTTCGGGTCGAAGCCCGCCTCGGCCAGCACCTCGCGCGCCACCCGTACGGTCAGGGCGAGGGGGAGCACGGCGCGCGGATGCGGCTTGACCAGGACGGGGTTGCCGGTGGCCAGGGAGGCGAACAGGCCCGGGTAGCCGTTCCACGTCGGGAAGGTGTTGCAGCCGATCAGCAGGGAGATGCCGCGCGGCACCGGGGTGAACGCCTTGCGCAGCTCCAGCGGGTCCCGCTTGCCCTGCGGCTTGGACCAGTCGGCGACCAGCGGGGTGCGGACCTGCTCCGCGTACGCGTACGCCACGGCCTCCAGGCCGCGGTCCTGCGCGTGCGGCCCGCCCGCCTGGAACGCCATCATGAACGCCTGCCCGCTGGTGTGCATCACCGCGTGCGCGAACTCGTGCGTACGGGCACTGATACGAGCCAGGATCTCCAGGCAGACCAGCGCGCGGGTCTCGGGGCCGGCGTCACGCCAGGCACCCATGCCCGCGCGCATCGCGGGCAGCAGGACGTCCACGTCGGCGTGCGGATACTCCACGCCCAGCTCCGGGCCGTACGGCGAGACCTCACCGCCGGTCCAGCCGTCCGTGCCCGGCTGGTCCAGCTCGAAGCGGGCGCCCAGAGTGGCCTTGTGGGCCTCGAGGCCCTCGGCGGCGCTCTGCGAGCCGTTCTCCCCGTACGCCTTCGGGTGCTCGGGGTGCGGGGACCAGTAGGCCCGTGTGCGGATGGCTTCGAGGGCCTGTTCCAGCGTGGAGCGGTGCCTCTCGGTCAGGTGGTCGGTGGTGAGCTGAGCGGCGGCCATGACGGACCAACTCCTCGTCGAGCTGGGCAGGGACAGGCGGACAGAGCTAGAGTAACCGAACGATCGGTCGGGACAAGGGGGCCTCCCGAACCTGTGGACAACTCATCGGGGAGGATCACTGTCATGACCGACAACATGGCCATCGAGCGGAGCCGCACCGTCGCCGTCGTGGGCACCGGCACCATGGGTCAGGGCATCGCCCAGGTCGCCCTGGTCGCCGGGCACCCCGTACGCCTCCACGACACCGTGCCCGACCGTGCCCGACAGGCCGCCGAAGCCCTCACCGGACGGCTCGACCGGCTCGTCGAGAAGGGCCGGATGTCGCCGGTCGAGAGGGACGAGGCGGCCGGCCGCCTCCGCGTGGCGGACACCCTCGACGGCCTCGCGGACGCCGCCCTCGTGGTCGAGGCGATCGTCGAGCGGCTCGACGTCAAGCAGGAGCTCTTCGCCGCACTGGAGAAGATCGTCCCCGACGACTGCCTGCTCGCCACCAACACCTCGTCGCTCTCCGTCACCGCCATCGCGGGCGGGCTGCGCCTGCCGGGCCGTTTCGTCGGCATGCACTTCTTCAACCCCGCCCCGCTGCTCCCGCTGGTCGAGGTCGTCAGCGGCTTCGCCACCGACGAAGCGGCTGCCACGCGCGCGTACGCCACCGCCAAGGAGTGGGGCAAGACGCCGGTGCGCTGCGCCGACACCCCCGGATTCATCGTCAACCGCATCGCCCGCCCCTTCTATGCGGAGGCGCTGCGCCTGTACGAGGAGCGGGCCGCCGACCCGGCCACCATCGACGCCGTCCTGCGTGAGTCCGGCGGGTTCAGGATGGGCCCCTTCGAGCTGACCGACCTGATCGGACAGGACGTCAACGAGGCCGTCACCCGGTCCGTCTGGGAGGCCTTCTTCCAGGACCCGAAGTTCACCCCGTCCCTGGCGCAGCGGCGCCTGGTCGAATCCGGACGGCTGGGCCGCAAGACGGGCCAGGGCTGGTACGCGTACGCCGAGGGCGCCGAGCGGCCGGCCGCCGCCACCGAGGCCCCGGCACCCGCGCCGGCGACGGTCGTCGTCCACGGCCGCCTGGGCCACGCCGAGCCGCTCGTCGGCATGATCGAGCAAGCCGGGATCAAGGTCCGCCGCAGGAAGCACGGCGACCACCTCGTCCTCCCGAGCGGAGGACAGCTCCGGCTCGCCGACGGCGAGACCGCCTTCGAGTACGAGGGCGAGGACATCATCCGCTTCGACCTCGCCCACGACTACACGACCGCCACCCGCATCGCGTTGTCCACCGCGCCCACGACCTCTCACGAGGCCCTCCAGGAGGCCATCGGCCTCTTCCAGGCGCTCGGCAAGGACGTCACGGTGATCGGCGACGCACCGGGCATGATCGTCGCCCGTACCGTCGCGATGCTGGTCGACCTCGCCTCCGACGCCGTCGAACGGGGCGTCGCCTCCGCCGAGGACATCGACACGGCCATGCGCCTCGGCGTCAACTACCCGGCCGGGCCTTTCGAGTGGGCCGCCCTGCTGGGCTACGAGCGGGTGTCGGAGCTGCTCACCGCGTTGCACGAGCGCTACCCGACCGGCCGCTACGCTCCCAGCCTCGCGGTCCGGCGCAAGGAGCACGAGGAGTTGGCCGCCACGAAGGACCGGGACAGCCGATGACCACCGCCAAGCGCGACACGTACACCCCTGAGACGCTGCTGTCCGTCGCCGTCCGCGTCTTCAACGAACGCGGCTACGACGGCACCTCCATGGAGCACCTCTCCAAGGCGGCCGGTATCTCCAAGTCCTCGATCTACCACCATGTCGCGGGCAAGGAGGAGCTGCTGCGGCGCGCCGTCAGCCGGGCGCTCGACGGCCTCTTCGCGGTCCTCGACGAGCCCGGCGCCGCGCGCGGGCGGGCCATCGAGCGGGTCGAGTACGTGACCCGGCGCACCGTCGAGGTCCTGATGGACGAGCTGCCGTACGTGACGCTGTTGCTGCGCGTACGCGGCAACACCACGACCGAGCGGTGGGCGCTGGAGCGCCGCCGCGAGTTCGACCACCGGGTCGCCGACCTGCTCAAGGCCGCCGCGGCGGACGGTGACCTGCGTTCGGACGTGGACATACGGCTCGCCACCCGGCTGCTGTTCGGCATGGTCAATTCGCTGGTGGAGTGGTACCGGCCGCAGCCGGGCGGCGACGCCGAGCGCCGGCAGGTCGTCGAGACGATCGTCCACCTGGCCTTCGACGGCCTGCGTACGAGCCACTGAAACCCCCACGCGAGGCCTGAGGGGCGGGGCGCCGTAAGACCCCGTCCCTCAGGGCACGCCCGTCACAGCGCGTCCACCTGGAGCGTCCGGTGGAGCGCGTCCGTCACAGCGCGTCCGCCAGAGCGCCCGGTGGAGCGCGTCCGTCAGAGCTCGTCCGTCAAGGGTCGCCGGTTGAGGTCCGTCTCCTCGAAGACCAGCAGCGTGCGCGTGGAGAGCACCTCCGGGATCGCCTGGAGCCTGGTCAGGACCAGTTCCCGCAAGGTGCGGTTGTCCGGCGTGTGCACCAGCAGCAGTACGTCGAAGTCTCCGCTGACCAGCGCGATGTGCGCAGCCCCCGGCAGCGCCCTGAGCTGCTCGCGGACCGTGCGCCACGAGTTCTGCACGATCTTCAGCGTGATGTACGCGGACGCGCCCTGACCCGCCCGCTCGTGGTTGACGCGGGCGCTGAAGCCGCGGATCACCCCGTCCTCGATGAGCCGGTTGATCCGCGCGTAGGCGTTCGCGCGCGACACATGCACGCGGTCGGCCACGGAGCGTATCGAGGCGCGGCCATCCGTTTGGAGGATGCGGAGGATGTCGCGGTCGATCGCGTCGAGCGGCCGCGGCGGCACCTGATGCTCGTCGCCCGGCTGACCCTGGTCCCTGCCGTCGGCCATTTGTTCAGCTGCCATGTCCCCCCGCCTCTCATCCATGGACGACCTGTCTCTATCCCAGGCTGTGGAGAACCGTTTGTCCACAGACCGAAGGCGCCTGTAGCCAAAATGCCGCCACGACCGAACAATCGGTAGGTGAGGCGCGTCACAGTCGCGTCCCCCTTCGGGTCTTATGCCCGCTCCCACGAGGAGGTGCTGTCATGACGGTCCAAGAGCTGCCCGGTGCCGCCCCTTACCGGCCCACCCCGCCCCCGGCGTGGAAGCCGCGTACCGACCCCGCACCGCTGCTCCCGGACCCCGAGCCGTACCGGGTGCTGGGCACGGACGCGGCGGCCGGGTTCTCGCCCGAGCTGCTGCGCAGGCTCTACGCCGAGCTCGTGCGCGGCCGCCGGTACAACACGCAGGCGACGGCACTCACCAAGCAGGGCAGGCTGGCGGTCTACCCGTCGAGCACGGGGCAGGAGGCCTGCGAGGTCGCCGCCGCCCTGGTGCTGGAGGACCGGGACTGGCTCTTCCCGTCGTACCGGGACACCCTCGCCGCCGTGGCGCGCGGCCTCGACCCCGTACAGGCCCTGACCCTGCTGCGGGGCGACTGGCACACCGGGTACGACCCGCACGAGCACCGCGTCGCGCCGCTCTCCACGCCCCTCGCCACGCAGCTGCCGCACGCCGTGGGCCTGGCGCACGCCGCCCGCCTCAAGGGCGACGACGTGGTGGCCCTGGCGATGGTCGGCGACGGCGGCACCAGCGAGGGCGACTTCCACGAGGCACTGAACTTCGCGGCGGTCTGGCAGGCCCCGGTCGTCTTCCTCGTGCAGAACAACGGCTTCGCGATCTCCGTTCCGCTCGCCAAGCAGACCGCGGCCCCGTCCCTGGCCCACAAGGCCGTCGGGTACGGGATGCCGGGCCGGCTCGTCGACGGCAATGACGCGGCGGCCGTGCACCAGGTGCTCTCCGAGGCGTTCGCCCGCGCGCGGCGCGGTGGCGGGCCCACGCTCGTCGAGGCCGTGACGTACCGCATCGACGCCCACACCAACGCCGACGACGCCACCCGGTACCGGGGCGACAGCGAGGTCGAGGCGTGGCGGGAGCACGACCCGATCCGGCTGCTGGAGCGCGAGCTGACCGAGCGCGGCCTCCTCGACGAGGACGGCAAACGGCAGGCGGCCGAGGACGCCGAGACGATGGCCGCGCGGCTGCGCGAGCGGATGAACGCGGACGCCCAGCTCGACCCGATGGACCTGTTCGCGCATGTGTACGCCGAGCAGACGACACAACTGCGTGAACAGGCCGCCCAGTTGCGCGCCGAGCTCGAAGCCGAGGGTGAGACCCGATGACGACCGTGGCGAACGCGGCGCCCAAGTCCGCGACCAAGCCCGCCACCATGGCGCAGGCCCTCCAGCGCGCCATGCGCGACGCGATGGCCGAGGACCCGTCCGTCCACGTCATGGGAGAGGACGTCGGGACGCTCGGCGGCGTCTTCCGGGTCACCGACGGGCTCGCCAAGGAGTTCGGCGAGGACCGCTGCACGGACACCCCGCTCGCCGAGGCGGGCATCCTCGGCACGGCCGTCGGCATGGCGATGTACGGGCTGCGGCCGGTCGTGGAGATGCAGTTCGACGCCTTCGCCTACCCGGCGTTCGAGCAGTTGCTCAGCCATGTCGCGAAGATGCGCAACCGGACCAGGGGCGCGATGCCGCTGCCGATCGTCGTGCGCGTGCCGTACGGCGGTGGGATCGGCGGCGTCGAGCACCACAGCGACTCGTCCGAGGCGTACTACATGGCGACTCCGGGGCTCCATGTCGTCACGCCCGCGACGGTCGCCGACGCGTACGGGCTGTTGCGGGCGGCGATCGCCTCCGACGACCCGGTCGTCTTCCTGGAGCCCAAGCGGCTGTACTGGTCGAAGGCCCAGTGGTCGCCCGACGCGCCCGACCCGGTCGAGCCGATAGGGCGCGCGGTGGTGCGCCGGACCGGCCGCAGCGCCACCCTCATCACGTACGGGCCGTCCCTGCCCGTGTGCCTGGAGGCCGCCGAGGCCGCGCAGGCGGAGGGCTGGGACCTGGAGGTCGTCGACCTGAGGTCGCTGGTGCCGTTCGACGACGAGACGGTCTGCGCGTCGGTGCGGCGCACGGGACGCGCGGTCGTCGTCCACGAGTCGTCCGGCTTCGGCGGACCGGGCGGGGAGATCGCCGCGCGCGTCACGGAGCGGTGCTTCCACTACCTGGAGGCGCCGGTGCTGAGGGTCGCCGGTTTCGACATCCCCTACCCGCCGCCCATGCTGGAGCGGCACCACCTGCCGGGCGTGGACCGCATCCTGGACACCGTGGCGCGACTGCAGTGGGAGGCACAGAGCTGATGGCCCAGGTGCTGGAGTTCAAGCTGCCGGACCTCGGCGAAGGCCTCACCGAGGCGGAGATCGTGCGCTGGCTGGTGAACGTCGGGGACGTCGTCGCCATCGACCAGCCGGTCGTCGAGGTCGAGACCGCCAAGGCGATGGTCGAGGTGCCGTGCCCCTACGGGGGCGTGGTGACCGCGCGGTTCGGCGAGGAGGGGACGGAACTGCCCGTCGGCGCCCCGCTGCTTACGGTGGCGGTCGGTGCGACGTCCGCGCCGGACGCGGTTCTCCCGGCCGCCTCCTCGGGCTCGGCCGGCCCGTCCGGCTCCACCGAGGAGGGCTCGGGGAACGTGCTCGTCGGGTACGGCACGGCCGCCCCGGCGGCGCGACGGCGGCGGGTCCTGCGGGACGCGGCCGCCCCGTCGTCGGCACCGGCGACCGCGGCACCGGTGACTCCCGGACCGGTGACTCCCGGACCGGCGACCGCGGCACCGGCCACCCCCGGACCGGCCGTACCGGCCGCTTCGGCGACGGTCGCCGCGCCGGTGGCTCCCGCGCCTTCCGACGGACCGGTGCCGGTCATCTCACCACTCGTACGGAAGCTGGCCCGCGAAAAGGGTCTCGACCTGCGGCAGTTGCGTGGCTCCGGGCCCGACGGGCTCATCCTGCGCGCCGATGTGGAGCGGGCGTCGGCCGCCCCGGCGGCGGTCACTCCGACGGCAACGGCGACGAGGCCCGCGCCCGTGACGGCGGTCGCGGCCGGCACCGGTGAGCGGGTGCCGCTGCGCGGCGTACGCGGCGCCGTGGCCGACAAGCTCTCCCGCAGCCGGACCGAGATCCCCGACGCGACCTGCTGGGTCGACGCGGACGCGACGGAGCTCATGGCCGCACGCGCCGCGATGAACGCGGCCGGGGCCCCGAAGATCTCCTTGCTGGCGCTCCTCGCCCGGATCTGTGTCGCCGCGCTCGCGCGCCACCCGGAGCTCAACTCCAGGGTGGACATGGCCGCGCGGGAGATCGTGCGTCTGCCCGAGGTGCACCTGGGCTTCGCGGCGCAGACCGACCGCGGCCTGGTCGTCCCTGTCGTCCGTGACGCGCACAGCCGTACGGCGGAGTCCCTGACGGCGGAGTTCGCCCGTCTGACGGAGGCCGCCAGGGCCGGGACCCTGACGCCCGCCGAGCTGACGGGCGGGACGTTCACGCTGAACAACTACGGCGTGTTCGGGGTCGACGGCTCGACCCCGATCATCAACCACCCCGAGGCCGCGATGCTGGGCGTCGGCCAGATCATCCCCAAGCCGTGGGTGCACGAGGGCGAGCTGGCCGTCCGGCAGGTCGTCCAGCTGTCGCTGACCTTCGACCACCGCGTGTGCGACGGAGGCACGGCGGGCGGCTTCCTCCGCTACGTGGCGGACTGTGTGGAGCATCCGGCGGTGCTGCTGCGGACCCTCTGACGGTCCGGAGACCCGGGCCGGGGGCGTACAGCCCCCGGCCACGGCCGCCCCGGGGGTGGGTGCGGAAGCGCGCCTGGAGATACTGGTGCCGTGAGCCCATTTGACGTCGTCGTGCTCGCCGGGGGTGCCGCCAGGCGGCTCGGGGGCGTGGACAAGCCGGCCGTGAGCATCGGCGGGCGGACCCTGCTCGACCGCGTGCTCGGAGCCTCCCGTGAGGCCGGACGCGCCGTGGTCGTGGGCGGGCGGCGGGCCACCGTGCGGCCCGTGGTCTGGGCACGGGAGGAACCGCCGGGCAGCGGGCCGCTGGCCGCGCTGGCGGCGGGCGTGCGGCATGTGGAGGCCGACACCGTGGTCGTCCTCAGCGGTGATCTGCCGTTCCTCAAGGACGGTGGTGTGCGCGCCCTGGTCGACGCGCTGGCGGGCGGGAGCGCCGAGGGCGTGCTGTCCGTGGACCCCGGCGGGCGGGACCAGCCGCTGGTCGCCGCGTACCGGACCGAACCGCTGCGCCGCGAACTGGCCCTCCTGGCAGCCGAACACGGCAACCTGACAGGACTGCCCCTGCGTCTGCTCGTGCAGGAGCTGGACGTCCTCCGGATCCCGTCCGCCCCCCTCGCCTCCTTCGACTGCGACACCTGGGAAGACATCGCCACCGCCCGGGCCGCGATCAGGGAGCATGGGAACGTGCTGGACGAATGGATCACCGCAGTCAAGGACGAGCTCGGCATCGAACTGGACGTCGACACCGGCGTCCTGCTCGACCTGGCCCGCGACGCCGCCCACGGCGTCGCCCGGCCCGCCGCGCCGCTCACCACCTTCCTGGTCGGGTACGCCGCCGCCAGGGCCGCCGAGGGCGGCCCGGAAGCCGTGTCCGCGGCCGTCGCCGAAGCCTCACGCAAGGCGTCCGCCCTGGCCGGCCGCTGGGCGAACGAGGCCGACGGCGGGACCGCCGGGGGAGCGAACGGCGGGACCGGCGGCGACTCCGGCAACGGAACCGACAGCGGGACCGGCGCCGGATGACCGATCCGGACGCCGACGGCGTCGACGAAGCGCTCGCCCTGGTCGGGCCCCAGGCCCCGAAGCAGGAGCGGCACCGCGCCACACCCTGGGCCGAGGCCCGGTCCGTCGCCGCACGCCTGGGCGCGGCCCGCCCCGCCCGGACCCGGCGGGTGGCGCTCGCGGAGTCGCTGGGCAGAGTGCTCGCCCAGCCGCTGGCGGCGCTCACCGACCTGCCGTCGTTCGACACCTCCGCCATGGACGGATGGGCCGTCGCGGGCCCTGGCCCCTGGCGGATCAGTGAAGGCGGCTCCGTCCTGGCCGGGCACGCCCGGACGCCCCCGCTGCCCGACGGCGAGGCGGTACGGATCGCCACCGGCGCCCGCGTCCCGGTCGGCGCCACCGCCGTGGTCCGCAGTGAGCACTCCCGTACGGACGCGACCGGCCACCTGCACGCCCGGCGTGAGGTGACCCACGGGCAGGACATCCGGCCGCGCGGCCAGGAGTGCCGCTCCGGCGACCAGCTCCTGCCCGCCGGAACGCCCGTCACGCCCGCCGTCATGGGACTGGCCGCCGCCGCCGGGTACGACGAGCTCACCACTGTGGAACGCCCACGGGTGGACGTCCTGGTCCTCGGCGACGAGCTCCTCACGGCCGGTCTTCCGCACGACGGGCTCATCCGTGACGCCCTCGGCCCCATGCTCGCGCCCTGGCTGCGCGCGCTCGGCGCGGACGTGGGCGTGACCCGGCGCATCGGGGACGACGCCGACGCGCTGTACGCGGCGGTGACCGAGTCCGGGGCGGACGTGGTGATCACCACCGGAGGCACCGCGTCGGGTCCCGTCGACCACGTCCACCCCGTGCTGCGCAAGGCGGGGGCCGAGCTGCTGGTCGACGGGGTGAAGGTCCGCCCCGGTCACCCGATGCTGCTCGCCCGGCTCACCCCGGCCACCTACCTGGTCGGTCTGCCCGGCAACCCGCTCGCGGCCGTCTCGGGCCTCCTCACCCTCGCCGAGCCGCTGCTCCGAGGTCTCGCCGGACGCCGGGCCCCGGCACCGTACCGGGCCGCCGTGCGTGACGAGGTGCACGGCCACCCCCACGACACCCGGCTCGTGCCTGTCACCCGTACGACGGGCCGCGCCCCCGACCGCGCCCCCGGGCACGGCTCCAGCCGCACCCCCGACCACGGCCCCAGCCGCACCCCCGATCACGCCCCCGGGCACGGTTCCGGGCCCGTCGTACCCCTGCACTACAACGGCCCGGCCATGCTGCGCGGGATCGCGGCGGCCGACGGGCTGGCGGTCGTCCCGCCGGGTGGCGCCCGCCCCGGTGACGTACTGGAGATCCTCGACCTGCCCTGGGCTGCGACCACCGAGGGGTGTTTCACGTGAAACTTCCTGGCCAGGATGCGATGGCCCGCCGCGCCGAGGAGCAACTCGTGGGCGGCCAGATCCGGCTCCCCAACCCGATCGTCCAGAAGCCTCTCCGTCAGGTCGGCAAGCGGCTGCTGATGGCGCTGTTCGTCCTCGCGCTGACCGTCCTCATCGTCTATGTCGACCGTGGCGGCTATCACGACAACGCCGACGAGGGCGTCGACTTCCTTGACGCCGTCTACTACGCGACCGTGACCCTGTCGACGACGGGTTACGGCGACATCGTTCCGCACAGCGACAGCGCGCGGCTGGTCAACGTGCTGCTCGTGACGCCGCTGCGCGTGCTCTTCCTGATCATCCTGGTCGGTACCACTCTCGAGGTCCTCACCCAACGGACCCGGGAAGAGTGGCGGCTCAAGCGCTGGAGGTCCACATTGCGCGACCACACCGTCATCATCGGCTTCGGTACGAAGGGCCGGTCGGCGATTCAGACGCTGTGCGCCACGGGCCTGAAGAGGGACCAGATCGTCATCGTCGACCCGAGCAGCAAGGTCATCGAGACGGCGAACGCGGACGGGTTCACGGGCGTGATCGGCGACGCGACCCGCAGCGACGTACTGCTGCGCGCCGAAGTGCAGCGCGCCCGGCAGATCGTCATCGCGACACAGCGCGACGACACCGCGGTGCTGGTGGCGCTGACCGCTCGCCAGCTCAACCGCGGCGCAAAGATCGTCGCGGCGGTGCGGGAGGAGGAGAACGCGCCGCTGCTGCGCCAGTCCGGAGCGGACGCCGTGATCACCAGCGCGAGCGCGGCCGGCCGGCTGCTGGGCCTGTCCGTACTGAGCCCCAGCGCGGGCACGGTGATGGAGGACCTCATCCAGCAGGGCAGCGGTCTCGACCTGGTCGAACGGCCGGTCATAAAGGCCGAGGTGGGCAAGAACGTGCGCGAGACGGACGATCTGGTGATCAGTGTCCTGCGCGGGCACCGGTTGCTCGGCTACGACGATCCGGCGGCGAGCCCGCTTCAGTTGACGGACCGTCTGATCACGATCGTGCGGGCGAGCAGTGTGCCGCCGCTCAGCACACCGCCGGAGTAGCCTCGCGGCCATGCATGCGATCACGATTCCCGAACCCGGTGGCCCCGAGGCGCTCGTCTGGGCGGAGGTGCCCGACCCCGTGCCCGGCACGGGCGAGGTCCTCGTCGAGGTGGTGGCGAGCGCCGTCAACCGTGCCGATCTCCTGCAGCGGCAGGGCTTCTACAATCCGCCGCCCGGTGCGTCCCCGTACCCGGGCCTCGAATGCTCCGGCCGTATCGCGGCTCTCGGGCCGGGGGTGACGGGTTGGGCCGTCGGAGACGAGGTGTGTGCCCTGCTGGCGGGCGGTGGCTATGCCGAGAAGGTCAGCGTGCCGGTGGGGCAGTTGCTGCCCGTGCCCGAGGGCGTGGACCTGGTGACGGCGGCGGCACTGCCCGAGGTGACCGCGACGGTCTGGTCGAACGTGTTCATGGTCGCGCACCTGCGGCCGGGCGAGACGCTGCTGGTCCACGGAGGCGCCAGTGGCATCGGCACGATGGCCGTTCAGCTCGCCAAGGCGGTGGGCGCCCGGGTCGCGGTGACGGCGGGCGGTCCGGAGAAGCTGGCGCGCTGCGCCGAGCTGGGCGCGGACATCCTGATCGACTACCGCGAACAGGACTTCGTCGAGGAGCTGCACAAGGCGACGGACGGGGCGGGCGCGGACGTCATCCTCGACATCATGGGCGCCAAGTACCTGGAGCGGAACGTGAAGGCGCTCGCCGTGAACGGGCGACTCGCGGTGATCGGCCTCCAGGGCGGGCGGAAGGCCGAGCTCGATCTGGGGGCTCTGCTGAACAAGCGGGCGGCGGTGACGGCGACGTCGCTGCGGAAGCGGCCGCTGGAGGAGAAGACGGCGATCATCGCGGCGGTACGTGAGCACGTCTGGCCGCTGATCGGCACGGGCTCGATCCGCCCGGTGGTGGACCGCACGTACCCCATGCCGGAGGCGCCGGAGGCCCACCGGACGCTGGAGGCGAGCTCCCACGTCGGCAAGGTCCTGCTGGTCGCACCGACCGCCGCCTGAGCCGGGGCGCGAGGCCCGGCACACACGGGGTGGGCCGGGCCTTGGCCAGGTGCTTCAGGGGACTACAGGTATGGGCCTCGGCCGGGTGCTTCAGGTGGGACTACAGGTACGGGCCCGAGCGGATGGCGCCGTGGCCGCGGTCGTCGTCGTCATCGGTCGGGGCGCCCGGCGGCAGCGCCCGGCGCATCTGCTCAAGCTGGGCCCGGGCCGCCATCTGCTGGGCGAACAGCGCCGTCTGGATGCCGTGGAACAGGCCTTCCAGCCAGCCCACCAACTGAGCCTGCGCGATGCGCAGTTCCGCCTCGGAGGGGATGGCCTCGTCCGTGAACGGCAGGGAGAGACGCTCGAGTTCCTCCACCAGCTCCGGTGCCAGACCGTCCTCCAGCTCCTTCACCGAGCTGGCGTGGATGTCCTTCAGGCGCACCCGGCTGGCCTCGTCCAAAGGTGCCGCGCGTACTTCTTCCAGAAGCTGCTTGATCATGCTGCCGATGCGCATGACCTTGGCGGGCTGTTCGACCATCTCCGTCACCGGGACCTCGCGCGACTCGTCGTCACCGTCACCGCCGCCGAGCGCCATGCCGTCCTGGCCCACGACCAGGATCTGAGGGTTCTCGTGCGACCGTTCATTCCTCGGCATCTCCATGCCAGCCATTCTCTCGCACGGGTGCGTCATCACACGGTCTGCCCCCGTACGAGGGTGATCCACCCTCGTACGGGGGCACAACGTCGAGGACCGTGCCCGTTACGTCGCCGCGCGGCGGGCCAGCGCCCCGCGCGAGCGGGTGACGAGGGCGGCCAGGAGCGCGGCGCCCAGCGGCACGGCGACCAGCAGGGCGGCCAGGGTCCCCCACGGGACGATGATCGGCACCTGCGGCATGTCCATCAGCCCGCCCTGGTCCAGCGCCGTCTCGTACCAGCTCAGCTGCTGGCGCCGCTCGGTCAGCCGCAGCCCGACCGCCGGCAGGACGCCTGCCGCCGAACCGAGCAGCACGCCCATCACGGCGACCACCCCGCACTGGAAGCCGCTCAGCGTCCGCCGCACGCGCGGCGGCGCACCGACGGCGGCCAGCGTCTTCAGGTCGGCCTCGGCGTCCGCCTGGGCCAGACCGGTGGCGATACCGGCCGCGCCGATCGTGATCAGCCCGGCGAAGACGGTCAGCGCCAGCAGCACGATGCTGTTCTCGCTGACGAAGCCCTCCTCCACGTGGAGCTCGGCACCGGCACCCGTCGTGGCGAGCTCCTCGTCCAGCTTCTGGCGCTGCTCCGTGGTCGGCGTCCGGTCGGTAGAGAAGTACGCGCCGAACGGCACCGTCGTGATGCCCGCCGCCTTGGCCGCGGCCGGCGGCACGATGCCCGCCAGGCCGTAGGCGTTGGTGCCCCGGGCGGCCTGGTACACGTCGAACGACTTGATCTCGCCCGGCGCTTCCTTGCCCTGCCCCATGACCTCGTCGGCCTTGGCGGTGTCGGTGATCAGCTTGATGCCCAGCTTGCCCTTGGCGTCGACCATCGTGCGGGAGAACGTCACGACCTTGCCCTCGGCCAGCGCCTTCTCGGCCGCCGGGTCCTCGATCTCCAGCACCTTCAGCAGCTTGGCGTCGGCGACGACCAGGCCGGTCTCGGTGTACGCCATGCTCGGCGTCTCGCTGCACCGCCAGTCCTTGGCGAGCTTGCGGCGCTCGGCCTTGGTGTACTTCTCCGCGGGGTCCGAGCCGTCGGGGGTGTACACCCACAGCGGGCACCGGTTGGCCACCGGGATGACGACCTCGTGCCGGCCGCAGCCCTTGGCGTCCCCGTACATCTCGCAGGTGGCCTTGCCCACCACGATCCGGCTCACATCCGCCCGCACATCGACGGGCAGGTTCTTCTGCACCGCGTCGCTCACCGCCGGGACGTCCCGGCCGCCGCCCTCCGTGACCACGACCGAGACCGCCCCGTGCGGCAGCCGGGCCTCGTAGGCCGCCCGCTGCTGGGCGTCGTCGCTCGCCTGGTACGTGGCCACGGCGACCGTGCCCGCCACCGCGGCCAGCACCGCGGCGACGGCGGGGGCCGTACGCCCCCGGTTGCGCACCGCGTCCCGCAGCGCCAGGCGCGGCGAGAGCGGCAGCCAGCGGCCGGTGCGTCCGAACAGGCCCACCAGCGCGGGGGTCATCGCGACGACACCCAGCTCGGCGAGGGCGCTGCCGCCCGCGACGAGGAGGAACTCGTCCGAGACGACCGAACCGTACAGCGCGATCGCGGCACCCAGCAGGGCGGCGATCAGGCCCACGACGGGCAGCACCCGGCTGGCGCGGCGCACGCCCCGGCGGCCGGTGAGTGAGGCGAGGACCGTCTGACGGGACGCCGTGACCGCCGGAACCACCGCGGCCAGCAGGCCGGTGAGGACGGCGAGCAGCCCGATACCGAGCAGCTCGAGCGGCCGGATGTCGAAGGAGCCGAAGCGCTGGCCCATGTAGTCCTCCAGCACGGGCTGGAGCGCGAAGGTCAGGACCAGTCCGAGCACCGTGCCGACGACGGCGGCGGCAGCGCCGATGACCAGGCCGCCGGCCAGGACGATCGCCCTGATGTGGCGGCGGTCGCCACCGTTGGCACCGACCAGCCCGAGCTGGCGCCGCGAGCGTCGGGCGCCGACGGCGAAGGCGGGGCCGGCCAGCAGGCAGATCTCCAGCATCGCGAGACCGACGATCGTTCCGGCGGCGGCGAGAGCGGCGGCCTTGGCGGCGGCGCTGTCGCCGTAGTTGCCCCAGCCCTCCTGCTGGAACATCGGTACGTCGGAGTCGGCCGGCGGGGCGAGGGCGACCGCACGCGACATCACCTGGACGCCCTTGGCGTTGGCCTCCTTGACCATGTTCCACGTGAAACCATCACCACCCGCCGAGCGGGGCAGAGCGAGCAGGTGCGTGGTGCTCTTGCCCGTCCCCGCCAGCCCGGCGGCGTCCACCGCCTTGCCCAGCGGGTCCAGGAAGGCTCCGGGCAGCGCATTGAGCTGGTCGGCCTTGAGGTCGTCGGGCAGCTCATAGGCGCCGACGATCCGGTACTCGCGGTCGAGCCCCCGCGCGGCCACCGTCGAGCCGATGCCGAGCCCGCTGGACTCCAGGAAGTGGGTCGTCGCCGCGACCTCGTCGGGCCTCTCGGGGAACCGGCCGTCCTGGAGGGACAGGATGCCCCTGGCCATCGGGTCGGCCGCCTTGAGCTCCCGGATCTCGGTCTGGAGGAGCCCGTGGGCGGTGCGGACCTTTCCGCCGCCCACGGAGTCGGTCAGGACCGTGGAGTTGGCGGGGAAGGCCTTGGCGACGTCGGTCTCGCCCTCGGGCCACGGCTTGTCCTCGAAGTCGCCCACCGGCATGGCGTTCTCTTCCACCGGGTGCTGGAAGATCGGCACTCCGCCGAGGCGGGGATCGATGATCCGGGCGTCGGCGGCACCGAGCGTGCGGGCCAGGTGCTCCTCGGTGGACAACTCCGCCGTGCGCACCGTCAGATCGGCGGCGCTGACACCGAGGATCGGCAGGGCGATCATCGCCAGGACGAGGAAACTGCGGCCCTTGAAGCGCCAGGCGTCACGGCGGGCGATACGCACCGCGGCGCGCCATGAGTGGAACCAGTTGTTCACCGCTCGGCCGCCTGGCCCGTGAGCAGGGAGTCGGCGTCGCTGCGGATCGTCTGGTCGACGACCGCGCCGTCCCGCAGGAACACCACCCGGTCCGCCCAGGCGGCGAACCGCGGCTCGTGCGTGACCAGGACGCCCGCCGCGCCCGCGTCGCACCGGGCGCGCAGCAGCGCGAGCACGGACTCGCCGGTCTCCGAGTCCAGGGCGCCGGTCGGTTCGTCGGCGAGGACGAGCCGCCGGTCGCCCACCAGCGCCCGGGCTATGGCCACGCGCTGCTGCTGACCGCCGGACATCTCGTCCGGGAACCGGTCGGCGAGGTGCCCGAGATCCATCTCCTCCAGGGCGGCGATCGCCTCGCGGCGGGCCTTGCGGGCGGACATCCCGTCGAGTTCGCGCGGCAGGGCGACGTTCTCGGCGGCGGTGAGCGCCGGGATGAGGTTGTAGTCCTGGAAGACGTACCCGATGCTCCGCCGGCGGAGGGCGGCGAGCGTCTTGCGGTCGGCGGCGGTGATGTCGGTGTTCTCCACGATCACCCGGCCGGAGCTGGGGTTGTCCAGGCCGCCCGCGATGGTGAGGAGCGTGGACTTGCCGGAGCCCGAGGGGCCCATCACGGCGACGAGTTCACCGGGGAAGACGTCGAGGTCGATGCCGCGCAGGGCGTGCACCTCGGTGGCCCCGGACCCGTGGACACGGGTCAGGTTCTGGAGTTGCAGCACGGGCTGCGGGGGCTGCTGGGACGAGCGGGCTGGCGATGTCATGGAGAGGGGTCCCCCCTTGGACGTACGCGCGCGGAGCAGGCGTACGGAGCGGATGTGTACGGGATGGTCGGTGCGGCGGACGGCGGGGGGGTCAGGTCCCCGGCCGGGGGGCCGCCCGGCTCGGCTCGGGCACGTGCGGGGGTACGGCGGCCCGGGCGTTCGAGGTGGTGTTCGTAGCGGCGGTGGCGGAGGCGGAGAGCCGGATCAGGCGCGCCTCACAGTGGTCGAGCCACCGCGCCTCGGCCTCCGTCTGGAAGATGAGCTGTTCCAGGACGAGCAGCCACGCCACGTCGTCCCGTTCCCGCGCCGCCCCGCTCTCCAGCGCGGTGATGGCCTGCGCCTTGAGCCGGGTGTAGTCCTGCATCGCCTTGATGGTGTGGCGGCGCTGCGACTGGATCACGTTGCGGATGTCCACCCCGGGGGCGCCGACCGCCATGGCGAGCTTGATGGCCAGTTCGTCACGGGCGGGGCTGGTGCGGTCGACCGGCTTCTCGAACCAGACCCGGAGTTCCTCCCGGCCGGCGTCGGTGATCGCGTAGAGCGCGTGCCCCGCCTCGTCCTCGCCGCCCTGTTCGACCAGACCGTCGCGTTCCAGGCGGCTGAGTGTCGTGTAGACCTGGCCGACGTTCAGTGGCCAGGTCGAGCCGGTGCGCGACTCGAACTCCGTACGGAGCTGTGAGCCGTAGCGTGGGCCGCGTTCGAGAAGGGCGAGGAGCCCGTGGCGGATGGACATACTCAGTATGTATACCGAGTATGCCGATGCCGACAAGCGTCTTCAGGGGGACCTCGAACGTCCGTCTCAAGGAGGACGGCGACCTGTCAGCGGCGCCTTATCCGCAACCCGAGGAAGCCGAGCCCGAGCCCCATCATGGCCAGCCCCACGCCCAGGGTGAGTACGGGAATCTGCCGGTCAGCGAGGGTGTCCGCGGCCTGCGCGGCGTGTTCGTACGCGGCGGCGGGCGGCGAGTGCGGCGGGTCGGCGGCCGCCGGGGACTCCGTCTCGGGTACCGCTTCCGCCTCGGGCTCCTCGCCCCACGGCAGCCGCGGCGCTGTTGCCGTTTTGGTACGTGGCGGGTCGGCCGGGCCGGACGACGGGGCCGGCGATTCCTCAGGGGGCGCGCTCACGGACGGCGAGGCGGGCCGCCCCGGCCGCTGTCGCCCCTCGCCGGCCGGCCGCCCGGCGAGGGACGGCGAGGCGGCGGCGTTCCGCGTCGGCCCGAGCACGGAACCGGAACCGGGCCCGGTACCGACCCCGGCCCCCGACCGGGAGGCGGAGGGCGACGAGGACGGAGAAGCGGAAACAGGCGCACTGGCGGCGTCACTGGGCCGGACGAGACCCACGCCGGGATCGGCGGCGGGGTCGGTGTCCTCCGCGTACGCGGCCGGGACGCCCGCCACCGAGGACGCCGCCAGCAGCAGCACCGCGACCACCGTCACGCACCGTGCGTCGAACCTTGGAGCCACCGAGTGACCCCCTCCCGTACCGAGCCGCCAGGAGCCGTCGCAACCGCGACCGGCTCCACAACGCACTCAGCGTCACACGCCGGTGGCCCTCCGGCATCCCGGGCGCCCCCGGAGCCACCCACAGGAGGGACACGGGGCCCCTGCCCCGGAGACGGTGGCTGCGACACGGGGTCCCTGCCGGAGACGGTGGCTGCGGTCGACCCGCACCGGTGGCCGGGGCCGTGCGCCGATCAGCCGGAGTCTCCGGTCGCGACGGTCAGCTCGAAGGTCTGGTTGCCGGGCACCACGGCCGTCCCCTCGGTCGGGAACTGGTCGACGACCTGGTCCTCCGCGAACTGGGGGTCGTCCACTTCCTTGACCGTGTACTTCCAGCCCGCCGCCTGGAGGCAGCTCTTCACCGAGATGATGTCCTTGTAGGTGAAGCTGGGCGCCTGGACCTTCGCCGGGTCGTCACTGTCCTCCGAGGCGTCCGTGCACTCGGTCGTCTCCATCGTCCGGTGGCGCTCCGGGGGCTTGTGGCCCGCCTGGGACTCCTCCGACGACTGGCTGGCGCCGCCACGGGGGTCCGTGCCCGGGTCGTCCTCGCCGCCGCTCAGGGACACCGCCGTGACGAGGCCGCCGATCACGAGCACGGCGACCGCGATCGCGCCCACGATCACCGGCATGTTGCTCTTGCCGCCGCCGCTTCCGCTCGAAGGAGCCGGCGCCGGGCCCTGCGGGGAGATCGTGTACGGCGGCGGGGCGGGCGTCTGGTACGCGGGAGCCTGCGGCTGCGGCTGCTGCGGGTACCCGTAAGAAGGAGTGGGTGCCGGGGTGCCGTAGGGCTGGTACGGCGTCTGGACGCTGTGCGGGCCCGGCGCCGGGGTGGTGTGGTCGACCGGCGGGAACACCGCGGAGCCGACGCCCGCGCCGCTGTTCGCGTGCGGCGCGCCCTGCACGATGACCGGCGCGCCCGTCTGGCCCTGGCCCGCCGACAGCAGCCGCAGGCACTCGTCGCGCATCGCGGCGGCGCTCGGGAAGCGCTCGTTCGGGTTCTTCTTCAGCGCGCGCGCCACGAGCGCGTCCATCGCCGGGGTGATCGACCGGTTGATGGAGGACGGCGCGACCGGCTCCTCCTGCACATGGGCGTACGCGATGGCCAGCGGCGAGTCCGCGTCGAACGGGATCCGCCCCGTCAGTAGCTGGAACAGCATGATGCCGACCGAGTACAGGTCGGAGCGCGCGTCGACACCGCGCCCCAGCGCCTGCTCCGGCGACAGGTACTGCGGGGTGCCGACGACCATGCCGGTCTGCGTCATCGAGGTGACGCCCGACTGCATGGCCCGCGCGATGCCGAAGTCCATGACCTTGACGACGCCGCGCTTGGTCATCATCACGTTGCCCGGCTTGATGTCCCGGTGGACCAGGCCCATCTCGTGGCTGGTCTCCAGCGCGGCGAGCACGTCGGCGGTCACCTTCAGCGCCTTGTCGGCCGGCATGGCACCGTGCGCCTGGATGTCGGCCTGGAGCACCGAGCCGAGCGGCTGGCCCTCCACGTACTCCATGACGATGTACGGCATCAGCGAGCCGCCGAGGTCGTCCTCGCCGGTGTCGAACACCGAGACGATGTTGGTGTGCTGCAGCTTGGCGACGGCCTGTGCCTCGCGGCGGAAGCGCTCGCGGAACGACTGCTCGCGCCCCAGCTCGGTGTGCAGCGTCTTGATGGCGACCTGCCGGTCCAGCGCACTGTCGTACGCCAGATATACGGACGCCATGCCGCCTTCGCCGAGCAGGTCGCGAAGCTGGTACCGGCCGTTCGCCACCGAGCCGCCCGCATAGCGGCCCTGTGCGCCGTCCTGGCTCATGTCTTGCTCCCCCGTGCGCGCGCGTCCGTGGTGGCCGCGGTGAATCGCGGTGATCCGGTTTTTACGGGCCAAGTCTGCCCGAGGGCAGTGACACGTCAAGCCGGGTGCCCGTTCCGTGACCGTACGCACAAGAAGCGTCTCGGAAGTGTTACCGGACCCGTACGGCACCGCCATGGAACCGGCGTGGAATTTGCACAGGTGTACGTGGAGGCGGTTGGATGGCCGGTCAATCTCGAACCGGCGCGGCGCGCGAAGGCTGTAGCGTGACGTGGCGTAGTACCCCTTAAGACACGGCGGCACACCGCACGCGCAGAGCAAGCGGACAGAAACGACGGCGAGGACTGATGGCATCCGAATCCGAGGCAGGCGGCGGCGGAGCGCCGGAGTCCGCCGAGTGGGGCGTCGGCGGACTCGTCGGAGACGGCCGTTACCGGCTGACCCATCGTCTCGGCCGCGGCGGCATGGCGGAGGTGTTCGCGGCCGAGGACGTCCGGCTGGGACGCACCGTGGCCGTGAAGCTGCTGCGCGCGGACCTCGCCGAGGACCCGGTGTCCAAGGCCCGCTTCACGCGCGAGGCCCAGTCGGTCGCCGGGCTGAACCACCACGCCATCGTCGCCGTGTACGACTCCGGCGAGGACGTGGTGAACGGCCAGTCGGTGCCGTACATCGTGATGGAGCTGGTCGAGGGCCGCACCATCCGTGACCTGCTGATCAACGCGGAGGCGCCGCCGCCCGAGCAGGCGCTGATCATCGTCTCCGGTGTGCTGGAGGCCCTCGCCTACTCGCACCAGCACGGCATCGTGCACCGGGACATCAAGCCTGCGAACGTGATCATCACGCACGGCGGCGCGGTCAAGGTGATGGACTTCGGCATCGCGCGCGCCCTGCACGGCGCGCAGTCGACGATGACCCAGACCGGCATGGTCATGGGCACCCCTCAGTACCTCTCCCCCGAGCAGGCCCTCGGCAAGGCCGTCGACCACCGCTCGGACCTGTACGCCACGGGCTGTCTGCTGTACGAGCTGCTGGCGCTGCGGCCGCCCTTCACCGGCGAGACACCGTTGTCGGTCGTCTACCAGCACGTCCAGGACATCCCGGTCCCGCCGTCCGAGGTCTCCGACGTCGCCCCGCCGGAGCTCGACGGCCTGGCCATGCGCGCCCTCGCGAAGGACCCGGACGACCGGTTCCAGAGCGCCGAGGAGATGCGCGGGCTGGTCCAGTACGGGCTCCAGATGCTCCAGCAGCAGGGCAGCCACGCCGGTACCTGGAACACCGGTCCGGTCGAGATGCACGAGGGCGGGCGCCCGGCGGCGGGCGGTGTCGCGGCGACCACCGCGATGGGCCACCCGATGCACGGCGACACCTCGCAGGGCCCGCTCCTGCCGCCGCCGAACCCGGACGACGGCGCCTACGCGTACGACGGCGGGCAGGGCCGTAGGGGCGGCCGGGGCAAGATGTGGCTGTTCGCGGCGTTCGCCCTGATCGCGATCGTGGCGGGTGTGGCGTACGCGCTCGACCAGACCAAGAAGACGACGGACGACAAGGACAAGAAGCCCCCGGCCTCCACCGCGCCGTCCAAGCCCGGCGACACCACCAAGCCCACGCCGTCCGACCAGAAGACGGACGAGCAGTCGCAGGACCCGGGCGGCTCGACGGGCGGCGGCAACGGCGGCAACGGCAGCAACTGGGGCAACCAGAACCCCGACTATCCGTCGCAGCCCCAGACGAACAACCCGCCCCCGCCCACCGGCGGCCAGCCGTCCAGCCCCGGCACCACCGAGGGCACCGACCAGGGTGGCACCACCGACGGTCAGACGGACCAGGGCGGGACCACCGACGGTCAGACGGACCAGGGCGGCACGACCGACGGTCAGACCGACCAGGGCGGCACGACCGACGGTCAGACCGACCAGGGCGGCACCACGGACGGTGGCACGGACCAGGGCGGCACCACGGACGGCGGTACCGACCAGGGCGGCACCACCACCGGCACCACCGACCAGGGCGGGACCACCACCGGCGTCGGCGGCGCCTGAGCCGCGCGGGCGGCCGCCCGCGCGGCCGCTCATCCGGCGAAGGCGTCGCACACCGCCTCGTACTCCCGCGTCCACCACACCGCCAGGGCCGACGCCGCAGGAAACTGCGGGTCGGCCCTGCGGTCGTGCAACTGGTAGCGCCAGCGCAGTATCCAGAAGTCGTTCAGCCGCTCCCACCACACGCGGTGCACCGCCGCCGCCAGCTCCGCCGAATCCGCCCCGGCCGCGCGCCGGTACGCGCGGGCGTACGCGCGGACCTTGTCCAGCTCCAGACCACCGGCCGGCTGTACGAAGAAGATCGCGGCGGCCCGGACCGCCTCCTCCGCCCGGGGCTGCACGCCCAGCCGGTCCCAGTCGATGATCGCGGCGGGTTCGGCGCCCCGGTAGAGCAGGTTCAGCGGGTGGAAGTCCCCGTGCACCCAGCCGCCCGCCGACGCCGGAGGCGGCCGGCGGTGCGCGTGGTCGGCCAGCAGCCGCCGCCGCTCCAGCAGCCGGTGCTCGGCGAGCTCGTCGAAGGCGTCCCGGGGCCGTCGGGCCCGCGCCAGCACCAGCAGCCGGTCGATGACCCGGAACGTCTCGTCCGGGTCGGCGCTGCGGTGACGGCGGCCGCTGTGGGGTTCCATGACCTGCTCCAGGCAGGTGTGCACCAGCCCGAGCAGCGCGCCGAGGCGGCGGGAGCCGGCCGTCGAGAGCTGGGCCCCCGCCCGGTGGCGCCCCTCGATCCACGGGTGCAGGGCGTAGCAGCGTCCCTCGATCTCCGCGACGGTGTCGCCCTCCGCGTCGGGCAGCGGCGGGGCCACGGGGACGCCGAGGGCGTGCAGGCGCTGGGTGGCGCGGTGCTGGCGGACGATGGTGTCGCGGTCGGCGGTGGGGGCGTCCAGGTGCTGTTTGAGGAAGTAGGCGCCGTGGGTGGTGGCGAGCCGGTAACCGCGGTTGAGGAGGCCCTGGGTGACGGGTACGCAGGAGAGGGGCTCGCCCGGGTTGTCGTAGCGGCGCAGTAGCGCACTCACGGGTGGGGCGGCGGTTGCAGATGAGCGCGGCACTCACCAAATGTTAGATCACGCAGCGTGTTGAAAAAGTCGCTCGGCGGAACAGTCCAGGTAGTGGACGGCGGCGAACCCGGGTTCGATTCGCGAGGGCGCCGGTTCGAACGAATCGCCGTCCATCCGGGGCGTCGCCGGTCCGCACCGCGCGAGCACCCGGTCGGGTGACGACCCGGGCCGTGGTGCGGCGGGACGGGACCACCGTGCTCGTGCGGCTCGGCCGGGGCGCACCCGGCCCAGCGGTTCGCTCGCGCACGTCAGTGCTGGCGCTCGGCCCGCATCCGTGCCACGTACGCCGCCGCCTGCGAGCGGCGCTCCATGCCCAGCTTCGACAGCAGGCCGGAGACGTAGTTCTTGATGGTCTTCTCCGCCAGGTGCAGCCGCTCGCCGATCGCGCGGTTGGTGAGCCCCTCACCGATCAGGTCGAGGATCCGGCGCTCCTGCTCGGTCAGGGCCGCCAGCCGGTCGTCGCCCGGCCGGTCGTCGCCCCTGGGGCCGTCGCCGTCGCGCAGCCGCTCCAGCACGCGCGCCGTGGCCGCCGGGTCCAGCAGGGACTTGCCGGCCGCCACGTCCCGTACCGCGTTCAGGAGCTCGTTGCCCCGGATGGCCTTGAGGACGTACCCGGAGGCACCGGCCATGATCGCGTCGAAGAGGGCCTCGTCGTCCGCGAAGGAGGTGAGCATCAGACATTTGATGGATTCATCCAGGGCCCGTACCTCGCGGCACACCTCGACACCGCTGCCGTCGGGGAGGCGTACGTCGAGAATCGCGACGTCCGGACGGGTCGCCGGAATCCTGACCAGGGCGTCTGCCGCCGTACCGGCCTCTCCGACGACCTCGATGCCGTCCTCGACGGAGAGCATTTCGTGAACGCCGCGTCGGACGACTTCGTGGTCGTCCAACAGAAATACGGTGATTTTTCCATCTTCACGCACGGCCTCAGTCTCACATACTGACTCTTCCCGTGCCCGGGGTGCGCGGGATAACGTGCCCCCTGTTCCGGCGGCTCACAAGGCTCTGACCAGTCATTTGTCCACCCCTTTGCGATTTACTTGGAAATCCAAGCAAAAACGCAGGTCAAAGGGGGTTTCGCAGTAATGCGGTGCACTGGGTAACGTGCCTAGGACAGGGAGCTCGCCGGGGCACCTGTCACGCCTGTTCCCGGCCGAGGGCACCCACCCCGTGCACACGTACGGAGACAGGCGAGTCCCACTGGCCCACCCGGCGGACCCCGGGGGCCGGACAGACGGAGGAGCACGCACGTGACCGTGGAAGGCACTGCCGCGCGCAAGCCGCGACGCAGCAGTAAGCGCACCAGCGCGAGCGGAACCAAGGCATCCGGCGCCCAGAGCGCCGAGCCCCAGCTCGTACAGCTGCTGACGCCCGAGGGTGAGCGCGTTCAGCACCCGGAGTACGACATCGACCTCAGCCCCGAAGAGCTGCGCGGCCTGTACCGCGACATGGTGCTGACCCGCCGGTTCGATGCCGAGGCCACCTCCCTCCAGCGCCAGGGCGAGCTGGGCCTGTGGGCCTCGCTGCTCGGGCAGGAGGCCGCCCAGATCGGTTCCGGCCGGGCCCTCAGGGACGACGACTACGTCTTCCCCACCTACCGCGAGCACGGAGTCGCCTGGTGCCGCGGGGTCGATCCGACCAATCTGCTCGGAATGTTCCGTGGCGTTAACCACGGCGGCTGGGACCCCACCAGCAACAATTTCCACCTGTACACGATCGTCATCGGATCGCAGACCCTGCACGCCACCGGCTACGCCATGGGCGTCGCCAAGGACGGTGCCGACAGCGCCGTCATCGCGTACTTCGGGGACGGCGCCTCCAGCCAGGGCGACGTCGCCGAATCGTTCACCTTCTCCGCGGTCTACAACGCCCCGGTCGTGTTCTTCTGCCAGAACAACCAGTGGGCCATCAGCGAGCCGACCGAGAAGCAGACCCGCGTCCCGCTCTACCAGCGCGCGCAGGGCTTCGGCTTCCCGGGCGTGCGCGTCGACGGCAACGACGTCCTGGCCTGCCTGGCCGTGACCCGCTCCGCCCTGGAGCGCGCCCGCCGCGGCGAGGGCCCGACGCTCGTCGAGGCGTTCACCTACCGCATGGGCGCCCACACCACCTCCGACGACCCGACCCGCTACCGCCTCGACGACGAGCGGGCGGCGTGGGAGGCCAAGGACCCGATCCTGCGGCTGCGCACGTACCTGGAGAAGCAGGGACTCGCGGACGCCGCGTACTTCGAGGAGCTGGAGACGGAGTCGGAGTCGCTCGGCAAGCGTGTCCGCGAGGCCGTTCGAGCCATGCCCGACCCCGATCACATGGCGATGTTCGACCATGTGTACGCCGACGGGCACGCACTCGTCGACGAGGAGCGCGCGCAGTTCGCCGCCTACCAGGCGTCCTTCGCGGACGGGGAGGTCAAGTAACCATGGCTGTACAGAAGCTTCCCCTCGCCAAGGCGCTCAACGAGTCGCTGCGCAAGGCCCTGGAGACCGACCCCAAGGTCCTCGTCATGGGCGAGGACGTCGGAAAGCTCGGCGGCGTGTTCCGGGTGACCGACGGGCTCCAGAAGGACTTCGGCGAGGAGCGGGTCATCGACACCCCGCTCGCCGAGTCGGGCATCGTCGGCACCGCGATCGGACTCGCGCTGCGCGGCTACCGCCCGGTCGTGGAGATCCAGTTCGACGGGTTCGTCTTCCCCGCGTACGACCAGATCGTCACCCAGCTCGCCAAGATGCACGCCCGTGCGCTCGGCAAGATCAAGCTGCCGGTCGTCGTCCGCATCCCCTACGGCGGCGGCATCGGCGCCGTCGAGCACCACAGCGAGTCGCCCGAGGCGCTGTTCGCGCACGTCGCGGGCCTCAAGGTGGTCTCGCCGTCGAACTCGTCGGACGCGTACTGGATGCTCCAGCAGGCCATCCAGAGCGACGACCCGGTGATCTTCTTCGAGCCGAAGCGGCGCTACTGGGACAAGGGCGAGGTCGACACCGAGGCCATCCCGGGCGAGCTGCACAAGGCCCGCACCGTGCGCGAGGGCACCGACCTGACCCTCGCGGCGTACGGCCCGATGGTGAAGCTGTGCCTGGAGGCCGCCGCGGTCGCCGCGGAGGAGGGCCGGTCGGTGGAGGTCCTCGACCTGCGGTCGATGTCCCCGATCGACTTCGACGCCGTCCAGGCGTCGGTGGAGAAGACCCGCCGGCTGGTCGTCGTCCACGAGGCGCCCGTCTTCTACGGTTCCGGTGCCGAGATCGCCGCCCGCATCACCGAGCGCTGCTTCTACCACCTGGAGGCACCGGTCCTCCGCGTGGGCGGCTACCACGCGCCGTATCCGCCGGCACGGCTGGAAGAGGAATACCTGCCGGGCCTCGACCGGGTGCTCGACGCCGTCGACCGCTCGCTCGCGTACTAGGGAGACCCGCTGTGATCCGCGATTTCAAGATGCCGGACGTCGGCGAGGGGCTCACCGAGGCCGAGATCCTCAAGTGGTACGTCCAGCCCGGTGACACCGTCACCGACGGGCAGGTCGTCTGCGAGGTGGAGACGGCGAAGGCGGCCGTCGAGCTGCCGAGCCCGTACGACGGCGTCGTGCACGAGCTGCGCTTCCCCGAGGGCACGACGGTCGACGTCGGCGAGGTGATCATCTCGGTGAACGTCGGCGGTGACGCCGGCGAGCAGCCGCAGACCGCCCAGCCCGCCGCCGAGGAGCCCGCCGCCAAGGAGGCCGCCGGTGCCGGTGAGGCCGCCGAGCCGACCGGCCGCCAGCCCGTGCTGGTCGGCTACGGCGTCGCCGAGACGTCCACCAAGCGCCGCCCGCGCAAGGGGGCCGCGGCCCCGGTGGAGCAGGCGGCCGTCCAGGCGGCCGTCCAGAGCGAGCTGAACGGCCATGTGAGCGTCCCCCAGGCCGCCCCCGCCGCCACCGCGCCCGCCGGTACCCGGCCGCTGGCCAAGCCGCCCGTGCGGAAGCTGGCCAAGGACCTGGGGGTCGACCTGGCGACGGTGACCCCGACCGGCCCGGACGGGATCATCACCCGCGAGGACGTGCACGCGGCGGTGGACCTGGCCGCCGCCTCGGTCGCCGCGCCCGCGGCCGTCCCCGTACAGCCGCAGGCCGTCGAGGTCCCGCAGCCCCAGCCGCAGGCACAGCCGGCGGCCGGCCGCGAGACCCGGATCCCCATCAAGGGCGTCCGCAAGGCGACGGCCCAGGCGATGATCGGCTCCGCCTTCACCGCGCCGCACGTCACCGAGTTCATCACGGTCGACGTCACCCGCACGATGAAGCTGGTCGAGGAGCTCAAGTCCGACAAGGACATGGCCGGGCTCCGGGTCAATCCGCTGCTGCTCGTGGCGAAGGCCCTGCTGGTCGCGATCAAGCGCAACCCGGAGATCAACGCCTCCTGGGACGAGGCCGCCCAGGAGATCGTGCTCAAGCACTACGTCAACCTGGGCATCGCGGCCGCCACGCCGCGCGGCCTGATCGTGCCGAACATCAAGGACGCGCACGACAAGACGCTGCCCGAACTGGCCGCCTCCCTGGGTGAACTGGTGTCCACGGCCCGCGAGGGGAAGACGACCCCGGCGGCCATGCAGGGCGGCACGGTGACCATCACCAATGTCGGCGTCTTCGGCGTCGACACCGGGACGCCGATCCTCAACCCGGGCGAGTCGGCGATCCTCGCGGTCGGGGCGATCAAGCTCCAGCCGTGGGTCCACAAGGGCAAGGTGAAGCCCCGTCAGGTCACCACGCTGGCGCTCTCGTTCGACCACCGGCTGGTCGACGGCGAGCTGGGCTCCAAGGTGCTCGCGGACATCGCCGCGATCCTGGAGCAGCCCAAGCGGCTGATCACCTGGGCCTGAGCCCGGTAGGCGGAAGGGCCCGGACGCGACGGCGCGTCCGGGCCCTTCACCGTGTGCGTGCCGGTCAGTCGCGCTGGGCGCCCGTCGGCAGCGAGCGCAGCTCCATGGTGCTGGCCGTCGTGGAACCGAAGCCGAAGTCCAGCAGCTTGGCCGCGTCGTTGAAGCGGTCGGGGGCGTTCAGGACGACGCCCACGTAGGTCTTGGTGCCGCGGGTGGCGGCGAAGACCAGGCACGGGCCGGCGGCCGTACCGGTGCCGGTCTTGATGCCGTTGGCGCCGCTGTAGGAGCCGAGCAGCTTGTTGGTGTTGTACCAGGTGTACGTGCGCGTGGCGCCGGTGCTGGTGGTCGCCGTGGTCCGGTACGAGGTCGCCTTGACGACCTCGCGGAAGACGGAGCTGCTGAAGGCGTGGCGGGCCATCTTCGCCAGCTCCGGCGGGGTCGTGTAGTTGGCCCCGGTCGTCGAGATGCCGTCGAACGAGTCGTAGTTGGTGTTGGTCAGGCCGAGCTGCTTCGCCTTGGCGTTCATCTTGCCGATGAACGACTTGGTGCGGGCGGCGGTGGTCGTACCTGTGCCGAAGGTGTCGGCGAGGGCGTACGCGGCGTCGCAGCCGGAGGGCAGCATCAGCGCGGACAGCAGCTGCCGGACGGTGAGCTTGTCGCCGGTCTTCAGGTCGGCGGTGCTGGCACCCGTGCGGACGACGTAGTCGCGGTACGCCTGCTTGATGGTCACCTTGCGATTGAGGTCCACGCCCGGTGTGGTGAGGACCACGATCGCGGTCGTGATCTTCGTCGTGCTGGCCATCTGGCGGCGGGTCGTGTTCGCCTTGCCGTAGATGGCCTTGCCGTCCGCCTGGTCCACCATGAAGCCGCCCTTGGCGCTGATGGAGGGGATCGGCGTGGCCGCCGCGGCCGGTGCCGCGAGCGGGGAGGCGGTCAGCAGCAGACCGCCCGTGAGGACAACCGTCGCGGTGCGGCGCACGGCCGCGTTCATCGATATCAAAACAAAACGCTCCGAGTTCGAGTCTCGAGTACGTCGAAAACGCCTCAACCTGGCGGGCGGGAAAACCGGTGCCCAAGAGGAGACCCTCGAACGCCCCCGAGGGATGTACGGGAGTCCGGAAATTCCTGAGGAGGAGCGACCCATGTGACGCGGACCACGTGACGTGGGGCACAGGAGGCTCGTGGGGCTTGTGAGTTCCGCCCCACATCCCCATGACAGGCCCCTGATGCACCCCTCTTGTATCTATGCTGTGTGCATGCCTTCCGCCCCTCCCGCAGCCGACCGCGTCTACACCCATGTCAAGCAAGCCGTCCTCGACCGCCGTTACCAGGGCGGGACGCTCCTCACCGAGGGGGAGCTCGCCGAGGCCGTCGGGGTGTCCCGTACGCCCGTGCGCGAAGCGCTGCTCAAGCTGGAGATGGAAGGGCTGCTGAAGCTCTACCCCAAGAAGGGCGCCCTGGTCCTCGCCGTCTCCGCGCAGGAGATCGCCGACGTCGTCGAAACCCGGCTCCTCGTCGAGGAGTTCGCCGTGCGCAAGGCGGTCCCCGCCCCGGCCCGGCTCCTGGAGCGACTGGAGGAGCTGCTGGAGGAACAGCGGCGGCGCGCCGACGAGGGCGACCTCGCCGCCGTCGCCGTCACCGACCGCGGCTTCCACGCCGAGATCGTCCGCCACGCCGGCAATGAGATCCTCTCCCGCCTCTACGACCAGATGCGCGACCGGCAACTGCGCATGGGTGTCGCCGTGATGGAGGCCCACCCCGACCGCGTCGCCAAGAACATCGCGGAGCACGCCGAGATCCTCGACGCCATCCGCGCCGGCGACGCCGAGGGCGCCGCCCGCTGCGTCCACCGCCACGTCAGCCGCGTCAAGGTCCTGGTCAGGGGTGAGGACCGGTGAGCCACGTCACCCTCCCGTCCGATCCCCCCGGCGGCCGCCGCGCCGCCCTCGTGTGGGGCGTCGGCGTCTGCGTCTACCTCGTCGCCGTCATCTTCCGTACGTCCCTGGGCGTCGCCGGCCTCGACGCCGCCGACCGCTTCGGCGTCAACGCCTCCGCCCTGTCGACCTTCTCCATACTCCAGCTCCTGGTCTACGCCGGCATGCAGATACCCGTCGGCCTCATGGTCGACCGGCTGGGCACGAAGAAGGTCCTGACCCTGGGGGTGGTGCTGTTCACCCTCGGTCAGCTGGGCTTCGCGCTCTCCCCCTCGTACGGCATGGCGCTGGCCTCCAGGGCGCTGCTCGGCTGCGGCGACGCGATGACCTTCATCTCCGTGCTGCGGCTGGGGACGCGCTGGTTCCCGGCCCGGCGCGGCCCGCTGATCGCGCAGGTCGCGGGGCTCTTCGGAGTCGTCGGGAACCTCGTCTCGACGATCGTGATCGCGCGGACGCTGGACGGGCTGGGCTGGACGGTGACGTTCGCCGGCAGCTCGCTGGCCGGAGTGGTCGTCCTCGTGCTGCTCGTGATGTTCCTGAAGGACCACCCCGAGGGCCACGAGCCGGAGCCCGCGCACCACGCGGGCGCGGCGTACGTCCGCCGCCAGATCGCCGAGTCCTGGCGGGAGCCCGGCACCCGGCTCGGCATGTGGGTGCACTTCACCACCCAGTTCCCGGCGATGGTGTTCCTGCTGCTGTGGGGGCTGCCCTTCCTCGTCGAGGAACAGGGCCTGTCCCGGGGAACGGCCGGCGACATGCTGACGCTGACCGTGCTCTCCAACATGGTCTTCGGCATGACCTACGGCCAGATCATCGCCCGGCACCACGGGGCACGGGTACCGCTCGCGCTGGGCACGGTCGCGGCCACGGCCGCCGTGTGGGCGGCCACCCTCGCGCACCCGGGCGACCACGCCCCGATGTGGCTGCTGGCCACCCTGTGCGTCGTCCTCGGCGCCTGCGGGCCCGCCTCGATGATCGGCTTCGACTTCGCCAGGCCGGCGAACCCGCCGGAGCGGCAGGGCACGGCGTCCGGCATCGTCAACATGGGCGGCTTCACGGCCTCCATCACCACCCTGTTCGCCGTCGGTGTCCTGCTGGACGCCACCGGCGACGACTACCGGATCGCCTTCTCCTCCGTCTTCGTCCTCCAGGCCCTGGGCGTCGCGCAGATCGTGCGGCTACGGGCGCGCACGGCCCGGCGGGAACGCGACCGGCTGGTGGCGAGCCGGGTGGAGACCGTGCACGTTCCGGTGTGACGCTACGGAGTGACCGCGAAGCTGCGGAGGATCGCGTCCGCCAGCTCCGTGTCGCCCTCCACCTTGACCCGGTCCGCGACGGCCGCCGGCCGCACCCGCCCGCAGGCGAGGCGTACGTACGTCTCCCAGTCCGTCGCGATCGTCGCGGCCGGGCCCAGCGAGGGCGCGCCGTCGATGGAGCCGCGGCCGTCGGCGTCGACCCGGACCGTACGGAGGAACTCCACGGGGCCGTGCACGTCGAAGACGACCGCCGTGTTCGGCGGCGCGCCCGCGTCCTTGGCGACGACCTTCGGCAGGACGGTCAGGAAGTTGTCGCGGGCCACGTGCGCGCCGGGGGAGTCGAGGTTGCCCGGCTTGCCCAGCGCGGTGCGCAGGTCCTGCTCGTGGCACCAGACGTCGAAGGCCCGCATCCGGTAGGCCAGTTCCAGTGACTGCTCGGCGCCCAGCGGGGCGCGGATCAGGGTGTCGGGGGAGCGGTTCTCGTTGCGCAGCTGGCGGGCGCGGCGGATGAGCGTGTACTCCAGCTCGGCCGTCATCTCCGGCCCGGTGTGGTGGCGGCGCACATCGACCTGCATCTCCATGTAGCGCGCGAAGTCACTGCGTACGTGGTAGAGATCGCGCGGCAACGAGTGGATCGGGCGCGGGTCGCCGAGCATCTCGCACTCCATGCCGATGATGTGCGACACGATGTCGCGCACCGACCAGCCGGGGCAGGGCGTGGCTCGATTCCACTCGCCCTCCACGAGTGGCTGCACCAGCTCGGATATCGCTTCGATGGAGTGGGTCCAGGCGTCGGCGTAGGGCTGGAGGCTGGGATGGACGGTCACGGGACCCCTCGGGCGGTTCGTACGCGGGCTGGGTGCTGTGCAGCTAAGTTACGCTGCACGCGGGCACCCCGGCAGTGCTTTCGTGTGACGATCGTAGGCCCGTGTTGACGGCTCGAATGCCAGGACGGTGGTAGTGTGCGCGCCTCGCTCATCCAGATCGCAGTAGATCCGGACGAATCGCCGAATGCCCGCCGGGCACGCGTCAGTTCCCTGGTGGCCGAACAGCGTGGGGTCGCCGACCTGGTGGTCCTCCCGGAGCTGTGGCCCGTGGGGGCGTTCGCCTACGAGTCGTTCGAGGCAGAGGCGGAGCCGCTGACCGGTCCGACGCACGACGCGATGGCGGAGGCGGCGGCCGGCGCGTCCGTCTGGCTGCACGCCGGCTCCATCGTGGAACGCGCTCCCGACGGCGCCCTGTACAACACCGCCCTCGTCTTCTCCCCGTCCGGCGACCTCGTGGCCTCGTACCGCAAGATCCACCGCTTCGGCTTCGACAAGGGCGAGGCCGTGATGATGGCGGCGGGCGACGACCTGGTCACCGTCCCGGTGCCCGGCCTGCCGCTGGGTGTGGCCACCTGCTACGACCTCCGCTTCCCGGAACTCTTCCGCGGCCTCGTCGACGCCGGGGCCCTCGCCTTCGCCGTACCGGCCGGCTGGCCCGCGCGCCGCCGCGAGCACTGGACCCTGCTGGCCCGCGCCCGCGCGGTCGAGAACCAGGCGTACGTCCTCGCCTGCTCCACCGCCGGCACCCACGCCGGAGTGCCCCAGGCGGGCCACAGCCTCGTCGTCGACCCCTGGGGCGCCATCCTCGCCGAGGCGGGCGAGGCGGAGGAGGTCCTCACGGTGGACCTCGACCCGGCCCTGGTCGCCACCACCCGCGACCAGTTCCCGGCCCTCAAGGACCGCCGCCTGGGCCTGACCCCACCGCGCCCCTGACTCCCACCCCGCGGCGCACCCTCCGGTGCGCGGCCGGGGTCAGTCCCTCTCCGCCAGCCGGATCACGCACACCGCGACCGCGATCAGCAGGGCCGCGTCGGCGTCGTCACGGACGACGTCGACCGTGTACGTGTCGCGCACCCGCAGCCATTTCCGGGAGATGTGCGCCTGCAGATCGCCGCCCCGGGTGATGGTGAACTCCCGGTCCAGGATCCGTCCGCTCACGTCCAGCTCCGCACCTCCCTCGAGGGCCACGTGGTAGTGGTTGCGCAGCAGGGACAGGCGCTTGCGGCGGACGGTCGCGAGCACCCGCCCGTCCCGCTCGATGGTCATCGCCCCGCGCAGGCTGAGCACCCTCGCCCGCAGGGTGACCAGCACCCGCCCCGCCGGGTCCTTCAGCTCCAGCGTGTCGCGCAGCCGGAGGGCCTTGCCGTCGACGAGGAAGGCGTGGCGGCCGTTCTCGTCCTCGATCCAGTAGTCGTCGCCGATGGCGAAGATCTTGTCGCGTACCAGGTATCTCATGACGGACGGGTACCCGCTCGGACCGGACGCCGACAGGCCAATGGCAAGCTTGAACCATGAACGATGCCGTGCCGGCGCCCACCCCCGCGCCCCGCCGTGCCCGTGTCCGTGCCCCCGAGCTGATCGGCAAGGGTGGCTGGCTGAACACCGGCGGGAAGGATCTGACCCTCGCCGACCTGCGAGGTAAGTGCGTTGTTGTTGATTTTTGGACCTTCTGCTGCATCAACTGCCTGCACGTCCTCGACGAGCTGCGCGAGCTGGAGGAGAAGCACCGGGACACCCTCGTGATCGTCGGCGTGCACTCGCCGAAGTTCGTCCATGAGGCCGAACACCAGGCCGTCGTCGACGCCGTCGATCGGTACGAGGTCCACCACCCCGTCCTCGACGACCCCGAACTCGCCACCTGGAAGCAGTACGCCGTACGGGCCTGGCCGACGCTCGTCGTCATCGACCCCGAGGGGTACGTGGTCGCCCAGCACGCCGGTGAGGGCCACGCCAGGGCGATCGAGACGCTCGTCGAGGAACTGGAGGCCGAGCACGAGGCCAAGGGCACCCTGCGGCGCGGCGACGGGCCCTACGTACCGCCCGAGCCCGTCGCCACGCACCTCCGGTTCCCCGGCAAGGCGCTCCTCCTCGACGGTGGCAACCTCCTGGTGACGGACACCACCCGCCACCAGGTGGTGGAGCTGGCGGCGGACGGCGAGACCGTCGTACGCCGGTACGGCACCGGCGAGCGGGGCCTCGCCGACGGCAAGGCCGACGAGGCGCGGTTCAACGAGCCACAGGGGCTGTGCCGGCTGCCCGACGGCAGGGTCGTGGTCGCCGACACCGTCAACCACGCCCTGCGGGTGCTGAACCCCGGCACCGGAGAGGTGTCCACGGTCGCCGGGACCGGTGCCCAGTGGTGGCAGGGATCCCCCACCGCCGGGCCCGCCCGCGAGGTCGCCCTGTCGTCGCCGTGGGACGTCGCCTGGTGGCGGGACGAGGTGTGGATCGCCATGGCGGGCGTCCACCAGCTATGGGCGTACGACCCGGAGGACGGCACCGTGCGCGTCGCGGCCGGCACGACGAACGAGGGCCTCGTCGACGGGCCCGCCGACGAGGCCTGGTTCGCCCAGCCCTCCGGACTCGCCGCCACCGACGAGCGCCTCTGGGTCGCCGACTCCGAGACCAGCGCCCTGCGGTGGGTCGACCCCGAAGGAGCCGTCCACACCGCCGTGGGCACTGGCCTGTTCGACTTCGGTCACCGCGACGGGGAGGCCGGCCAGGCGCTGCTCCAGCACCCGCTGGGTGTCACCGCCCTGCCCGACGGGTCGGTCGCCGTGTCGGACACGTACAACCACGCCCTGCGCCGCTACGACCCGGCCACGGGCGAGGTCACCACCCTCGCCACCGACCTGCGAGAGCCCAGTGACGCCGTGCTCGTCGGCGACGACATCGTGGTCGTCGAATCGGCCCGCCACCGGCTGACCCGGCTGCGGCTGCCGGAGGAAGCCGTCCAGGTGGACGCCGTCGCCCACCGCACGCAGCGCGAGGCGACCGAGATCGCGCCCGGCACCCTGCGGCTGGACGTCGTCTTCCGGGCGCCGACCGGCCAGAAGCTGGACGAGCGCTACGGCCCCTCCACGCGGCTGCTGGTGTCCTCCACACCGCCGGAACTGCTCGCCTCGGGGGAGGGCACCGGCAGCGACCTGTCCCGGGACCTGGCGCTGAACCCGGCCGTCACCGAGGGCGTGCTGCACGTGTCCGCGATGGCCGCGTCCTGCGACGACGACCCCGCCAACGAGTACCCCGCCTGCCACGTCCACCAGCAGGACTGGGGCGTGCCGGTGAAGGTCACCGAGTCGGGCGCCACCCGGCTGCCGCTGATCCTCGCGGGAATGGACACCGCGTAGGGGTCAGTACGCCAGGCCCTGGTGACGGGACGGCCTGCCCGCCGCCCCGTCCATGCAACCGGCCACCCACACCGCCGGGTTGTGGGTGGCTTTCCGGCCGCCCAGCCCCTGCGCCTCCATACGCGCGCAGCCGCCGTCCAGCAGGTCGCGCACCCGCTCCCCGCTCATGTCGAAGTGGCGGACGCGGCTGCCCTGGAGGAAACCCGCCTCATAGGCGATGTCCGTGCCCCAGGGGGGCCGCTCGCCGTACACGCGGACCGTGTAGCCGCTGATGGTCACCACCAGCGTCACGGCCGCTGCGACGGCGCTCCAGAACACCCGCCGCCTCGGCCCCCGGTGGCGTACGAGAGCCGTCTGTTGTCCCAGCAGAACCATGCCGACACGGTGTCAGGCACGGCCTTTCGCGGATGTTTCGTTCGTGAACGGCTCAGTAGCGCCGCTCGTCGGTCGGGTCGACCACCGTCGGTGCCACCGGCGGAACGACCGCCCTGCGGCGCCTGGCGATACTCGTGAACGTCGCGACGCCGATGATGCCGACCGCCATCAGGATCAGCCCCACCAGGTCCAGATTGACGCCCTGTGCTTCCCAGTCGGTCGCGAAGGTGAGGATCGCCCCGACCGCTATGAGAATGATGCAGCCACCCAGGCCCATGATTCCCGCCTCCTCGTCAGCGTAGGTGTTGCGGGTACCCCGCCCCGCAACACCTACGCGGGGCGGACTACCGCAGGAAGGCCACCAGGGCGTTGGCCAGCAGGAACGGGTCGTCGGCCGCGCACAGTTCACGGGCGCTGTGCATCGACAGGATCGCCACGCCGATGTCCACGGTCCGAATGCCGTGGCGCGCGGCGGTGATCGGGCCGATCGTCGTGCCGCAGGGCATGTCGTTGTTCGACACGAACGTCTGCCACGGCACGCCCGCCTTCTCACACGCCGCCGCGAACACGGCCCGGCCGCTGCCGTCCGTCGCGTACCGCTGGTTGACGTTCACCTTGAGGATCGGGCCGCCGCCCGCGCGCGGGTGGTGCGTGGGGTCGTGGCGTTCGGCGTAGTTGGGGTGGACCGCGTGACCGGTGTCCGAGGACAGGCAGACCGTTCCGGCGAAGGCGCGCGCCCGGTCCTCGTAGCCGCCGCCACGCGCGAAGACGGACCGCTCCAGGACCCCGCCGAGGAGGGGCCCTTGGGCGCCCGTGTCGGACTCGGAGCCGTTCTCCTCGTGGTCGAAGGCGGCGAGCACCGGGATGAACTCCAGGTCCCCGGCGGCCGATACGGCGGCCAGGGCGGCCACGCCCGCGTGCACCGACAGCAGGTTGTCCATCCGCGGACCGGCCAGCAGCTCCCGGTCCCGGCCCAGGTAGGCGGGCGCCTCCAGGGCGTGCACCATGAGGTCCCAGCCGGCCACGTCCCCGGCGGTCACCTCCGCCTCCTCGGCCACGAACCGGATCAGGTCGCCCTCGTGGACGTCGTCGCCCAGGCCCCAGATCGGCTGCATGTGCCGCTGACGGTCCAGCTTGAGGCCCTCGTTGACCTGCCGGTCCAGGTGGATGGCGAGCTGCGGCACCCGCAGCAGCGGCCGGTCGACGTTCACCAGGCGGTGGCTCCCGTCGCGCAGCGTCAGCCGTCCGGACAGGCCCAGGTCGCGGTCCAGCCAGGTGTTGAGCAGGGTCCCGCCGTACGTCTCGACGGCGACCTGCCGCCAGCCGTGCGCGCCCATGTCGGGCTGCGGCTTGACCCGGAGGTTGGGCGAGTCGGTGTGGGCGCCGATGATCCGGAACGGGGTGTGCGGGTCGGCGCCTTCCGGTACGAACCAGGCGATGATCGCGCCGCCGCGGACCACGTACTTTCCACCGCTCGTGCCGTCCCAGGCGGCGGTCTCGTCGAGCCGCCGGAAGCCGGCCTTCTCCAGACGTTCACCGGCGTTGGCCACGGCGTGGTACGGCGTCGGGGACTCCGCCAGGAAGGTCATGAGGTCGTCGGTGTGGCCGCGGTCGAAGCGGGCGGGTGAGCTGCTCATGGCCCTCACTCTACGGGCGGGGCGGGTGCGGGGAGCGGTCACCGACGGCCCGTTGTCAGTGGCGGCTGCGACTATCGGAACACGTTGCGGGACAGCAGTCCGCTGACTCGCCGGTCGCGACCGGAGGTGCACTGGTGACCACGATGACCACGCCCGTCTCGCCCGTCTGTGCCGCATGCGAAACACCCGGTGCCGAGTGGAGCGCCGCGCTCGGGATGCCGCTCTGCGCGGCGTGCACCATTGCGGCGACGGGAACCCCCGACCGGGACCCGGTGCGCCTCGGGGACATCCTGCCCGTGACGGCCGCGGCGCTGCGGGCCTCGGCCCCGGCGAAGCCGCGTGCCGCGATACCGGCGCCTCGGCCGCGGCTCGCCGGCTCGCCGACGACCTGCCGCTTCTGCGGGGCCCGGGCCCGGTGGCACCGCACGGTGCACGGCCGCTGGGTGGCGATGGAGCCGGGCGAGCGCCCCGTCGCGGGCGTCCCGCGCGGCGAGCGGTGGTACGTCACGGGTGACGGCACGGCGGTCCAGCTCCGCGGGGCGGTCCCGTCGGCCACCTGCCGGGTGAGCCACTTCTCGGTGTGCACCGCCCGCTGACCCGCGTCCGGCGAGTCCCGGTGATCCGCGTCCCGGCGTCCCGTTGACCCGAGTCCGCTGACCCGCGTCCCGGCGGCCCGCTGAACGACGGCGGCCCGCTGAAGACGGCGCCCGCTTAACGACGGCGGCCCGCTCCCCGGGAACCTCGGGGGGCGGGCCGCCTGGGACCGGTCGCGATCCGGGACTAGAACGCGGCCTCGTCCAGCTCCATCAGGGAGTTGTCGATGCCCTCGGCGATGGCGCGCTCGACGGAGACACCCGGCAGGATGTTCGCGGCGAAGAACTTCGCGGCGGCGATCTTGCCCTGGTAGAAGGCCACGTCCTTCGCGGAGGCCGTCTCCAGCTTCTCGGCCGCGACGGCGGCACCGCGCAGCAGCAGGTAGCCGACGACCACGTCACCGGAGGCCATCAGGAGGCGGGTGGTGTTGAGGCCGACCTTGTAGATGTTCTTGACGTCCTCGCCGGTGGCGGTGAGGTCGGTGAGCATCTTGCCGACGATCGCCTCCAGGTCCACGGCCGCCTTGGCGAGCGCGTCGCGGGCCGGGGCCAGCTCCTCGCCGCCGGTGCCGACGGCCAGGAACTTCTTGATCTCCTCGGAGAGGGTGTTCAGCGCGACGCCCTGGTCGCGGACGATCTTCCGGAAGAAGTAGTCCTGGCCCTGGATGGCGGTCGTGCCCTCGTACAGGGTGTCGATCTTGGCGTCACGGATGTACTGCTCGATCGGGTACTCCTGGAGGTACCCGGAGCCGCCGATGGTCTGGAGCGACTGGGCGAGCTGCTCGTAGGACCGCTCGGAGCCGTAGCCCTTGACGATCGGGAGGAGCAGGTCGTTCAGGCCGTGCAGCGCCTTGGCGTCCTCGCCGGCCGCTTCCTTGATCTGGATCTCGTCCTGGACGGCGGCGGTGTACATGACCAGGGCGCGCATGCCCTCCGCGTACGCCTTCTGCGTCATGAGCGAGCGGCGCACGTCCGGGTGGTGCGTGACGGTGACCTTCGGGGCGGTCTTGTCCATGAAGTTCGCCAGGTCGGGGCCCTGCACGCGCTCCTTGGCGTACTCCAGCGCGTTCAGGTAGCCCGTGGAGAGGGTGGCGATCGCCTTCGTGCCGACCATCATGCGGGCGAACTCGATGATGCGGAACATCTGGCGGATGCCGTCGTGCTTGTCACCGATCAGCCAGCCCTTGGCGGGGTGCCTGTCGCCGAAGGTCAGCTCACACGTGTTGGACGCCTTCAGGCCCATCTTGTGCTCGACGTTCGTCGCGTACACGCCGTTGCGCTCGCCCAGCTCGCCGGTCTCCCAGTCGAACTCGAACTTCGGCACCAGGAAGAGGGACAGGCCCTTGGTGCCGGGGCCGGCGCCCTCGGGGCGGGCCAGCACGTAGTGGAGGATGTTGTCCGCCATGTCGTGCTCACCGGACGTGATGAAGCGCTTCACGCCCTCGATGTGCCAGGAGCCGTCCTCCTGCTGCACGGCCTTGGTGCGGCCCGCGCCCACGTCCGAGCCGGCGTCCGGCTCGGTGAGGACCATGGTGGAGCCCCACTGCTTCTCCACGGCTATCTCGGCGATCTTCTTCTGCGCCTCGTTGCCCTCCTCGAAGAGGATGCCGGCGAAGGCCGGGCCGGAGGAGTACATCCAGATCGCCGGGTTGGAGCCGAGGATCAGCTCCGCGTACGCCCAGATCAGGGAGCGGGGCGAGGTGGTGCCGCCGATCTCCTCGGGCAGGCCGAGGCGCCAGTACTCGGAGTCCATGAAGGCCTTGTAGGACTTCTTGAACGTCTCCGGGATCGGCGCGGTGTTCGTCTCCGGGTCGAAGACCGGGGGGTTCCGGTCGATGTCCGCGAAGGACGCGGCGAAGTCGTTCTCGGCGAGACGGCGCATCTCGTCCAGGACGCTCTTGGCGGTCTCGACGTCCATCTCCTCGAACGGACCGGTGCCGTAGACCTTGTCGCGCCCGAGGACCTCGAAGAGGTTGAACTCGATGTCGCGGAGATTCGACTTGTAGTGCCCCATGGCGACGGCTCCGTAAGGCTCGGGGAGGCGGAATCCTCGTACACGTACCAGCAAGTAGCTACGATGATGCTACCCGTCGGTAATAAGAGCAACCCCTATCGGGCAATCTGTGACGCGTTACGCGGCGGCCAGGGCCCCCGGGGCGGCCGTATCCGCCGGGCCCGCCCCCGCCGGGCCGGGGCTCGGTAGGCTTACCGGCATGTACGGGTACGAGCAGAATCAGGGCGCGTACGCCCAGCCCCAGCAGGGGTACGCGCAGCAGCCGCCGCTGTACCCCGAGCCGTCGCCGCCCTCGCTCGCGGACGCCGTGCGGGCGTTCACCACCGGGTCGTTGTCGGCCGAGGACTTCCAGCAGATCTTCGCGACCTCGAAGGTCTACTGCCCGCGCGGTGACAACCCCGGCTTCCTCGCGCTGCACAACACCCAGCAGCCGGTCATCCCGATGTTCACGTCGCTCAAGGAGCTGCGCCGGTACGCGGGCAAGGAGTCCAAGTACTTCGTGATCACCGGTGCCGAGGTGATCGACCTGCTGCCCACCGGGTACGGCTTCGTCCTCGACATGGAGGGCGACCACCGGATGGTGTTCGACGCGAAGGCCGTGGAGCAGATGGTCGACTTCGCCATGCGGCGGATGTACGGCTGAACCCCCGCCATGTGTCGGGGTCGCTGATCCGACCTCAGGCGTACGAACAGGCCTGCCGGCGCTGCCTACCGTCCTCGTATGCAGCAGCTGAGCGAGTTCCTGATGACCCAGAAGATCACCCCCCTCGTCAACCGGTACATGATCACCGGGTCCGGTGACGACGGCGGTGGTGACGTCGTCGCCTTCGCCGAGCAGAAGCGGTTCATGCTCAAGGAGGAGATCACGCTCTGGACCGGCGAGGACCGCTCGGAGGTGCTCGGCGGCTTCAAGTCCCGGCAGGTCATCGACCTGGGCGCCACCTATGACGTGACGGGGCCGGACAGCACCCCGATAGGGACGTTCCGCAAGGACGCCAAGGCGTCCCTGCTCCGGTCCACCTGGCATCTGACCCAGGGAACCGGGGAAGAGGAGCAGGCGGCCAGGGGCACCGAGCGCAGCCTGGGCATCGCGCTGGCCCGCCGTGGCTGGGAAGTGGTCGACGCGGTGCTGCCGTTCCCGCTCCCGGTGCCGTTCGTCTACCACTTCGACTTCGTACGGGAGGGGCAGCCCGTCATGTCGGTGGAGCGGAAGATCGGATTCCGGGACCAGTACGCGATACGGATCCAGGATCCGGCCCTCGACCGCCGGCTCGCCTTCTGCATGGCCGTCGCCCTGGACGCCCTCCAGGCCCGCTGACCGGCCGGCCACACCCCCCGGGTGGGGGGAGGAAGAACGGAAACTCGGCGGGTACCCCGGCCCCGGGCGGCGTCGGTAATTTCCTTTCCCGGAGGCACATCAGCCTTCCGTTATTTCGCAGAATGCAACACAGGCATTCCTGCCTGAAAGGTGCTGTTTACCCATGGACGAGTTTCACCTCGACGCCCGCGTGACCGTTTCCGCCGACCCGGCCGAGACGTCGCTCTCCCCGGTCGCCAGCGTCGCTTCCCGCGTCGCCAGCAAGTGGGCCGTCAAGCAGACCATCAAGCAGACGATCAAGCTGACGGCTGCCTGCGCCGCGGTCCGCACCAACGGCAAGTGCTGACGGTCCGACGGTAACGGCGGTTCCTCCGCGCACATCGGAGGAACCGCCGCCCTCGGCATCTCGACGACATCGGCGCCCATGAATCCCGCACCCACCCTCCCCGCCGGCCTCGCCGAGCGGGCGGACACCCTCACCGCCCTGGTCAGGGAACGCCTGGACACCCCACAGCGCGCGGAGGCACACGCCGCGCGGGCGGGCGGACAGACCGATCTGACCCTGTGGTCGGGCAGTTCCCTGAGCGAAGGACACGCGGGGCTCGCCCTGCTGCACCTGCACGCGGCACGCACCGGGGCCGAGGACCGGGCGGAGACGGCGTTCCGGTTCCTGCGCGCCGCCTTCGACGCCACCACCCGGACCCCGCTGGCGCATCCCGGCCTCTTCGACGGCACGGCCGGACTCGCCCTCGTCCTGGCGGACTGCTGCGAGGACGAACCACGCTTCCTCCCCAGCCTGCGCGCACTCCACGAACGGCTTTCCCGGCAGGTACGGGAAAGGACGTGGCCGCGGCGGAGGGGAACGGTCTCCGACCACGACTACGACCTGGTCTACGGAAGTGCCGGAATTCTGGTCCACCTGAGCACCACGCCCCACAAAAGCCCCCAAGTGTCCGAGGCCGTCGAGCACTGCCTGGACCATCTGCTGTGGCTGGCGGGCGACGATGACGTACTCGCGCGCTGGATGGTTTCACCGGCGCATTACTCGCCCTACGGCGCGCTGGAGTCCACGTATCCACACGGATATGTCGACACCGGAATGTCCCACGGGGCCGCCGGAATGGCCGCCGCGCTCGCCGTGGCCTGGCGCGAGGGGTACCGGAGGCCCGGGCACCGGGAGGCGCTCGCCCGCCTCACCGACTGGCTCCTCCGCGTCGGCACGGCCGGCGGGCGGGACCTGCAGTGGCCCCGGGCCGTCCCGGTGACCGCGCACGGGCGGGAGGGGACGTCGGAGGGCGCCGAGGCGATGCCCGCCTGGTGCCACGGCACCGCCGGGATCGCGGCCGCCCTGCTGACGGTCGCCGATGCCACCGGGGACCGCGCCCTGGCCGCCCAGGCCTTCACCGCGCTCGACGGCGTACTCGCCCGGGGCGGCGGCCACGACACGCCGACCGTGTGCCACGGCGTGGCGGGCCTCGCCGCCCTGGCGTACACGTTCGCCCGGCGCGGCAGTGCCGGGGCCGCCCGCGCCCTGCCCGGCCTCGTGGAGCGGCTCGTGGCGGCGGCCGACCCCGACCACCACCCGCTGGTCTTCCGCGACCGGGAGACCACCGGCCACCTGGTCGACAACCCGGGACTGCTGACCGGCGCGGCAGGCATCGCCATGACGCTCCGGGCGATCGTCACCGGACACCGGCCCACCTGGTGGAAAGCGCTCCTCCTCAGTGATCAGTGAAGGATTTCCCATCAACGCCATGCCCCGGTACGACGCCCTCGACTTCTGCCTCCTCCGGGCACCGGCACTTCCGGTGGCCGCCTGGCGCACCGCCCTGTCCACCGCCGACGGGCCCCTCCGGGCTGTGGCCGACGACGAGCGGGTCCGCCACGGCCTGGTGGCCGCCGGCAGCGGTCTGCTGGACGGGCTCGCCAAACTGGGCGGGCTCGCCAGGCCGGACGGGCCCGCCGAGCTGGACGGGCTCGCCAAGCCGGGCGGACTCCCCGAGCCGGGCGGGCTCGCCAAAGCCGGCGGGGGACGGGGGAGCGAGCGGCGGGTCCACTCGCGCGCCCTGCGCTACCTCACCCGGATGAGCACCCGGCCCACCCCCTTCGGCGCGTTCTCCGGCGTGGGCGTCGCCGAATTCGGCGACCACACCACCGCGCGGCTCGCGGACGGCACCGTCGCCTCGGCCCGGGTACGTGCCGACATGGGCTGGCTCCTCGCCCTGGTGAAGCGGGTGGAGGCCGATCCGGAGAACCTGGCCCGGCTGAACGTCACCATGAACGCCCTCGCCCACCAGGTCGGCGACCGGCTCGTCCTGCCGTCGTCGGACGTCCACGGCAAGGCGGACCGCCGCTCGGTACGCGTCCGCGCCACGGCGGCGCTCGACCACGTCCGCCGCGTGGCGAAGTCGCCCGTACCGTTCGCCCACGTGGTGGCGGAGCTCAACGCACGGTTCCCCCAGGCCGGCCCCGAGCGCACCGCCGCGTTCGTCACCGAACTCGTCCAGCTCGGGCTCCTCGTCACGGACCTGCGCCCCGCCGTCACCGACCCGCGCCCCGAGGAGCACGTCCTCGGGCGCCTCGTCGCCGCCGGCGTCCCGGACGACACCACCGGTCCCCTGCGCGAGGTCGTGGAGCTGACCCGCCGGGCGACCGCCGGCGACACCGGCACGCTGGAGCGGCTGCGCGCCACCCAGCGTGCCCTCGTCCCCGACCACACCGGCCAGCCGTTCCAGGTCGACTCGCGCCTCGGCCTGACCGGGACCCGGCTGAGCGCCCGGGTCGCCGACGAGGTCGCCGAGGCGGTGGGCTGCCTCGCCCGGCTGAGCGTGGCCGACCCCGGCGGGTACGAGCACCTCGTCCCGTACCACCAGGCGTTCATGGAGCGGTACGGCTCCGACGCCCTCGTGCCCGTACGTGAACTCCTCAGCCCCGAGCGCGGACTCGACGCCCCCAACGGCTATATGAACCCGCCCCGCGCCATGGTCATGGACCAGCCGGGCGGCAGCGGCTCGCCGCACACCGCGCGGGAGCTCGTGGCGCTCGCGGCCGACGCCTGGCGCCGTGGCGCGGACGAGGTCGAGCTGACCGACGCCGTGCTGGAGCGGCTGCTGCCCCCCGACGCGCAGGCCACCGACTCCCGCAGGCCCTGCCCGGCGTTGGACGCGTACGTACAGATCGAGGCGGCCGACACCCGGGCCGTCGACGAGGGCCGCTGGCGTGCCGTGCTCAACAGCGACGGGCTCGGCGAGGGCGGGCGCACCTTCGGCCGCTTCTTCCACCTCTTCGACGAGACGGTCACCGACCGCCTCCGCGCGTACGCCCGAGCCCGCGAGGCCCTGGAACCGGACGTCGTCTTCGCCGAACTGTCGTACCTGCCCGCCCATGGGCGCGGCGCGAACGTGGCGATCCGGCCGGCCGTCCACGACCACGAGATACCGGTGAACGTCACCGCCTCGGTCTCCCCCGAGTACGTGATCGACCTGGCCGACATCCACGTCGGCGCCACCGACGACGGCCTGCGGCTCTACTCGGCCCGCCTCGGCCGTGAACTCGTCGTCGTCCAGAACCACATGCTCAGCCCGCTCGGCGCGCCCAACGTGTGCCGCTTCCTGCTGGAGGTCTCCCGGGCCCGCTACCGCATCCCCGCGGGGTTCACCTGGGGCCCCGTGGAGGGCGCGCCCCACCTCCCCCGTGTCGTACGCGGCCGGGTGGTGCTGCGGGCCGCCCAGTGGACGCTGCACCCCAGGAGCGGTGACGTGCCGCGCTCCGCGCACGACGTGGCGGAGTGGCGGCGTACCTGGAACGTGCCGCGCCACGTGTACCTGGCCGACGACGACAACCGGCTGCTGCTGGACCTGGAACACCCGGCCTGCGTGGCGGAGTTGCTGGCCGACCTGCGTGCGGCGACGGACGCGGTGACCATCCAGGAGGCGCTGCCGGGGCCGGCGGACGACCAGCTCTGGCTGCGGGACGGCGAGGGGCGCGGACACCTGTCGGAGGTGGTGGTCCCGCTGCTCGCCAGGCACGGCGTGACGCACGAGGAGACGGGCGCCGCGCCGGCCGGCGGGATCAGCCGGAAGGCCGACCCCGCCGCGCACGTCGGGCACCTGCCCGGCTCCGCCTGGACCTACCTCAAGCTGTACGCGGCACGGGACCTGCACGACGAGATCGCCGCCACCGAACTGCCCGTACTCCTCCGTGACCTGCGCGGTGCCGTCGACCTCGACCGGTGGTTCTACATCCGGTACGCCGACCCCGACCCGCACCTGCGGATCCGGGTCAGGACCCGCTCCGCCTCCCGGTCCGGCACCGCGACGCACACCCTCCTCACCTGGGGCGAGTCCCTGGTACGGCGGGGCCTGGCGTCCCGGCTGGAACTGGCCACCTACTACCCGGAGATCAGCCGCTACGGCGGCCCCGCCGCGTACGACGCGATCGAGCGGTTCTTCGAGGCCAACAGCGAGGTCAGCACGGAGCTGGTACGCCTGGCGTGGGACAAGGAGCTGGACCCCGAAGCGGTCACGATCGCCGCCGTGGACGCCCTGTACGCGCAGTGGGGCCTCGACGTCCGGGAGCGGCTGGCCGCCATGCCACGCCCGGCGGAGGACAAGGAGGCGCGGGAGCGGTACAAGAAGGACCGGGACTACCTGTGCGAGCTGCTCGCCCCGTGGGACCGCCGCCCGCACCCGCTCGGCCGCGCCCACCACGAGCGCCTGGCCGCCGTCCTGGACCGGCAGGCGGATGCCGTACGCCGGGCCGCGCGTGCGGTCGCCGAGGCCGAAGCGGCGGGCACGCTGTGGGGGACCCGGGACGCGATCCTCGCGAGCCTGGCGCACATGCAGGTCAACCGGCTGCTGCCGATGGACCGGCCCGCCGAGAACCGCTGCTACCTGGTGTGGGGCCATGTGCTGAGCTGCCTGAAGGGGAGGCCCCGTGACTGACCGGGAGACCCCCGAGTCCCTGGAGGAGAACCGGCGGCTCTCCCGCGACCTGCGCTACTGGTGGCTGGCGCTGCGCACCTTCTGGGGCCTGAGCCCGGCGCGGGTCGGCGCCCACGCGGTGCTGACCCTGTTGACCGCCGCCGTGCCGGCCGCCGGGATCTGGCTCACCGCCGGCGCCGTCCAGGCGGTCGCCGACGCCTTCACCGGCGTACCGGGAGCCATGGACGTCCTGACCAGGGCGGCGGCCGGACTGGTCCTGCTCGCCGTGGCGGAGCACATCGTGTCGTCCGGCGCGCAGTACCTGAACACCCTGCTCCAGCTGGAGTTCACGGCCAAGATCGGCGAACGGGTCATGGTCAAGGGCACCACGATGGACCTGAGCGCCTACGAGGACCCCGAGTCCTACGACAGGCTGCAGCGCGCCCTGCGGGAGAGCGGCAGCGGGACGGCGTTCGAGGTCTTCGACGAGATGATGCGGACGCTGACCTCGCTCGCCTCCCTGGTGATGGTCAGCTCGGTGCTGTTCTCGTGGCACCCCTGGATCGCCCTGGCGATCCTGCTGGCACCGCTGCCGGCACTCGCCGCGCACATCGTCTTCAGCAAGCAGGGCTACGCGATCGAGTACCACCGCGCCCAGGACCGGCGGCGCGCCTTCTACTACCAGGACCTCACGACGACGGACGCGTCGTACAAGGAAGTGAAGCTGTACCAGCTCGGCCCCTACTTCGTGGACCGCTACCGCTCCTTGGTGCGGGGCTTCTTCCAGGTGGACCGCTCGCTGGCACGCCGCCGGCACGCCTGGTCCGCGGGGCTCGGACTGGTCACCGTCCTCGCCTCGTCCGGGGCGCTGGTCTTCGCGCTGCGCTCCACCACGTCCACGGGCCGGCTCGGTGAGCTGGCCGGGTACCTCCAGGCGCTGGGCGCGGTGCACGTGGCGGCGTCCGGGCTGCTGCTGGGGGTGGCGACGCTCTACCAGAACACGCTGTTCACGGGGAACCTCTTCGACTACCTGTCGCTGCCCGAGGGGAGGATCACGGGCGGGACGCGGCCGTTCCCCCGCCGGCTCGTCCACGGCATCGAATTCCGCCACGTCACCTTCCGCTACCCGGGGACCGACACGGTCGCCCTCGACGACTTCAGCTGCTTCATCCCGGCCAACACCTGCTGCGCCATCGTCGGCCAGAACGGCGCCGGCAAGAGCACCATCGTGAAGCTGCTGTCCCGGCTGTACGAGCCGACGAGCGGCCACATCCTCGTCGACGGCGTGCCCATCGAGGACTACGACACCACCGACCTGCAACGGAACATCGGCGTCGTCTTCCAGGACTTCATCCGCTACGAACTGCCCGTACGGCACAACATCGGCTTCGGCCGCGTCGAGCACCTCGACGACACCGCCCGGATCCGGGCCGCCGCCGAGTCCAGCGGCGCCGCCGCGTTCGTCGAGCGCTTCGACGAGGCGTACGACACCACGCTGGGCCGGCACTTCGAGGGCGGGCGGCAACTGTCCGGGGGGCAGTGGCAGAAGATCGCCCTCGCCCGCGCCTTCCTGCGCGACGCGCCCATCGCGGTGCTCGACGAGCCGACGGCCGCCATCGACCCGGAGGCGGAGGCGGACATCTTCGGGCGGCTGCGCACCATCTGCGCACAGGCCACGTCACTGGTCGTCTCGCACCGGTTCTCCACCGTACGCATCGCGGACAAGATCCTCGTGATGGACAAGGGCTCGCTCATCGAGGAGGGCACCCACGAGGAACTGCTGGACCGCGACGGCACGTACGCCCGCCTCTTCCGCCTCCAGGCCGACGCCTACCTCCCCACGCCGTCCCCCACGGCCTCATGACGACGACTACGGAAAGCCCTGTGTCCCAGCCTCCTCACAGCTCCCTGTCCTTGATGTATCCCCTGATGGCGTACGAGCCCGAGCACGTGGCCGCCTTCGCCACCACCGTCCGCGAACTGGGGATGCGCCGCCTCTTCATGGGCCAGTCGGTGCTCGTCGACACCCACCAGGCGTTCGCGTACCTGGCGGGGCGCGGCCTCACGGTGCCCGTGGGGACCAGCGTCTCCCTGACCGCGCTGCGCCATCCGCTGGACGCGGCCGTCCAGGCGAGGTCGCTGGCCCTGCTCACCGGGACGGAAGTGGTCGCCGGATTCAGCACGGGCGACCCGGAGTTCGTCACCGCGCTGCTCGGTGAGCCCTACGAGAGCCCCCGCACGGCGATCGCCGAGTACCTGACGGTCGTCCGCAGGCTGCTGGACGGCGAGCCGGTGGACTTCCAGGGGCGGTACGTCGCCCTCGACGAGGCCCTGCTCCAGGTCGACCACCCGCCCGTGTCCCTCGGCGTGGGCGTGCTGCGGCCGCGCATGGCGTACACGGCCGGTCAGGTGGCCGACGTGGCCATCACGCTGCTGACGCCCGCCGGTTACCTCCGGGAGCAGCTCGTGCCCGCCCTGGAGCGGGGCGCCACGTCGCGGGAGCGGGCCGTGCCCCGGGTGACGTCCATCGTGCCGTGCGCGGTGCGCAGGCCCGGCCGGGACCCGAGGAAGCTGGCGTTCGCCGCGCACGAACTCCACCTCGGTGGTGAGCACTACGCGGCCATGCTGCGCACGGCCGGTCTCGACGTGGACGCCTCGGACCCGTGGGCGGGGGCGGGGGCGCTCGTCGACGGCGGGGTGTTCTGCTACGGCACACCCGACGAGGTCGCCGGCCACCTGACCGGTTACGGTGAGGCGGGGGCGACGGATGTCGCACTGAGCTGTGCGGGGGTCCTGCTCACCGAGGGCGTGGAAGCGGCGCTCACCGACGTGCGGGACATCGTGGACGCGGTGCGGGCACGGCAGGCCCGCGTGGGACCGGCGCTCGACCGGCGCCGGACGACACCCATTCGTTCTAGCTGAGGAGCCGTTGCATGTTGTTGTTGCTGGAATTCGCCCTGCATTCGCTGATGGACCTGGCTCTGTGGCTTTTCGGCAGGACCTTCGACAAGACCGTCTCCGCCCGCCGCATCGCGTCGTTCCGGCGCGGTGAGGGAACGGTGCTGCGCTGCCGTTACCGGGTGCGCGCCGAGGGCCCGGGCCCCATGCGGCGGGGCAGGCTCACCCTGACGAGGGCGGGCGCCGTGCTGGACCGCACCGGTGCGGAGAACCTCCGCCTGACCTCGCCGGGCGAGGTGGCCACGGGCGGCGGCAGGGGCGGCACGACCCTCGTCTGCGAGGCGGCGGGCGCGGGAACGGTCGAGCTGCTGGTGCCGACCTGGGACCCGGCGATGGTGAAGCTCATCACCGACACCATGGCGGCCCGCGTCTGAGCCGGCCCGTCCCTCGGCCCGTCCGGCCCCCGAACTCACCGGCTCCTCGGCTCGGCCGCCCCTGAACCCACTGGACCCTCGACCCGCTCGTCACTCAACTCGCCTGAATCACCCCCTCCGACATGGTTGATATGTTGATCACGGCTAAGCGGCCGAACGGGGAGGCCGCTCGCAAGGGGGCGTGATGATCCGCGTATTGATTGTCGACGACGAAATACTGCTGCGTTCGTGCATGCAGCGCATTCTGGAAAGCGAACCGGACATCGAGGTGCCCGCCGCCTGTGACGGGCGGGACGCCGTCGAGGCGGTGCGGATCCACCGGCCCGACGTGGTGCTGCTGGATCTGCGCATGCCGGACGTCGACGGACTGTCCGTACTGGCCGCCCTCCGGGCCCGTGGCCTGCGGGTGGCGGTCGCGGTCCTGACGACCTTCTCGGCCGACGAGGACATCGCCGCCGCGCTGGGCGCCGGGGCATCGGGGTTCCTGCTCAAGGACGCCACACCGCGCGAACTGACCGACGCGGTAAGGGTCCTGGCGGCGGGCGGCACGGTGCTGTCGTCGGCGGCAGCCCGGGTCGTGGTCGACGGATACCTCAGCGGCGGTGCGCAGCCGGTGCCGAGGGACCCGCGACTGGACAGCCTCACCGAGCGGGAGCAGCAGGTGCTGGAACTGCTCGCCGAGGGGCTCACCAACGCCGACATCGGACGCAGGCTGCTGATGAGCCCGTCCACGACCAAGGAACACGTCAGCGCGATCCTGGCCAAGCTGGGCCTGGCCAATCGCGTCCAGGCGGCGGTGCTGGCGCACAGCGTCACGGCCGCCACCGCTTCCCCCTCATCCCGTCCGCTGGCCATGGCGGCGTCTCACTGAACCGGGCTCACCGAGCCGGTCTCACAGGGGCGCCGGGCCGGCCGGCGGCCCGACCCCTGTGGAGACACCCATGGCCTTCGGCAACGCGCTGTACGACCAGAAGCTGGCGAGCGTGTACGACCGGATGTACCCCATCGACCACGACACCGCGCTCGCGGTGGACTTCATCGCCGAACTGGCGCCGCCGGGCGGCCGGATCCTCGAAGTCGGCGTCGGCACCGGCCGGATAGCGGTGCCGCTCGCCGAGCGCGGGTTCCAGGTGCACGGCATCGACGGCTCGGAGGCCATGCTCGCCGAGCTGCGCAAGCGCGACCCGCACGGTGCGGTGACCACGGTGCTGGGCGACTTCACCGAGGAGGGTACGGGTCTGACCTTCGACGTGGTGACGCTGGTCCTCAACACCTTCTTCGTCGCGGTCACCAAGGAGCAGCAGCTCAGTTGTCTGCGCCTGGTGCGCGAACAGCTCGTACCGGGCGGGAGGTTCGTCCTGGAGGCGTTCGACCCGGCCCCGTACCACACGCTCGACAAGCCGGACTTCTCCATGCGCCACCTCGACGAGGGCGCCGTCATGCTGGACACCCTGACGGTGGACCGGTCGCAGCAGCTGATGCTGGGGACGCACACCATCCTCGACGGCGGGCCCCCGCAGACCCGGGAGCACGTCCTGCGGTACGCCTTCCCCTTCGAGATCGACCTGCTGGCCGAGCTGTCGGGGCTGCGGTTCGTGGACCGCTGGGAGGACTGGTCGGGCAGCCCCTACACGGCCTCCAGCCTCCGGCACGTGTCGGTGTACGAGCGCGACGCCTGACGCGCCGCCGCGCCGGGGCCGAGCGGCAGCACGGCACGGACGAGGAACCCGCCGTCGTCGGTGGTCCCGGCCTCCAGCCGGCCGCCGGCCAGCGCGGTGCGCTCCTTCAGGCCCCGCAGCCCGAACCCGCTGACGGGGACGTCGGCCGGCGGGGCGGCCGGGGGGCCGTTGCGCACCTCGACGACCAGGGCGTCCCGCCGGTCCGACGGTCTCACCGAGACGGTCACCGGGGCGCCGGGGGCGTGCTTGCGTACGTTGGTGAGGGCTTCCTGCACGGTGCGGTAGGCCGCCCGCTCGACGGCGGCCGCGCAGGCGCGGTCGTCGTCCGGCAGGGTCAGGTCCAGGGTGGCGCCGAGCCGGCTCTCCTCGACGAGGGCGGGCAGGTCGGCCAGGCGGGCGTGGCCCGCCTCGTCGCCGGGGCCCGGTCCCCCGCCCCGGAGCACGCCGACGACCTCGCGCAGTTCCCGCATCGCGTCGGCGCTGTGGCGGCGTATCGTCTCGGCGTCCTCCCGGACGGTGTCGTCGGGCGCGGTGGCCCACAGGGCGCCGGCCTGCGCGGCGACGATGCCCAGGTGGTACGAGACGGTGTCGTGCATCTCGCGGGCCATGCGGGAGCGCTCTCGCGCCACGGCCTGTTCGGCCTCCAGACGGCGGCCGCGCGCCTGGCTCTCGGTGAGCTGGGCCAGGCGGGAGCGCAGTTCGGTGCGGGTGTGGGCGAGCAGGCCCAGGCCGGTCGGCCCGATGCTGAACATCAGGGCGATCTGGACGGTGACGAGGTGGTCGGGCCAGGCCATGTCCGGCTCCGCGTCCAGTCCGCACCACAGGGACGACCCGAACAGCGCCGCCGCGCAGCCGATGACGGCGGGACGGCGGGAGAGCTCGGCCGCCACGGTGAACATCGCGATCATGGGCGCCAGCCAGAGGTGGCCGGTGGCCATGGACGGCAGGGTCGCGAGCAGGACGAGGACGGGGAAGCGGCGGCGCAGGACGAGCGCGAGCAGGGCGGGCGGGCAGACGACCGCGGACTCCGCGTCCAGGGCGCCGACCAGGGTGAGGAGTTCCAGGGCCGCCCCGGCCGCGATCACCCAGTCGGTGACGGTGCCCCGGTCCGTGAGGCGCCGGCGGCGTCGTACCGGCGTGGGAGGGGAGGGGCGCGCGGGTTGGGACACGGGTGTTCCTCACTGATCGCTACTGATCTGATCGCCATGGATCGGATCGCTTCTGATCTGATCGCTTTTGATCATTGCGACGGTGGATGCAGTATCACCGAGCCGCTCGCGGGTACTGCGCGGGGGTGCGGGGGTGGAGTGCGGCGCGGGGGTGTGGAGGCGCGGTGCCGGGCGGGAATGCGGTGCCGCCGGGCCGTGTTCCCCTGGCAGGAAGTTCATTCTTCAACTAATCTGGGGGTATGCCGCCCGGAGGGGTGGCCCCGAGGAGGACCCGCCATGCCTGCCGTAACCGTCGAGAACCCGCTCACCCTGCCGCGCGTCGACTCGCCCGCGGGTGCGGTGCCGCGTCCGGTGCTGGCCGTGACCACCGCGCCCAGCGGCTTCGAGGGGGAGGGCTTCCCGGTGCGCCGCGCGTTCGCCGGGATCAACTACCGCTACCTCGACCCGTTCATCATGATGGACCAGATGGGCGAGGTGGAGTACGGGGCCGGGGAGGCCAAGGGCACCCCCTGGCACCCGCACCGCGGCTTCGAGACCGTCACCTACCTGATCGACGGAACCTTCGTCCACCAGGACAGCAACGGGGGCGGCGGCACCATCCGCAACGGCGACACCCAGTGGATGACCGCCGGATCCGGCCTCCTGCACATCGAGGCCCCGCCGGAGGGGCTCGTCATGTCCGGCGGCCTGTTCCACGGGCTCCAGCTCTGGGTGAACCTCCCCGCCAGGGACAAGATGATGGACCCCCGCTACCAGGACATCCGCGGCGGCCAGGTCCAGCTCCTCACCTCCCCCGACGGCGGCGCCCTGCTGCGCGTCATCGCCGGCGAGCTCGACGGCCACGAGGGCCCCGGCATCACGCACACGCCGATCACCATGATCCACGCCACCCTGCGTCCCGGCGCGGAGATCACCCTCCCGTGGCGGCCGGACTTCAACGGCCTCGCGTACGTCCTCGCCGGGCGCGGCTCCGTCGGCACCGAACGGCACCCCGTCCACATGGGCCAGACGGCCGTCTTCGGCGACGGAGGCTCGATGACCGTCCGCGCCGACGACAAGCAGGACGGCCACGCCCCGGACCTGGAGGTCATCCTCCTCGGCGGACAGCCCATCCGGGAGCCCATGGCGCACTACGGGCCGTTCGTGATGAACACCGAAGCCGAACTCCGCCAGGCCTTCGAGGACTTCCAGGCCGGCCGCCTCGGCCGGATCCCCGCGGTCCACGGAATGCAGGACGGCCAGGGCCCGGAAATCACCCCGGGCGCCTGACACCCCCGCCCCGCCCACCTGACGGTCCGCGGACCCGGCCGGGTTCGCCGCCCTGACGGGCGGGGGGCAGGACCTGCGGGGGGCCGGCTCGGGTCTGACGGGGTGTCACTCGGGCGGGGGCGGTTAGGGGGCGGGGGGCCGGGAGGCGTGGTGGCGTGGTGGGGTGCACACGCTCCCCGAACCCGTCCGGCGCATCGCCGCCTGGTGCGTGGTCGTCCTGCTCGTCACCGGCGTGGCGGCCGTCGGCGTATGGCTGTGCGTGACGCTCCAGACCGCCGTCACGCCCGTCCTGCTCGCCCTGCTCGGGACCGCCCTGCTCGGGCCGCTGTACCGGCGGCTCGTCGCCATGAAGGTCCAGCGGTCCCTGGCCGCCGGGCTGACCTGCGCGGCCGTGGTCGCCGTCGTCGGCGGTGCCGGCTACCTCGTGGTCGCCGCACTCATCGACACCGGCGACCAGATCATCACCTCGCTGCGCCGCGCCGCCACCGACCTCGCCCGGTACTTCGGCGCCGCCGGCACCTCGCTGGACGACCTCGCCGCCAACGCCAGGAACCTGCTGGGCAGGTTCGGCGGCACGGCCGCGTCCGGGGTCATCAGCGGGCTCAGCGTCGTCGGCGAAGTGATCGCCATGGCCGTGCTCGCGCTGCTCCTCGTCTTCTTCTTCCTCCGCGACTCCGGCCGCGCCGTGCGGTCCCTGCGCTCCCTCGTGCCGAGGGGCAGCGCCGACCAGGTCGAGGCCATGGCCCGCCGCGCCTTCGGGGCGGTGGAGGGATTCATGCGCGGTACGACCTTCATCGCGCTGATCGACGCCCTCCTCATCACCGCCGGGCTGCTGATCCTGCGCGTCCCGGGCGCCGCGGGGCTGGGCGCGCTGGTCTTCGTCGGCGCATACATCCCGTACCTCGGCGCGTTCATCTCGGGGGCGGTGGCGGTCCTCGTGGCGCTCGCCGACCGGGGCGTCGTCATCGCCCTGTGGGCGGCCGGCGTCGTCCTCGCCGTACAGCTCCTCGAGGGGCACGTCCTCCAGCCGGTGATCCAGAGCCGCATGGTCCGCATGCACCCGGCCGTCGTCATGCTCACCATCACCGCCGGAGCGTCCGTCGCCGGAGTCCTCGGCATGCTGCTCGCCGTGCCGCTCACGGCCGCCGCGTTCGGGGTGATCGGCGAGCTGCGGACCCGGTACGCGGCGGACGGGACGTAGCCGGTCCGCGGCCGTGTCCTGGCGGCCGTCCGGCCCCGGCCCGGTTAGCATCCGCGGCAGGGGGCAGCCCGGCGACGCACGGAGGCCGTCATGCCGCACCAGACACCACCCGACCCACGCCTGCTGAAGAACCGCTCCCGGCTCGGCCACAAGGTGCGGTACGCGCTGACGCACCCCCAGCGGGTGGTGCCCCACCTGCGCCGGGCGGCCCGTAACGCCCGGCTGCGCCTGAAGCACGGCGGCGACCACGTCGCGTACTACCGGGCCGTGATGGCGTCCGACACCGCCCGCAGCCCGGAAGCCGCCGTGGGCGGCGCGCCGTCGCACGCGCGCTGGCTGGCCATCGGGCAGATGCAGTACGACTACCTCGTGGAGCACGGGCTGCGCCCCGAGGACCGGATGCTGGAGATCGGCTGCGGCAACCTCCGGGCCGGCTGGCGGTTCATCGAACACCTGGAGCCCGGCCACTACTACGGCATCGACATCTCGCCCGACATCCTCATCGAGGCCAAGAAGACCCTCGTACGCTACGGACTCCAGCGGAAGATGCCGTACCTGACGCCCGTCGACAACCTGCGGCTGGACTTCCTGCCCGACTCCTGGTTCACCGTGGTGCACGCGCACAGCGTGTTCTCCCACTCGCCCCTGGCGGTCATCGACGAGTGCCTCGCGCACGTCGGCCGCGTCCTGGCACCCGGGGGCTTCTTCGACTTCACCTTCGACCGCACCGAGGGCCACGAGCACCAGGTGCTGGGCGAGGACTTCTACTACCGCACGGAAACGCTGGTGCGGCTCGCCCAGAAGCACGGCCTGGCCGCCCACTTCATGGACGACTGGGAGCGGCTCCCGCACGGCCAGTCCAAGCTCCGCCTCACCCACCCGGCCACGGCTGTCTAGGGCGGCTCTTCGGATCACGCCGCGGATGCGCGTGCCGCGGCACGCGCGCCCGGTCGGAGATCCGAAGGACAGGCCCTAGAGCTCCGCGTCCCCGTCCCGCTCCTCGTGCAGCTCGAACCAGATCGACTTGCCCTCGCCCCGCGGGTCCACGCCCCACTCGTGCGCCAGCATCTCCATCAGGATCAGTCCGCGCCCCGACGACGCCATCTCGCCCGGCCGCCGCCGGTGCGGCAGCTCGTCGCTGGCGTCCGCGACCTCGACGCGCAGCCGCCGCTTGCCGTGGTCGCCGGTCGCCTCCGCCACCAGCAGCGCGTCACCGTCGGTGTGGACGAGCACATTGGTGACCATCTCGGACACCATCAGGACCGCCGAATCGACCTGCTCCGGGTCCGCCCAGTCGTGCAGCAGCTCCCGCAGGTGCTGCCGGGCCGCCGCGATCCGCTCCGGCTCCGCCTGGGCCACCGTCATCGCGGTACGCCGGGCCGCCGTCGTCCGCAGCGGCGCACCCGTCCGCGACAGCAGCAGCACCGCGATGTCGTCCTCGCGGCGGTCGGCGAGCGGACCGGTGGTGTGGTGCGAGCCGGGCCCGTGCACCGCCTGCACCAGGCTGTCCGCCAGCACCTCCAGCGACTCGCCCTCGGTGTCGTGCCGCTCCAGCAGCGTGCGGATACGGGTCCAGCCGGTCTCCAGGTCGTGTCCGCCGGTCTCCAGCAGGCCGTCCGTGCAGATCATCAGGGTCTCGCCCGGCTCCAGGGTGAGCCGGGTCGTCGGATAGTCCGTGTCCGGGACGATGCCGAGCGGCAGGCCGCCCGCCGTCGGGCGCAGCATCACCGTGCCGTCGGCCATCCGGATCGCCGGGTCCGGGTGGCCCGCCCGCGCGATGTCGAGCGTCCCCGTGGCCGGGTCCACCTCCAGGTACAGGCAGGTCGCGAACCGGGCCGCCCCGTGGTCGCCCTCGGCCCCGTCCGTGATGCCGTACAGGAAGCGGGAGGCCCGGGACAGCACCGCGTCGGGACGGTGGCCCTCCGACGCGTACGCGCGCAGCGCGATCCGCAGCTGGCCCATCAGCCCGGCCGCCCGCACGTCGTGCCCCTGGACGTCGCCGATCACCAGGGCGATACGGCCACCGGGCAACTGGATCATGTCGTACCAGTCGCCGCCGACCTGGAGCCCGCCGCCGGTCGGGACGTACCGCGCGGCCACCTCCATGCCGGGGATCGCCGGCCCCAGGACCGGCATCATCGTGCGCTGGAGACCCAGCGACAGTTCCCGCTCCGACTCGGCGACCCCCGCGCGGGCCAGCGCCTGCGCCAGCATCCGGGCCACGGTCGTCAGCACGGACCGCTCGTCCGGCGTGAACGACACCGGGTAGGTGAACGCCGCCATCCAGGCGCCCATCGTGCGCCCCGCGACGATCAGCGGCAGGAACGCCCACGACTCCCTGCCGAAACGCTGCGCCAGGGGCCAGGTCGCCGGGAAACGGGCCCGGTACTCCTCCGGCGTCGGCAGATAGATCGCCCGCCCGGTGCGTACCACCTCCGCCGCCGGATAGTCCGTGTCCAGCGGCATCTCCGAGAACGGCCCGTCGTCGCCGGGATTGTGCCCGTGATGACCGATGATCGTCAGCCGGTCGCCCGAGACGCCGAAGACCGCGAGCCCGTCCGGCGAGAAGCCGGGCATCGACAGCGAAGCCGCCACCCGCAGCACCTCGGCCGTCGACCGCGCCTCCGCCAGCGCCCGCCCCGCGTCCAGCAGGAACGCCTCGCGCGAGCGGCGCCAGTCACCCGTGACGGGCGTACGGGCCGCCGTCCCGGGCTGCGGTTCCGCGACCTCCTGCAAGGTCCCGACCAGCTGGTAGTCGGTGCCCTCGAGGAACGGCTTCGACCGGCTGCGTACGGTACGGATCACCCGCCCGCTCTCGTTCATGATCCGCAGCCGGGCCTCGGCGAGGGTGCCCTCCGCCACGGCGAGGTTCACGATCCCGTCGATCTCGTTCCAGTCGACGGGGTGGAAGCGGGAGCGCACCGCCGCCTCGGTCAGCTCGGCGGGCTCGGCGGGCAGCCCGAGCAGCCGGGCGGCCTCCGCGTCGAGGGAGACGATCCCGGATGCGTTGTCCCAGCGCCACAGGCCGGTCGCGATGGCGGCCAGGACGTCCTCGGTGCGCATTGCCCCACTCTAAGAAGATGAACGGATCAACCGCCACCGAGCTGCGCCCCGGCGATCCCGGCAGGCCCGGTAACCTTGACGAGTCGAGCCAAACCCTCTCCCCCAAGACTGGATGAACGACGATGCATCGGTACAGGTCCCACACCTGCGGCGAGCTCCGCGCCTCTGACGTCGGCACCGACGTCCGGCTGAGCGGCTGGCTGCACAATCGGCGCGACCTGGGCGGCATCCTCTTCATCGATCTGCGCGACCACTACGGCATCACCCAGCTCGTCGCCCGTCCCGGCACCGCCGCGTACGAGGCACTCGACAAGCAGACGAAGGAGTCGGTCGTCCGCGTCGACGGCAAGGTCGTCTCGCGCGGTGCCGACAACATCAACACCGAGCTCCCCACCGGCGAGATCGAGGTCGAGGTCTCCGAAGTCGAGGTCCTGGGCGCCTCCGCCCCGCTGCCGTTCACGATCAACACGGACGACGGCGTCAACGAGGAGCGGCGCCTGGAGTACCGCTTCCTCGACCTGCGCCGCGAGCGCATGCACCGCAACATCATGCTGCGTACCGCGGTCATCTCCGCCATCCGTCACAAGATGACGGCCCTCGGCTTCAACGAGATGGCGACCCCGATCCTCACCGCGACCTCCCCCGAGGGCGCCCGTGACTTCGTCGTCCCCTCCCGCCTGAACCCGGGCAAGTTCTACGCGCTGCCGCAGGCCCCGCAGCAGTTCAAGCAGCTCCTGATGATCTCCGGCTTCGACCGGTACTTCCAGATCGCGCCCTGCTTCCGCGACGAGGACGCCCGCGCCGACCGCTCGCCGGGCGAGTTCTACCAGCTCGACGTCGAGATGAGCTTCGTCGAGCAGGAGGACGTCTTCCAGCCGATCGAGAAGCTGATGACGGAGCTCTTCGAGGAGTTCGGCGGCGGCCGCCACGTCACGTCCCCGTTCCCGCGGATCCCGTTCCGCGAGTCGATGCTCAAGTACGGCAACGACAAGCCGGACCTGCGCACCGGCCTCGAGCTCGTCGACATCACGGACGTCTTCGAGAACTCCGAGTTCAAGGCCTTCGCCGGCAAGCACGTCCGTGCCCTGGCCGTGCCGAACACCGGTGACCAGCCGCGCAAGTTCTTCGACGGCCTCGGCGACTACGCCGTCTCCCTCGGCGCGAAGGGCCTGGCCTGGGTCCGCGTCGGCGAGGGCAACGCGCTGACCGGCCCCATCGCCAAGTTCCTCACCGAGGAGAACGTCAAGGTCCTCACCGAGCGTCTCGGCCTGGAGCCCGGCCACGCCGTGTTCTTCGGCGCGGGCGAGTTCGACGAGGTCTCCAAGATCATGGGCCCGGTCCGGGTCGAGGCCGCCAAGCGCGCCGGCCAGTTCGAGGAGAACGTCTTCCGGTTCGCCTGGATCGTCGACTTCCCGATGTACGAGAAGGACGAGGAGACCGGGAAGATCGACTTCTCGCACAACCCCTTCTCGATGCCGCAGGGCGGCCTGGAGGCCCTGGAGACCCAGGACCCGCTGGACATCCTCGGCTGGCAGTACGACATCGTCTGCAACGGCATCGAGCTGTCCTCCGGCGCCATCCGGAACCACGAGCCCGACATCATGTTCAAGGCGTTCGAGATCGCCGGCTACTCGCGGGAGACCGTCGAGACCGAGTTCGCGGGCATGCTCCGCGCCTTCCAGTACGGCGCCCCGCCGCACGGCGGCATCGCCCCGGGCGTCGACCGCATCGTCATGCTCCTCGCCGACGAGCCCAACATCCGCGAAACGATCGCCTTCCCGCTCAACGGCAACGCCCAGGACCTGATGATGGGCGCCCCGACGGAGCTGGAGGAGGCGCGGCTGAAGGAGCTCAACATCGCGCTCCGCAAGCCGGTCGCGGACAAGTAGTCGCTGTCGCTTCACGAAGGGCCCGGGATCCTCGTATTCCGGGCCCTTCGCCACGTCACCGTCCGGAAGCGCATGTCCCGCAGGTCCCTGGCTCCGGCCCACGGAAGGCGCGGTCGCAGGCGTCGCAGTTCTGGAGCGGATGCCTGACGGCCGATGGCGAGTCCGGGGCGCGGAAGGGTGGCGGGGGCGGGAGCTGGGCGGAGAGGCGGTGGGCCAGCAGGGCTGCCGGGCGGTGCAGCGGCTCCGGTGGCAGGCGGGTGGTCAGAGCGCGCCGGACGGCCTCGGGGGACAGGTCGCGTTCGAGCCACGCGGCGACGCCCGGGACGAGATGGTCGGCGTCCGTGGCGGAGAGCAGGAGGCGGGGATCCTCGCGTCGGAGCCCGGACAGGACACCCAGGGCGGTCCGGAGCAAGTCCGGGGCGGGATACGCGGGCTGCGGTACGGCGGGCAGCGCGCGGCGGCGGGCCGGCTGGTCGGCTCCGCGCCGGGCCCGGGGCTTCGGCTCCTCCGCGGCGCCGGTCCGGCCGGGCTGGTTGCAGGACACCGTGCGGGTGACGATGAGGCCCCCGTCGGTGCGTACACGCGTGCGCCGCAGATAGCCGTGGGCCTCCAGCTCGCGCAGGGCGCCCGCGATCCGGATCCTTCCCTCGGGGAAGCGGTCGGCCAGGGTCTCGATGTCCACTTGGGCCCCGGCGGGGAGCGACTGGATGTGGACGGCCAGGCCGATCGCCATGAGTGACAGCTCGGCGTGCTGGGCGAGGTGGTTGCCGATCACCGTGAAGCGGGTGGTGTGGCGGGAGTTGTCGTGGATGACGCCGCCGCGGCGCGTGGCTTTGCGGGCTCCCCGGGAGGGGTGGTTTTTCCCGTCGTTACGGGACTGGGCGTGCGGGCGCGCGCTAGTGTTCCGGTTATCCATCGGGAAGTTGCCTCTTCCTCGGTGGTCAGGCCCCCGCACTGGGATTAGCGGTCCCGGCGGGGGCCGACGCATGTCAGCGGTGATGTGGTGTGTCGCGCTGAGCGTAGATCAAGCAACCCGTCCCAAAGCCAGCCGAGTTGGTGTTTTTCACCCGCGTGAGTGAGCGGCTCGGTGAGGGGGAGGAGGGGTGGGGTTCGGTGCGGTTTCTTTCTCTCTCGTTGTTGCTTGGTAGACCGGTGGGCCCACCGAAGTCCCGGTTCCCGTACGCCGGTCAGGACAGCGGGAGGTCGAGCTCCGCCCAGACGGACTTCTGCGGCGCGCGCCCGAACACGGCGCCCCAGCGGTCGGCGAGCGCCTCGACGAGGAGCAGCCCACGGCCGGACTCCGCGTCGAGTGACGGCGGGCGGTGGTGAGGGAGGTCGTCGGCCCGGGTGTCCGTCACCTCGACCCGTAGGACACCGCCGTCGCAGACGAGCGCGAGCCGGAAGCTCCGGCCGGCCACCCGCCCGTGCGTGGCGGCGTTCGCCGCGAGCTCCGCGACGAGCTGCGCGGCGGCCTCGGCCACGCGGTACGGCACCTCGTGCCGGGTCCCGAGCCACTCGACGGCAAGCAGCCGGGCGAGCCGGGCGCCGCGAGGCGTGGGGGACAGCAGGACGCGGAAGTGGGCCTTGCACGTACCAAGGTGAGGGGTGTTCGTCTGCTTCACCCCACCGAGAGTGGCCGCCGTCGCCTGCCGTGAACAGTGACACCATGTATGCGTAGGGTGACTGTCCGGAGCTTGTCCACCGCTGTCCGGTCTGTCCGGACGAGCCGCAGGGGTAGGGACGTCGCGGCACGAGTGCACGGACGGAAAGGTGCGGGGCATGTCGGTGGACGGCGGGACCGGAGTGCGACGGCTCAAGAACGAGGCGGACGAGCCGGGATGGGAGGTGGACCCGGACGACGACTGGGGCGTGGCCGTCATCGCCACGGTGGGACGTCAGGTGAAACTGCGGAGGGAAGCGGTCGGCATGCGCGCCCCCGACTTCGGGGTGGCCGTCGGCTACGGCGAGGACCTCGTCTACAAGATCGAGGGCGGGAAGCGCATCCCCCGCCCCGAGTTCCTGGACAAGGCGGACGAGGTCCTGGGGGCGGGTGGGCTGCTCTCGGCCATGAAGGAGGACGTGGCGAAGGTCCGGTACCCGAAGAAGGTCCGGGAACTGGCCAAGCTGGAGGCCCAGGCGGTGGAGCTCCAGCTTTACGACCCGCTCAACATCCACGGCCTGTTGCAGACACCGGAGTACGCCCGCGGGCTGCTCCTCATGCGACGGCCGGCGTACTCGCAGGACGAGGTGGAGCGGATGGTGGCCGGTCGTATGGCCCGCAAGTCCGTCTTCGAGCGGGACCCTGCACCAGAAATGGGCTTCGTCCTGGAGGAGTGGACGCTCCGGCGCCCGCTGGGCGGAAGGCCGCTGCTGCGTGCCCAGCTCGAACACCTGCTGACGGTGGCCCACATGCGGAACGTCGAGCTTCAGGTGATGCCGATGGACCGGGAGGAGCATGCAGGGCTGGCAGGCGGTATCGAGGTGCTGAAGTTCGGCGATGGTTCGGCCGTCGGACGCTCGCCGGCCGTGGCCAACGGCCGACCCGTGACCGAGGGGAAACAGCTCCATATCCTGGAATTGCGCTACGGCATCATCAGGGCCCAGGCTCTCACTCCCCGCGAGTCGCGAGCCTTCATCGAGCAACTGCTGGGAGAGACATGATCCGCAACACCTCGTCCGGGGACGGCTCCGGACTGGCGTGGTTCAAGAGCAGCTACAGCAGCAGCAGCGAGGGCGACTCCTGCGTCGAGGTCGCCACCACGCCCGGCACGGTCCACATCCGCGACTCCAAGTGCCTCGGCGGCCCCCAGCTCGCCCTCACCCCGGGCGCGTGGGCGGGGTTCGTGTCGTACGCGTCGGGCAACTGAGTACGGCTTCGGCGTCGGCGTGCATGTGGTCAGTCCCTCGCATCGAGGATGTGCGCGTACGTCCTGAAGCTCTCCTTGATCGACTCAGGAGTGGTCGAGGACGGCATCAGGACACCAGCGAGGTACGCCACGCGCCACATGCGAAAGACGTCCCGGACGGCAGTCGCGCGACCGAGTCCGACCAGGGCGGCCGCGATGTCGATGACCGCGACGATGAGCGGCACGAGGTCTTCCGGGTCACGGTGAGGGGTTCTCTGTGTGGCCGCTCCCACGAGCGCGTGCATGAGGTTCACGAGTTGGATGTCGGCTCCGGCGCGGAGCATTCTCCGTACGCTCTCGGGTCGTTCGAGGTGTGGTGAGTACGCCTCGACGCCACCGGACCACAGCAGCAGCGAGGCTGTGGTGATGTCGTGATCGCGATGCCAGCCCAGGTCGTCGAAGATGCGCATCGTGTCGGGAGGGAAGCCGCCGATGTCCCGCACGGCGGCCAGGATGCGGTGCAACTCGTCGCGATGACGGGCGGTGAAGTCACTCACCGAGATGGTTGAGAGTGGCCGGCCGCCCGCGTCGACGACCGAACCGATCTCCACGATGCCGCCCAGCGGGCCGAAGACCTCCCGCCCGAGCCCTTCGGTTCTCCCGCGCACTTTCGCCACTCCACATGCTTACCGGATCAGGCCGTGACCGTCATGCCCGCTTCGGTGAGCGAGGGGTAGTCGGTGTACCCCGCCTCGCCGCCGGCGTACATCCAGCCCTCGTCCCGCAGCGGGTTGAGCGGCGCGCCGGTCCGCAGCCGTTCGACCAGGTCGGGGTTGGCCATGAAGGCCCGGCCGAGCGCGATCAGGTCGGCACCGGCGGCCAGCAGCCGTTCGCCCGCCTGCTTGCCGCCGTCGGCGGGCAGCGGCCTGCCCCATCCCAGCGCCGGATTGGCGACCAGCATCCCGGTCCACCGCTTGCGGAGGTCCTGCCACAGGGCGTCGTCCGGGTCGGCGAACACTGTGTGCAGGTAGGCGAGGCCGTCATCGGCGAGGGCGTCGACGAGTGCCGGGTATAGCTCCCCGGTCTCGCCCTCCTCGATGCCGTTGACGGTGTTCCCCGGGGAGATCCGCAGGCCCACCCGCTCGGGACCGATGGCTGCGGCGACCGCCCGGACCACCTCCACCACGAACCGGATGCGGCCGGCGACCGAGCCGCCGTAGGCGTCGGTGCGGTGGTTGGTGTTCCGTGCCATGAACTGGTGCAACAGGTGCCCGTTGGCCGCGTGGACCTCCACCCCGGCGAAGCCGGCGTCGACGGCGTTGCGCGCGGCGGTAGCGAAGTCGGTGACCGTAGTGCGGATGTCGTCGAGCGACATCTCCCGGGGCACCACGGCCTCCTGGCGCCCGCTCGGGGTGTGGATGGTCTCCGGGAGCGGCACGGGCGACGGCGCGAGCGGCAACAGCCCGCTGTTGTCGGGGTGCCCGACCCGGCCGCCGTGCTGGAGCTGGAGGAACATCCGCCCGCCCGCGTCGCGCACCGCGTCGGTGACCTGCCGCCAGCCGGCAACCTGGGCGGGGTCGTGAATGCCCGGGATGTTGGGGTACGTCTGCCCCACGGCGTTGGGCGTGGTCGCCTCGGCGATGATCAGGCCCGCGGAGGCCCGCTGGGCGTAGTACGCGGCCATGATCGGCTGCGGTACTCCGTCGGCCCCGGCGCGGTTGCGGGTCAGGGGGGCCATGACCAGCCGGTTGGGCAGGTCGAGGGAGCCGAGGCGGGCGGGCTGGAAGAGGCGGGTCTGCTGTGGTGTGTTCGTCATGCCGGTACGGTAGAAGTTGACATCAATGTCAGGTTCAAGTCCCTTGCGCGGAACACGAGGTGGATAATGCGCATCGGTGAACTTGCCCGGCGCACGGGCGTGAGCGAACGGTCGCTCCGCTACTACGAGGAGCAGGGCCTCCTCACCGCCGACCGCACTCCTGGCGGGCAGCGCACCTACGGCGAGTGGGCCGTCGACCGGGTCATCCGCATCCAGGCGCTCTACGCGGCGGGCCTCCACAGCAAACGGATCGCCCAGCTCCTCCCCTGCATGCGCGACGCCGACGGCGGGCCCTCCGCCATCGCCACGGCCCGCCTGGTCGCCGACCTCACCACGGAACGTGCCCGCATCGACGCCCTGATCACCGACCTGATCCGCTCGCGGGAGGTCCTGGACGAGGCGATCGCGACGGCGTCAGACAACTGACCTCGTCCCCGACACCGCCTCGGCGCTCTGCACCGGGTCGGGGAGCGCACGCACTGCCCGGGCTCCTGTCCGACGTCAGCCCTCGATCCGCCCCGCCTGCGCGGTGATCAGGGCATTCAGGGTTCGCAGTATCGCGTCGAGATCTGCCAGAGCCGGTACGCAGAAGGCTTGGTCCTGCATGGCAAGGGCGATGCGTTCATCGAATGTGGGAGAGGCCGCTGGGTCCTCACCGTCGTCCAGGATGCGCGACGGTGCCAGCAGCCAATTCCGTCGCGACGCGTCGATGCGCCAGTCCTCCTGGGCGGGAGTCGTGCGCATCGCCTGCTCGATGAGCCGGAGCTTATCGGCACTCGGCTCCTCGAATCTCCAGCCGAGGAAGGGCACCTGTGGGTAACCGTAGATCGGATGACGCTCGCCGCTGAGCCTGAGCCACCTCAAGGGCCCCAGTCGGCTGAGCGTCTCTCCAGCCAGGCGAAAGCGCTTCGGCATAATTGCTGGGACCTTTCTCGTTACTGGAGATGAGGTAAGCGCTCACGTCACAAGTATGAAAGATCCCCGCCCTGTGCCGTGAAGCGCAAGATTCGCTGCGTGGCCTCGGTCCCCTCCGTAATTCCACGCCCCTCGGTCAGGTCTGCCACGACGTCGCTGTACTTGTCAGCCGGGCAGAAAAGGACAAAGCCGCCTTCGGGATGTCTGTTGAGGGGGATCAAGGGGAAAAGCCCTGAAGTGATCGAAAAGTCGATGTACAGGCTGACGATCTTTCTGCGGAACGATTCCAGGGTGATAGAGTTGGGGAAGTCTCGAGCGAGTGAGAAATGATTCTCCATCACTTGGACGCTAGCGATCCAAGCATCAGCATGGGCCGCCTCTCCGATGGCCATTGCGAAGCCAGTGGTCCGCATGCCCAGCCCGCTTGCGAGGTCGGACACACCAACTGTGGTGTTCCCTGAACATCGGAATGTCGTTTCGTAGAAGGGTAGCCCCTCAAAAAGGGCACGTCCGGCCCGGCTTTGCGCCCGGCGTAGAAGTAGGTGCGCCTCTTGTGTGGCGTCCTGAGCGACATCGGGGCGCAGTCTGGCGGACCAACTGAAGACCTTCTCCTGCTGAAGGCGCGGCAGGACGGAGGTCCAGATCTCCGATTCGACTTCCGGGTCGCAGAGCACCCACACCGCGCTGACGTTCGACAGCTCCCCTTCCAGGGATGAAATCGTCGAACCGACAGTCTCGGAGTCCCATTGTGGCTGGCCCACCATGTCATGGCCCGGCAACTGCCCGCTGCTAATGCTCACTTCGCGGCACTCCCCTCAGCCCGTATGCGGAGTTCATGTCGCCGTAGTATATGTGCTCGCCCTTAGGGCCGTGGTAGTGAGGTAGTGACCACTGCTCTTGGTCGGGATCCTTGTGCTTAAAGTAATGGCCGTTCGCGTGGTGATGGAACTCGAGCTCATTTCCTCGCGAGTCGATGGCTTGGATTATCTCCCATGGCTCCCCCTTGGGGCCGTACAGATTTGGGTTCTTGCCCCATGTCTCGATTCTCTGTATGTAGGCCGGGTCCTCGATATCGTACCGGCGCAACGCCTCCCGTAGCGCCTCTTCATGGCTTGGGAAGATCACGTCGCCACGGGCCTTGTCCAGGGGTAGATGCTTTTCTGGTCCACCCACCAGACACGGTGAGAGGCCGAAAGGATCAGCCCAGCTATGCGGGTTGAGTACATACGAGACCGGATTGGGGACGGGATCCAAGCCCAGAGGGTCCACCGAGAGGTACCGGGCGGTCTCCGGGTCGTAATGGCGGTGGTAGTTGTAGTGGAGCCCCGTCTCCGGGTCGTAGTACTGGCCCGGGAAGCGAAGTGGTGTGTACGCCGTGCTGGAGGATGCCCAGGCAGTGGCGCCCCACAGGGTGCTGCGGGTGTGCCAGGCGAGGGCGCCCGACTCGTCGACGAGTTCCCTCGGGGTGCCGATCAGGTCGGTGACGATGGCGAAGAAGCGCTCGTCGACCGTGTCCTGCGCAGCGTCCGCGGCACCAAGGCGTTCTGTCTGGGTCAGCGGGTGCAGGCCGTCGTGGTCCCAGGTGAGGGTGACGGGGCTGGGGAGCGTGTCGCCGGAGGTGGTCTGCTCGCAGAGGGTCGCACCGTCCCAGGTGAAGAGGACTTGCTCCGCTACGGATGCACCGTCCACCGCCAGACGTTGCTTCGCGATGCGGCGGCCGAGCGCGTCGTAGAGGTAGCGCCACACCGTGCCGTCCGGGGTGATCACGGACACCAGCCGGTCCTCCGCGTCCCACGCGTAGCGCCAGGTGTCCGGCTTGCGGGAGAGGCGGGTCTTCTGGCGGACCACGACTCGGCCTTGGGCGTCGTGTTCGTAGCGGACGTTGCCCGCGCGGGCGATGCGGGTGCCGGTGTAGGCGCGGGGGCCCGTGGCTTCGTGGCCCGGGTGGGAGGCAGGCCACGAGGCGTCCGTCTGGTTGCCGGCGGCGTCGTAGGCGTACCGCTCGCTCCAGTCCTCGGCGTGGACGGCGGTGACCCGGCCGGTGACGTCCACGTCGAAGGTGCGGGAGCCGGAGAGCTGGTCCTGGACGCCGGTCAGGATGCCGTCGGCGCGGTAGGTGTAGGCGCGGCGCTGGACGGTGTGGCCGGCGCCGAAGACCTGCTGTCCCGTGAGGCGGCCCAGTGCGTCGAACTCGTGCCTGAAGGTGACCGCGTCGCCGATGTGCCGCGACAGCTCCCGACCGGCGGCATCGTGCTCGAAGGTCAGGGAACGGCCCGCCGTCGTCAGCTCTGTGCGGCGGCCGGCCGCGTCGTACGTCCACCGGCTCACCGCCCCGGTGGGGGTCGTCCGGCCCGTGCGGCGGCCGAGGGCGTCGTACGAGAACTCCAGCCGCGCGCCGTTGACCCTCTCCGACCTCAGACGGCCGTGGCGGTCCCGGAGGCGCTCCAGCCTTGAATCCAGGTTCGTTGCCACCGCCAGTTCGTCGAAGACGTCGTACTCGTAGGTGCTGATCGCACCCTCGGCGTCCTTGCGGACGATCCGGCCGAGGGCGTCACGCTCCAACCGGACCGTCTGCCCCAGGCCGTTCGTGCGGGAGGTCAGACGGCCCGCCGCGTCGTAGGCGTAGCCCAGCGTCCGGCCGTCGAAGTCCGTTTCGGAGGTGAGACGGCCCGCCGGGTCGTAGGCGTACTCCCACGTCAGGCCTTGCGGGTTCGTCACCCGCGTCAGACGCAGGTTCGTGTCGTGTGAGAACTCGTAGCGCACGCCGTCCGGGCCGGTCCGGGCCGTCAGCAGGTCGAAGTCCGTGTACTCGAACCGAGTGACCCCGCCCATCGCGTCCGTGTGCGACAGGCAGTTGCCCTCACCGTCGTACGTCCACGACTGCTCGGTGCCGTCCGGTTCGGTGCGCCGGGCCAGCTTGCCCTCGACGGTCCACTCCAGGCGGGTCACCGAGCCCAGCGGGTCGGTGATGGTGACCGGGCGGCCGAAGGCGTCGCGCTCGTAGTGGACGGTCGCGCCGAGTGGGTCGGTGATCGCGACAGGGAGGCCGGCGCGGTCGCAGCGCAGGGCGGTCGAGTGGTCGAGCGCGTCGCTGATCGTCGTGAGGTGGCCGGTCGCGTCGTAGGCGAACGCGGTGGTGGCGCCCGTCGGGTCGGTGACCGAGGTGCGGTTGCCCTTCTCGTCGTACGTCTGGCGCACCACCGTGCCGTCCGCGCCGCGCACCCGGACCGGCAGGCCCAGCGCGTTGTACTCGGCGGACATCTCGCGGCCGTCCGGTCTCACCACCGCGGTCGGCCGGCCCGCCTCGTCGTAGGTGAAGCGGGTGACGTGACCGAGGGGGTTCGTGCGGGACAGGAGCCGGTTGTGTCGGTCGTACTCGGAGCGGACGACCGTGCCGAGGGGGTCGATCTCGGCGACGACCTGCACGCGTTCGTTGATGAGGTAGCGGGTGGTGTGGCCCAGGCCGTCGGTGATGGACGTCTGCCGCAGACCGGTGTCCGCGTCTGTGTCGTCCCAGGTGAAGCGGGATACGAGGTGACCGTTCAACCCTGACTGGTACACGCAGCGGTGCCGCTCGTCGTAGACGTAGTCGAAGTGGCTGCCGTTGGTGTCCGTCCACGACGTGATGCGGCCGTGCTCGTCGTAGCCGAAGGACAGCGGTCGGCCCGACGAGTTGGTGACGGAGGTCAGGTGGCCGTCCGTGTAGCCGTAGCGAAGGATCTCCTGGTCGGTGCCGTCCGGGGCGGCGCCCGCCAGGTGGAGCGCGGTGACACGGCCCTCGGCGGTGGTGAGCTTCAGGTGGTAGCCGCCGTGGTGCACGATCGAGGCCGGAGCGCCGGACTCGTCGTACTCGTAGGCGATCCAGCGGCCGTTGCGGTCGTCGAGCTGTGTCAGCAGTGCCAGGTCGGGGCCGTGTGAGGTGAAGTGCCAGACCCGGCCGGTGGCGGGGTCGGTGATCGTGTACGTGTCCCGGTCGCGGTCCAGCGGCCAGCGGCGTCCGTGCGTGGGCATGACCGGCACACCGGGCGCGGGGTGCGGGTAGGCGAGGAGGCTGCCGTCCTCGCAGATGAACACGACGCCTTCGGAGTCGATCTCCAGGCGCTGGTCTATGGTGCTCGCCCAGGTCGGGCCGAACCAGCGTCCCGCGCGGTAGGACGACTCGAAGGTACGGGTGAAGACCAGCGGGAGAGATCCTGGGAGGGTGATGTCCGTCTGTGGGAGGACCATCCGGCCCGTCGCCATGTCGACGGGGTCGCCCTTGCACTGCCGGTCAGTGCACTCGCGTGACCTGTCGTGGGGATCCTCATTGTGTTCGGTCCGCCCCGTGCCGCCACCGCTCGGGCCGTCGTCCACGCCCTTCCGCGCCAGGGACTTCAGCCCACCCGCCCCCTTGGTGCCGAACGCCTCCGGGGCCAGGCGGCCCCAGAACTCGCTCGGGTCCTCCTGGAACGCGTCCCACGCGCCCTTCGCCGCCCGGTCGGGGTGGGCCGCGCTGGACACGACTCCGGCCAGGGTCATGTTGACGTTCTCGTAGTACTCGGCCGGGTGCGTGATGTTGTACCCGTCGAGGGGATTGACCGAGCGGACGAAGTTGGTGAGGCCGACGGTGCCTTTGACGGCGCCGCCGACGAAGTGCATCGTCTCGACGCCGTTGCCCAGCGCCAGGTCCATCAGGCCGAGCTTGGCGCGCTCCATGGCGGACTTCTCGGCGGGGGCGTGGGCGAGGGCCGATGTGACGACCTGGTTGGCCCTCTCGGCGGCCGCGTCGCGCTGGCGGCGGGCGTTGTCGAGGATTCCCTGGGCCTGGTCGCGCAGAGCCTGGCCCGGGTCGGTGAAGGGAACCGGTTCGGGGAGCGGGGCGTCGCTGGTGCGGGCCTTGTTGTAGGCGTCGACCTTCTTGTTGTGTGCGTCGACGGCCTTCTGGGAGGTTTCGTTGCCCTGCTTGAACAGGGCTATCGCCTCCCTGGCCATGCCCTGCGCTGCGGTCACCGTCGCGGCGTACGCCGTCAGCGCCGCGGCCGCGGCCTCGAAGGCGTCCGCCGCGTGCAGCCAGTCGGTGGGCAGCAGCTGGAACTTCTCACGGAAGGTGTCGGCGGCCTCGCCCTTCCAGTGGGCGGAGTCCAGCCCCTTCATGCCGGCGCCGACCATATTGAAGGCCGCGCTGAAGTCACTCAGGTTCTTCGCACTCGAGGTGATCTTGGACGCCTGGCCGTGGACCAGCTCACTGGGCTCTTCGCTCTGGCCGAGTTGCTTTTCCCCGACCTCCGCTCCGAGCGCGGAGGCCGCGCTGTCACCCCAGTCGGTGACCGACTCGGCGACGCCTTCGGCGCCGACGTGGTCCAGTACCTCTCCCAGGGCATCGGTGCCCTTGTCGACACCTACGCCGACGATCTTCTCGCCGGCCTCCCAGGCGTCCCCCAGCTTCCCCAGCCAGTCCGTCATCTACTCGCTCCCCCACCCCGGCCGTTCCGCACGCTCGACCGCCTCCTGGGAGGGGTCGAACGTCTCGCGCATGCGCTCGTTCACGGCCTCGCGCATCGCCGGGTCCAGGGCGCCGCTGTTCTCCAGCGAGTCCAAAGCGGCGTCCTCGAGGTCGTAGCCGGTGTCCTTCCACGTCTGCTCGACGTTCCGCTGCGCCGCTGCCATGGACTCCAGGCTGTAGTCCGCGTTGTCCCCCGTCCTCTGGGACTTGATCTCGTCCCAGTCCTTCGCCTTGACCTCGTCCTCGCTGAGGTGCGGATTGCCGTTCAGCCCATTTACGGCGATCTTGATGGTGTCCTTGACGTACTGCTCCTGCTCGTGGAACGCCCCCGCGGACAGTCCGACACCCGAGGCGAAGCTGTTGCCCCGCTGCATCAGCGCCCGGACACCCCACTCCCAGCGCTCGCAGAATGTCTTGAACCCGGCGGCCAGCCCCGCGTGCCCCAACTCCAGCCCCGAGAGGGTCAGCTCCGAGAAGCCACGGCCGGCGGTTGCCTCGCCGATCATCCCGAGGTCCTTCAGCTCCTCGTGTGCCTTGTCGATGCCCATCGCGATGAGCCGGAAGCCGGCGTTGGACGCCGCGAGATCAGGATCCGTACCGCTCACTGCGTCCCCCCGAGTTCCACCACCGCCGCGTCGGGCACGATGCCCTCCACCGGCGGGAACACCACGCCGTCGTCGCTGCCCCCGTCCAGCGCCACACCCGCCGGAACCCCCAGCCTCGGCACCAGCACATCCAGCAACCGCGCCCCGAGCACCGTCCGGTACTCCCACTCCCGCCCGGCCTCACCCCGTGCATGTGCGAACCGTGCCAGCGCCTCCTCGTTCGAGAACGCGCAGATCCACCGGACCCCGCCCTGCTCGGCGGTCCAAGGACCTCCGTACGGATCGACCGGCACCAGCACGGCGGTACGCCGGAACTCGCCCAACAGGACGGCGAACTCCCGCCGCGCCGACGCGGGAGAGGGTGGTTCGGGCGAGGCGGACGGCGTCGGTCCGTCGAGCAGATCCGCCAGCCGCGACGGCCGGCCGGAAGTCGATCCGTCCACTGTGGTCATGTCCCCGTTCATGGTCACGACGGGGATCATCACACGTTCGGATTTTCGACTGCAATGAGATGTCCGGGAAACGGCTGGATGCAGTACCGCCTACGACAAGACCGCCGCCCTCCGAGGAGGGCGGCGGTCCGGATCGTGCGGGGGCGGGAAGGAGGTCAGTCCTTCTTCGGCTCCTCCAGGCGCGGGAAGAGGACCGCGCCCTTCGTCACCGTCGCGCCGGTGGGGAGCAGGCCCCAGGTGGCGGCGGAGTCGACGGTCTGGTCGGCGAGCGGGCCCAGGACGGGCTCGGCGCCGAGGGAGTCCCAGAGCTTCTGCGAGGTCTCCGGCATGATCGGGTTGAGGAGCACGGCGACCGCGCGGAGCGACTCGGCGGCGGTGTAGAGGATCGTCGCCAGGCGGGCCCGGCCCTCGTCGGAGGTGTCCTTGGCCACCTTCCAGGGCTCCTGCTCCGTGATGTAGCCGTTGACCTGCTTCACGAAGTCGAAGATCGCCAGGATGCCGCCCTGGAAGTCCAGCTCCTCGCCGATCTTCCGGTCGGCCTCGGAGACCGCCTTGGCGAGGCCCTCGTGGATGGCGGCTTCGGCCGGGCCGCCGGCCGTGGCCTCCGGGAGGGCGCCCTCGAAGTACTTGCCGACCATCGCCGCGACGCGCGAGGCGAGGTTGCCGTAGTCGTTGGCCAGCTCGGAGGTGTAGCGGGCGGTGAAGTCCTCCCACGAGAACGAGCCGTCCTGGCCGAAGGCGATCGCCCGCAGGAAGTACCAGCGGTAGGCGTCCACGCCGAAGTGCGAGGTGAGGTCCTGCGGCTTGATGCCCGTCAGGTTCGACTTCGACATCTTCTCGCCGCCGACCATCAGCCACCCGTTGGCCGCCACCTTGCCCGGTACCGGCAGGCCCTGCGCCATCAGCATGGCCGGCCAGATCACCGCGTGGAAGCGCAGGATGTCCTTGCCGATCAGGTGCACGTTCGCCGGGAACGTCTCGTCGAACTTCGCCGGGTTCGAGCCGTAGCCGACGGCCGTCGCGTAGTTCAGGAGCGCGTCGACCCACACGTAGATGACGTGCTTGTCGTCCCACGGGATCGGGATGCCCCAGTCGAAGGTGGAACGCGAGATCGACAGATCCTCGAGGCCCTGCTTGACGAAGTTCACGACCTCGTTGCGGGCGGACTCCGGCTGGATGAAGCCGGGGTTCTTCTCGTAGAACTCCAGCAGCTTCGGGCCGTACTCGCTCAGCTTGAAGAAGTAGTTCTCCTCCTTGAGGATCTCCACCGGCTTCTTGTGGACGGGGCAGAGCTTGGTGCCCTGCTCGTCCTCGATCAGGTCGCCGGGGAGCTTGTACTCCTCGCAGCCCACGCAGTACGGGCCTTCGTACCCGCCCTTGTAGATCTCACCCTTGTCGTACAGGTCCTGCACGAACTCCTGCACACGGTCCGTGTGCCGCTTCTCCGTCGTACGGATGAAGTCGTCGTTCGCGATGTTCAGGTGCTCCCAGAGGGGCTTCCAGGCCTCCTCGACGAGCTTGTCGCACCACTCCTGCGGGGTGACCCCGTTCGCGTCGGCAGTGCGCATGATCTTCTGACCGTGCTCGTCCGTGCCGGTGAGGTACCACACCTTCTCGCCGCGCTGACGGTGCCAGCGGGTGAGCACGTCGCCTGCGACGGTCGTGTAGGCGTGGCCCAGGTGAGGAGCGTCGTTGACGTAGTAAATGGGGGTCGAGACGTAGTACGCCTTCGCCCCCTGCTTCTCGGATCCAGTGGCCGCCATGGTCGAAATCCTATCCGCCCGCGGAAGCTCCCCTCACCTTCGTTTCGAGGGGGGAGACGGAGGAGGGAGACGGCAGGGGGAGGGGGAGACGGCAGGGGGAGGGGGAGACGTTCGCGAAACCCGGGGGCGTGGAGAGTGGGGGCATGCGCGTACTGGTTGCCGAGGACGAGACCGTCCTCGCCGAGCTCGTCGCCGCCGGACTGCGGCGCGCCGGATTCGCCGTCGACACCGTCCACAGCGGGGACGAGGCCCTCACCCACCTCGGGCTGTACGACTACGACGTCGTCGTCCTCGACCGGGACCTGCCCCGGGTGCACGGCGACGAGGTGGCGCGGCGGCTGGTCGCCGGCGGGGCGCGGACCCGGATCCTGATGCTGACCGCGGCGGCGGGGCTGGAGGACCGGGTGGAGGGGCTCGACCTGGGGGCCGACGACTACCTGGGGAAGCCGTTCGAGTTCCCCGAGCTGGTGTCGCGGGTGCGCGCGCTGCGACGGCGCACCGCCCGGCCGCCGGTGCCGCCGCTGCTGGAACGGCACGGCGTGCGGCTGGACACGGTACGGAGGACCGCCGAGCGGGAGGGGCGGGACCTGGAGCTGTCACCGAAGGAGTTCGCGGTGCTCCAGATCCTGATGGAGGCGGAGGGGGCGGTGGTGTCGGCGGAGGAGCTGCTGGAGCGCGCGTGGGACGCGCACGCCGACCCCTTCACGGGCGCGGTACGGGTGTGCTTGAGCAAGCTGCGCGGGAAGCTGGGCGAGCCGGCGGTCATCCGGACGGTGCAGGGCGTGGGGTACGCGCTGTGACCGGGCCCGGGGTCGGGGTCGGGCCCGGGGTCGGAGCCGGGGTCGGTTCCGGCAGCGGCTCGGGGATCGGGTCCGGGTCGGCCATCAGGACCCGGATCGCCCTGGTGTACGGGGGCGTCTTCCTGGTGCTGGGCGGGTGTCTGCTCGGTGTGGTGAACCTGCTCTCCCGGGCCGGGACGCGCGGCGAGGCGGAGGCGATCGCGGCGCGGGTGCAGGGACCGGACATCGTCCAGGTGGAGCGGGTCACCGGCGATGTCAGCCGGGCGGCCTCCGAGCAGCTGCTGATCTGGTCGGGCGGGGCGCTGCTGGTCATGGCGCTGTGCGCCGTGGTGGTGGGGTGGTGGACGGCGGGGCGCGTCCTCCGCCCCGTGCACGAGATGACCGCCCGGGCACGGCGGCTCTCCGAGCGCACCCTCCACGAGAGGCTCGGGGTGAGCGGGCCGGACGACGAGCTCAAAGAGCTGGGCGACACCATCGACGCGCTGCTGGCGCGGCTGGAGGCGGCCTTCGACAGCCAGCGGCGGTTCATCGCCAACGCCTCGCACGAGCTGCGTACGCCCCTGGCCACGCAGCGCGCGGCGATCCAGGTGGGGCTCGACGACTCGGTTCCCTCCTCGATCAAGCAGGTGCTGCTGGACAGCAACCGGCGCAGTGAACGGCTGATCGACGGGCTGCTGGTGCTGGCGCGCGGTGAGCGGGGCCTGGAGGAACGGGAGCCGGTGCGGCTGGACGAGGTGGTGGCGGAGGAGTGCGAAGGGCACGACGTACGGGTTTCCGGGACCGGTGGGGTGGTCCAGGGCAACCGGGTGCTGCTCGCACAGCTGACGCGCAACCTCGTCGCGAACGCGGTCACGTACAACGTGCCGGGCGGGTGGGTGCGCGTGACCGTGGACGGGGGCGTGCTGACGGTCACCAATACGGGGCCGGTGGTCGCCGAGGCGGACGTACCCGGCCTGTTCGAGCCGTTCCGGCGCGGTGAGGGGCGGGACCGGATGGGGCCCGGCGCGGGGCTCGGGCTGTCCATCGTGCGGTCGGTCGCCCTCGCCCACGGGGGCACGGTGACGGCGACCGGCCGGGACGGCGGGGGCCTGGTCGTGACAGTACGGCTACCCGTCGACGACCGGGCCCCCGGGCGGCCCCAGGGCCGGCCCTAGAACGTCCAGCCCGCGAGAATCTCGCGGTAGAAGGTGGTGTGCGGGACGTCACGGGGGGTGGGGCCCGCGTGGAAGAACCCGGCGTTGGGCGCGTCCAGCTTGCGGAGGTAGTCGAACGCCTTGGAGTCCTCCTCGCCGAACGCCACGAACTGCCAGTACAGGCTTCCGCCGCTCGCCGCCGCGTCGGCGAGCGCCTGCGTCGCGGCCGTCTTCGACTCGGGAGCGCCGTCCGTCTGGAACAGCACCAGGGCGGGACGGTCCGCCGCGTCCGACTTCTCGTGGTGGGCCAGCACCTCGCGGATCGCGCGGTCGTAGTTCGTCCGCCCCATGCGGCCGAGGGAGCTGTGCAGCGCCTCGATCCTGCCGTCGACGTCGTCGAGGGTGACCTCGCCGGTGCCGTCGATCTCGGTCGAGAAGAAGACGACCGGGACGGTGGCCTTGTCGTCGACGTGCGCGGCGAGCGCGAGGGCCTGCTCGGCGAGGTGCTGCGCGCTGCCGTCCTTGTAGAACGGGCGCATGGACCCGGACCGGTCGAGGACCAGGTACACCGTGGCGCGTGCGCCCACGAGGCCGCGCTTGCGGAGAGCGGCACCGGCCGCCTTGTACGCCTCGGCCAGCTGAGGGGCCTTGCTCTTGACGCGGGCCGCGGAGTAGGCGGGCTTGGCGGCGGATGCGGCGCTCGCCGCCGCGGGCTCGGGCTGCGGCTCCGGTTCGGGGTGTGGTTCCGGCTTGTCGGCGGGCGTCCGCTCGTCGGTGGCCGTCGGCTCCTCGGTGGGCTTCGGCCGCGCGGCCTCGGCCTCAGGTGAGGCTTCCGCGTCATCGGCCGCGGTGGCGGCGGGCTCCGGCTCGGCGGCTTCCGCCGCGGGCGCGGGCTTGGGTTCCGGCTCCGGCTCCGGCTCCGGCTCAACGATGGCCTCGGGCTCGGCGGCTTCCGCCTCGGGGGCAGCGTCTGCCTCGGGCGCGGGTTCCGGGTCCGGCGCGGGAGCCGGGTCGGCCGCTGCCTCGGGCTCCGGCTCAACGGTGGCCTCGGGCTCGGGCTCAACGATCGCCTCGGGCTCGGAGGCTTCCGCCTCGGGCTCGGGCGACGGTTCCGGGGCCGGTTCCGGCTCGGCGGCGGCCTTGGGCTCCACCGGTTCGGCGGCGGGCTCCGGCTCCGTGGTGACTTCCGCCTCGCGCGTGGCCTCCGACTGGGGCGGGATGTCCGCCTTCGGGGCGGCGGGCTCGGGGGTCGCCTCACGGGCCGCCGGGACCGAGGGACGGCGGGGGTGGGCGGTGTCGAACGCCGCCGCCACCAGGTCCGCCGCCGCCTGCTCCGGCGACGGGGCCGCCGGGGCCGCCGGGGCCGCCGGGGCCGCCGACGTGGCCGGGTCCGGGGCCGAGGCGGAGGTCGGCGACGTCTGGGACGGAACCGTCGCCGTGGGCTCCGTGGGCTCCTCCTGGGGCACCGCCCGTTCCGTCTGGGGCGGGACGGAGGCGGCTGCCGTCTCGTTGCGCTCCGCACGGTCGCGTCCAAACACCTTGCGCAGCAAGCTCCGAATGCCCATGGGCGAGGCCTTTCGCATGTTGGGTGCCGTGTATGTCCGTACTGCTAGGAATCATCCCTGGCCATGGCGGACACGTAAGGTTAGCCGCCCCGTGTGGCGTGGAAAGGCAAGGGGCATTCGCGTCAACCCCACCCCTGACGCACCGGATTCATCCACCGTTCACCCGGCCGCCGCCGACCTGCACATCTACGCGCCTAACGTCACCGCCGGACCGATTCCCGACACCATGTCGGCGCAGGCTGCGCCGGAGGAGGACGAAGTGCGCAAGCTGCTGCCGCTGCTGAGCACCAACCCGCACGGAGGCGGCCGTTCCGCCCTCACCTGCCGTTACCGGTGCGGCGACGCCTGCTTCCACGAGGTGCCCAACACCAGCGACAACGAGTACGCCGGCGACGTCATAGCCGGTGCCCTGTCGCGCCGTTCGATGATGCGCGCCGCCGCCGTCGTCACCGTCGCCGCCACCGCCGGCGGTGCCGTCGTCGCCCAGGCGGCGGCCGGACCGGAGGCGGTCGCCGCCACGCCCCGTACGGCGGGCAGGAGCACCGGCGCCCGCGGGCTGCGCTTCACGCCCGTCGCCCCGAACACCGACGACAAGGTGACCGTCCCGGACGGCTACGCCCAGAGCATCGTCATCCGCTGGGGCGAGCCGATCCTCCGCGGCGCGCCCGCCTTCGACCCGGACAAGCAGACCGCCAAGGCGCAGGCCGGACAGTTCGGGTACAACAACGACTTCCTGTCCCTGCTGCCGCTCAAGGGCGAGCACGGGCGCCAGGTCCTCGTGGCGAACCACGAGTACACCGACGAAGTCCTGATGTTCAAGGGATACGACCCCGAGAACCCGACCCGCGAGCAGGTCGAGATCGCCTGGGCCGCCCACGGCCTGTCCGTGGTCGTCGTCCAGGAACAGCACCGTGACGGCCGGCTGGTCCCGGTCACGCGGCACCCGCTCAACCGCCGCCTCACCGCCACCAGCGAGTTCGAGCTCACCGGCCCGGCGGCCGGCGGCACCCTCCTGAGGACCGGCGCCGACCCGACCGGCCGCAAGGTCCTCGGCACGCTCAACAACTGCGCCGGTGGCACCACCCCCTGGGGCACCACGCTCCACGGCGAGGAGAACTTCAACCAGTACTTCGCCAACGGCTCGTCCGCCACCGACAAGCGGTACGGCATCGGCTCCGGCGCCACCGAGCGCAAGTGGGAGCGGTTCGACAAGCGCTTCGACGCCAAGCAGGAGCCCAACGAGTCGCACCGCTTCGGCTGGGTCGTCGAGCTGGACCCGTACGACCCGGACTCCACGCCCCGCAAGCGCACCGCGCTCGGCCGCTTCAAGCACGAGGCGGCCCAGCCGCGTCTGACGGCGGACGGCCGCCCGGTCGTCTACATGGGCGACGACGAGCGCTTCGACTACTTCTACAAGTTCGTCTCGTCCAAGCGGATGATGAAGGGCACCTCGCGCAAGGCCCGCGAGCACAACCTCACCCTCCTCGACGAGGGCACCCTGTACGTCGCCAAGCTCACCGGCGACAGCCCGCAGGACATCGACGGCACCGGCAAGCTCCCGAACGACGGCGAGTTCGACGGCAGCGGCCACTGGATCCCGCTCGCCACGGGCGACGAGAGCCACGTCCCCGGCATGACCGCCGAGGAGGTGTACGTCTTCACCCGCCTCGCCGGGGACAAGGTCGGCGCCACGAAGATGGACCGCCCCGAGGACGTCGAGCCGTCCCCGCGCACCGGCCGGGTGTACGTCGCCCTCACCAACAACAAGGACCGTGGCGCGGCGGGCAAGGCGGGCGCGGACGAGGCCAACCCGCGCAACGGCAACAAGCACGGCCACGTCCTGGAGCTCGCCGAGCACTGGGACGACCCGGCCTCCGACGGCTTCGCCTGGCGGCTGTTCCTCGTCGCGGGCGACCCCGGCGACCCGGCGACGTACTTCGCGGGCTACCCCAAGGACAAGGTCAGCCCCATCTCCTGCCCCGACAACGTGGCCTTCGACCCGCACGGCAACCTGTGGCTGTCCACGGACGGCAACCAGCTCGGCTCGCACGACGGGCTGTTCGGTGTCGCGACGCAGGGCGAGCGGCGTGGTGAGCTCAAGCAGTTCCTGACCGTGCCGACCGGCGCCGAGACGTGCGGCCCGATCATCCAGGACCGCCGCGTCCTCGTCGCCGTACAGCACCCGGGCGAGGTCGACGGGGCGTCCGTCGAGAAGCCGGCCTCGAGCTGGCCCGACGGCCCGGGCCGGATCGTCCGCCCGTCGGTCGTCGCCGTGTACCGCAAGGACGGCCGGAACATCGGCGTCTGACCCATGGGGGTCATGAGGTGGCGCGGGCCGTCCCCCCGCGCCACCTCGTGAACTGTTCCGCCGGTTCCCCGGTGTACGCCCACGGCACCCACGACGCCCGCGCCTCCAGCAGGCCGAACAGCTCCCCGTACACCTCGGGGAGGCCCGCGTAACAGGCGGCGTGCGTCAGATAGTTCAGCGGCTCGACCTCCTCCGGCCGCACCTGGCCGGGCGGCCGCCCGCCGAGCCACCGCTCCCGGGTCCGCCGCACCTCCGTGGCCGCCAGCTCGTGCTTCCAGTGCTGGTCGAAGCCGCGCACCGGCCCCTGGCCCCGGCCGGCGTCCACGACGTACCGGTACTCCTCCACCCGCGCGATCTGCACCAGCACCGGCAACGGCGACCCGGGCGGCGCCGCCCCGGCCGCGTCCCGCGCGAAGTCGTACATCGAGCCGTGCGTGCCGTGCCAGCGGGCCGACCAGTACCGCAGGAGCTGCACATGGCCCTCCAGGTTGTGCGGGTCGCGCCGCCGCAGCTCGTCCCACCAGCGCCGCAGCTCGGCCCGCCCCACCCCGCCCTCGTACAGGCGCGCCACCGTCAGCAGCGACACCCACGGCATGGGGTCGGCGGGGCACGCGTCGGCGGCTCCCAGGCAGGCCATGACCGTCGCGTCGAGCCGCGCCCGGTCCACCGCCGCTCCCCGCCCGGCCGCGATGGCCTCGTTGAAGACCCGGACGACCTCGGTGGCGGCCCGCAGCACCGCCGCGTCCGGGCTGTCCGGCTCGGCCGCCCGCCACGCCTCGACGGCGGTGCTCGCGGCCGCCGCGTGCGACAGCAGCCGCAGCCGGTGGGTACGCAGGGACCAGTCGTCGCCGGTGTCGCACAGCAGGTCACGTACGCCCTGCCAGCGGCCGATAACGATGTCGTGCCGGGCATGGGCGAGCGCCCGGTCGCCGAAGTCCGGGTCGAAGTCCGGCGCGAAACGTGTGGAGCGGCGGCTGCGGCGTACGGCCACGTCCCTGTCCCCCCGTCAAAAGCGCTGTGGTGGATCGCCGTTGTCTTAGAAGTCGGTCGCCAGCGTTTCGTTCCCATCGGCGCGGTGGTGCTGTCGCGGTACGTCGTACGGACCCGCCGCGGCCATCGCGCGAACCGCGTCCAGCCGCGCGGGACGGTAGTACGAGCTTCCCTTGCGCCAGTACCAGATCATCGGTACGACGCCTGCCCCCAGCCCGCCCAGGCCGATCGCGACCGTCGTGCCGGTCAGGCCGCCCAGCGACTCGAAGAAGATCCAGAACATGAAGGCGGCACCGGCCAGCGGCCACACGCCGCCCAGGACGAAGTCGCGCACCGACCTCAGCAGCGTCCCACGGTAGGCCACCACGGCGGCGAGGCCCGCCAGTCCGTAGTAGAAGGCGATCTGGAGGCCCATCGCGTTGACGGCGCTGTCCAGGATGTCGCCGACCGAGCCGAGCGCGGTCGCCGCGACGAACATCACCAGTGCCACCGCCCCGACCACGGTGATCGCCACCCACGGGGTGTTCCAGCGGCGGTGCACGGCGCCAAGGGCGGCCGGCATCGTCCGGTCCCGGCCCATCGCGAACAGTGACCGGGTCACCTGGATCAGCGTGGTTTCGAGGGTGGCGACGCTCGACAGCATCACCGCCACGATCAGCAGTTTGCCGCCGACGCCCGGCCAGACGGCCTCGCCGAGCAGCGCCAGCACGTTCGCCCCGCCCGTACCGACCGCCCCCGCCGACAGGACGACGTTGACGGCGATGGTGAACACCTCGAAGAGGAGGAAGACGACCCCGATGCCGACGAGCGCCGCCAGCCCGGCGGTGCGGCGGCTGTCGCGGGTCTCCTCGCTGAGGTTGCTGGTGACGTCCCAGCCCCAGTAGTAGAACGCGGCGATCAGCGCCCCGGAGGCGAAGCCGGACACCCCGTCGAAGTGCCCGAAGCCCAGCCACGACCAGTCGAAGGCGGTGGCGGCGCCCCGGTGCGCGACCACACCGACGAGGAAGAGGAGCAGGATCAGCAACTCCACTCCGGTCATGAGCAGTTGTGCCCGTACGGTGAGCCGGGCACCGGCGAGGACCACCAGCAGCATCATCAGGAACCAGCCGGCGCCGACGGCGGTCGCGAGCGCGGTGTCGGCGGCCAGCTCCGGGGCGACGAGCGCCAGGGTCAGCTGCCCGGCCGGCAGCGACCCGGCCACCATGAAGATGGTCGCGGCGACGATCAGTGCCCAGCCGGACAGGAAGCCCAGCGCGGGGTGGAGGGTCCGGCCGACCCAGGAGTAGCTGGCGCCCGCGTTGACGTCGATCCGGCCGAGCCGGCTGAACGCCAGCACGATGCCGAGCATCGGGATCGCGCAGTACAGCAGCGCGGCGGGTGCGGCGAGGCCGACGGCACCGACGAGTACGGCGCTGGTGGCGGCGAGCGAGTAGGCGGGTGCGCTACCGGCGACGGCCATCACGATCGTGTCGAACGTACCGAGGACATTCGGCTGCAGCCCACGCCCGGGAGGCTTCCGGAAAGCCCTGCTGGAAGCCTTGCTTGAGCTGCTGCGCATGGCGAATGTCCTTGTATGGCATGGCATATGACGGTGGGCGGGAACGGACGGGCGCGCCGCGGCATGGGGCGGCACGCGTGAGTCGTGCGCATCGTAGTCGGGCGGGCGCGGTGCGGTGACGCCACCCGGAAGGATGACGTCCGGAATGTAACGGCATGATCGTCATGCGCCGGGCCGGGGCGGCGGGGGCGTCGAATGGACGCCGTGGATGCCGTGTTCCCCATGCACGCCGTGGACGCCGTGTCCGCCGTGGACCTCTCCGCACCGGGGCGCGGGCCCCGGGCCCCGGAGACGTCGGCCGAGGCACCCGCGATGTGGCGCGCTTCCCGGATCAGCGGCCGGCGTGCAGGTCGAGGTCGACGAGGAGCGCGCGGTGGTCGGTGCGGGGAAGGTCGAGGAAACGGGCGTCGCGTACCGAGAAGTCGGCGCTGACCAGGACGTGGTCGATCTGCGCGTACGGGGGCAGCGTGGCGTTCTGCGGCCAGGAGCCGGTGCGGGCGGCGCCGTCGAGGCGGGCGGCGTCGTGGAGGGCGCCGGAGTCGAGGACGGAGCGGAAGGCGGCGTGGTCCTGGGTGGCGTTGAAGTCGCCGGCGAGGACGAGGGGGCGGCCCTTGTGGTCGGCGGCGAAGTCGCGCAGGAGGGCCAGCTCCTGCTTCCACAGCCCGATCCGGCCGGGCAGCGGCGGCATCGGGTGGGCGAGCCGGAGCGTCACGTCCTCGGTCCCGACGCGGACCGTGGCACCGGGCATGCCCATGGTGGTGCCCGGCAGGGCGGGCTCGGCGGTCAGGGGCATGGTGCCGAGGATGACCGAGCCGGCGGATCCGGCGGCGGCGACGTGGGCGCCGTAGGGGTAGTGGGCGGTGAGCGCCCGCGCGCAGGCGGGGTCGCACTCGGACACGAAAACCAGGTCGGGACGCTCGCGCCGGACGGTGGCGAGCAGTTCACCGGTCGCGTTGCCGAACTCGACGTTCGCGGTGAGTACCCGCAGCCGGCCGGTGACGGGCCCGTGGGCGGGGGTGTCGGCGGGCCCGTACGGCTGGGTGAACCACAGCGTGACGGCGAGCGCGCCGCCTGCCCAGGCGGTCAGGAGCGGCCGGCGGGCGGGGAGGGAGGCGAGGAGGGCGAGCCCGGCGGGGACCGCGAGCCACGGCAGGAGGGCCAGGAGCTGCGGTACGGGGGTGACGGCGTCGGTGCCGAAGAGCCGGCAGCCGGTGACCGTGGTGGGCACGACGAGCAACAGCCCGGCGGCCCACGCGGTCGCCCGGCGGAACAGATGCGAGGTGTACGAATCGGCCAAGCCGTCACCTTCTCACGGTGCCCCTGCTCATGGCTCCCCTCCGGACGGCCCCGGTTCGCACGGGTCTCACCCCCAGGGCACCGGCCCGCTCCCGCCGACACGGGCCGGACCGACACGGGCCGGACCGACACGGGCCCGCGTACACCGGCCGCCGACACCGGCCCGCGGACACCGGCTGCCGACGCTGATCCACTTGCCGGGAGCGGGCCGGGGGTGTGCCCTGGAGGGAGGTCAGCGGAAGGAGCGCGCCATGGCCTCACACGTCACGCTGCCCGGCCGACACCGCCGTACCGGGGAACGGGCGACCCGGCCTCACGTACACCGGTCCACCCTGATGGTGCTCGCCGTGTGCGCCGTCCTCTACGGCCTCTACGCCGAGGTCATCGTCCGCCACGGCGACGGCCCCTTCACAGGCGGCCAAGCAGTGCTCGCCGTGGTGAGCATGCTGGGCTTCGGCGCCCTTTGGTACGGCTACCTCAGCGTGCGCCGCGCCCTGCCACGGGAAACCCGGGCGGCCGCGTTCGGTCTCCTGTTCGGCGTCAGCGTCGGCTTCCTCTACGGCCTGTCCGGCAACAGCGTCCTCACCGTGGCGGTGGTGTCGCTGATCGTGGCGGTGTCGGCGGGGCTGATGGCGTTCTACGTGTTCTACACGCACGAGTAGTCCCGGCGGTACGGGCGGTGGCCGTCCGTACCGCCGCTGCGTGTGGAGGCCGCCCGCGCCGCCGTGGCGCGGCAGTAAACCGGTGGCGGGGGGCGGGCGGGGGCCGGAGACTGGGAGCGATCGTGCCGTATGCCCGTGCGGCCGCCTTCTCCAAGGACAGTGACGATGACGATCCCGGACCTGGCCATCGAGACGAACGGCCTGGTGAAGGTCTTCGGCGACAACCGAGCCGTGGACGGCGTCGACCTGAGGGTGCCCGCCGGCACGGTGTACGGGGTGCTCGGGCCCAACGGGGCGGGGAAGACGACCGCCGTGAAGGTGCTGGCGACGCTGCTGCGGCCGGACGGCGGGGAAGCGCGGGTCTTCGGCAAGGACGTGGTGAGGGACGCGGACGCGGTACGCGGGCGGGTCAGCCTCACCGGGCAGTACGCGTCGGTCGACGAGGACCTGACCGGCACCGAGAACCTGGTGCTGCTGGGCCGCCTGCTCGGTCATGGGAGGCGGGCCGCGCGGGAGCGGAGCGGGCAGTTGCTGGAGGCGTTCGGGCTGTCGGAGGCGGCCGACCGGCAGGTCAAGAACTACTCGGGCGGCATGCGCCGCCGTATCGACATCGCCGCGTCCATCCTCAACACACCGGACCTGCTCTTCCTCGACGAGCCGACGACCGGCCTGGACCCGCGCAGCCGCAACCAGGTGTGGGACATCGTCCGCGCGGTGGTCGCCCAGGGCACGACCGTGCTGCTGACCACGCAGTATTTGGACGAGGCCGACCAACTGGCGGCGCGGATCGCGGTGATCGACCACGGCAAGGTGATCGCCGAGGGCACGAAGGGCGAGCTGAAGGCGTCGGTGGGCTCCGGGTCCGTGCACGTGCGGCTGCGGGAGGCCGGGCAGCGGGCGGAGGCGGAGCGGGTGCTGGCGACCGCGCTGAACGCGACCGTGCAGCTCGACCCCGACCCGGTGGCGCTGACCGCGACGGTCGACGGCCACGGCACGGAGCTGGGCGCGGCCGAGCAGGCGGCGCGGGCGCTGGCGGAGCTGGCGCGGGCGGGCGTCATGGTGGACAACTTCGCGCTGGGCCAGCCGAGTCTGGACGAGGTGTTCCTGGCGCTCACGGACCGTACGGACAAGGCCGAGGAGGCCACGGCATGAGCACCGTCACCGACGACGCCACCTTCACCGGACCCCGCACCGAGGAGCTGGCCGCCCTGCTGGTCGCGGGCGCACGCCCGCCGCGCCCGAGCGCGCTCTCCGCCTCCCTGACCTTCGGATGGCGCGCCATGCTGAAGATCAAACACGTGCCGGAGCAGCTCTTCGACGTCACGGCGTTCCCGATCATGATGGTGCTGATGTACACGTACCTCTTCGGGGGCGCGCTGGCCGGCTCGGTCTCGGCGTACATCCAGTTCCTGCTGCCCGGCATCCTCACCCTGAGCGTCGTGATGATCACGATGTACACGGGTGTCTCGGTCAACACCGACATCACCAAGGGCGTCTTCGACCGCTTCCGTACGCTGCCGATCTGGCGGCCCGCACCGATGGTCGGCTACCTCCTCGGCGACGTGGTGCGCTACCTGATCGCGTCGACCGTGATGCTCACCGTCGGCCTGGTCATCGGCTACCGCCCGCACGGCGGGGTGATCGGCGTGGCGTCCGGCGTGGTGCTGCTGCTGGTGTTCGCGTTCTCGTGGATCTGGACGATGTTCGGCCTGCTCCTGCGCAGCGAGAAGTCCGTGATGGGCGTCAGCATGATGGTGATCTTCCCGCTGACCTTCCTCAGCAACATCTTCGTCGACCCGCGGACCATGCCGGGCTGGCTCCAGGCGTTCGTCAACAACAGCCCGGTGACCCATCTGGCCACATCGGTCCGGGACTTGATGGCGGGCGAGTGGCCTGCCGCCGACATCGCCTGGTCGCTGGGATGGTCGGTGGTGTTCGTGGCCGTCTTCGGCGCGGTGACGATGCGGCTCTACAACCGCAAGTGACCGTCCCCTGTTGACCTTCCCCTCGCGGGAAGGCCCAGCATCGGTGGGGCCGGGCGCCGACCGAGTGCCCGGTGGGGAAGGAAGCATGGGACTGCTGACGATCGGCGCGTTCGCGCGTGCCTCCCGGCTGTCCGCCAAGGCCCTGCGCCGCTACGACGAGCTCGGCCTGCTGCCTCCGGCGCGCGTCGATCCGTTCACCGGTTACCGGTATTACGACGAGACGCAGTTGGAGCGCGCCCGGCTGGTGGCGTGGCTGCGGCGGATCGGGATGCCGCTGGCCCGCGTCCGGCGCGTGTGCGACCTGTACGGGACGGACGCGGGGGCTGCGGCCCGGGACATCCGCGCCTACTGGGCGGCGGTGGAGGCCGAGACCGCCGCCCGGCGCGACCTGGCGGCCTTCCTCATCGACCACATGTCGCCGTCGTCGCCCGCAGGGGCCGCGGCGGCCGGGAAGGACATCACCATGGGAACGACCCTGGGCATCCGTTATGCCGCGCTTTCCGACAAAGGGCTGGTACGGGAGAGTAATCAGGACTCGGTGCACGCCGGGGACCGGCTGTTGGCCGTCGCCGACGGGTATGGCGGGGACGGTGCCCGTGCCGGGGCCATGGCCATCGAGGCGCTGAAGCCGCTGGAGTCCCTCGCGACGGCCCGCGTGGGTGACCTCCTCAACGCCCTCGAGGACGCGGTGGCCGGGGCGAACGACGCCCTCGACGCGCTCGACGGTTTCGAGGAGTCCGGGACGACGCTCACCGCCATGGTGTGGACCGGTTCGCAGCTGGCGCTGGTGCACATAGGCGACACCCGGGCGCATCTGCTGCGGGACGGGGAGTTCTTCCGGATCACCCACGACCACACGGTCGTCCAGTCGATGATCGACGACGGCAGCCTGACCCCCGAGGAGGCCGCCTCCCACCCGCAGCGCTCGCTGTTGCTGAAGGCCCTGGACGGCGACCGGGCCAGGCCGCCCCGCCCCGATGTCCGGCTGCACGACGCGCGGGCCGGCGACCGTTACCTGCTCTGCTCGGACGGGCTGTCCGCGGTCGTTCCGGCGGCGGAGATCCACCGGGTCACGGCGACGGCCGCCGGTCCGCAGGACGCGGTCCGCGCCCTGATCGCCCTGGCCCGCGACGCGGGCGGGCCGGACAACGTGGCGTGCGTCGTCGCGGACGTCGTCAGCCTGTGACTGTCCCATCGGCCGGACCGGAGCGGACCCGCCTCGTCCGGTCCGGCGCCGCCCGCCCCGCGTACGCTGAGGGCCGTACACCGAGCAGTGGCGGGAGACGATCGTGACCGAGAGCGAGCGCTGGAAGGAGCGCGGGGTGGCGCTGCGCGTGTTCGTGTACGTCTTCGTCACGCACCTGTTCGCCGGGTTCGTCTGGCTGCTCTTCTACATCGGCGAGCACGCGGACAAGTGACACCTCACCACGCGCGCGCCTCGCGCAGCAGCAGGTCGCGCACCAGCGCCAGGTGCGGGTGGTCGGCCGTGCCGGGCCGTCGGACCAGGTAGGCCGTGTTGATCGGCGGGTCCTCCGGCGTCAGCAGCGGTACGAGCGCTCCCGTGGCCAGTTCGTTCAGGCACAGGTAGCGCGGCAGCACGGCGATGCCCGCGCCCGCCGCCACCGCCGCCAGTACGCCCCGCAGGTCGGGCACCGCGAGGGCGGCCCGGTCGGTCAGCCGGGTGCCGAACACGTGCCGCCAGTAGCGGCGGGTGATCGGCAGGTCCTCCGCGTACGCCACCAGCGGCACGCCCCGCAGCGCCGCCGCGCCCTCGGCCGCCACCCGCCCCGCCCCGATCCGGGCCTCCCAAGCGGGGGCGGCCACCAGCACGAACTCCTCGTCCATCAGCGGCGTCGCCGACAGCGTCCGGCCCCTCGGCCGGTACGTCGCGATCACCAGGTCGTGGTGACCGGCCCGCAACCCGTCCAGCAGCTCGTCGGTCAGCCCCGTCGTCACCCGAAGCACCACGCCCCGCTCCGCGGCCGTCGCCGCCAGCGCGGGCAGCACCCGTACGCACAGCAGCTCGGCCGGCCCGGCCAGCCGCACGGGCTCCACGTCGCCCGCCGTAGGCCGGCCGGTCACCGCCTCCAGGGCGTCCAGCGGCTCGGCGACCCGGGCGGCGAGGGCGTCCGCCACGGCGGTCGGGGCGACTCCGCGCGGCAGGCGGGTGAACAGCTCCCGCCCCAGCTGCCGCTCCAGCGCCCGGATCTGCGCGGTGACCGTCGGCTGGGACAGGCCCACCAGCCGGGCGGCGGCCGTGAACGAACCGGAGCGGTGCACGGCCAGGAACGTACGGAGCAGCGTCAGGTCGAGCGGCGGCCCGCCGGGTGCACTGTCGGTCATGCCCCCGACCCTAGGGCGCGACGACCGGCGGGTAGGGTTCCAGCCCGTGAGCAGCCCCGGCCCCGTCCCCGAGACCCGACCGCCCGTGACCGTCGTCGGCATCGGCGCGGACGGCTGGGCCGGGCTCCCCGACGCCTCCCGTAACGCCCTGCGCGGCGCCGACGTCGTCATCGGCGGCGACCGGCAGCTCGCCCTGCTGCCGGAGGAATGCCGGGCCCGGCGGGTCGCCTGGCCGTCCCCGCTGAGGCCCGCCGTGCCCGCCCTGCTGGCCGAGCACAGCCGCGACGGCCGCCGGGTCGCCGTACTCGCCAGCGGTGACCCCATGTTCTACGGGATCGGCCGCGCCCTCGCCGAGACGGCAGGCCCCGAGCGGCTGCGCGTCCTGCCGCACCCGTCCTCCGTCTCCTACGCGTGCGCCCGCCTCGGCTGGCCGCTGGAGGACACCGAGACCGTCACGCTCGTCGGGCGCCCCCTCGCCTCCCTCACCGCGGCGCTCCACGACGGGCGGCGGCTGCTGGTGCTGAGCGCCGGCGCGGCGACCCCCGGGGAGGTCGCCGCGCTGCTGCGCGACCGTGGCTTCGGGCCCAGTCGCCTCACCGTCCTCGAACAGCTCGGGTCCGACCGTGAGAACCACCTGACGGGCACCGCCGACGATTGGCCCCACCCGCCCGGCGACCCGCTGAACGTCCTCGCCGTGACCTGCGTACGCGACCCGTCGGCCCTGCGCCTGGGCGCTGTGCCCGGCCTGCCGGACGCGGCGTACGAGAACGACGGACAGCTCACCAAGCGGCACGTGCGCGCCGCGACGCTCGCCGCGCTGGCGCCCGCGCCCGGCGAACTGCTGTGGGACATCGGTGGCGGGTCCGGCTCGATCGGCATCGAGTGGATGCGTACGCACCGCACGTGCCGTGCCGTCGCGGTCGAGCGCTCACCCGAACGCGCCGCACGCATCGCCCGCAATGCCGCCGCCCTCGGCGTACCAGCCCTGAGGGTGGTCACCGCGGCCGCCCCGGCCGGGCTCACGGAACTGGACACCCCCGACGCGGTGTTCATCGGCGGCGGGCTGACCGCTCCCGGGCTGCTGGACGCCTGCTGGGCGGCCCTGCGGCCGGGCGGACGGCTGGTCGCCAACACGGTGACCCTCGAATCCGAGGCGCTGCTCGCCGACCGGTACCGCCGCCACGGCGGCGAACTGGTACGGCTCGCGGTCGCGCACGCCGTCCCGGTGGGCGGCTTCACCGGCTGGCGCCAGGCCATGCCGGTCACGCAATGGTCCGTAACCAAGCGGGAGACAGAAGAATGACCGTCTACTTCATCGGTGCGGGCCCCGGCGCCGCCGACCTGATCACCGTGCGCGGCGCCCGCACCCTCGCCTCCTGCCGGGTGTGCCTGTACGCGGGCTCACTGGTGCCGCGCGAACTGCTGGCCGAGTGCCCGCCGGACGCCCGGCTCGTCGACACCGCCCGCATGGACCTGGACGCCATCACCGCCGAGCTGGTCGGCGCCCACGAGGAGGGTCACGACGTGGCCCGCCTCCACTCGGGCGACCCGTCCGTCTTCAGCGCGGTCGCCGAGCAGATGCGGCGGCTGGACGCGGCGGGGATCCCCTACGAGGTCGTGCCGGGCGTTCCGGCGTTCGCCGCCGCGGCGGCGGCGCTGAAGCGGGAGCTCACCGTCCCGACCGTGGGCCAGACGGTGATCCTCACCCGGATCGCCGAGCAGGCCACCGCCATGCCCGAGGGCGAGGACCTGGCCACCCTGGGCCGCAGCGGCGCCCTGCTGGTGCTGCACCTGGCGGCGCGGTACGTCGACCGGGTCGTCGCGGAGCTCACCCCGCACTACGGCGCCGACTGCCCGGCGGCCGTCGTCGCGATGGCCAGCCGCCCCGACGAGGTGATCCTGCGCGGCACCCTCGCCGACATCGCCGCCGCCACCAAGGAGGCCGGCATCACCCGCACGGCCGTCATCCTGGTCGGCCGCACCCTCGCGGCGACGCAGTTCCGCGACAGCCACCTGTACTCGCCGGAGCGGGACCGTCACATCTGCTGAAGGCCCCTGGGCTCGCTGCGCCCCACCACCGTGCCCGCGCGGTCGATGCACACCACGTCGACCGTGACGGGCGCGCCGCGCAGCACCTCGAGGGCCTGGTCGCGGGCCGTCTCGGCGACGAGGTCGCCCAGCGGCACACCGGCCGCGGCGCACAACTGGAGCGCGGCGAGCCCGGTGTTGGCGGCCGCCACCCGAGCCGCCAGTTCCTCGTCGGCGCCGCCGCGGCGGGCCAGCTCCGCCAGGAAGCCCTTGTCGACCTGGGAGCGCGCCGAGTGCAGATCCAGGTGCCCCGCCGCGAGCTTGGACAGCTTCGCGAAGCCGCCGCAGACGGTGAGCCGGTCCACCGGGTGGCGGCGTACGTACTTCAGGACCGCGCCCGCGAAGTCGCCCATGTCCAGCAGGGCGTCCTCGGGCAGCCCGTACAGCGCCGTGACCGTCCGCTCCGACGTGGAGCCCGTGCACCCGGCGACATGGGTGCGTCCCGCCGCCCGTGCCACGTCCACCCCGCGCCGGATGGAGTCGATCCAGGCGGAGCACGAGTACGGCACGACCACACCGGTCGTCCCCAGGATCGACAGGCCGCCGAGGATGCCGAGGCGCGGGTTCCAGGTGGAGCGGGCGATCTCCTCGCCGTGGTCGACGGAGACGGTGATCTCCACGTCCCCCGTGCCGCCGTGCGCGGCCGCGACCCGTGCGACGTGCTCGCGCATCAGCTGCCGCGGCACCGGGTTGATCGCGGGCTCGCCGACCTCCAGCGGCAGGCCCGGCCGGGTGACGGTCCCCACGCCCGTGCCCGCGCGGAAGACGACGCCTTCCCCGGGGGGCAGCGCCCGCACGGTGGCCCGGACCAGGGCACCGTGGGTCACGTCGGGGTCGTCACCGGCGTCCTTCACGATCCCCGCCATGGCGTACGAGCCGGTCAGCTCCTCCGCCGCCAGCGCGAACGCCGGGGTCTGCCCCTTCGGCAGCGTGATCGTCACCGGATCGGGGAAGTCACCGGTCAGCAGCGCGGTGTACGCGGCGGTCGTCGCCGCCGTCGCACACGCCCCGGTCGTCCATCCGGACCTCAGGCCGGTGTGCTTGAGTTGGGCGCTGCGCCCACCCGTCGCCTCACCCATGGACCGTCACCGTGCACATACTCCTTCTCGGCGGTACGACCGAGGCCCGTCGCCTGGCCGGGTCCCTCCACGGCACCGTGCGGGTGACGACCTCGCTCGCGGGCCGTGTCGCCGCCCCCGTACTGCCCCCGGGGGAGGTCCGCGTCGGCGGCTTCGGGGGAGCCGAAGGCCTCGCCCGCTGGCTGCGGGGGCACCAGGTGGACGCGGTCATCGACGCCACTCACCCTTTCGCCGACACGATCAGTTCGAACGCGGCCCGGGCGGCCGCCGAAGCCCATGTTCCCCTGCTCGCCCTCCGCCGTCCCGGGTGGGCCCCCGTCGAGGGTGACAGGTGGCATGCCGTGGACACCCTCGCGGAGGCCGCGGACGCGGCACGCGCCCTGGGCCGTCGCATCTTCCTCACCACGGGCCGTATGGGCCTCGCCTCCTTCGCGCATGTCACGGACGCCTGGTTCCTCCTCCGCTCGGTCGACCCCCCGGAGCCCCCTTTCCCGCCCCACCTCCAGGTCGTCCTCGACCGCGGCCCGTTCACCCTCGACGGAGAACGGGAGCTGCTGCGCCGCTACGCGATCGACGTCCTGGTCACCAAGGACAGCGGCGCCGCGGCGACGGCCCCGAAGCTCCGGGCCGCCCGCGAGGCCGCCCTCCCGGTGGTGATCGTCCGCCGGCCCCCGGCCCCGGCCGGTGTGCCGGTGGTGGCCACGCCGGAGGAGGCGGCGGCATGGGTGGCCGCCCTCGCGGCGGGCCGCCCCGACGACTGACCGGACCCGGGGCGGTCGGGTCCGGGGCGTGGGGCGGACGCTGTCCTCGACGCCCGTCGGTGGGCCGGCACCGTGCCCGCCCGCCCCACCACCCCGTCAGCCCGTCGCCCCGTCAGCCCGCCAGGAGCTGGGAACCGGGCACCCACCACCCCTTGGTGTCGCCGTCGGCCGCGCGGAGCATCATGCGCCCGTCCACGAGGGCACGCCGGTCGTACCGCACCGGTGTGTCCTTCGGGTACGTCACCGTCCGCTCCTCGGTGCCCCTGCGGCACACGACGCTCACCCCGGCCCGGAACCGGGCCCTCCGGGCGGGCAGGTAGTCCGAGGCGCACCACTCGCCCCGCACGTACGCGGCCGGGTACCGCTCCGCCACGTACCAGCCGCCGGACCTGTCCGGACCGTCCGTCAGGAGGTAGTGCACGTCCCGCCCCTTGATCCGCTTCCGGTGCGAGGCGGTGGCCTCGGCGGGGCGGACGAGCTCCAGGGTGCGGGTGCCGGTGACGGTGCCGTCCTCGTCGTACCGGAACAGCGTGTGCGTACCCTCCGCGAGGTGTACCCGCCCGCCGTCCTTTCCGAGTGACGGGGACGGGTGGTCGTCCATCAGCAGGTCCGACTGCGCGGCGAGCAGCTCACTGCCGGACAGCCAGGAAAGCTGACGCAGCAGGGTGATGTGCACGGGGTGGTACGACGCTGTCGGCACGGTGTGCGTCCGGCAGTAGTGGGACAGCCAGCGGGGATTGCGCAGGGTGCGGAAGTCGGCGGCGAGGGTGGTCAGCGATCCGTCGAACAGGTCGGCGGCGACGGGGCTGCGTGTCAGCGCGTAGTAGTCCCACAGCCCGAGCGCGGCGAACATGAAGCCGTTGTACGTGTAGTCCGAGGTGCCCGGCGCGTCGATCGGGTATTCATGGATCCACAGGTGGTGGGTGTCGTCCCGGGCGACGACCCACGGCGCCCCGTCGTCCCCCACCAGCAGCGACCGGAAGGCCCCGTCGGCCGCCCCGCGGTACCGCCCCCGTGCCGCCGCGGGGACGGCCGGGAGCTGGGCCAGCTGGGCGAACAGGCTCAGCGCCTCACCCTGGGCCATCCCGGAGTACCAGGGCGCCTCGTAGGCGATGCCGGTGTGCACGTTGTGCGTGAAGTCGAAGGGGTACGGGAAGAACCACGCCCCGCGCCGCTCGTGCCGCCGCGCCACCAGGCGTTCGGCCTGTGCCCGCGCCCGGACGAGGAAGAACGCGTCGCCGGTGCGCCGGTAAGCGGCGATGTTCTCCAGGCCGTACTGGATCTGCCCGACGGGATGGTCGTGGAGCCGCCCCTTCCACCGGAACATCCGCACCCCGTCCTGGTCGTGCACCCCCTCGTCCTCCCGCCCGGCCACCCGGTCGCGCCACGGCCTCATCCGGTCGGGCACGTCCAGCACGCACCGGAACCCCCGTACGTCGAAGGTGAAGGGCAGCCCGCTGGGCACCAGGACCTCGTCCGTCGCCCGCCGTCCCACCACGAATCCACCTCCAGCCAGCGCCACCGCCGCCCCACTGCCCCCAAGGGCCGTTAAAAACCGCCTGCGGCTCTCCACCACGTTCCCCCCAACAGGTTCAACAGTCACCTGCTGTTCCCCGAAGGGCGGATCATGGTTCACGCCGTCCCAGGCCCGGCCACCGCTCCGCTCAGCGCGTGGCGGTCCGTCCGTCGGCCTGACCGCGGTGTGCGCCCCGTCGTTCCAGATGGGTGACGACCTGTGCGTGGAAGCGGTCGACGGCCTCGTCCACGCTGCGGATGAAGCCGGTTTCGGCGGAGCCGCGGCCCGTGCCCATGCTCTTGAAGAGCGAGAGGCGGAAGCCGGTGATTTCCGCGCCGTCCTTCGGCAGGATGTCGGCCGGTTCGGGACGCAGCCTTTCGAGGGTGCCCCGTGGACCGGATCCCGGCCCCGAGACCAGTGTTTCGACGTGCAGGTCTGCCGGGGCCGCCGCCAGTTGGCGGATCAGTCGTTTGGCCCGGGTGAGGGGATAGCCCTGTTCGTCCGACGGCAACTCGATCGACGTGCGCAGCTTGCCCGTGCGGAGGTCCGCGGTGATGGCGAGGATTCCCGGGGTGTCCTCCATGCGGAGTTCGGCGTGCAGTCGCCCCTCCAGGCAGAGCCGGTCGGCCATCTCGGCACGGCGGGTACGCGGGTCCGTGCCGCGCTTGGCGCGCTGGACGGGCAACACCTTCTGGCCCAGCTCACCTCCCAGACGCAGGCAGACCTGCCTGATCAGCCGTTCCCAGCTCTCGGTGACCTCAGTGGCCCGCGAGTCGCCCTGGCACAGGGTCTCGCTGTCGATTCCGTTGCGCACCGGCACCCATGCCGCGCCCATGTTCTGGAACCCGTGACACCCCGAGTTCTCGTGCTGGAGGTAGTGCAGCAGCTCCTGCAGAAGCCATGCGTGCGCGGCGTTGCCCACGCCTTCGTGCCGGATCAGCATCTGTGCCTGGTGGGCGACTTCGGCCCAGGAGAGGTGCCAGAGGGCCACCTTGTGCCTGCGCCGGCCGTCGATCTTGATGTCGACCAGTGGACTGCCCTCGAGGGCGACATCGTTGGAGAGCGTGATCACGGCCTCGTAGCCACGTCGCGCGGCGATGTCGGCGTACGCCTGGACCTGCTCGGACTTGAGCGGGTTGCCGTTCGTCTTCGTCTCGATCAGCGCCGTCCACAGCTTGCCGGCGCGTTCGACGCGGACCACGCCGTCGGGACGCCTCGGGGAGTCACCGTGTGGCAGCGACACCTCGGTGAACGTTTCCATGCGTCCGGCCGGTGCTCCGAAAGCGGCGGTGAGGCGACGGCCGAACTCGGGCACCTGCGCCATCACCGAGAGTAGTACCGAGGTGGCACGCGTCTCCCGTTCCCGGTCGCTCTTGAGCGCTGTGGCGGGGAAGAGCCGTGCGGTCCTCCAGGATTCGTTCTCGGCGAGGGATTTCTTGGTGTCCCTGGTCTTCGGGAGTGTGACCTTCTTCTTCGCGGTGCGCGGGCGTGAGGACCGTTGGGGCGCCGACGCGTCCTGCGTGGCCGTCCCAGGAGACCTGGGCGGGGGTACGGGCAGCGGGACCGGTGGAACGGCCGCCGGGACGGGGGCGTCCGCCACGGTCCCGTCCGGCTCCGTCCGGTCCGGCTCGGTCCGCTGCTCGGCGGGGTCCTGCCCGGCGTCCTCCTCGGCGTCGTCGTCGATGTCGACCCCGAAGTCGGTGGCCAGGCCCACCAGGCCGGACTGGTACCCCTGACCCACCGCCCGGAACTTCCATTCCCCGGACCGTCGGTAGAGTTCGCCGAAGATGATGGCGCTGACCACGCCCGGGTCCTCGATGCTGAACCGGACCAGCCTTTCTCCCGCCGCGTCGACGAGTGTCAGGCACAGGTCGTCGAGCTCGCCGAAGTGTGAGCCGTCGTACCTGCTCGCCGCCACGACGATCCGCTGTACCTCGGGGGGTACGGCGTCCAGGTCGAAGCTGATCCGGTCCTCGCTCCCGTCAGGGGTGGGGGTTTTGCCGAGGAGCTGCACGCTTCCGTCGTCGGCGACCGGGTGGTTGTAGAAGTAGAAGTCGGCGTCACTGCGCACTTTCCCGGTGGGGTCCAGCAGGAGTACGGAGACGTCCGCGTCACCCTCGCCCGTGCTGCTGCTCCAGCTCAGGCTCATCGTCAGGGAGCCGGCGTCCTCACTGAGCGCCGACAGGCCGACATTGGAGCCTTTGACCATCGTGTGCATACGTCCCCCCGATGCACAGCCGCGCTTGAACGCACCCGGCAGCCGGCGGCAAGACAGTGTGCGGTGCGTCACACATGAGCCGTTTCCGGAACCCTAGCGTCCAGGTCGGGCTCCTCGCCGGGAACTGCCAGAACTCGGTTCGGAACACCACCGCCGCCCCTTCTTCCTCCGGCCGAGGGGTGAGGGAGAAGGCGGCCTTTCGGTTCCCTCGGAAGTGAACTCGGCCTGAATCGGGTGGGGTTGGTGAGACCCCTGTCACCATCACACGCACATCAGGCGGCGCACGGCCCGTACGCCGGTACGTCCGTTCGCCGACCCCCCATGCACGTGTGAGAGGTACGAAGAAGATGAAGATGATCCGCGCCAGGCGGTACGGCGGTCGCATGCTGGCCGTGGCGGTCGTGGCCTGCGGGATGACGGTGGCCGGGGCGCTTCCCGCGTCCGCCGCCGACCAGCCGACGAAGCGGGAGCTCATGGCGGACTGTGCCTCGGGCCTGGGCAAGTGCACGTTCAACGAGCCGAAGCTCGGGGAGGCGTACCTCGGCGCGTTCCGGCAGGTCTCCGACTCGTTGTACAACTGCTCCAGCTCGGACGCCACGCAGAGCATGACGTGGGACGACACCGTCGGCTCCACCGACTCGCTCGGGGTCTCCGTCACCGCGGGCGGCAAGATCGCGGGCATGGTGGACCTGAGTGTGACGGCGACTTACAGCCACAGTTGGTCGAGCACCCACTCGGAGAGCAGCTCCCTGAACATGACGGTCAAGCCCGGTGAGGTGGGCTGGATCTCCCGGGCGCAGGTCATGCAGAAGGTCTCCGGCACCTGGCAGACCCACTACGACAGCCCCAAGTGGGGGCACTATTACTGGTTCGTCCCGGACACCATCACCGGTCCCGCCAAGAACGGCACGGACGGCAGGAGCAACGCGGTGGTCGTGAAGACCCGCAAGATGACCGACGCGGAGAAGCGGTCGTGCTCCGCCGACGCGGACCACCAGGGCAGGGCGTTCGTGCAGCAGCGCTGACCGGGCGGCGGCCCCCGGGGCCGGCGCCCGGTCCAAGGTGCGCCGGCCCCCGGGGCGCGGTCGGACCCGCCCCCCCGGGGCGCGGTAGGACCCGCCCCCGGGAACCGGGCGCCCCCGCGCCGGGGTCACCCCTCCGGGTACCTCCGGGGCGTCCAGGCCACCGTGTCGCCGGCGCCCCTCCGTACGGCCTGTGTCTGGGAGGAGCCGATGAGGAGCAGGGTGCGCATGTCGACCTCCGCCGGGTCCAGGTCCACGAGCGGGAGGACGCGTACGGACTCCTCGGGGCCGCCCACGTCCCGGGCGACGACGACCGGGGTGTCCGGGGCGCGGTGTTCCAGGAGGAGTTCGCGGGCCTTGGCGACCTGCCAGGTGCGGCTGGCGGAGCCCGGGTTGTAGAGGGCGAGGACCAGGTCGGCGGCGGACGCGGCGCGGAGGCGCTCCGCGATGACCTCCCACGGCTTGAGGCGGTCCGACAGGGAGATGGTCGCGTAGTCGTGGCCCAGCGGGGCGCCCGCCTTCGCGGCGGCGGCGTTCGCGGCGGTCACACCGGGCAGGACGCGGACCGGGACGTCCAGGTACGGGTCCTGCGAGGCGACCTCCAGGACCGCCGTGGCCATGGCGAACACGCCCGGGTCGCCGCCGGACACGACCGCCACGCGGCGCCCGCGCCGGGCCAGGTCCAGGGCGAACTCGGCCCGCTCGGACTCGACCTTGTTGTCGGAGCCGTGCCGCTCCTGCCCGGGGCGCGCCGGGACGCGGTCCAGGTAGGTGGTGTAGCCGACCAGGTCGGTCGCCGAGGCGAGCGCGCCGCGCGTCTCGGGCGTCAGCCACAGCGGGCCGGCCGGTCCGGTGCCGACGACCAGGACCTCGCCCTGTTCGGGCACGGCCGGGCCGGAGTCGACGCGCGACGGGAGCACCGCCACGGAGAAGTACGGGACCGACTCGGGGTCGACGTCCGCGAGGGCGCCGGTCCGTTCACCGGCCATCGTGGCCCGCTCCACGTAGTGGGCGTCCTGAAGACGGCCGGCCCGCTCCAGGGCGCGCCGTACCGTCGGGAAGGTGCGGCCCAGCTTCATCACGACCGCCGAGTCGGTGGCGGCCAGACGGGCGGTCAGCTCCTCCTCCGGCAGCGTGCCGGGGATGATCGTCAGGATCTCCTCCGCCTCGCACAGGGGCTTGCCCAGGCGGGCCGCCGACGCGCTCACCGACGTGACGCCGGGGATGACCTCCGTGTCGTACCGGTGCGCCAGCCGCTTGTGCATGTGCTGGTAGGAGCCGTAGAAGAGCGGGTCGCCCTCGGCGAGGACGGCGACCGTGCGGCCCGCGTCCAGGTGGGCGGCGAGCCGCGCGGACGCCTCCTCGTAGAAGTCGTTCAGCGCGCCCCGGTAGCCGCCCGGGTGGTCCGTCGTCTCGACGGTCAGCGGGTACATCAGGCGCTCTTCGACGTGGTCTTCGCGGATGTGCTCGGCCGCGATCGAGCGCGCGATCGAGCGGCCGTGGCGCGCCGAGTGGTACGCGATCACGTCGGCGGCGGCGATGGCCTTCACCGCCGCCACCGTCATCAGGTTCGGGTCGCCGGGGCCGAGGCCCACGCCGTACAGCTTGCCGCTCATGCCTGGATCTCCGCCTCGTGGGCGATCGCGTTGATCGCCGCCGCCGCCATGGCGCTGCCGCCCCGCCGCCCGCGCACCACCAGGTGCTCCAGGCCGGGGAACGCCGCCAGGGCGTCCTTGGACTCGGCCGCGCCGATGAACCCGACCGGTATGCCGATCACGGCCGCCGGGCGCGGGGCGCCCGCCTCGATCATCTCCAGGAGGCGGAACAGCGCGGTCGGGGCGTTGCCGACCGCGACGACCGCCCCTTCGAGGCGGTCGCGCCACAGCTCCAGCGCGGCGGCGCTGCGGGTGGTGCCGAGCTCGGCGGCGAGCGCCGGAACGGACGGGTCGGAGAGGGTGCAGATCACGTCGTTGTCGGCGGGCAGCCGCTTGCGCGTGACACCGCTGGCGACCATCTGCGCGTCGCACAGGATCGGCGCGCCGGCGCGCAGCGCCTCGCGGGCGCGGGCCACCACGTCCGGCGTGTACGCCAGGTCGCGGACGAGGTCGACCATGCCGCAGGCGTGGATCATCCGCACGGCGACCTGGCCGACGTCGGCCGGCAGGTCCGCGAGATCCGCCTCGGCGCGGATCGTGGCAAAGGACTGGCGGTAGATCTCCGCCCCGTCCTTCTCGTAGTCGAACACTCTGCTCTCGCTCATCTCGTCGGTCCTTGTACGGTCATCTGGTACGCGCCTTCGCCGGTCGCCACCATGTCGGTCCACGTGCCGTGCGGGTGGCCGCAGCGGCGGGCGCACCCCGACCAGTGGACGGGCAGCGCACCCTCGCGGGGCCGTGCGTCGGCCCGTACGTCGGACAGGGACTTGGTGCAGCCGGGGCGTCCGGTGCAGGCGGTGACGCCGATCCAGGGGGAGTCGGTACGGGTGAGGAACCCGGCCTCACCGAGGGTGCCCAGCCGTTCCTCGGCCGTGGCCCGGTCGGTGAAGCCGGGCAGCACGAAGCCGCGCCACGGGGTGACGCGTACCTCCTCGGCGGGCAGCAGGGCCCGGAACTGGGCCGAGGTCACCCGGCCGAGGCGGGCGAGGACGCAGACCGCGCCGTCGCCGGTCACCCCGGGCGCGGGCGGTCCGCTCGTCGCGCACACGAAGTCCGGTACGGGCTGTGCCGCGATGCCGGCCGCCCGCAGGTGTCCCGTCACGTCCACGTCCTGCCCCGGCGGCAGCTCCCGTATCCGCCAGGCGCCCGTGCCCGCCGCGCGGGCGGCGGCGAGGAACGCCCCGGCCGCCGTGAGCGCGGCGCGGGGCGCGTCGGCGGCGGCCACGCGGTACGTCCGCTCCGCGATCCGCAGCAGCGGCCCGTCCGGGGCTGCGAGCAACGTCACATCGGGGGACAGGGCCGCCACATCGCCCCGTCCGTCGTCCACGGCGAAGAGGAAGCGGCCGGACAGTTCGGTCGTCCACTCCTCGGCGCACAGGAGCTCGTCCAGGCGCGCGGCCCAGGCCTGCACGTCGGGTCCGGCGAGCGGTGAGACCACCATGTTCCGTACGCGTTCGTGCCGTTCGGAGGGGAGGAGGCCCGCATCCCGCAGTAGGTCCGCCAGTCCGAGCCCGCAGCCTTCGCCGAGTCCCCGCAGTTCGAGGTTGCCGCGCGAGGTGAGGGAGAGGTGCCCGTCGCCCAGCCGGTCCGACGCGTCGGCGAGCAACCGAACTTGACGGGGAGTCAGCACTCCGGTGGGGAGGCGGAGGCGGGCCAGGGCGCCGTCGTCGGCCTGGTGCAGCCGCAGCGCACCCGGGCAGGCGTCACCGCGGTCCCGTATGTGAGCTTCGCCCCGGTCCTGGGGCTTTGGTGAGCTGGGCGGCATGGCGGCGAGCATACGCGCAGCCTCTACTATGCAGACGGCACAGGGTCCCAGGGCCCTAGGGAGGAAGCCCGGTGAGATTCCGGCGCGGTCCCGCCACTGTGAGCCGAACCCGAAAGGTCCGGTAAGTCAGGAACTCCCGCCGTCCTACGAACACCCGGGGCGCGGACACCCCGAGGAAGGCCTGCGCACGCCATGATCCTGTTGCTGTCGCACTCCGACACGGACCTGCTGAGCGCCCGTGCGGCCGGCGGGCCCGTCGAGTACCGCTTCGCCAACCCCGCCCGGCTCCCCCTGGACGACCTGGACGCCCTGCTCGACGGCGCCGACCTCGTCGTCGTACGCCTCCTCGGCGGCATCCGCGCCTGGGAGGAGGGCCTGTACACGCTCCGCGAGACCGGTAAGCCGCTCGTCGTCCTCACCGGCGAACAGGCGCCCGACGCCCAGCTGATGGAGACCTCCACCGTCCCGATCGGCATCGCGGCCGAGGCGCACGCCTACCTGGCCCACGGCGGACCGGGCAACCTGGAACAACTCGCCCGTTTCCTCTCCGACACCGTCCTGCTCACCGGCCACGGTTTCGAACCCCCGGCCGCCGCCCCCACCTGGGGCCCGCTGGAGCGGACCGCGCAGAACACCACGGGCCCCACGGTCGCCGTGCTGTACTACCGCGCCCACCACATGAGCGGGAACACCGCCTTCATCCACACCCTCTGCGACGCCATCGAGGACGCCGGAGGCCAGGCCCTCCCCCTGTACGTGGCATCGCTCCGCGCCCCCGAGCCGGAGCTCGTCGAGAACCTGCGGATGGCCGACGCCGTCATCACCACCGTCCTCGCCGCCGGCGGCACCAAGCCCGCCGAGGCCCAGGCGGGCGGTGACGAGGAGGCCTGGGACGCGGGCGCGCTCGCCGCCCTCGACGTCCCCATCCTCCAGGCGCTGTGCCTGACCGGCTCACGCTCCGCCTGGGAGGAGAACGACGAGGGGCTGTCCCCGCTGGACGCCGCCAGCCAGGTCGCCGTCCCCGAGTTCGACGGCCGGCTCATCACCGTGCCGTTCTCCTTCAAGGAGATCGACGCCGACGGCCTGCCCGCGTACGTCGCCGACACCGAGCGCGCCGCCCGCGTCGCCGGGATCGCCGTACGCCACGCCCGGCTGCGTCACATCCCGAACGCCGACAAGCGCCTGGCGCTGGTCCTCTCCGCGTACCCCACCAAGCACTCCCGCATCGGCAACGCCGTCGGCCTCGACACCCCCGCCTCGGCCGTCGCCCTGCTGCGGCGGCTGCGTGAGGAGGGCTACGACTTCGGCACCGAGGAGGTGCCGGGCCTCGCGTCCGGTGACGGCGACGAGCTGATCTACGCCCTCATCGAGGCGGGCGGCCACGACCAGGACTGGCTCACCGAGGAGCAGCTCGCCCGCAACCCGGTCCGCATCCCGGCCGCCGACTACAAGCGCTGGTACTCCGCCCTGCCGCAGGAGCTGCGCGACCAGGTCGAGGAACACTGGGGCCCGCCGCCCGGCGAGATGTTCCTGGACCGCTCGCGCAACCCGGAGGGCGACATCGTCCTCGCCGCCCTGCGCCGCGGGAACCTCCTCATCCTCATCCAGCCGCCGCGCGGCTTCGGTGAGAACCCGATCGCGATCTACCACGACCCCGACCTGCCGCCCTCGCACCACTACCTGGCCGCCTACCGCTGGATCGCGGCCCGGGCGGAGGACGGCGGTTTCGGCGCCGACGCCATGGTCCACCTGGGCAAGCACGGCAACCTGGAGTGGCTGCCCGGCAAGAACGCCGGCCTGTCCGCCGCCTGCGGCCCCGACGCCGCCCTCGGCGACATCCCGCTGGTCTACCCGTTCCTGGTGAACGACCCGGGCGAGGGCACCCAGGCCAAGCGGCGCGTCCACGCCACGCTCGTCGACCACCTGGTGCCGCCGATGGCCCGTGCCGAGTCGTACGGCGACATCACCCGCCTGGAGCAGCTGCTCGACGAGTACGCGCAGATCTCCTCCATGGACCCGTCCAAGCTGCCCGCCATCCGCGCCCAGATCTGGACGCTGATCCAGGCCGCCAAGCTCGACCACGACCTGGGCCTGGAGGACCGCCCCGACGACGACGGGTTCGACGACTTCCTGCTCCACGTCGACGGCTGGCTCTGCGAGGTCAAGGACGCCCAGATCCGCGACGGCCTGCACGTCCTGGGCGGCGCCCCCACCGGCCCCGAGCGGGTCAACCTGGTGCTGTCGATCCTCCGCGCCCGGCAGATCTGGGGCGGTACGCAGTCCCTGCCCGGCCTCCGCGAGGCCCTGGGCCTGGACGAGTCCGCCGCCACCCGCACCACCGCCGACGAGGCGGAGGCCAAGGCCCGCGCCCTGGTCGAGGCCATGGAGGCCGCCGACTGGAACCCGGCCGCCGTCGCCACCGTCGCGGAGGGCCACGACCGGGCCGTCGCCGACATCCTCGACTTCGCCGCCCGCCAGGTCGTCCCGCGCCTCGCCGCCACCACCGACGAGCTGGACCACGCCGTCCACGCCCTGAACGGCGGCTTCGTCCCCGCCGGGCCGTCCGGCTCGCCGCTGCGCGGCCTGGTCAACGTCCTGCCGACCGGCCGGAACTTCTACTCCGTCGACCCCAAGGCCGTCCCCTCCCGTCTCGCCTGGGAGACCGGCCAGGCCCTCGCCGACTCCCTCCTGGAGCGGTACCGCACCGACAACGGCGAATGGCCCACCTCCGTCGGCCTGTCCCTGTGGGGTACGAGCGCGATGCGCACCGCCGGCGACGACGTCGCCGAGGCGCTCGCCCTCCTCGGCATCCGGCCCGTCTGGGACGACGCCTCGCGCCGCGTCACCGGCCTGGAGCCCATCCCGCTCGCCGAGCTGGGCCGCCCGCGCATCGATGTGACGCTGCGCATCTCCGGCTTCTTCCGCGACGCGTTCCCGCACACCATCGGGCTCCTCGACGACGCGGTCCGCCTCGCCGCCTCGCTCGACGAGCCGGCCGCCGACAACTTCGTCCGCGCCCACGCGCAGGCCGACCTCGCCGAGCACGGTGACGAGCGCCGCGCCACCACCCGCATCTTCGGCTCCCGGCCGGGGACGTACGGCGCGGGCATCCTGCAGCTGATCGACTCGCGCGACTGGCGCACCGACGCCGACCTCGCCGAGGTGTACACGGTGTGGGGCGGTTACGCGTACGGGCGCGGGCTGGAGGGCTGCCCGGCGCGGGACGAGATGGAGACGGCGTACAAGCGCATCGCGGTGGCGGCGAAGAACACCGACACCCGCGAGCACGACATCGCCGACTCGGACGACTACTTCCAGTACCACGGCGGCATGGTCGCCACCGTGCGCGCGCTCAAGGGCACGGCGCCCGAGGCGTACATCGGTGACTCGACCCGCCCCGAGACGGTCCGCACCCGCACCCTCGTCGAGGAGACCTCCCGGGTCTTCCGCGCCCGTGTGGTCAACCCGCGCTGGATCGAAGCGATGCGCCGCCACGGCTACAAGGGCGCGTTCGAGCTGGCCGCGACCGTCGACTACCTCTTCGGGTACGACGCCACGACCGGCGTCGTCGCCGACTGGATGTACGACAAGCTGACCGAGACGTACGTCCTGGACCCGGAGAACAAGGCGTTCCTCCAGGAGGCCAACCCGTGGGCCCTGCACGGCATCGCCGAGCGGCTGCTGGAGGCCGAGTCGCGCGGCATGTGGGAGAAGCCCGACCCGCGGGTGCTGGAGGCGCTGCGGCAGGTGTACCTGGAGACCGAGGGCGACCTGGAGGACAAGTGACCATCACGGTGGGCGGCGAGGACAAGGAACTGTCCGCGCTCCTCGACAAGGAGCTGACGGCCTTCAACCAGGCCGCCACGGGCGCCGCCGACGAGGCCGAGCTGTCGGTCCGCGCCACCGGCGAGGACGGCGGGATCATCGGCGGCCTGACCGGCTGGACGTGGGGCGGCCTCGGCGGTGTCAGCATGCTGTGGGTCCGCGACGACCAGCGCGGGACCGGGCTCGGTACGAAGCTGATGCGCGCGGCGGAGGACGAGGCGCGGCGGCGCGGCTGCGACCGGATGATCGTGTCGTCGTTCTCGTTCCAGGCGCCGCCGTTCTACCGGCGCCTGGGGTACGTCGAGACCGGCCGCTCCGAGGGCATCCCCGGCGGGAACGTGGACGTCCACTTCCACAAGCCGCTGGGCTCCCCGGACGCCCCGGCCTTCCAGCTTGCCGTGCTGCTGGACTATCCGGCCGACGCGGTGGAGGAGGCCACGGCGTACGAGGAGAGGGCGCTCGCCCTCCTCCCGCGCCACGGCGGGCGGCTGGAGCGGCGGCTGCGGACGGCCGACGGGCTGTCGGAGGTCCACCTGGTGAGGTTCCCGTCCGAGGACGCCTACCGTGCCTACCTGGCGGACCCGCGGCGTACGCCGGACGGGCGCATCACCGCGCGGGTGCTGGAGGTCACCGAGGTGTACGCCTGAGCGGACCGAGGCAGACTCGGCCGTATGTCATCCGTGATCGCTGTGACCGGGGCGAGCGGCCGTGTCGGCGGCCGTGTCGCCCGCCGCCTCGCCGACCGGGGCCTGAAGACCCGGCTGCTCGGCCGTGACCCGGCCAGGCTGCCGGACCTGCCGGGTGCGGTGAAGGCCCCGCCCGCGCCGTACGGGGACGGCGAGGCGATGCGCCGTGCCCTGGACGGCGCCGACTCGCTGTTCCTGGTGTCCGCGCACGAGAGCCCCGACCGGATCCAGGAGCACCGCGCGGCGGTCGACGCGGCGCTCGCCGCGGGTGTGGGACGGATCGTGTACCTGTCGTTCCTGGGCGCCGCGCCGCAGGCGACGTTCACCTTCGCCCGCGACCACTGGCACACCGAGCGGTACATCGAGGCGCGGGACGTACCGCACACGTTCCTGCGGGACAGCTGGTACCTCGGCGGTTTCGCGGCGATGACCGGCGAGGACGGGGTCATCCGGGGCCCCGCGGGGGACGGCCGTGTCGCGGCGGTCGCCCACGAGGACATCGCGGACGTGGCGTCGGCCGTGCTGATCGGCGACGGTGAGCACGACGGTGTGACCTACGACGTCACCGGCGAGGAGGCGCTCACCCTCGCGGAGGTGGCGGAGGAACTGTCGCGCGCGGCCGGCCGCGCGGTCACCTACGTGCCGGAGACCCGTGCCGAGGCCTACGCCTCCCGCGAGGGGTACGGCGCCGAGCACTGGGAGGTCACCGGCTGGGTGACCTCCTACGAGGCGATCGCGGCGGGGGAGATGAGCACGGTCGCCGACACGGTCCGCCGCCTGGCCGGCCACGCCCCGATGACGCTGCGCGAGTACCTCGCGGCCCACCCTCGCTCCTACGCCCACCTGCTGTGACGGCCTCAGTCCTCACCGCGGACGATGTTCCCCTCGCCCGGGGCGCCTTCGGTCTCCCCGTCGGCAACGGCCGACTGGTACGTGCGGATACGGCCACGGAGTTCGCGGCTCATCGCGATGGGCCGCTCAAGTGCCGTCGTGTCCCGGCCGTTCGGCCGGTCGCTTCTGGTGGGGACCGGTTGCGTGTTCATACAGTACGGGTACCCGTCGAACGGGGATGAAACGGACAGTCCTGGGGAGGTCTCGGTCAGTGGGGGTCTCGCTACATCCTTCGATGTAGCCGCAGGTCGTCAGTGCTCATGACGTTTTCGGCGTGGCCCGCCGGGACGCTGGAGACATGACCGAGACCCTTCGCGCTCCCGAACGGACCACCACGAAACGCCTCGCCCTCCTCGACGTCCTGCGCGGGGTGGCGATCCTCGGGACGCTGATGACGAACGTGTGGGTGTTCACGGGGCCGGGGGCGGAGTGGGGTGTTCTCCAGGGCGCCCTGCCGGAGCCGTCGTTCGGGACGTTCCCGGACGCCGCCGAGAGTGCGTTCCGGCTGCTGGCGGACGGGAAGTTCCTGTCGATGCTGACGATCCTGTTCGGCGTCGGGCTGGCGATCCAGTACGGCTCGGCGGCCCGGCGCGGGCAGCCGTGGCCGGGGCGGTACCGGTGGCGGGCGCTGTTCCTGTTCGCGGAGGGGACCGTGCACTTCGTGCTGGTCTTCGCGTGGGACGTCCTGATGGGGTACGCGGTGACCGCGCTGCTGGTGGCCTGGCTGCTGACCCGCGCGGAACGGGCGTGGCGGCGGGTGATGTGGTGGGCGGCCGGGCTGCACCTGACGGTGATCGGGCTGCTGACGGCGGTGTTGGTGTCGGACTCCTCGCCGGGCGGCGGTGTCTCGCGGGAGGTCGTCGACCTGTACGCGCACGGGAGCTGGACGGACCAGATCGCCTTCCGTCTCCAGAACGCGATCGCGCTGCGCATGGAGCCGGTCCTGACGTTCTGCCTGCTCCTGTTCCTCTTCCTGCTGGGCGTACGGCTCTTCCGGGCGGGCGCCTTCGGGACGGACGGGACGGCGCGGCGGATCCGGGGGCGGATGCTGGCGTGGGGGCTGGGGCTGGGCGTTCCCCTGAACGTGGCGGTGGCGCTGGGCGGTTCGGACTTCTTCCTGCTGGGGCGGTACGGGGCGGCTCCGTTGATGGCGGTCGGGTACATGGGGCTGATCGGGGCGGTCGTGGACCGCGTCCGGCGGCCGGGCCCGCTGATGGACGGGCTGACGTCCGTGGGGCGGATGGCGCTGTCGGGGTACGTGGCCCAGAACGTGATCTGCATGCTCGTCGCGTACGGCATCGGCCTGGGCCTGGCGTCGGGGCTCGGTGGGGCATGGCGCCCGTGGTGGGTGATGGGACTGTGGGCGGTGGTGTCGGTGGTGCTGCTGGTGGGTTCCACGCTGTGGCTGCGCCGCTTCCCGGCCGGCCCGCTGGAGTCCGTACAGAAATGGGCGCTGCGGCGGTAGTCAGCCCAGGGTGCGTACGGCGTCGATGATCAGGTCCCAGAAGGCCGGGGCGTCGACGCCGGTGCCGACGCGGGCGTTGGCGGGTCGGCCGGTGACGCCGTCGAGGTCGACGACCGTGGCGCCGCGCGTGTGGGTGCCGGTCAGTTCCACGGCGACCGGGGCGCGGACCGTGGTGACGAGGTCCGGGTCGATGAGGTGGGCGACGGTCAGCGGGTCGTGCAGGGGCGGTGCGGCGAAGCCGAAGACCTCGCGGTAGGTGGTGCCGAAGTACGTCAGCAGCTCCACGCACAGCCGTGACAGGGGCGTGCCGAGCGCCTCCAGGCGGGTGAGGACGTCGGGGGCGGCCGGGACCTGGTGGCTGACGTTCAGGCCGATCATGGTCACGTCCAGGCCGCTGGAGAACACGATGTCGGCGGCCTCCGGGTCGGCGGCGATGTTGAACTCGGCGGCCGGGGTGCGGTTCCCGCGCCCGGTGGAGCCGCCCATCAGCACGATCCGCTCGACCCGGTCGGCGGCCAGGTCCGGGTGGGCGAGCAGGAACGCGGCGATGTTGCTGAGCGGCCCGGTCGGGACGAGCGTCACGGGGTCGGGGTGGGCGAGCAGCGTCTCGCGGAGCAGCGTGATCGCGTCGCGCGGGTCGAGCGGGACGGTCGGCTCACCGAACCCGGGCCCGTCGAGGCCGGACTCGCCGTGGATGTTCCCGGCCACGATCCCGGTCCCGTGCAACGGCCGCGCCAGACCCGCGGCGACGGGCACGCCCCCGATCCCCGCGACCGTGCACACACGGCGGGCGTTGAGCGCCGTCCTGTCGACGGTGGCGTTACCGGCGACGGTGGTGATCGCGAGGAGCTCGATGGCGGGGTGGGCGGCGGCCAGCAGGATGTTGAAGGCGTCGTCGTGCCCGGGGTCGCAGTCCAGGATCACGGGGATGGGTGTCATGAAGGCAGTGTGACAAGGGCGGCCGTGCCTCACCGCTCGTCGCGCCGGCGGAACAGCCACAGCGTGGCCGCCGCCAGGCAGGCCGAGCCGACGAAGGTGACGGGCAGGACGAGGCCGCCTCCGTCGTCGTCCGTCGTGGCGGCGGCCACCGGGGCCGCGGAGGGAGCCGCGCGCGGGGGCGTGTGCGGCACGGTGCGCGGGAACTGCGGCGCGGCGGCGGCGCGGACCGGCAGGGCGGCGCGCGGCGGCAGCAGGGAGCCCACCGGCCGCGCGTGGGGCGCCGCGGCGAACCCCCAGTCGAGCAGGTCGCGGGCCTCCTCGTAGACGGCGTACGCGCCGCCCCGGCGGGGGTTCATCACCGAGACGACCAGCGTGCGCGGGCCCTTGCGGGCGGCGGCGATCAGGGTGTGGCCGGCGTGGGTGGTGTATCCGTTCTTGATGCCGAGGATGCCCGGGTAGCGCTTCACGCCGTCGGCCCCGGTGAGCAGCCGGTTGGTGTTGCGGATGCCGTACGACCAGCGCCCGGCCGGGAACTTGGCGTAGGCCGTGGCGGCGTACCGGGCGAAGTCCGGGTTCCGCAGGCCCGCGCGGCCGAAGACCGCGAGGTCGTACGCGGACGACACCTGGCCGGGCGCGTCGTACCCGTCGGGGGACACCACCCGGGTGTCGTGGGCACCCAGCGCCCGGGCGGTGGCCTGCATCCTGCGGGTGGTGGTCTCCCAGCCGCCGCCCAGGCCGGCGAGGACGCGGACGGCGTCGTTGCCGGAGCTGAGGAAGACCCCCCGCCACAGGTCGGCGACCCGGTAGGTGACCTCCTCGCGGACGCCCACCAGGCTGCTGCCGTCGCCGATGCCCCGCAGCTCGTGCTCGCTCACCGTGTGCTGCCGGTCGGCCGGCAGGCCGGGCAGCGAGGCCAGCGCGAACAGCGTCTTCAGCGTGGAGGCGGGCGGCAGGCGCCGGTGGGCGTCGCGGGCGGCCAGGACGTCACCGGTGGCGGCGTCGGCGACCAGCCAGGAGCGGGCGGACAGCCGCGGCGGTGCCTTGACGCCCGGGGGGAGGCGCACCTGGGTGCCGGGGCGGTGCAGCAGCGCCGGGTCGACGCGCACGGTGGCGGGCGGCGGCACCGGCTCGACGGGGCGCGGGGCGGCGGCCGGGTCGGCAGGCACGGACGGCAGCAGCAGAAAGGCGGCGACCACGAGGGAACTGACGATCATTCAGCCACGGTAAGAACGGGACGGGCCGTCCGCAGGGTGATGTGCCGCCGACCGGAGTACCACGGGTCGCCCCGTCACTCGCATTACTCCCGTTTCCCGGGGCACCTGAGAGAGGGCCTCACGTCACCCATCCCTCTGGAGGAACGACATGAACGCGGTCCTGCGCGACAAGGTCTTCATGCGGCTTCTCTCGCCGGACGGCCACGAACTTCCCGTACTGGCCCACCTGACCTACGACGTCCGTGACCCGTACGCGGTCACGGTCGGTTTCACCCACGGCGGGTTCGTGTACGCCGAATGGCGCCTGGACCGCGACATGCTGCGGGACGGCATGGCCCACCCGGTCGGTGAGGGTGACGTACGGATGTGGCCGGTGCTCAACGGCACCCGCGAGGAGCTGCGCATCGAGCTGGCGCACGCCGCCGTGTTCACCGTGTGGATGCCGTCGCTGCGGCGCTTCCTTGAGCGGACCTACGAGGAGGTCCCGGCGGGCCGGGAACGCCTGGAGGACCTGGACGCGTTCCTGGCGGAGCTGCTGGCCGCCGGGTGACCGGCCGGCCGCGCTGGGCTCACATCAGCCAGGCCGCCGCGGCCGTCGCCGCGCCCAGCGACGCGCCCGCCACCGTCTGCGCCACCGTGTGGTAGCGCAGCGCCACCCGCGACCAGCAGACCGCGAGGGTCATCGCGCAGGCCGCCAGCCACCAGGGTGAGTGGACCACCGAGAGCAGCGCGACGACGGCGGAGGCGACGGCCGAGTCGACCGAGATCTTCCAGACGGTGTTGACGGCCAGCAGCCCCACCGTCATCACCCACAGCGCCAGCATCGCCACGAGGATTCCCGCCGGGGCGTGGCCGAGGATCATGACCGCCGAGCCCGTGCCGATGGAGCCGAGGATCACGAAGAAGATCGGCGCGCGCTTCGTACGGTCGACGACGTGCCGGTCGCCCCACGTGCCGCGCGCCCGTTCCCACTCGATGTACCCGGCCGGTACGAGCCCCGCGCACAGCGCGCCGAGGAGGCCCCACAGCAGGCCGGACCAGTGACCGGCCGCCGCCCAGCCGATGGCGGTCATGCCGACCAGCAGGACGTTGCGCGGCTGGAAGACGTCGGTGACCGTACGGGCGGTGCCGGAGGCGCGGGCGGAGGCGTGGGTGGAGGTGGTGGGGTCGGACGTGCTGGTCATGCGGTCCGCTCCAGGGGCGCCAGGAGGGCGCGCGCCCGCTCGCCGTCGGTCCTCCGGTACGCGGCGGCCACCCGTACCAGCCACGCCACCTCGTCGTCCTGGTCGGTGGCGTGCCTCTGCTCGACGGCGGCGGCCTTCCCGGCGGGCGCGCCGTCCGCCTTGGCGGCGAGGGCCGCCCTGATCCAGTACGCGTCGGCGAGCGGTCCGGGCCCGCCCGCGGCGGACGCGGCCGCGCCGACCAGAGTGTCGGGGACGTAGTGCCGCAGCTTCTCCACGGCGTCGGCGATGTCGGCGGCCCACCGGTCGACGCGCAGGTCGGCGGGGGTGTCGAAGCGGGTCAGCTCCCGTACGAGCGGCGCCGGCGGCTCGAAGGGCTGGTCCGGGAAGGCGGTCATCAACTCGCGCCACAGCGGATGCAGTCGGGTCTGTGCCCGCCACAGCCTGGCGCGCCGCCAGCCCGTGCTGCAGGCGGGGATGGACGCGCCCACCGCGAAGAGCGCGAACAGCACGACCTGTGCCAGCTCGGTGGCCTTGTCGAAGGTCCGGGCGAAGCCGTGGCCGGGGTGGTGGACGACGCTGAGCCACATGAACAGCGTCCGGCTGACGGTGTAGCCGACGCCGATGAACATGGCGACGGTCATCATGCCGAGCCCCACCCTGAGGTGCCGCAGCCGCGCGTTGCCGGTCGCCAGCGCCCACTGGTACGCGCAGACGGCGGACGCGGCGCCCAGGTACAGGTAGAACACGCTCATGTAGAGGGTGGCGCCCCACTGCCCGGCGTGGTCGGAGACGAACCGGTCGGAGGGGACGGACCGGTCGACGACCGTGAAGAACAGCACGGTCAGCAGGACCAGCGTGGCGACGGACGCCTTCGCCGCCACGTGCTGGATCATCCGCGCGAACCGCACGTGCCGTGGCACGGCGCCGTCCTCCGGGTAGTGGCCGTAGATGGCGACGATGTAGCTGAGGATGGCCAGGATCGCGATGGTCGACGTGTAGTGCTTGATGAGGACGGCGAGGTCGACGACGGGGCTGGTGTTGAGCGCGGTGCGCACGGCCTCGGTCTTGGTCCACAGGGCCGCGGCGAACCCGGCGTAACAGCCCCACAGCGCCCGTCGGCGCCGGTCCTCCTCGTCGCCCCACAGGGCGGCCGGCATACGCCACAGGGCGACGGCAGTCATCAGGCCGGCTATGAGGTAGCCGGCGAGGTCGAGTGCGGTCACGGGGTTGTCCTCGGTCTCAGCGGTTACGTCGGAACAGGCCGCGCCGCCGGTGGGCGACGGGCCGCGACAGGGAATTGGCGAGTCGCCCCACCATGTCATCGCTGGTCACGTCCCGCGCCATCCGGGGTATCAGCGAAGCGCCGAACTCGGCGACCCGCTCGTCGTGCGTGTCGTACTGGGCACGGGCCTGGACGGTGGCGCCCGAGGCGAGCACGCGGGAGATCAGCGAGGTGTCGAACACGGGCAGCAGGCGGCGCAGTTGCTCGGCGTCCAGGGTCGTGCCGTGGTCGAACCACTCGTGGCACAGCTCGTGGAGGATGACGTGCTGCGTCTGGTAGGCCGTGGGGCGCCGGCGGTACAGGACGAAGCTGGTGGTGCCGGAGGTGAGGCGCAGCCCGCAGGCGGCGTTGACGCGCGCCAGCCGGTCGGGCAGTTCCCGCAGGACGATGGTGCGGCCCCGGGCGGCCTCCATGTTCGCCACCAGTCCCTCGATGGTGAAGGGCGCCGGGATGGGCAGGTCGGCCAGTCCGGCCTCGCACTCTCTCCGCAGCTCGCGCATGGACATGGACGCCTCTTGCCCTCGTGATGATCCGCGATTTTACCGGCCGTCCGGCTGCCCCCTGCCGGAGTCCTTCCGCTTGGTCTCCTCCAGGAGGGAGAGGGCGAACTCCAGCAGCTCCGCCGGAATCCCGTCCTCGTCGTTGCCCCGCGCGGCGACGCCGCTGATTTCCCCGGTTCGCCGTTTCGCGAGGAATTGCAGACCTGCGACGACATCGTCGACGACTTCCGATTCGTCCTTGAAGAACCGCCAGTCGACGCCGAAGCCCAGGCCGAGGGCCTTGAGGATGTCCTCGGAGGGGTGGGTGACCTTCCCGGCCAGGATGTTGGAGAAATAGCTGTGGGAGAGGGAGCCGCCGCGCTGTTTCACCAGATCGGCGAAGACCCGCCCGGAGACCTTCTGGCCCGGGAAGGTCTTCTCGACCATGTACTCGACCTTCTGCTGCAACGTCCGCAGTTCGGGCGTGCGCTCCTCGGGCGTGTGCTGCTCGCCGTTGCGCTCTTCGCCGTTGTCCATCGGAGTCCCCACGTTGCGCGATGTTCGAGTTCGGTCAACGGGCTCGTACTGTAACCGACACAGAACGTTGGCGTCTTTGCATCAGCGACAAAGTGGAGCATCCCTCTCTCGCTTCAGAAGCAGACTTGCGCAACCACTCTACGTCACTGTTAACTCGAAAAAACACGGGCAGGGGGCCACGAGGGGAGTCCCTTGCCCGTGTATGTCCGCCTGGAACGAGCCCGGACAGAGATGTAGCCCATCGCGACGGGGGATGCACGATGGGCTACGTTTCGCATTATGACACCTCGTCAAGCATCCGGGTCCCCTCTTCGCCCGGATTTCCGCCGCTGTCCCGGCGGGTTTCGGCGAGCGCGCCGACGAAACGCTCGCTAGCGTGAAAAACGGGGCCACACACCGGGAAAAGGGACGGAATCATGGCGGTGCAATCCGAAGGCGCGCCGTGCTGGGCGGACGCGATGTTCGCGGACGTCGAGGGCGCCAAGAGCTTCTACGGCGATGTGCTGGGCTGGACTTTCGGTGAGGCGGCGACCGAGTTCGGCAACTACACGGAGGCGTACTCCGACGGAAAGGCCGTGGCCGCCGTCGTCCCGCCGATGCCCGGAGCGGAAGGGCAATCCGCCTGGTGCCTGTACCTGGCCTCACCGGACGCGGCGGCCACCGCGGAGAAGATCCGTGACCATGGCGGCGAGATCCTGATGGAGCCGATGCGGGTCAGTGATTTCGGCACCATGGTGCTGGCCCGTGACCCGGGCGGTGTGGTCTTCGGTGTGTGGCAGGCCGGCACCCATGAGGGCTTCCAGGCCATGGGGACCCCCGGCGCCTACTGCTGGGCGGAGGTCTACACGCGGGAACCGCGGAAGTCCGACGACTTCTTCCCCGCCGTGTTCCCCTACCGCGCGCAGAAGATGGACACGCACGACATGGACTTCCGCGTCTACAACGTCGGCGACAGCCCGGCTCTCGGCCGGATGGAGATGGACGACACCTTCCCGGCGGAGGTCCCGCCCCACATCAACGTCTACTTCGCCGTACCCGACTGCGACGCGGCCGTCGCGAAGGCCACCGAACGCGGCGGCATCCTGCGCTTCGGCCCCATGGGCAGTCCCTTCGGCCGCTTCGCCGTCCTGACCGACCCGCAGGGCGCGATCTTCTCGGTCATCGACGTCAACACCACCGAGGGTGAGATGCCCGCGATGTCCGACGTGTAGCGGTCCGGCGCACGGCGAGGCGTCCGGGCGCTCAGTTCCCGCCGTCCCCGCCCAGGGTGCTGGGCGTCACCGCGATCTCCACCCGGGGCGTGTCCGTCGAGGTGGAGTCGGGCGAGAACACCGCCATCCCGATCAGTACGGCGGCGAAGAAGGCCACACTCCCGGCGATCAGGCTCGCGACCCGTGGCCGCCGGCTGACGAACTGCCGGGCGCTGCCCACACCGCTCCGCGAGGGCACGGCGCGCCGGCCCCGGCCACCCTGCCGCGGCACGTTCGGCAGCATGTACGTGGTCCCGGCACCGCTCTCCGGCGCCCCCGGCTGGGGTGCCGACCCCGGCAGGGGGGCCGCCGTCGGCAGTGGGCCACCCGGGCGGGCGGGCGCCGCCACGGGCGCGGCCCGCATCGGCGCCGGGGCGGCCGCGTGCGCGGCGGCCGGCGCCGGGTTCGGATGCGGGAGCGACTGGGCCCGCCCCTGCCAGGCACCCGAGGCGAACCAGTCGGCGACGTCCTGCGCCGTGGGCCGCTCCTCCGGCTGCTTGGCCAGCATCCCCAGCAGGTAGTTCTCGAACGCGGGCGGCACGTCCACCCCCATCCGCAGCGGCGGCACCGGCGCGGTGTCGATGTGCTGGTACAGGATCGCCGTCGCGGTGTCGGCGTGGAACGGCGGTCGCCCGGTGAGCAGTTGGTAGAGCACACAGCCCAGCGAGTACACGTCCGACGCCGGACCGGCCGGCTGCCCCAGCGCCCGCTCGGGGGCCAGGTAGAGGCTGGTGCCGACGATCTGCCCCGCCTGGGTCAGCGCGGCGGCCGGGTCGTCGACGAACCGGGCGATCCCGAAGTCCCCGAGCTTGACCGTCCCATCCGCGTCCGACATCAGGTTGCCGGGCTTGATGTCCCGGTGCACGATTCCCTGCCGGTGCGCCGACGCCAGCCCCGCCGCGGTCTGCGCGGCGACGGCGGCCACCCGAGGCGCCGTCAGGGAACCGGCGGCCGCCAGCTCCTGCGCCAGGCTGCGGCCCTCCACCAGCTCCATGACCAGGTAGAAACGGCCCTCCCAGGCCCCGAAGTCGAACACGGCCACCACATGCGGATGGCTCAGCCGGGCCGCCGTCTGGCCCTCCAGCCGGAACCGGGCCGCCGTCTGCGCGTCGGAGTCGTCCCCGAGCAGAAGCTTCATGGCCACCGGCCGGCCCAGCACCTCGTCCGTCGCGCGCCAGACCTCCCCCATCGCGCCACGGCCGATGGGCGACTCCAACCGGTACCGATCCGCCACCAGCACCCTGTGCACCTGCCTGATTCCGATCGATCCGCCACCCCACCCGACGCCTGCGGAACAACTGCACCGTACGGATGAGGTGATGGGAGAGTCCGCGACGGGCTCAGGGTACCTACCGCCGGCAGCACCCACTGCGCCACCATCGGTGTACAGCACCGCGATCGACCCACGTCCCGCCCGACGACACCACCCGGAGTCCCCGTGCCCCACCAGCAGTCGAAGCCCTTCCTCTACGTCGTCGTCTGCGCGGCCGGGATCGCCGGCGACGTCGGCACGCTCATCACCGCCGCCCAGGAACGGCAGTGGGACGTCGGTGTCGTCGCCACCCCCCTGGCCCTCAACTTCCTCGACACCGCCGCCATCGAGAAGCAGACCGGGTACCCCATACGCTCCGCCTGGCGCCGCCCGGGAGACCCCCGCCCGCTGCCCGACCCGGACGCCATCGCGGTCGCCCCCGCCACCTTCAACACCCTCAACAAGTGGGCCGCCGGCATGTCCGACACCCTCGCGCTGGGCATCCTCTGCGAGGCGTACGGCGCCGGCGTCCCCACCGCCGCACTGCCGTGCCTCAGCACCACCCAGGCCGCCCACCCCGCCTACCGGCGCAGCCTGGACGCGCTGCGGGAGATGGGCGTCCGCATCGGCACCCAGGACCCGGACTACATCAAGGCCGGCGGCTTCCGCTGGGAAGAAGCCCTGGAACTGCTGAACATCCCGGGCACGCAAGGGCTTTGAGCCATACCCTGAAGCGGGGAGGTACGGATGAGGGCGCTCGTGGTCGGGGTGGAGTCCTACGAGGCGGGATCGGCATGGGACCTGGACGGGCCGGTGCGCGACGCGCTCGGCCACGTCCACTGGCTGCGCGAACTGGGACTGGCCGACCGGGACATCACCCTGCTGCTGTCCCCGCTCGCCCGCAACCGGGACCTCGCCGACAGCGTCGGCCTGACCCACCGCCCGGCCGACCGGGACACCGTCCACCGAGTGCTGACGAGGGAACTGGCCGACGAACACAGCGACTGGCTGTGCGTCGCCTGGTCCGGCCACGGTCTCGTCGACGCCGACCGCAACCGCAGGCTGCTGTTCGCCGACGCGGTCCAGCGCGACCTGCGCTGCCTGGACGTCGAGGCCGCCCTCGCCCTCTACCGTTCCGACGGCGCCCCCGGCCACCCTCGCCAGCTCTGGCTCCTCGACGCCTGCCAGACCCACGCCGACGCGGCGGCGACCGCCGGGACGCTCCGCCCCGACCCGCTGCCCCGCGCGCCCCTCCGCCAACAGGCCGACCAGCACGTGCTGTTCGCCTGCGGCCCCGGCGAGACCACCCGCAACGGCATGCGCGCGGGCACCTTCAGCGTCGAGGCCCTCGCCCTGCTGCGCGACCACCCCGACTGGCGCGAGACCCCCCGGGCGCTCGCCCAGGCGCTGCGCGGCCGGTTCGGGAACACCACCTCGCTCTGGTTCGAGGGCGACGGCGAGGCCGTACGGACCCGTGGCGAACGCCCCGTGGTCCCGCCCCCGAGACGCCCGGCACCGCGCCGCAGACTGGAACTGGCCGACAAGCGCCGCCTCTACGACGCGCTCGCCGCGGTGGACGCGATGCGCCACCCCGACTCCCGGGACCTGATCATCAGCCTCCTCCCGGTCGACATGGCCGCCGACGTGGCCCGGCCGGGAGTGATGCGGCTGGAGATCCTGGGGCTCATCGACACGTGTGTGAACTTCCGGGACGGGCTGACCCGCCTGTGGGAGGCGGTGTCCCTGGTGGTGGCACCGGGCGCGACCGCGCTCGACGACCTCCTGGACGTGCTCCGGGACTATCCGGAATGGTTCACCGAGCCGGTCTCCAACGGCGGTTGACTCTCCGCTATTCGGCCACCGGCCCGGTGACGGGCCACAGGCTGTCCGGTAGCGCATGTTTCCAGCGGTGGGTGCTTAGGACATCATGTAAGGGCGGTGGATCGAACACCGCTCGGACACCGGGGGAGGTCTACGGCAGTGGAAAAGCCGGAAACCGCCATCATGTCGGACCTGCCCGACCTCACGGGCACCTCCCTGGAGGAGCTGCGTTCCCGGCCCGACGACAGCAGAGCGGTGGCCAAGGCCCGGCTGCTGGCGGACGCGGGGCGCACGGCGGGGAACGTGTCGCCCGGCAGCCAGGACGGCAAGAGGACCGCTTGATGCGCCGATGCGGCGGTGACACCGAGGGACGGTATGCGCCCTGACTCACCACTGCGTGAAGCGGAGTCACGGCATTCACTGACACCATCCCAATTCCACGAACTCGGCCGGGCCGAGGGAGGCACCGACGCCCTGACGGCGCTCACCCGGGCCGAGTTCAGTCACCGCCTGCTGTTGTTCGACCTGCTGATGGACACCCTCACCCCGCTGACCGGAGTGACCGGGCCCCTGCCCGCCGCCGAGCGCGCCTGGGACCTGCTGGCCGCCGCGCAGCGCCACGATCCGCCGGCCGTCGAGGAACTGCTCCTCCTGCCCGAGACGGGCCTGTGGATCAGCCGCCTGCTGTCACGGCTGCGTGCCCCCGCCCGTGACACCACCCCGCTGTGGGCCGAGACGGGCCACCTGCACACCCTGGCCGCCGTCGCCGCCACCCGCGCCCGGCTCCCCTTCTCGTTCCCCGTCCCCTCCCACCGGGGCACCGTCGCGCTGCCGACCCTGGGTCTGGCCAGGCTGCCGACGCCCCGCCGGTGCGGCACCGCCTGGGGCACGGCCGAGGTACGAGCGGCCGGCGGACGCGTGACCGTGACGGGCCGGTACGGGTGGCTGCACCTGCCCGCCCGCCCCGAGCGGCCCACGCCCCACTGGGCCCCGGTGCGCCGTGCGGCCCTCACGCCCGGCGGCCCGCGCCGGATCGTCGTCGACGACCTGGGCGCCCACCGCATCGCCCCACCGCCCCACGGGACCGCCGAACGGCTGACAGCGGCCGCGTTCGACGCCTGGTGCGACCTGTTGACCGAGGCGTACGACCTGCTGGTGGACCTCGACCCGCCGACCGCCCGGGCCGCCCGGCTCCTGCTGCGCTCCCTCCAGCCGATGACCGCCAGGGAGCCCTCCCGGGTCCGCAGCGTCACGGACGGGCACGCCGTCGGCGGCATGGCGTCGTCACCGCCCGACTCGGTGTCCCTGTGCGCCGCCACGCTCGCCCACGAACTCCAGCACAGCAAGCTCAGCGCGCTGATGCACGTGTGTCCGCTGTACGAGCCGGACGCGGCACGCGGCACGTACTACGCGCCCTGGCGCGACGACCCCCGGCCGCTGGGCGGGATGCTCCAGGGGGCGTACGCGTTCACCGCGGTGGCCCGGTTCTGGCAGGCGTACGCCACCCGGCGCCCGGGCGACGCGGGCGGTGCGGCCGCCCGTTTCGAGAGCGCGCTGTGGCTGGTCCAGCTCGCCCGGGTGGTCCCCGCGCTGGCCGCTGACCGGGCTCTCACCGACGCGGGCCGCCTCGCGTTACAGGACCTCCTCGGTGCCGTGCGGCGGTTGCGCGACGCGTGCGGCGACAGCCCCGAGGAACGACTGGCCGAGCGGATGGCCGCGGATCACCGGGCCTCATGGCGGCTGGCCCACGTACGTCCCTGTCGCGCGGACGTGATGGCGCTGGCGGACGCCTGGAGCACAGGCCGGAGCGAGGCGCCCCGGTTGCCGTCGCGACGGGAGCCCCTGCGGGACTCGGGGGCCCGGTGCCTCGACGCACGCGCCAGGCTCGTCCGCATGGGCCTGGCCGACCCGGCGGCCCTGGAGAAGCTGCTGGACCGCCCCGGCGACACGGCGCCGGGAGTGTTCGGGGCGTCGCGGGCGGACGTGCTGTGGGCGTGCGGTGAGGCCGCGGCCGCACGGCACCTCCACACCCGGGACGCCGCCGGCGGGGCCGGCGGGCCCGGCGCGTGGACCGGTCTCGGCCTGGCCCTGGCGGACCTCGGCACCGCCCCGGACGCGGTCACGGCCCTGACCGCGGTACCGGAACTGGTCGCGGCCGTCCACGCCGCCGCGACCCACCGCCCCGGCCCGCCACCGGACCCGGTGGCCCTGGCCCAGTGGCTGGGCCGGGGCGTCACCGGCCTTCCGTGATCAGATCGGCATCGGGTCGATGTCGCAGTTGGCCCGGCGCCAGGCCAGCATGTCCGCGCACGCCGGGTGGTTCTCGCCCAGCCTCGCCCGCACACCGTCGATCGCGGCCCGGTGCAGCTCCTCCGCCTCGCCCGTGCGCCCCAGCGCCCGCAGGTCGGCGGCCATGTTGCCGCGCAGCACGAGCACCGTGGGGTGGTCGTCACCGAGTGCGTCGACCAGCGACGGCAGCGACCTCTGGTCGAGTTCGAACGCACCGGCCGCGTCGCCCTGCGCGAACAGGTCGTTGGCCAGGTTGACCGTGCAGATGAGGGCGTGCGGGTGTGTGTCGCCGAGCTTCGCCCGGAAACGGGCGAGCGCCGACTCGTTGAGCTTGCGTGCCTGGTCCACCCGGTCCAGCAACCGCAGCGTGATCGCCTGGTTGGCGTCCGCGGCGGCGGTGTGGGGGTGGTCCTGGCCGAAAATTTCCGCGTACAGCGCCCGGGTCCGCTCGCCCAGCCTCAGCGCTTCCTCCAGCGACCGGTTCTGTCGCAGGTCGATCGAGAGGTTCAGCGACGCCTGGAGGGCGTCGGGGCTGCGCTCGCCGTACCGCTCGACCAGCGCGTTGCGCGCGTTGCGCGTGTTGGCCTCGGCGGCCGCGTGGTGGCCCGCCTTGCGCTGGGCGACGCCCAGCCGGGCGATCGCCTTCAGCGTGTTCGGGTGCATGTCGCCGAAGGTGTCGCGGTGGATGTCGATCGCTTCCTCGTACGCCTTCTCCGTCGCCGCGTACTCCCCGAGCTCCTGCTTGTCCAGGTGGAGGGACGCCTCGGAGCCGAGGGTGGTGGGCGCGTCGGCGCCGAACAGCTGCACCTTGATGCGCCAGCTCGCCCGGTCCAGCTCCAGTGCCCGTGCGTACAGCCCGTTGACGCGCAGTGTGACGCCCAGGTTGTGGGCGTGCAGCAGCGTCTCCGGGTCCTCGTCGCCGTACGCCCTCACCGCGCGCTCGTAGACCTCCTCGTCGAACTCCAGCGCGCCCCGGAAGTCGCCGCGGGCTCTGCGGTCGCCCGACACCTGGCCCTTGACGCGCAGATACTCCTCCTCCAGGTCGGGGCCCGCGGCCTCCAAGGTGGCCAGCATCCGTTCACCGAGCTCGGCGGCCTCCTTGTAACGGCCGTCCCGCCACAGCACGAAGCGCAGATGCCGCCCGAGGGCCAGGGTCTGCTGGTCGTCCTCGCCGAAGAGCCGGCACCAGTCGCGGTAGGTCTCCTGCGCGAACTCCAGGGCGGCCGCGTGGTCGCCCCAGTAGAAGAGGTACCGCGCGACGTTGTAGACCATCTGGCGTACGTTGCGGTGCGCCGACCGTGCCGCCTTCGAGGCGATGACGTGCGGGTACAGCTCGCCGAACCGCTGCCAGTTCTGCGGCGCCAGCGGGTCGTTGGGCGCGTTCGCCGCGAGCAGCAGGTGTGCGCCGTGGCGGAACCTCGTGCGCTGCTCCTCGGTCATGCGCGCCTCGAGCACCGCCTGCACCAGCCGGTGCATCTGGATGGAGTTCGTGCGGTGGTCGATCTTCGCCAGTGAGTACCGGCTGATCTCCCGGATGGCGCGGCTGAGCCGGATGGGGTCGGTGAAGACGCGGTCCAGTTCGGGGGCGATCGGCTCGGACACCGCGTTGGAGAAGAACTGCCGATTGACCGGCTCCGGGGCGAAGTAGGTGCAGAGTTCCAGGAGCTGGATGGCTCCGGCGTTCTTGCCCTCCACGTGGTCCAGGGACACGTTCCACGCGGTGGCGACCGTCTTCTCGTACTGGGTGGGCGGTGACACCGCCATCAGCTCGGCGCTTTTTTCCTCGAACACCCTCCGATATTCGGCGGGGGGCATTCCCGTTTCGGCGCGCCACGCCGACGCCTGCTCCACCGCGAGCGGCAGGTCACCGAGAATTTCCGCGAGCATGTCCGCGTCTTCGTCGGACAGATCGGGATTGCGCCGCCGAAGCAGCTGGATGCTCTCTGCTCGTTCGAACACATCGACTTCCAGCGGATGGGCCAAGGTGTTCCACTGAGGGTTGCGCGATGTCACGATGACGGAGCCTACCGGCCCGCCCTCGGGAGTGCTCGGGAAGTATTCCTGCACGGCGGCCGGACTTTCCGCGTTGTCGAACACCAGTAGCCAGCTGTTGTACGGGTTTCCGGTGCGGAGTGCTTCCAGTACGGCCGGTACGGCGGTAATGGCCTCGGTGCTGGCCGGGAGGTGGAGGCGCCGGGCCAATTCGACGAACGCCTGCTGGATTTGCGTGGTCCGTTCGGCGGGGATCCACCAGACGACCTGGTATTCGGACGCGTGCCGGTACACGTACTCGAGGGCCAGCTGCGACTTGCCGACGCCGCCCATTCCGTGCAGCGCGTGCGGGAGCACGGCGGTGGGGCCCCGGCGCAGCCCGTTCTCCAGCGCGACCAGCAGTTCTTCCCGGCCCGTGAACACGACGTTCCTGGGCGGCATGTTCCCCCAGACAGCGGGCATGGCCGGTCGCGCACCCCCTCCGGCCAAAGGCTGCTGGGCCGGGGTCTGTGCCGGGGCGGGGACCGTGCTCACTTGGGGGCCTCCAGACGGGGGAATGGGGTAGTCGCTGTCGTCGGGGAGTGTCTCATCGGCAGGAGTCGGTGAAACGCCGCTCTGGCCGTTCGGAGGTGTGTTTCCGATGTGTTCACCGAGGCGCCTGGCACGGCGCAGATGGGAACCGGAGATCGCCCGGAGAGCCGCGTGCTCGGCCTGCCGGAACCGGAGGTTCTCGGCCGTCGCCTCGACGGCCGCGAGGCTTTCCTCACGGAAGACGGGCGCGGTCGAATTCGCGCTGCTTTCCAGGTAGTCGAGGAGCTCGCGGGCCGCCTCGTTGTGCGGGGCGAGGAATTCGGCGGCTTTTCTCAGGGCGCTTTCGGTGGCCGTCCTGCTGCCGGCGGCGAGCAGTTCCTCCCGTACGCCCTCGACGAAGAGGTACGAATTGCCGTCGCAGCCCGGCAGGGGTTCCACCAGGGGGCTGATGACGAGTTCCGCCACATGGGCGTCCGTGGCGTACGGCATGGTCTGCCGCCGCACCTCCCGCATGGTGTCCAGGTCGAGCTGGACGGCGGCCAGCCGGGTGGCGAGGTCGAACGCCTGGAGGGAGGCGCGGTTGCGGAAGCGGGCCACCAGCTCGGCCGCCGTGGGGCGTCGCGAGGGGGGTGGTGCGGTGGGGGACGGGGGGCGGGAGCCGGTGAGGATCGCCGGGAGGTCCGCCCAGCGCGGGGTGGTTCCGGAGACGAACCGGGCCCACGGGTCGAGCCATTCGGGGCTCAGTTCCAGGACCGGTACGGCCACCACCCGGCCGGGGGCGTCCGGCAGCAGCGACGCGGCGAGCGGCTCGGCGGGCGTCCACCGGACCTGTCCGCCCGCCGACCCGACCCCCTGGGCGCGCAGCCGGACCCGTACCGGGAACAGTCCGGTTCCGGCCCAGAGCCGCTGCGGCAGCATCTGCACCACGGCGACCGGCTGGGATCTGCCCCACAGAGCCGCCAGGCGCTGGGCGGCGCCGGAACGCCAGGCGGGCGCGGCGCCGTCGGTCAGCAGGAGGACGATGCTCCGTCCGGTCGGGTCGACGAGGCCGCGCGGGGGCCGGGGGCGGCCGGCCGGTCCGGGGCCGCGCAGCACGGCCCGCTCGGGGCGGGCGGTGTCGAGGGTGAGGACCTCCACGTCACGCAGGCCGCCGTACGCGGTGAGGGCCGAGCGGAACCGGTCGACGGCGGGCCGCCACAGGGCCATGTGCGGGGCGCTGTCCACGACCAGGACCGCGCTCCACCGCCGTTCCGGTTCGGGGGCGAGCACGGGCGGCAGGTGCGGGGCGAGGGCGATCCGCTCGGCGGTGGCCGCCTCGTCGAGGGCGTGGGCGTGGGCGGAGTCGAGGTGGCCGCGCAGCGGGCGCAGTGCCCGCCCCAGGTCCCGTGGCCCGGGCGGACGGGTGAGCCGTACGGGTGGGGGCGCGGGCGTGAGGGCCCTGGCGGGCGCCGGGGACGGGGGTGCTTCGTCCGGCGGGGCCGGGCCGTCCGGGGCGGAGCTGTCCGGGGTGGTGGTGCCGGACGCGGGGGCGTCCTGGGTGGGGGCGTCCGGTGCGGAGCCGTCGGATGCCGGGCGCTCGGGTGTGTCGTCGGCGTCCGGGCGCGGGTGGGGCGGCTCGTCGGGGCCGACGGTGGCGGGGTCCTGCGGCAGTGCCGCGGCGCCGGCCGGTGGGCGTCCGGGCGCGTCGGTCTTGTGCTCCTCCGCCGCGTCCTGCCCGCCCGCCAGCCACGGGTGGTTGGCGGCCAGCCACACGGCGTCGGCGACCTCCCACGCGTACAGGCCGGTGACGGGCAGCCGGGAGTGGCCCGGCAGGTCTGCCGGGCCGTCCCGTCGGTGCCGCCCTTCAGCACCGCGGGCCGCCGAAGTGTCGCCGGTCACGCCGTATCCGCCCCTTCACCACCCAGAGGGTGCCAAATGGCGGCGAGGACCGATTGCCACTCACCGGCATCGCTTCCGTCCTGCCGGTAGAGGCCCGAGGTCGCCAAATGGGCGGCATTCAGCAACTGGTCGGCGGCCAGTCCGCCGACCCGCTCGCTGCGCCGGAGGAAATCCTGGATCAGTGCTTCCTGCGCCGGTCCGAGGCGGTCGCCGAAATGGCCGGCGACCAGCTCACCCAATGTCTCCGCGTCCGGGTCCGGAATGTCCAGCCGGAGGCAGCGGCGCATAAACGCCTCGGGGAACTCCCGTTCGCCGTTCGAGGTCATGACGACCACCGGGAACGTGTGCGCCCTGACGACTCCGTCCTCGATGACGGCGGTGCCACCGGGATCAGCCGTATGGACGGTCGCCGTCGGTTCCCCCTGCTTCACCCGGACGAGTGGCGGGATCTCGAACCAGGCGTCCTCGAAGAGGGTGAGCAGGTCGTTGGGGAGGTCCGCGTCGCACTTGTCGATCTCGTCGATGAGGACGACACGCGGCAGCCGGTACGGCAGCAGCCCGGTGCCCAGCGGTCCGAGCTGGACGTAGTTCCCGGTGCCCGGCCGGTCGTCGCTGCCGTCCCTGGCCGCCTGGGCTCGCCCGATGGCGTCGTACTCGTACAGGCCCGACGCGAGCGTCGTGCGGCTGGTCACCGGCCAGTGCAGGACCCGGCCGAGCCGCAGTTCGCGCGCGATCCGGTACGCCAGGCCCGACTTGCCGACGCCGGGCCGCCCGCTGATCAGCAGCGGTCTGCGCAGCAGCAGCGCGGCGTTGACCAGCCGGACCTCCTCGGGGCGAGGGGTGCGCGGCCGTCCGGGCGGGCCGAGGCGCCGGTCGGCTTCGTCGTCGTCGGGCGGCGGGGGCATGGTCGCCGGGGCGCGGAAGTCGCGCCACGGCGGGCCCACGGGCCAGGTCCGTTCCTCGTACGGTGTGTCCGGTAACAGCTCTCCGGTGCCCCGGTAGAGCGGCCCGCCATTGTGCGCCGCGTTCACTCGGTCCCCCCTACAAAGGTGGCGGGAGCGCTCTGCCCGCCCTCGAGAAGAAGCTCGGGGTCGTCCCAGATCATGCTCATGGACCGGATCGCTTCGACGTCCCTGTCGGTCACGGCGCTCACCCCGCCCGCGGCGGTGGTGGTGGCACGGACGGCGACGTCGGACTTCCACTGTTGCGCACGCTCGGGGAGCCCTGACAGTCCTTCATTGGCCAAGGTCTCTCGGATCATGCTGCGGAACACCTCCGACGCCGGGTCGTCGCGGTGATACACCACTATGGGTACCCCGAGGTCGAGGGCGAGACTCATCTCCCTCAAGCCCAGCTCGCTGTCGCGGTGCGGCGGCCTGCTGAGCACCATGCCCACCACGTCGTCGTCCCGCCCGATCTTGGCGTCCAGCAGGGCGAGGTGCTCGGTGTCGGTCAGGGTCTCCGGGTCGCACTCGTGCACCAGGCCGGGGCCCTCACCGGTCCGCCAGTGCGCCCAGCGGGCCCGCCAGGCGTTGTGGAAGGCGGGGCGCTGTACCCGCTCCAGGCTGTGCAGCAGGATCTCCCGGTAGCGGCTCAGCAGCGAGTTGGGGAACCCCAGGGTCGGATCGCGGTCCCACCACTCCACGGGTTCGTTGAGGAGCTCCGCCGGGAGGAACAGTTCCAGGGCGGCGTTCTCGGCGCGGGAGTGGCGTAGCTGAGTCATATGCGTCAGCAACTCTGCCACAGTGAACGGGAGTTGGGAGCGAGTCACGGACTCTCGCGGCTCGGTGTGGGGATCTCGGTGAAGGGCGTTCGAATCGGTGTACTTCACACAGGCGGAGACGTAGTACCGCTGGGTGCGCGCGGCGCGGCGCCTGCCGACCCCGCCCTGGGGCGTGTGGTCGGGCTCGACCTTCACGTAGATCCTGATCAGCGGTCTGACGGAGGCGGTGGAGCCGGCGGGCCGGCCGGGGCGCGGGTCGTGGGCGGGCCCGATGCCGTCGGTCGCGGGAGTGCCGCTGAGTCTCGTGCGCAGCGTCATCAGCGGTCCGGTCAGGTGCCACTGGCGGGCGAAGTGGTCGTTCCACGCCCGTAACTCGCCGATTCCCGCCGCGACTTCCGGGCAGAGGGCGGCGGTGTGCTCCAGGAACGCCATGGCGGGCATGAGGCCGCCGGGGTGGCTGTTGCGGTCGGCGAGGTGGACGAACGCCTCCCACGGGGTCGTGCAGTGCTCCGGCAGCGGTACGAGGCCGTCCGTGGCCCGGTCCACGAGACCGCCCAGCTCGGACACCGGGACCTCCAGCACGCGGCGCAGCGGCGCCCAGTCGGGGCCGGGGAAGGCGAGGCGGGCCTTCCACTCGGCCAGCAGCAGGGACAGGGCCGGTTCCAGGGTGGGTGTGACCAGGCAGGTGGCCGCGACGAGGCCGTCCATGCCGCCGTCGATCGTCGCGCAGTTGTTGACGACGCTGAGGAACTCCTGGCGCGGCACGGAGAAGCTGACCGCCGTCAGGCCCGGGATGTGCTGGTGCACCATCTGGCGCCACAGGTCCCTGCTGTTGTCGTTGATCAGCCGGACGGCCGGATCCTCCAGCGCGTCGACGAACGCGCCCAGGATCCGCAGCTGTACGGCGTCGAACCCTCCCGTGGCGGCCACGCGCGTTCCCCCTCGCACCGTGCCGTGTGATGCCTCTGCGTACTGGATGGCCCAGGCTAAGGGGTTTCCGGTTCAGCCGGGAAGCGCTGTGGACAACACCCGGTAGAACTGATCATTGGCCCAGTAGGAGCTGTGGGCGGCCGAGACCGGCTGGCCGTTGTCCACCTCCACGTCGGTGATCCTGGGGTCGTCGCCGAAGGCCCCGGCGGCGAGGTACGACAGCAGGTCGCGGCGGTCGTAGACGTTGAGCCAGCGGGGGAACGCCCCGGGGAGCCCACTGCCGTAGGGGCGGGAGGGCAGGGCGTCGAGCTCGTACAGCAGGGGTGCCTGGGAGCCGACCGTCACCAGCAGGTCGACGGACACGCCGGCGGGCGCATCGGCGAGCAGGTCCACGGCGATGATGCCGCCGAGACTGTGGCCGAGGACCACCACCGGACCGGCGTCGCCGGGCAGTGCGCGCAGCGTGTCGGCGACGTGGTCGCGGACGGCCTGGCCGCGTGCGAGGTAGGCGAGGACGTCGCCGAAGAATCCCACCGAGCGGCCGCTGAGCGCGGCCCGCCGGGACACCAGCATGCGGGAGCCGATGGAGCGCTCGAAGAGCCGGGCGGAGAACCCCAGCGCGGACACCAGCGCGTCGCCGAGGCCCTTGACGTCGCCGCCCAGTTCGGCGGTGACCGTGTCCACGAGGTCGTCGCGCGCCGCGACCGGTACGTCACCCGCCGGGCGGTCGGCGCGCACCAGCGCCCAGGCGGTCAGCGCGCGGGCGGTCAGCCGGGGCAGGGCGTCGCCCTCCGGGGCGGCCACGGCGGCGGCGCGGCGCAGCGGGGGTGCGGCGAGCAGGGCGGCGACGGCCCCGGTGAGGGGTACGTCCGGGACGGCGGCGTCCCACGCGGCGCGTACCGCCGCCGAGCCGGGCAGCCGGCCGATCAGGTCCAGCAGGGCGTCGCCGGGCGCGACCGCTCCGGGGACGAATGCGGGCGCCGTCCCGGATGGCCGGTCCGCCAGGGCGTAGACGCCCAGCTCGGCGAACGGGTCCGCGTACAGCATCGCCCACCGCAGCCGGTCCTCGTCGTCCTCCCGTACCGGAAGGGCGTCGTCGGTGACGTACCCGGGGATCGAGACGCCGCCCGCCCGCAGGTAGGAGCCCAGCGTGGAGCCCCAGTCGCACGGTTCGACCCGCACCTCGGGCCGCACGCGCGCGAGGCCGCCGCGAATGGCCTCCAGGGCGGCGGAGTACGACGGCTCGCGAACCCCCGTACCGTGCACGAACAGGACCGTGACCATGTGCCCCCCAAGTCGCTTGTCCACAAGCTCCGTTGGCGAGTTTAGGCGGCCGGGGTCTCAGAAGGGGGCGTACGCGTCACCGTCCGGCCCAGTGCTTCCGCCGCCCGCGCGAACACGGCGGCGTCCAGGACGGCCGCTCCGCCGGGGTCGTTGTTGAAGTACACGTACACGTCGGCCTCGTCCGGCCAGGCGTCCGCGATCCGGCCCGCCCAGGACGCCAGCGCCTGCCGCCCGTAGCGGGGCCAGGGCCGGGCGGCGCCGGCGTGGAACCGGACGTACCCCCAGGGCGCGGTGCGCCACAGCGGCGTCACCGGGCGGGAGCCCCGGTCGGCCCAGCACAGGGCGGCGCCGTACCGCTCCAGCACCGCCCGCAGCTCCCGCTCCGCCTCCCACCAGGACGGGTGGCGCAGCTCGACGGCCACCCGGACCGTGTCCGGGAAACAGCGCAGACAGGCGTCCAGGGCGCCGGTGTCCTCGCGGAAGTTCGGCGGGAGCTGCACCAGGACGGGCCCCAGCCGGTCGCCGAGGCCCTCCGCCCGGCCCATCAGCCGCTCCACCGGCTCCTCGGGGTCCCGCAGCCGCTTGATGTGGGTCAGGTAACGGCTGGCCTTCACCGCCATGACGAATCCCTCGGGGGTCCGGTCGTGCCAGGCGGTGAAGACCTCCCTGGTGGGCAGCCGGTAGAAGGCGTTGTTGTTCTCCACGGTCACGAAGTGGCGGACGTACTCCTCCAGCCACAGCCGCTGCGGCAGCCCGGCCGGGTAGAGCCCGCCACGCCAGTCCGCGTACTGCCACCCCGAGGTTCCGACAAGCATGGGCACATCACCCATGCTCCCCGCTGCCTACGGCTTCCACCACGCGGCGGACGGGTCGCGGAGGGTGTTCGTCCCGCAGTGCACCTCGCCCATGCCCAGGTGGTACGTGTACCAGTCGTCGATGTACGAGACCTTCAACCCGGCGCCCGTGTAGGCGGCGGTCACGGCGGCCGTGAAGACGTCCTTGCCGCCGATGACCGGCCCCCACTGGCGCGGGGCCAGGTACCGGTCGTTGCCCAGCAGGATGCCGTTGACGGCGCCGGGGACGTACGCGCTGGTCATGACGGTCCCGGGGCCGGCGGCCCGCCCGTCGCGGCGGGCCAGGTTCTTCTGCTGGCCGTACTCGCTGACCGCCTCCGGCACCTCACCGGCGCCCAGCCGCGACAGGCGCGGCATGCGGTCGCCGCGCTCGCCCACCTGCTCCGTGCCGCGCGTGTACAGCGCCGGTACGCGCACCACCTCGGCGTCCGTCACGCCCGTCTCGCGCTGGAGTACCGCCAGGTTGGCCTTGATCCGCTGGGCGGCCATGGTGTTGTCGGCGACGAGCCACTTGGAGGCGAGCGCCTGGTCGATGGTCTCCTTCGGGGCGAGCCGCTCCTGGGTGTCCGGCACGCTGAACATGCGGGTCTTGCCGTGCCCGGCCTTCTGCGCGTCCCGCAGCAGCTTCAGCCCGGCCTCGGGGTCGGCGATGCCGATCTTCCAGCCGCGCGGGGTGCCCGGGGCGGGCAGGAACTGCACGAACTCGTCCACATGGCCCACGTGCAGCCAGGAGGTGTCGAGGAACAGCGGGTCCTGGAAGCCCTGGGACGCCAGCATGGTCCGCATCGCCTGCGCCGGCCTGGAGCCGTCGTCCTTGCGCTCGCCCATGATGATGCGCCCGGCGGGGAAGGACCGGCCGCCGTGCGCGTACGGGGGAATGGTCTCCAGGTTCCCCATCGAGTTCAGGGTCCACTCCTCCGAGTCGCGGACCCCCGAGACCTGGACGACGCCGACGCCGTTGCCGCGTACCTTCTCGAAGAGTTCGCGGCCCGCCTCGCGGTCGGGCTGCGCCGAGCGCAGCATCACGCGGATGACCTGCCGCCGTCCGTCGGGGCCGGTCATGCTCACATAGCCCGGCTCGACGAAGTCCTGCGCCCAGATGTCCTGGTACTTGTCGAAGGTGAGGAGCGGCTGGGTGATCCCCGCCGACTTCACCTCCTTGGCCAGGCCGTTGACGAACGCCTGCTGGCCGCGCGCGAAGTCGTCCTTGCCGGGCACCTTGGTGACCAGGACCTGCTGGGCCTTCTGGAGGTGGTGGTGGGTCAGCAGCGGGGCGACGCGGAGCGTGATGTCGTCGGCGCTGCTCGGTCCGCCGGGCGTCGTCACGGTCAGCCGTATCACGGCCCGGCCGTCCCAGACCTTGCTGTCACGGACGATGTCGGTGCTCTCGACCGCGAACTCGATCCCTGCGCGCAGCTCGGCGGCGGTCAGGCGGGTCTTGCCGGTGACGTGGGCCCAGCCGGTGGCGCGTTTGACGAACACGCGGGTGTTCCTGCCTCCGGCCGGGACGCTGACGGAGCCGGTCGCCGTGGCGGGCAGCCCGGTCATCGGTACGGCGCGGACACGGGCCATGTCGGCGAGGTCGGCGCGGCCGTTGATGAGGGCGTCGGCCGCGTCGTTGCAGGCGGCGAGCTTGGCGTCGGGCAGCGGCTTGCCGCCGGGGCCCGCGGTGGGGCACCGCTTGGTGTCGTCGTCGATGTTGGGCAGGAACACCGCGCCCCGGCCCGGGGACCAGGTGTCCTCACCGGCGGTGTCCGTCGTACCGGTGAGGTCGACCCGCCCGTCCCGGTTCACATCCGCGCGGAGGTCGACGGGGGGCGGCGTCGGCGCGGCGAACACCGGTGACGTGGGCGCCAGTACGGCGCCGATCACGGTGAGGGCCAGAACCGCTCGTCTCGGCGTGCTCGTAACCACCATGCGTCCCTTCGTGGGGGATTGGGTTGCCGAGCTTGAAGAGGGCGTGGAGGGAGGTCCAGTTGCACGGAGGGCGAGATTGGCGGATTCGGTGTGGTGTGAGGGGCGGGTGCGCCAAGTGGGTCGTGCGGGGCGGGGTGCGCCGGGCCGGGGATGCCGGGTCGTGCGGGGTGGGGTGCGCCGGGCGGGGGATGCTGGAGCCCCCGCCACCGGAAGGACCCCGCCGCCGTGCTCGTCGCCCGCTCCGTCGCCCTGTTCGCCGTCGCCGCGCTCTTCGAGATCGGGGGCGCCTGGCTCGTATGGCAGGGCGTCCGCGAGCACCGGGGCTGGATCTGGATCGGCGCGGGCGTGATCGCGCTCGGCCTGTACGGGGTGGTCGCCACGTTCCAGAGCGACGAGAACTTCGGGCGCATCCTGGCCGCCTACGGCGGGGTGTTCGTCGCCGGTTCCATCGCCTGGGGCATGGTCGCCGACGGCTACCGGCCCGACCGTTTCGACGTCGTGGGCGCGCTCGTGTGCCTCGCCGGCATGGCCGTCATCATGTACGCGCCGCGCGGCGGCTGACGGCTCGGCCCGTCGTCGGGGTGTCCCGGGCCGGACGCGACCGTGTGGTCGACACGGGCCACGGGGAGCGGTCCTTCACCGTCCACACCCTGTGGACGGGCCGGCGTGTGCGGCGCGGGCCTGCTCGACGAGCCGGAGCCGTCCGGCGCGGAGAGGGGTGGCGGCTGCTGCGGCGCAGCCCGCCGTGCTCCACATCGGCGCCGGTCCGGGCGACGGCGTCCGGCGGCTGCTGACCGCCGAGCGCACCACGAAAGCGGGGGGGGGGAGGGGGGGGGGGGGGGGGGGGGGGCGCGTCTTCTCCTTTTGCACCACCCCCCCGCCCCGCTATGAGCGTGGTTAAAA
>NZ_JBVJAH010000006.1:449998-501779 GCF_055590785.1 Streptomyces sp. NPDC041796
GCACCCGCTTGCCCCCCACTTGGGCCAGTGTGGGGGAAATGGTGCCGGGGGGCGGCGAATCCCGGGACAAAACACAAAGGTGGGCCGCGACCGGAGGACTCCCGGTCGCGGCCCCGCTTTCACGCCTGGCGCACCGCCCTAGCGCACCGCGCTGAGCGTGCCGAGCAGGCCCTGGGCGAACTGGGTGGCGCCCGCGAGGCCACCGGCGGAGGCGAGGTGGGTGGCGCCGCCGAGCGGGCCGGTCACGCTGCCGAGGGGGCCGGACGCGCTGTCGAGGAGACCGCCGCCCAGTTTTTCGGTGAGGCCACCGGGCAGGCCGGCCGGCTGACCGCCGGTGAGGCCACCGGTGAGGCCGCCGAGCGGGTCGGCGGCCGCCGCCTGGGCGGTGGCGGCGCCACCGAGGGCGAGGGTCGCGGTGGCGGCGGTGGTGGCGACGATACGGGCGGTGACGCGGCGGGTCCTGGTCATCAGCTTCTTTCCGGTTCGGTTTTCCGGTTCGTCTTCCGGGCCGCACGCGGCTGGTGCGGCTGCGTGCGGTCGGCCTGCGATCGGCTCGCGGTCACCCCGACAACGCCGTCACGTGGCCGAAAGGCACGGTCCGGGTCCGAGAAGCGTTCCTCGCCGTCGTCGCCACGGGCACGGCGAGGGTGGTCGCGTCACCGCCTGACCCCGTCCGGCTGACCCCGTCCGGGTGAGTGGCGGCTACCGCAGCGGGCGGCTGCGGGAGCGACGCCGGGACCAGCGGAACCCGAAGAGGAACACGCTCAGGACGAGCACCACGATGCCGATGATCAACAGGTACATCAGACCCTCGACGACGACGCCGATGAGCCCGAGGACGATGGCGACGATGACCAGGAACAGGAACAGCGCCATGGGGACGGACACCTCCTCGAACGGGACCGCCGGTCAGCGGCGCGCGAGCTTCCGCTCGCCGCCGACGCCGGGCTCGTACCGCATGCCGTAGTGCTGGAAGATCTCCACTTCACTCTCCGCGAGCAGCACGTCGTCCGTGCCGATCGACGGGGCCTTGCGGACCTCGCCCTTGGAGTGCGACACCTTCAGGTAGTCCGGCCCCACGACCGCCTCGTCGAGGGGGACGAACACGAGCCGCTGCCGGGTCGGCAGCCCGGTCCGGACGGTGACGACGGCCGGTTCGTCGGTGGAAGTGTCCACGTAGACGGCCTCCAGCACGCCGATCTTGTGGCCCTTGGGGTCCACCACGTCGTGGTTGCGCCACTCGCGGATGTCTGCTGACTGGATCATGCGTTCCACCCTCTGAGCGAGTCCGTACGGTCGTTCTCGCTGTCCAGCCTCCATCCGCACGCGGGTGGGCGCCACCGCACCGGTGCCCGGAGGTGTGCGGCCGGTCAGAGCTCGTCGGCGTGCGAGGGGCCGTCGGGCGTGGAGGTGCTGGTGGAGAGCCAGGACCGGGCGGGTTCGGCCGGGCGGGTGGTGTCCAGGGTGAGGTGGAGCCGGGTGCCTCCCTCACTCCCGGCGGGGTAGCTGCGCTGCTCGGACGCGTCGAAGCAGCGCCGGAGGACCTCCGCGACGCGGCGGGCCGTCTCGGGGGACGCGGCGACGATCCGGACCTCGGCGTGTCCGGCCGCCGGCAGGGGTTCCGCGGTGCTCATGGTCGGATCGTTCCTCATCCGGGGGGCCGCGTCGAGCCGGGCGCCGGGCCGGCGGTCCGGTGCTGCGGCGTTCGTCGTCGCGGTACGGCGCGTGTCACGGGCGTCAGCGCCCCGCCGTCGGAACATGCGTTCCTCGTGTGCGGTACGCGCCCCGCGTGACGGAGTACGGTGAATTCACCGGCTGGTCGACCGGCCGGACGTAGACGGGCGGCACCACCATGACGCACTCCGACTCCCCCTCCCCGTCCTCGCGGAAGCTTCCCGACGCGATCCACCGAGCGGTGAAGCCCGGCACCGCGCTGGTGAGGCTCCAGACCACCGGGTCGCGCGAGGGCGTCCTCGACGGCGCCTGGTGGCCGCGCTCGCGTGACATCGGCGCCGAGCTGCCGAACCTGGTCGGCGTCCTCACCGAGCACCTCGGTCCCGTGACCCGCGTGGGTCTGGACGCCGACGCGTGGGAGGGCCTCCCCGTACGTCTGGTCATCGACGACCGTGTGGTGCACATCGACTCGTTCCCCGTGGGCGACGACACCGTCCTCATCACCCGGGGCGACCGCGACTACTTCACCCTCCTGGTCGTCCCTCCCCATGCCACCGCGGACGCGGCCCGCGAGGCGATGGCCCGGGCGGTCCGGGCCGACAATGTCACCGGTGCCTCCGGCATCCTCATCGACACCGGCACGGGCCACGTCATCCCCTGACACCCCTGCCGTCCCGGGCCCCGGGCGGTTCCCCCCGGGGGTGTACTGGCCGCTCGCCCATGCCTTATGTTGCGGAGGCAAAGCTAGGGGGACGGACGACGCATGGCACGGGATTACGACAGCCAGCTCCTGGAGTCGGTGGCCGTACGCCGGCGCAGAATGAGGGACGCGCTGCTGTTCGGTGCCCAGCGGGCACGACGCACGGCGGACGAGCGGCTCGGCAAGGTGTTCGCGGGTCTCGCCATCGCGGCCGTCCTGTGCGCGGGGTGCGTCGGGTGGTCCTTCCTCCAGCACACCCTGGCCAAGCAGAAGGCCGAACAGCGCAAACAGGAGCAGCGGTTCGAGCAACCGGCGAAGCCGGAGAAGTCCGCTGATTCCGGGAAGAGTTCGCAGTAACACCCGTAAAGGGAATGGGGGGGAGCGTCGGCGGTGTGGATATCGAGACCGGTCGAAATGGCCCGAAAATTCCCGACGTCGCGATGATAGGTTCCCGTAAGTGGTGAGCACAGCAACGACTTCCCGGGCGCAACTGAGCCGGGTGACCCTGGTCGGCGAGCGACGCCGGGCCGACATCGTCCTGCCCTCCGACACGCCGATCGGTCAACTGCTCCCGGACATCCTCCAGTTGCTGGACGACCGTGCCGCGTCCCGGCCGATGACCCGGCAGCTGATCACGTCCGACGGCTCGGCACTGCCGCACGACAGCACGCTGGCGTCGGCCGGGATCGCCGACGGCGCCGTCCTCCGGCTCGTCCGGGCGCACTCCGCGCCGCCCGCTCCCGTGGTGCACGACGTCACCGACCTGGTGGCCGACGACCTCGACCTCCAGGCGTGGCGCTGGCGCCCCGCCGCCCGCAGGGCCGGTGCGGGAGTGGCGACGGTCGTCTTCGCGGTGATCGCCGCGCTGCTGGCCCGGCGTGAGTTCGCACTCGACGCCCTGGCCGGCGCCCTCGCCGCCGTAACGTTCGTCCTCCTCGCGGCCGGCGCGCTCGTCGCCCGGATCGGGCAGGGCAACCGGGGCCTGGCCACCGCGCTGCTCCTCGCCTCCGGCTCGCTGGGCGTCCTCGCCGCCTGGACCGCCGCCGACGCGCACGACTGGTCCGGCGCCGCGCGGCTCGCCGCCGTCGCCGGTGCGCTCACCGTGACGCTCGCGATGCTCGGGTACTTCTCGCCACTCGGCCGCGGCGGGCTCGTCGGCGCCGGGGCCACCGCCGGGCTCACCGTCGTCTGGGAGGCCGTCGCCGCCGTCCAGGACGACCCGGCGCGGCTCGGTGCCGTCATGGCCGTCTTCTCCGTGGTGCTGCTCGGCCTGCTGCCCCGGCTCGCCCTGATGGCGTCGGGTCTCACCGCGCTCGACGACCGGCGCTCGGGCGGCACTTCCGTCAGCCGCCACCAGGTGGGCAACGCCCTCGCGGCCACGCACCGGGGCCTCGCCCTCGCGACGATCGTCACCGCGCTGTCGGCGGCCGCCGGCGGCTGGCTGCTCACCCTGGCGGACCGGCCGAGCGTCTGGACGGTCGTGCTGCCGTCGGTCGTGGCCGTGGTGCTGCTGTCCAGGGCCCGGGCCTTCCCGCTGGTCGCGGAGGTCGTGGCGCTGTTCACCGCGGCGGCGCTCCTCGTCGTACGCCTCGTGATGCTGTGGACGGCCCACGCCGGGGGCGCCGGTCCGCTCACCGTGCTGTGCGCGGCCGCGGTGCTGCCGCTGGTGGTCCTGGCGGTCCAGCCGCCGGAGCACGTGCGGGTACGGCTGGGGCGCATGGCCGATCTGGTCGAATCCATCGGCATGGTGGGGCTCTTCCCGCTCGCGGTCGGTGTGTTCGGCGTGTACGGGCAGTTGCTCAACAAGTTCTGAGATCTGCGGCAGGGCGGGAGAAGAAGGGCAGACATGCCGAACGGAGACAACTGGCAGGGCGACGTCCTGCGCGACCTGCGCGCCGGCGCCGCCCGGCAGCCCGCGCCGCAGGAGGGCACGCAGACCCCTGCCGCTCCCGCCGCTCCGGGTACGCCCGAGGGCGCCGCGCCCACGTCGGGCGCCGGCGCGCAGGCCCCCGGTGCGCCCGGACACAGTGCCGCGGCCCGCCCGGAGCCCGCGCCCGCCGCGCCCGCGCCCTCGGCGCAGGGTGCCGCGCAGGCGGTTCCTGTAGCACCCGCCCCAGCGGCCGGGCGCGTCCCGGCACAGCAGCCCGCCCCGCAGGCGCAAGAGCGGCAGGCCCATGTGGCGCAGGAGCACCAGGCCAACGCCCAGGCGCCGCACGCCCAGGCCCCCCAGCCTCAGGCGCCGCACGCCCAGGCCCCCCAGCCTCAGGCGCCGCACGCCCAGGCCCCCCAGCCTCAGGCGCCGCACGCCCAGGCCCCCCAGCCCCAGGCGCCGCACCACCAGACGCCGCAGCCCCCCGCCCCGCACGCCACCCCCGCCCCGCAGGCACCCCAGCCTCAGGCGCCGCACCACCAGACGCCGCAGCCCCCCGCCCCGCACGCCACCCCCGCCCCCTACCCCCAGGGCCCCGCCACCCCCGACTCGCGCCCCGTCGTCGACAAGAACCTCGCCGCCGCCGGGCGGAAGCCGCGCCGGGGCGAGCCGTTGGCCACCCGCGCCCTCCGTGCCGTACGCCGTACCGTTTCGTCGTCCGCCGCACGGGAGGTCGCCGAGACGACCCGTACCGCCGAGACGCTGCAGCAGCCGGTGACGACCGGGCGGCAGATCGCCGTGACGTCCATCCGCGGCGGGGCCGGGAAGTCGACCGTCGCCGCGCTGCTGGGACTCACGTACGCGCACTACCGGCAGGACCCCGTACTCCTCGTCGAGGCCGACCCGGCGCTCGGATCACTCCCGCTGCGGCTCGGCGCCGAGACGCTGCGGTGGACCACCGGCGACGTCGCCGGCATCGTCGAGCCGCAGATGTCGCTGCTCGACGTCACCGGCTACCTCGTCCAGCTCCCCGACAACGCCTGGCTGCTGCCCGGCAGCCAGGGGCGTATCGGCGCGATGCTGGACACCCGGGCGTACGAGCGGGTCATGGTGGCGCTGCGCCGCTACTTCGGCGTGACCGTCGTCGACTGCGAGACCCTGCCCGCCGAGGTGGCCCGGGTCGCGCTGTCCGCCGCCCAGGCCCGCGTGCTGACCACGCCCGCCACGCTGGAGGGCATCACCAGCACCCACGCGGTGCTCCAGTGGATGCAGGGCCTGCCCCGCCACATCATCGCCGGCACCGTCGTCGTCCTCACCGAACTGGTGCCGCACGCCGGGCTGGACCTCGACGGGGCCGCCGCGAAGCTCGCCTCCACCGGGGCGACCGTCCAGGTCCTGCCCTACGACCGGCACCTGGCGGCCGGCGGCCCGATCCGTACCGAGTTGCTCGCCCACCCCACCCGGCAGGCCGCCACCCGGCTGGCCGCCGACGTCTTCCGGCTGTCCCAGAAGCGCCACTGAGGGGGAGCGGAACGATGAGTACCCGACTGATACACCGCCCCGCCAGGACCACCCGGCCGCCCGCCGCCCCCGAGGCGCGCACCATAGAGGCCCCGCCCAACCTCCCGGAGGGCAAGGGCGGCAACGTCGCGATGTCGCTGCTGCCCGTCGCCGGTGTCATGTCGTCCGTGGTGATGATGACGGTCGTGCGCAACAGCCAGTTCGCCGCCCTCGGCGCGCTGATCCTCGTCATCACCGTCATCGGCTCGCTCGTGCTGGTCTTCTCGCAGCGCGGCAAGGCGCAGCGCACCCGCCGCACCCAGCGCGAGGCGTACCTCGCCTACCTGGAGGACCTGCGCGAGGAGCTGTCCGCCGAGGAGCGGCAACGGCGTGAGCGCGCCGACGTGCTCAACCCGCCGCCGCACGCGCTGTACGACATCGTCCGCGACCCGGCCCGGCTCTGGGAGCGCCGCCGGCTCGACGCGGACTTCCTGCGCGTACGTGTGGGCACGGGCGAGATGCCGGTACGGGACCTGAAGATCGCCGACCAGGGGGGCTCGTCCGTCCTCACGCCGCCCGACCGGTTCATGCTCAACGAGGCGTCGGCGCTGATGGACCGCTTCCGCACCGGCACCGAACTCCCGCTGACCGTCCCCCTCGACCGCGTCGGCAACATCAGCGTCATCGGCCCCCGCGAGGACTGCCTGCGGGTGGCGCGCGCCCTGCTCGTGCAGGCCGCGGCCCTGCACGCCCCCGACGACGTGGCGATCGGGCTCGCCGTGCCCGGCGAGCGGCTCGCCGACTGGGAATGGGCCAAGTGGATGCCGCACCTGCTCGACACCGAGCAGTTCGACGGGCCCGTCGCCGCCCGCCGCATCGCGCCGTCCGCGTCGCAGCTCGCCCGGCAGATGGGCCCCGAGCTGCGCCGGCGCGCCTCCTACGCGGCCGAGGTGCGCCGAGGCCTGTCCGGCAAGGACGCCCTGTCCATGTCGTCCCGGCTGCTGGTGGTCACCGACGGACACGGCGAGGACGCCGTCGAACTGCCGCGCCCCGACGACGCGGTGGGGCTGCGGGAGATGGGCGTCACCGTCCTGCACCTGCTGGAGCAGCGCATCCAGGAGCCCGGCCACGTCGGCGTCCGGATCACCGTCGACGGCGACCAGGTCCTCATCGAGGACCTGCGCCAGGAGGAGCCGATCAGCGCCCACGGCACGGTCGACGAGGTGTCCGTCCCGTTCGCGGAGGGCCTCGCCCGGATGCTGGCGCCGCTGCGGCTGTCGGCCGAGTCGATGGCCGACGCGCCGCTGTCCGGGCCGGTCGACTTCGCCGACCTGCTCGGCATCGACGACGTGGCGCGGCTGGACCTCGCGACGCTGTGGGCGCCGCGCGGGGAGCGCGCCTTCCTCCGCGTACCGATCGGCATCAGCGACGCGCGCGAGCCGGTGCTGCTGGACCTGAAGGAGTCCTCCGAGCTGGGCATGGGCCCGCACGGCCTGTGCGTCGGCGCGACCGGCTCCGGAAAGTCTGAGCTGCTGCGCACCCTCGTCCTCGCCCTGGTGGCCACCCACCCGCCGGAGGATCTCGCCCTGGTCCTCGTCGACTACAAGGGCGGCGCCACCTTCGCCCCGTTCGCCGACCTCCCGCACGTCGCCGGTGTCATCACCAACCTGGAGAACCAGGCCGGTCTCGTCGAACGTGTCCACGCCTCGCTCGCCGGTGAGGTCAAGCGCCGCCAGCAGGTCCTCAAGGACGCGGGCAACGTCGCCGACATCGGTGACTACGCGGCCCTGCGCGCCGAGAAGCGGCCCGACCTGGAGCCGCTGCCGCACCTGTTCATCGTCATCGACGAGTTCGGCGAACTCCTCACCGCCAAGCCCGACTTCATCGACCTGTTCCTGTCCATCGGCCGCATCGGCCGCTCCATCGGCGTGCACCTGCTGCTGTCCAGCCAGCGCATCGAGGGCGGGCGGCTCAAGGGCCTGGACACCTACCTGTCGTACCGGCTGGGCCTGCGCACCTTCTCCGCCGACGAGTCCCGTACGGTCCTGGACACCACCGACGCGTTCCACCTGCCTCCGCTGCCCGGTTTCGGCTATCTGAAGGTCGACACCAGTCATTACGAGCGGTTCAAGGCGAGTTACGTCTCCGGCGCCTACCGCGGCCCGGTCCGGCGCGCGGAGGACGAGGACACCGGCCCCCTGGCCCTGGAGTACGAGGCGTACAACACCCTCGGCGCCTCGGAGGAGACCGGGCCCAAGGAGAGCACGGCACGGCGCCGCGAGACCGGCCCGACCGAACTGGGCGTCATGGTCGAGCAGTTGGAGAACGCGCCCACCGACCCGGTGCGCCGCATCTGGCTGCCACCGCTGCCGGGCGCGGTCGCCCTCGACCAGGTCGCCGGGCCGCTCCAGGCCGGCCCGCGCGGTATGCAGCTCTCCGCGCGGCGCGGCCCGCTGCAGGTGCCGCTGGGCCTGCTCGACGACCCGACCAAGCAGTGGCAGGGCCAGTGGTTCCTGGACCTGACGGTGGCGGGCGGCCACGCCGCCGTCATCGGCGGCCCGCAGTCGGGGAAGACCACCCTGCTCCGTACGCTCGTCCTGTCGCTCGCGCTGACCCACACCCCGCAGGAGGTCGGCGTCTACGGCCTCGACCTCGTCGGCGGCGGCCTCCAGGCCCTCTCCGGCCTCCCGCACGTCGGCGGCATCGCGAGCCGCGCCGACCGTGAGCGGGCCGCCCGCACGGTCGAAGAGGTACGGAACATGCTGACCGCGCGTGAGGACCTCTTCCGCGAGCACAACATCGACTCCGTCGAGCAGCTCCGCACCCTGCACGCGGCCGGCCGGCTGCCACAGCTCTCCTCCGCCGAGATCGTCCTGGTCATCGACGGCTTCGGCGCGCTGCGGGACGACTTCGACGAGCTGGACGACGCGGTCGTCGACATCCTCAAGCGGGGCGGCGGGTACGGCATCCACGTCGTGGCCGGCATGCTCCGCTGGAACGACGTCCGCATCGCGACCCAGTCGTACTTCGGCACCCGGGTGGAGCTGCGCCTCAACGACGCCACCGAGACCAGCATCGACCGCAAGCTGGCCGAGACCCTGTCGCCCGACGAGCCGGGCCGCGTCCTCACCGACGGCAAGCTGTTCGCGCAGGCCGCCCTGCCCCGTACGGACTCCCTCGCCGACAACACGGACCTCGGCACCGTCCTGGAGCGCACCGCCCGCCAGGTCCGCGCCGCCTGGAGCGGCGAGGTCGCCCAGCCGGTGCGGGTCCTGCCGCACGTCCTGGAGCCGCATGTGCTGCCCGGCGCGGTCGCCGAGCCCAAGCGGGTGCCGATCGGCCTGGACCAGACGGCGCTCGCGCCCGTGCTGCTGGACCTGTTCGCGCACGACCAGCACCTGCTGGTCATGGGCGACAGCGAGTGCGGCAAGACGAACCTGCTGAAGACCGTCGCCGCCGGGCTCGTCGAGCGGTACGGGGAGGACGAACTGGTCCTCGCCGTCATGGACCCGCGGCGCGGCCTGCGGGGCGTCGTGCCGGAGGAGTTCCTCGGCGGGTACGCGTACAACGCCAAGTTGTGCGGGGGGCTGGCGGCGGGTATCGCCACCGAGCTGGAGAAGCGGCTGCCCGACGAGGGCGCCGCACTGGAGGACCTGGAGCCGGGCAGCTGGGGCAGCGGCCCGCGGATCGTGGTCCTCGTCGACGACTACGACGTGCTGACGACGGCCGGCCAGGCGCCGCTGGCGCCGTTCCTGCCGTACATCCCCTCCGCCGTCGACATCGGCCTCCACTTCGTCCTGACACGCCGTGTCGCGGGCGCCTCGCGCGGCATGTACGAGCCGCTGGTGCAGGGCCTGCGCGAGTCGGGGGCGTCGGCGATCCTCATGGCGGGCGACCGCAGCGAGGGCCAGCTGTTCCCCGGCGTGTACGCCTCCCAGCAGCCGCCGGGGCGGGGCGTGCTGATCCGCAGGGGTCAGTCGAACCGCCTGATCCAGACGGTGTACACACCCGAAACCTGATGACGTAAGGACCGGACGACCCCATGACCAAGGACGTCATAGCCCTCACCGAGCGCATGCCCGACCCGTGGACGGTGCTCGCGGGCCTGCTCTCCGGCGGCCCCGACAAGCTGGTGCGGACGACCGGGGAGGACGCCGTCGTACAGCTCTGCGACGAGGAGGGCCGGCCCCTGGTCTCCGTCGAGGCGCCGTTGCTGGTGCAGGTCCCGGGCGAGGCCGAGCGGCTGCTGGGGGCGACGCCGCCGCCGGTGCCGTTCTGGTGGACGGAGGCCCGCGCCACGACCGGGGTGGGGGAGGCGGAGCGGCTGGCGGGCACCTTCGCAGCCCGGCTGGTGTCGTTGACGGGCGGCTCGGCGTGGCCCCCGGAGGCGGCGCGGTCGCTGGCCGTGGTGGCGTCGGAGGGGGTGGGCGTCGCGCCGCCGCAGGCCGCCGCGCAGCCGGCGGTGGACGTGCTCACCGACAAGGTGGCCGTCGTCATCCAGGACCGCCCTGTGGTCGCCATGACGGCATGGCTGGCGGACGCCTTCCGGGCGGCGGCCGAGGGCGGGCTGGGGCTGCAGATCGTCAGCCCGGCGGGCACCACGCTCTCCCCGGCGGTACGGGGGGCGCTGTCCGGCTGGCCGTCGCGCTGGGTCGTGCAGGACGAGCGGGACGGCTACTACGACGGGCTGACCGGGGCGGTACTGGCGTGGCAGGAAGGGATGTTCTTCCCGGTCGCGGCACCCGGCTCCACGGAGGAGGAACTGCGTGCCCGGGTGGCCGCCTCGTACCAGGAGGGGGCCGAGGACACCGGTGAGCGGCAGCTCGCCGTGACGTTCCGCACGGTCCACCCGGCGGACGACCGGCTGGTGCTGGGCGGTGCGCTGGAGGCGGTGTGGCGGGAGCTGACCGGTGAGGCTCCGGCCGGGTGGGGTACGGCGGAGCCCGCCAACCTGCCGTGGTCGCTGCGCCGGTTGACGGACGTCGCCCACGAACGGGCGCCCGAGCCGACGTGGGTGGTCGTGGTGGGCGGCCCGGAGCGGCCCGGTCTGGCCACGGTGCGCGTCAGCCGTACGAAGGCGGGCGTGGAGGAGGAGGTCACGCTGGCGTTCGGATACGGACCGGACGAGGAGCCCCCGGTGGATGCCGTGCCGAGGGCCGCCGAGGTGCTCGCCACCCGGCACCGCCTGCGGTCGATGCTCGTACAACTCCGCAAAGCGCGACGTGACCTGGCGGTTCCGCCGCGCTTCGAGGGGCCGGGTGTTCCGCTGGCCTTCGTGCTCGGGGCGGAGGAGGTCCGCGCGATGCCCGCCGACCGTGCGCGGAACACCCCGCTGGACCGGGCGCCGGTCCAACTGGGCCCGAAAACCCGGCCGGCGCTGTACTACCCGCTGCCCGGTGACCCGTCCGACCTGTCGGGCTGGCAGGACTTCGAGCGGCTGGTACGGCATCTGAAGGGGGAGTGACCGGAGTGATCTCCTCCGATGTCATGTGTTCGTCACAGAGGACCCCGGGTCGGTAATTGCTGATTGCAGGAGCGACGCCTGAGTTGGTAGGCATGTAGTCGTACATTCGATCCATACGATCGTCCATCGCAGCGGGGGTAGCCCGATGAAGTTCGATATGGGGGCGCAGGTCCTGTCGACCCTGATGTCCCAGTCGCAGGGTTCGAGCAACGACCTCGGCCTGCTGATCCGTCAGCTGGTCCAGGCGGCGGCGCCGTTGGAGGGCAAGTTCAACGGCGCGGGCAAGGTGGCGTTCGACTCGTTCAAGTCGCGCTCGGACGAGATCACGGCGGCGCTGAACGGCTCGCTGGCGGCCATCCTGGGCGGCCAGTCCGGCATGGAGTCGGCGTTCGGCACCGGTGACCAGGAGCAGGGTGACAACGCGCGGACGCAGATGTCGTCGGCGAACTTCGACGCGGCGCGTTTCTCGGGCCGCTAGACCGATCCGTACACGGGGAGTTGATTGCTGATGGCTGCTGCGGGTAGCGACCGTCGTTCGTACGACACGGGTGCCTCGTCCGAGGCCCAGATGAACATCCAGGCGGTGATCGCGCGTCTGGAGCAGGTGATCTCCGCGCGTGACGCGCAGGTGAAGGCCGCCATGACGGACTTCGCGGCCGATGGCGTGGCCGACGAGTACCACGGCAAGGAACTGCGCTGGTACTCCGCCTCCCAGGAGGTCCGCAACATCATCCAGCTTCTGAAGACGACGCTGGAGAAGAACGACGCGACCGCTCAGGCGACGCTGCAGCGCGCGAAGGCCGCGGTCGACAACATCGGCTGACGCGGGTACGGGGGAGCGTTTTCATGACGGCGTGGGACATCCAGCCCCAGGGGGTGCAGGGTCAGCTCAAGGTCGTCGGCACACACGCCGGTGACCTGGAGAAGGCACTGAACGCCCTGGTCACCGACATGCAGCAGGCCGCGCAGGCGGCGGGGACGGCGGTTCCGGGTTCGGCCGCGAACATTCCGTTGCAGGGCCCGACGGCCTCGGGCGCGCCGCTGACGCAGAAGGCGACCGGCCCGGTGGGCGCGGCGCTGGCCGAGTACATGGCCGGCCGGCAGAAGACGCACTTCGAGCCCATGGCGAAGCGCATCCAGGCGGCGGTCATCGGCGCGGCCACGGCGACCAACGAGTACGTCGAGGGCGACCTGACCCAGGCCAAGGAGGCCCAGGACGCGGCGCGACAGGTGCGACTGGACCTGCTGAAGGAGCTCGGGGGGAAGAAGTGAGCGAGAACCAGCCGGTCGACCCGGCCGAAGTGCCGGTCTTCACCGGCAACCTCGAACTGCTCGACGAGAAGGTCAAGGCGCTGTCCGGCGCCGGCGGCAAGATCGCCACCGCCGCCGGCGACGTCCACAGCTCCTTCGGCGGGCTGAGCGCCTTCTACAAGGCCCCCGAGGCCGACCAGCTCTTCGCCACGACCCAGCCGGTGAAGGACAAGGCGCTCGACATCAGTGGTGACATGTGCACCATCGCCGGCGCGCTGGGGACATACGCCAGTGACATCCGCCCCCTGAAGCAGAAGCTGGACGACCTGCGCCGCGACGCCGTCACCTTCCGGCAGAAGATCGCCGAGGACGACAAGTGGCGTGAGGACGGCGACCTGGTCGAGGAGAACAACGACCGCCGCAACGAGATCGCCGAGGTCTGGACGCAGTTCCAGGCCGCCGAGCGCGCCGCCCACGCCAAGATCGTCGCCCTGGTCGGCGGCAAGGCGCTGAAGGTCAACGACGGCTCCAACGGCGAGGGCATGTACGGCTACGACGCCGAGGCCCTCAAGCAGGCCAAGAGCCTTCCCTGGGGCGACGCGGTCGAGGAGTCGACGCCGTGGTGGCAGGTGTGGGAGCACGCCTACGACTTCGGCAAGGGCGTCATCGTCGACGGTGTCTGGGGCACCATCAAGGGCCTCGGCACCCTGGTGGGCTTCCAGGGCTGGGACGCGGCCGGACAGGCCTGGAAGGGCCTGGGCCTGCTCGCCACCGGTCTGGTGATCACCGCGAGCCCGCTGGGCGCGGCGTACTGGATGGCCGACGACAAGCAGCTGCCCGGCTGGATCAGGGACTCCCGCACGGCCATGAAGGAGACCGGCAAGGCGCTGGTCGCCTGGGACCAGTGGGGCTCGAACCCCGCCCGTGCGGCCGGCGCGGTCACCTTCAACGTGCTGACCACCGTCTTCACCGGCGGTGCGGGCGGCGCGGTGTCCGGCGCCGGCAAGGCGGGTGCAGCGGCCCGGGCCATCTCCTTCGCGGGCAAGGCCGGACGGGCGATCGACCCGACGACGTACCTCTTCAAGGGCGCGGGCGCGGGCATCACGAAGATCGGCGACGTGATGACCGGCCTCAAGGGCATGGGCAACATCGACCTGCCGCCCATCCCCGAGGGCACCGTCGTCCTCCCCGAGGGCTCCCTGATGCGCCCCGACGGCACGATCCACCTCCCCGACGGCAGCCCGCTGCCCCCGGGCGCGATCGAGGTCCCCTCCGACACGGTCCGCCTCCCCGAGGGCAGCACCGTCCCGCCGGGCGCGGTCGACCTTGGCGACGGCATGGTCAAGCTCCCGGACGACGTCCCGGCCCCGGCGGGCTCGACGCCGCTCCAGGAAGGCACGGTCGCCCTCCCCAAGGACACCCCGGCGGTGCCCGCGGACGCGACGCCGCTGCCCGTCAAGGAGGGCGAACCGCCGCAGTACCTGGACCGCGACGGCAACATCCTCGACGAGAGCGGCAAGGTCGTCGGCGACGTGAAGAAAGCGCCCACGGACGTGGTCGACCGGGGTACGGACCCCGACGCCACCCCGGCCACGGGCGCGGACAACCCCCGGGTGGACACCCCGGCCAAGGTCCCGGCCATGGCGGGCGCGGCCGTCCACGCGGGCGACAACACCGCCGTCAGCCTCGGCAACAGCCTGGACACCAACCTGGGCGACGTGGGCCGCATCGGCGACGACGCCCCCGTACGCGTCCCGGACACCCCGGCGGGCCTCGCCGACAACACCCCGGGCGGCCTCGCGGACAACCTGCCCACGGGCCAGGCCGGCAACAACCTCCCCGGCGGCGCGGGCGACAACCTCCCCGGCGGCGCGGGCGACAACCTGCCCACCAACAGCGTGGACAACACCCCGGGCACGGGCGGCACCCGCCCCGGCGACGCCGCCCCGCCCACGGGCGGCGGCTCCCGCGACGTCCCGCCCGGCGCCTCGACGGCCGACAACGCCACCCCCGGCGGTTCGGCAGCCGACAATGCCGTCCCCGGCGGTCCGGCGGCCGACACCGGCGTTCCCGGCGCGGGCGCCCTGGACGACGCCGCGGCGGGCGCGGACGAGGCGACGGCCGGCGCGGACGAGGCGACCGGGCCGCACGGCCCGGAGGGTACGGGAGGGACGCCCGACCACAACACCCCTGGCTCCGCGGCCGGCCCCGAGGAGGCGCTCTCCCCGGACACCGTCGTGGGCGAGAACGGAGCCGTCCCGCCGCCGGGGCACGGTCAGAAGCTCATGGAGCAGATCGACCCCGACGGCCCGCGTGTGACCAAGTCGGGCGATGTGATCACACACGTCGACGGTCGGCCGGTCGCCGACTACCTCGACGAACTCGCCCAGAAGCGCGGCGCCGAGTACCGCGCGGCCAAGGACTCCGGCGATTTCCCCAGGAAGCAGGCCGGGGCGTGCGTGGGGTCCGTGATGGACCTCCGGACGGGCACGGTCATCGAAGGCATCAACGGCAAGGCGGATGTCGTCATCAAGCTGGACGACCTTCACCCCACCCTGAAGGACAGGCTGGACACCATCGGTGACCCGCCGCCGCACAAGGACGACCCCCTGGGCCATGCCGAGGTCAAGGCGGCCAACGAGTTGCTCTGGATGCGTACGCGCCAGGGGCTTCCGGACGGCCCCGACGCCCTCGCCGAGTTGCGCGCGTCGGTCGAGTTCCCCTACCTCAATGACATCAAGACCGGTGATCCGGGCCGACGGGCGCCCTTCTGTGCGAACTGCAACCATATGTTGCAAGGGCTGCCCAGCAGCCACGGCAGGTTCACCGGCTTCCCGCCGAGTGACGAGAACTGGATTCCCTGATGACTTCTGCTGTGAGGATCGACATCGACGATCCGGACGTCGACATGGACCACGCCCAGCGTCTGATCTACCGCGGTGAGCCCTTCACCGGGGAAGCCGCCGAGTACCAGAACGGGCACTTGATCAGCCTGGACGAGTACACGGACGGGATTCAGAACGGATTGTCCCGGGAGTGGTATCAGGACGGGACCCTTCGTTCCGAGGGCGTCGTCCGGCAGGGTCGGGCACGGGGCGAGTTCAAGGAGTGGCATCCCAACGGCGTCCTGAAGTCACGGAAGTTCTTCGACGACTCCAAGGCGTCGCTCCGTGAGGAGGACACGTGGGACGAGGCCGGCACCCAGCTGACTTCGTGGCGCCGCGACGGCTGAAGGGGGGGCGGAAGCACTGGGGCCACCATGCGGTGGCCGGTTCCCCGGCCCCGCCGGCCTGCCGTGACGGCGGACGGGAGAGGCCTCGATGCCGTACGGCTCGACCTCAGTGGCGCGGATCTTGTCGGCATCGGTTTCGCCGAGTCCTGGTTCACCGAGGCGACGCTGGTCGGCACGGACCTGTCCGGTGCGGACCTGTACCGGGCCGACCTCCAGGGCGCCGACCACGCACATCGACGAGGAGACGCGTTCCTTCTCGGTCGTGCCGCCCGACGAACTGCCGGCCATCATGCGCCGCCTGCACGGCCAGACCGCCTGGGTCGGGGTCTGGGCGCGGCGCCCGCCCTCACGCCGGTCACACCGCGCGGCCGTCCCGGACCACGTGTATTCCCCGGCGGGGAAAGCACACCGCGATGTTGTACTGGGCGGTTCGCGGCATTCGGCACCGAACCGAGGCGGTCTCGTTCCGGAGCCGTACCGCGCGTAGCGTGAGGCGCCCTACTGGAGTGTGAGTTCAGGAGGCGCTGATGCGCGATCAGGACCGCTTGGTGATAGACCCGACCGGCCGGGACATCCACGGAGAAGCGGACCGCTTACGTGAGCGGGGACCCCTCGCGCGCGTCGAACTCCCCGGCGGGGTCGAGGCGTGGGCGGTCAGCCGCCCCGCACTGCTGAAGCGGCTGCTCACCGATCCCCGGGTCTCCAAGGACCCGCGGCGGCACTGGCCGGCCTGGATCAACGGGGAGATCTCCCCCGAGTGGCCACTGTTCACCTGGGTCGCGGTGGAGAACATGTTCACCGCGTACGGAGGGGAGCACAAGCGCCTCCGCACCCTGGTCGCCAAGGCGTTCACCGCCCGCCGGACCGCCGCGCTGCGGCCGCGCGTGGAGGAGATCACCGCGGACCTGCTGGACCGGATCGCCGAGGCCGGTCGCCACGGCGGGGTCGTCGATCTCCGGGAGATGTACGCGTACCCCCTGCCCATCCAGGTGATCAGCGAGCTGTTCGGCCTCCCGGAGGACAAGCGGGAGGAGTTGCGGACCATCGTCGACAGCATCTTCCACACCGCCGCCGACCCCGCCGAGGTCACAGCCACCTACAGCCGGCTGTACGCCGTCATGGGCGAACTCGTCGCGGAGAAGCGGCAGTCGCCCGGTGACGACATGACCAGCGGCCTCATCGCCGCGCGTGACGACGAGGGCGGCACCCGGCTGAGCGAGGAGGAACTGCTCGGCACGCTGGTGCTGATGATCGGCGCCGGCCACGAGACCACGGTCAACCTCATCGACAACGCCGTTCACGCCCTGCTCACGCATCCCGAACAGCTCGCGCAGGTGCGGTCGGGGCACGCCTCCTGGGACGACGTGATCGAGGAGACGCTCCGGTCGGACGCCCCGGTCGCCAGCCTGCCGCTGCGGTACGCGGTCGAGGACATCGCGCTGGACGGCGTGGTCATCCGCAAGGGCGACGCGATCCTCGCCGCGTACGCCGCCGCCGGTCGGGACCCCGAGCGGTACGGGAAGGACGCCGACCGTTTCGACGTCACCCGTGCCGACAAGGAGCACCTGGCCTTCGGGTACGGCGTCCACTACTGCCTGGGCGCCCCACTCGGCCGCATGGAGGCCCGTATCGCGTTGCCGGCGCTGTTCGAGCGGTTCCCGGACCTGGCGCTCGCGGTGCCGCCGGAGGAGCTGGTACCGGTGGAGTCGTTCATCTCCAACGGGCACCGTTCACTGCCGGCACGCCTCGGTGGGGGCGGTGCCGGCGGTGGAGGCGGCGGCGTGTAGAGGGCCGCGGCGAGCGGCGCCGCGCGGATGATCGCCGCGACGTGATCCCGGGGCGGCCCGGCGTCGGCCCGTTCGCGCCTCACGGCCGGGTGCGCAGGCTGCGGCGTCGGCGGGGGCAGGCGTGGGCGGCGGCCAGCAGCCCCTGGATCCGGTCCCCGAACTCGGCCGCCACACGAAGCGGTACGGCGAACGGCAGCCGGACGTCGGCGTGGGCGCGGGCGTGTTCGAGCCGCAGGGTGAGCCCGTACCGGTCGACGCCCACGGGCACCACGCGCCGGACGCCGTGCAGGTGGCGCGCCTCCACCAGGCGCGCCAGCCGGGCCACCGCGTCGGGGTGGTCGTCCGTGAGGTGGATGAGCAGCCCCGCCTCGTGGCCCGCCAGCGGATCGGCCTCGGCGAGGACGAGCTCGTCCAGGCCGACGCCGACGGCACCGTTCCCCGTGTCGAGGGTGGCCCGCACCGGGTCCAGGCGCAGCTCGACGCCGCCCGCCTCGGTCTCCGCACCGCCCTGGGTCAGCCATCCGGAGAGCGTCACCCTGGCCCGGACCCGCTCGCGTACGGCAGTCGGGGCCACATCGGTGAAGTGGAGCATGGCGGCGAGGTCGCCCCGGGGGGCGCAGGCCACGAGCGCGGCGAGGTGGCAGTCGGCCGGCAGGCGCAGCGTCAGCCGGCCGCGTTCGTCGAGGGCGTGCGCGCCGGCCAGGTCGCAGCTGTACCCGTCCGTCGTCACCGTCAGGGACCGCGCGGCGGACAGCACGGAGCGGACCCGTTCCGCGCCGGACGGCTCGGGAGGGCGGGCATCGGTGAGACTGCTCATCACTCACTCCTTAGGTTAGGCTTGCCTAACTTAGCGGAGTGGGGCAGCCCACGCCACACCGCCACCCCCCACCGCCCCCGGCACCGACCCGCCCGCGCCCTCGGCCCGCCCGTCGGAACGGCACCGGCACCCGCCCCGCCCCCGGCCGCTTCCGGGTGCGGACATGGCCGGGCGCGGACGCCCGGATCCCATTGCCCGGCGGTCGCCCGCCCGGAAGGCTCTCCCCCTGTGACCAGTGCAGACGTTGGAGAGTCCATGCCGTCCTCCCCGCTCATCCGTTCCTTCTCGCAGCTCGAAACGCTGGACCCGGATCGCCCCGTCGTCACCTTGTTCAGCGGTGGCCTCGACAGCTCGTACCTGCTGCTCCGGCTGCGCCGCATGGGCATCCGCGAGGTGCACGCCGTGAGCGTGGACATCGGCGAGGACGAGTCGAGCGGATACAAGCGCCAGGTGGCCGAGGCCCTCGGCGCGACCATCCACATCCTCGACCGGCGCGAGGAGTTCGCCACCCGGTACGTCGCGCCCGCGATCGCCGCCCAGGCCGTCTACCTCGGCATCCACCCGGTCAGCTCCACCCTCAGCCGGCCGCTGATCGCCCACAGCGCGGTCGCCCTCGCCCACGCCCTGGGCGCCCAGGCCGTCCTGCACACCGCCAACCGCTCGCAGAACACGCTGCGCCGCCTCAACGGCGCCCTGGGCCTCCTCCGTTACGAGGGCGCCTTCGGCAGCCCGTACGACCTCGATCCGGTCAGCCGTGACGACAAGCTCGCCGAGCTGCGGGACGCGGGACTCGACCTGCTCGCCGGGCGGATCGTGAGCGGGGACTCCAACCTGTGGTGCCGTGAGTTCGAGTCCGGCATGCTCGACGACCCCGAGCTGCACGAGGTCCCCGAGGAGATGTACGCCTGGAGCCGGCCCACCGCCGCCCCCGGCGACACCGACACCGTGACGGTCACCGTGGAACGCGGACTGCCCGTCGCCGTCGACGGCGTACCCCTCCCCCTGACCACCCTGATCGACCAGCTCAACCACCGCGTCGGCGCCTTCGGGCTCGGCCGCTACTCTGGCCTGGAACACCTCGACCACGGCGAGAAGGTCCTGGAAATCCGGGAGATGCCGGCCGCCTGGCTGCTGCTGAACACCTACCGGCACATCGAGAGCGCCTGCCTCGACGCCGAACTCGTCCGGGAGAAGCGGCACCTGGAGCAGCTCTGGGTGCGCGAGGCACTGGAGGGCCGGTGGTTCGGTGACCTCCGGCTCGCCCTCCAGGTGTTCATGGACGCCTGCGCCGTCCGCACCACCGGATCGGTGAGCTGGCGTCTGCGTACGGGTGGCGCCGACACCCGCGCCATCAGCGCCCCCTCGCCGCTCTACCTGCGTGACCGCGAGGCGTGGGAGGAGCGGGCGATCACCGCGGAGTCCGCGCCCTTCGCCCGTACCGCCCCACTGGTCACCGCGGCCTGATCCCGTCACCGCCGCCTGATCCCGGCCCCGCCCCACCAATCCCGGCCCCGCCCCACCACCCACACCCCTTCATCGGAGCGCCCCACCATGACCACGGCCACCGCAGCCACCACCACCCAGTCCCTCACCCACCCCGTCGCCCTCGACGCCGTCGAGGCGCTCGCCGGCCCGGGCGGCCACCTGATGCCCTCCGCCGCACTCTCCGCCCTGGCCGGTGCGGGCGCCGACGACTGGGCCCGCTTCGCCGCGCACTGGGACGAGCTCACCCTGGACACGTACATGGCCGACGGCGGCACCTACCGCTACCGCCGCTACGGTCAGTTCGACCTCGACGCGGCCACCGGGGACCTCACCCTGCTGCCGCACGCGCCCTACCGCCAGGAGTCGGACGTCAACCCGCTCAACGGCGGCATCGAGCGCGTTTTCGACCCGCTGACCGAGTCCTTCGCCGGTGACCCTCTGCTGCGTTCCGTGCTCGTCGAACTCGGCAGGATCTTCACGGCCGTCGAGCGGAACGGGACCACCACCTGGAACGTGAAGCTCCACCCGTACCGCATCAACGCCTCCGCCGACCAGCAGGGTCAGCCCGCCCCCGAGGGCCGGCACCGCGACGGCGTCACCTTCATCACCTCGCTCATGATCGGCCGTACCAACGTCACCGGCGGCGAGAGCGGGGTCTACACGGACGAGGGCGCGCACCTGCTGACCACTACGCTGTCCGAGCCCGGCGACCTGCTGCTGGGCGACGACCGCCGCACCCTGCACTCGGTGACCCCGGTGCAGCCGGCGGACCCCGCGCTCGCCGCACACCGTGACGTCCTGGTGATCGCCTACACGGCACGCTGACCCGCCGCGTCCCCGCTCAACACCGTCCGCGCCGCCTTCCGTCCGAGGAGTCCCCATGACCGTCACCGCGGCCCGCCGTGCCTGGCTGACCGATTTGCCCGTACTGCTGGTCGCGGTGGTCTGGGGCTCCAGCTATCTGGCCGCGAAGGGAGTCACCACGAGCCAGACCGTGCTGGCCGTCCTGGTGCTGCGGTTCGGCGTCGTCCTGCCCGTGCTGGTCGCCACCGGGTGGCGCAAGCTGCGCGCGCTCAGCGGTGCGCAGATACGCGGGGCGGGCGTCCTCGGTCTGATACTCGCCGCGATCTTCCTGCTGGAGACGTACGGGGTCGTCCACACCTCGGCGACCAACGCCGGACTCATCATCAGCCTCACCATGATCTTCACTCCGCTCGCGGAGAGCCGGATGCGCGGTACGCGCCTGTCGGGCTCCTTCGTCGCGGCGGCGGGCCTCTCGGTGCTCGGCGTGGTGCTGCTGACGCAGGGCGCGGGCTTCAGCGAGCCGTCGATGGGCGATCTGCTGATGCTGGGCGCCGCCGTCGCCCGTACGGTGCACGTCCTGGCGATGTCGCGGATGCGGTCGGTGCAGGGCGCGGACGCCATGTCGATGACGACCGTGCAACTGGGCGGCTCGGTCATGGTGTTCGCCCTGCTGTGCGCCGCCCCCGGAACGGGCGCCACCCCCTGGGCCGCCGCCGCCGGCTTCGGGCTCGCCGACTGGGCGTGGCTGCTCTACCTGTCGGTGTTCTGCACGCTGTTCGCCTTCTTCGTCCAGATGTGGGCGGTACGCCGTACCTCGCCCTCCCGGGTCAGCCTGCTGCTCGGTACGGAGCCGGTGTGGGCGGCCGTGGTCGGCATCGCCCTGGCCGGTGACCGGCCGGGCTGGCTGGGCCTGCTGGGCGTGGTGCTCATCCTGGCCGGCACGGCCTGGGGCCGCACGGCCGCGGACCCGGGCACGGACCCGTCCGCGGACCCGTCCGCCAACCCGGCCAACGACCGGTCCGCAGAACCATCCACGGGCCCGTCCACGGACCCGTCCGCCAACCCGGCCACGGACCCGTCCGCGAAGGCGGGCCCCGCGACGCCCGAGCCGTCAGCCGTCGAGCCAGCCGAGCCGGACGGCACACACCCCGGCCTGGAAACGGCTGGCCGCCCCTAGCCGTTCGGTCAGTTCGGAGACGAGGCGGCGGACCGTACGCTCGGACACCCCGAGCTTGCGGGCCATCGCCTCGTCCGTCAGTCCGCCCGCGAGCATCCGCAGCAGCTCGCGGTGCCTGCCCGTGGGCTGCCAGTCGTCCGCCCTCGGCGCACCGGCGCCCGTCCCGGGATCCAGGACGGCCGACCCCGTCCAACAGTGCTCGAAGATGCCCCGGAGCACCCCGACCAGGGTCTCGCTGCGCAGGACGACCGCGGCGAGACCTCCCTCGCCCGCCCCTTCGGACGGCGGCGCGGGCACGATCGCCAGGGAGTGGTCCACCACGATCAGCCGCAGTGGAAGGGTGTGCGCCGTGCGCACGTGGGCACCCGCCGCGTTCAGCCGGCGGAGGTACGCCGTCATGTGGGGCACGGCGGCCGCGGAGGCCAGGTGCACCGTTCGGATGCGTACGCCGCGGCCGAGCGCGAGACGGTCCCTTTCCAGGCCCGCCTCCACCATCTCGGCGGGCAGAGCGCGGCCCGGGTGCAGTGACAGCACCTCGTCCTCGGCCCGTTGCGAGGCGTCCTCGAGCGCGGCCGACACGTTGGCGCCGCCGGTCACCACCTCCATCTGCACGGAGGAGAGTTCCCTGGCGTGTACGGGCTGGAAGTCGGCGACGACCTGCGCGAGGGCGGACCGGGTCTGCTGTACGGCGGTCAGCAGGGCGCCGGTGTGCTGCTCCTCCTCCAGGAGCAGATTGCGCAGCGCCGTGTCGGGCGCGAGCGCGGTCCAGCCGCTGCGGGTGTCCGAGGACGGCACGAACAGGCCGAGCCGGCTGAGCAGGTGGAGGGCGTCCGCGAACTCCGTACCGCTCCAGCCGCGGTCCAGGGTGAGCACCTCCGGCCGCCAGCCCGCGTCGTCCAGTGCTGTCCGGTACAGGTCCTGAGCCCTGGCCCGTGCGTCCACGCAGAAGTCCCCCGCCGTCATTGGGAACCGCCCCCCTGCCGCTCCCGCGACTGGGATCTTAGGAACGCTCCGGGCCCCCTGCCAGGGTGGTTCCGGCATACGGACGCCTCCCGTACGCGTCCGCCCCCGGCCATGACCGGTCCCGGAACTCCGTGAGCCGTAGCCGAAGGTGATCCGTCGGCAACATGCTGTTCCCACACCGACCGACGCCTGCCAGGGGGTTCCCATGTCCGTTCCCACCACTTCCACCACGTCCCACACGTCCGCCGCGCCCTGTGCCGCCCGCGCACATCGCCGCCCGCAGCACTCCCGTACGGTGACCGCCGTGCTCGCGGCGACGCTCGGCCTCGGGGCGGTCGCCGTGGCCGGATCCTCGCCCGCCCCTTCCTCCGACTCCCCGGCCGCCACCGCTTCGTCGGCGGCCCGTTCCTTCATCTGGGGCTGAGCGGTGAGGGGGCAGCCCGTGGTCGCCGTCGTCGCGCCGCTGACCGGTCCGCGTGCCGCCTGGGGAGCGGTCCTGCTCGCCCAGGTGGAACGGGCCAGGGCCATGGGCCCGGGGGCGGCCGAGTGGCACGTGCACGACGAGACGCCGGCGACGGCGGAGGTCATCGCCGCCGGTGGCTATGCCGCGGTGGTCGGCCATGGTGACGCCGACACGGCGCGGGCCGCCGTGCCCGCCTACCGCGCGGCCGGGATGCCCTGCCTGCTGCCGTTCGTCCGGGCCGGCGACGGCTCCCTGAGCTGGGCCCCGGACGAGGCCGCGTTCGCGCGCACGGTCGCGGAGGGGGCGCTCGCCCTGGGCGTCGACGCGCTGTCGGTGGTCCACGACACGGGAGAGGCCTGGGCCGGTTTGGCGCGCCGCGTGGGCGAGGAGGCCGCCGCGGTGGGCCTGACGGACGGCCCGTCCGGCGCCCTGGCCGTGCTCGCCGTCCAGGAACGCGTCGCCCACTTCCTGCAAGCCGGGGGCGCCGGCCCCGTACTGACTCCGGCGGACTGCGGTGTGCCCGCCTTCGCCTCCCTCGCCGCGGCGGCCCGGGACCGCACGGTGTGGGCGGTCCACCCCCAGACGTGTGCGGTACGGCGCGCCCGTACCGCCGTGACGGCACTCGCCGAAGCGCTCGGCGACGCCCCCGCGCTCCGCGGCCCCGCCTTGTCTGCCGCCGTCCGGGCCCGCTCCGGTTCCCTGCTGAGCACCGGCTCCGGCGTACTCGGCGACGGCTGGCGCGTCTCGCGCCTGGCCGCGGTCTGTCACGCGGGCCCCGCGTTACGGGGCGTCCCGCCCCGCTGCTGACCCGGACACTGTCCGCGTCCGGAACCCACTCGTCTCGAGGGTGGACGAGTAGGCCCTGCCTCCCACCGCTGAGTAGCCGTACTCATGTCCGAGCACGCCCACCGGGTCCACCGTGGAACCACCACGCACCGCACCGACGACCCGAATGGACCGCGATGCCGACTGCCTCACCCCCGCGCCGCCTGCCGCGCCTGCGCCGCCTGCTCGTGCTCGCCACGGACAACTGGCCCGCCCGGGGCTATCTGGCCGTGTTCGCCGCCTCCGTCGCGGTCGCGCTGCTCTTCCCGGAGAGCGTGTACGCCATGGGCCACGTGCTGCTCACCTCACCGCTCTCCTTCGTCGCCATGAGCCTTCCCTTCGGACCCGGCACCGAGGGCGCCGCGGCGGCCGAGGCACTCGCCATCGCCTTCTTCGCCGCCTGGCTCCTCCTGAGCGCCCTCGTCAACGCCGTCGTGCTCGGCGCCCTCGCCCACCACCTCCGCGACCGCCGCACGGCCGGCCTCGCGTGAACCCCTCCGAACGGAAAGGCACGACCATGACGCGCTCCGTCCGCACCCTGCTGACCCCCGCGGTGGACAACTGGCTCGCACGCGGTTACCTGGCCGTGGTCACGGCCTCGCTGGTCTTCTTCCTGTACGCCGCCTACCTGGCACCGGACCCGGGATTCGCCGCGATCTGGCCGCTCATGACCACGGCACCGCTCAGCATCGTCGCCCTCCTGGCGCCGGCCCTCGAGTGGAACTCCTCGCTCGCCTGGCTCAGCCCGCTGCTCTTCACCGCCGGCACGGCCGTGGCCGGACTGGTCAACGCCACCCTGCTCGGTCTGCTCGCCCGCAACCTGGGTCCGGACCGGCCGCGCCCGACCACCTGACGTACCGCCGTGTGCGTGCGGGGACGTCAGCCCACGGTCGGTTCCGGCGGAGACCACCGCCGGGTGGGGGGCACCGTGCTGGAGATGCCGTAGTCCTTCTTGAGCGTGTCCGGAATGGCGTAGTGCATCACGCGCCCCCGCGTGAGTGAGGACAGCTCCAGGACGGTGGTGAGGTGGCCGATGCGGTCCAGGGCCCAGGCACCGAGGGGGGAACGGTCCTCGATGGTCTCCAGGACACCGAGGAGGTGGGGTACCGCCTTGACGACGGTGTCCCAGTGAGTGCGGGGCACGTCGAGCCAGTCGGCGCAGGTGTCACCGACCAGATGGCGGATGAGGGCGGAGACGATCGGGTCGAAGAAGGTGCCGGGGACCACCTCCTCGTAGAGGTCGATCAGTTGCCGGGTCAAGTGCGAGCCCTCCTCGGAGGGGCCCATGTGCCGGACCATGTACAGGTCGAGGAACCGGCGGGCGTCGTCCAGCGTCCTGGGCACGGCGTTCTGGTCGACGCCGAGCATGGCGCCGACGACGCGCCAGGCGTAGTAGTACGCTTCCGCGCCTTCCGTCGACATGTGGATGCCGAGGCGGTGCAGGCTGTCCAGCACCAGCAGGGAGAAGAACATCTGCCCGCCGATCATGTCCTCCTGACAGATCGGCGTCCCCAGGGTGGCGGCGTCCCAGCGGTTCTCGCGTGTGAGGTGGTGGCGGATCGAGGCGTGCAGGAGGCGGACCTTCTGGGCGGCCGGGATGAACCGGCTGCCGGCCTCGAAGGCGTCGGGCTGCATCAGGTAGACGGTGAACTGACCGGTCTCCGCCATGCGTTTGGACGGGTACTTCAGCCCGTGGGTCGCCGACAGCAGCTTCGCCACGTGCGGGACGACGTAGCAGGCGGGCATGGACGCGAACGACAGCGCGGTGGAAATGTGCACGTTGTTGTCGATGAAGAACAGCCGGGCCTTCTCCATCTCCGACCAGTCCACCCAGGCCGGCGGGGCACTGGTCGCCTCCAAATAGTCACGGGCGACATCGGGCAACCCGTCCGGCAGGGGCGCACCGGCGGTGGAGACATAGCGCATCAGGGTGTTGAACGTGCCCACCTCCCCGCGTTCGAAGAGGGTGGCGACGGTGGCGTCGGCGAGTTCGTCACCGGCCTGCCGCAGAGCGTCCATCGATGCCTCGGTGTGAATCATGGCAGGGGTTCCTTGTCTTCCCCGGAATCGTGGGGAGGGGAGGGGGAAGGGTCAGGACAGCCGGACCGCCGCCGTGTGCGCGAGCGCCGTCAGGGCCGCGGCGGAGTGCGCCGGTACGTCCAGCTCGTGGAGGGCGTCGAGGGCCTCCTCGACCCGCGCGCCGATCATGTTCTCGACGCGGTCGGGCGCCTTGAGGCGGCGCATCACCTCGCGGACCGCGTCCAGCCCCTGCCCGTCCAGCTCACCGCGGCCCAGCAGGCCGCTCAGCAGCGCCCGCTCGTCCTCGTCGGCGAGGCGCCACGTCTCCGCCAGCAGGGCCGTGGGCCGATGGCCGCGTACGTCGTCGGCGTTGGCCTTGCCGGTGCGTCCGGGGTCGCCGAACAGGCCGAGCAGGTCGTCCCGCAACTGGAACGCCTCGCCCAGCGGCAGCCCGTACGCGCTGTACCCCTCACGCGTCCGCGCGCCGGCCCCGGCCAGGGCGCCGCCGATCAGCAGGGGCTGCTCGACGGTGTACTTGGCGGTCTTGTAGCGGACGACCTTCAACGAGGCCTCCGTGTCCGGGCTGTCTCCCGTACGGAGGATCTCCAGGCATTCACCCGCGATCAGTTCGCGGGCCATCACCGCCCACAGGGGGCGGGCCCGTGAGAGGTATGCGGCGGGGAGCCCGCTGACGGTGAACAGCTGCCCCGCCAGCGCCATCAGCAGGTCACCCACGAGCATCGCCAGCGACCTCGCGGCCGTGTCGGCGTGCGGCCGGTGCCGTATGGCACCGCGCAGGGCGACGTGCGCGGTGGGGCGCCCGTGCCGCAACGGGCTGTCGTCGATGAGGTCGTCGTGCACGACCGCGGCCGCGTGCACCAGCTCCATGGAGGCCGCGGCCCGCACCAGCGCGTCGCTGTCCGGCTGCCCCACCGCGCGCCAGCCCCAGTAGCAGAACGCTGCCCTCAGCCGCTTGCCGTCGGCCACCGCCGTCTCCAACTGCTCGGCCACCGGGCCCAGGAGAGGATCGACCGCCGTGAACGCGTCCGCCTCCTGGGCGACGAACCGGCGCAGCACCTCGTCGACGCGGGCCTTGAACGCGGCCGGCTCCCACCGGTCAGACGCCACCGGCACTCTTCCGAGCCAGAGCGTGCCGGGCCAGGATCTCCAGGTGGGCCGGGGGTCCGGCGGCGTACCGGTCCAGCACCAGGCGCCCGCGTGCCACCAGCTCGTTCTCGGCCTCCGCCGCCAGCTCGACGCCGTCCGAGCGGCGCACCAGCTCCCGCACGGTCCCCACGGCCGAACCGAGGGTGCTCACCGCCAGATCGGCCAGCCCCGCCACGAGCAGCACCGCCCGGCTGTCCAGGCCTCCACGCCGTCGCTTGTCCTGCGTCACGCCATCTCCCCCACCGACTGCCGTACGGGCGGCGCCGGTCAAACGCCGTCCTCCGGAGCTTCGCGTCACACGGCGGGAGAGAAGGGAGGAACTCACGATCGGGCGATCACCTCGCTCGACCGTACGAGGGCGGGCCGGGCCGGCCGGGGGCTTCCGGAAATCGATGATCCATTCGGGTCGCCCACCTACACTGACGGCCATGGCATGCCGCATCAGTGAGCTGGTCATCGACTGCGCCGACCCCGAACGGCTCGCCGCGTTCTGGAGCGAGGTCCTCGGTTACGTCGAACTCGGCCGGGAGGACGACGGAAGCATCGAGATCGGCCCGCCCGACGCCGGCTTCGGCGGCCCGCAGCCCGTCCTCGTCCTCAGCCCCAGCGGCGCCCCGCGGACCGGGAAGCTCCGCCTGCACATCGACGTGAGCCCCACCGACCGTGACCAGGACGCCGAGCTGAAGCGCCTACTGGCCCTCGGCGCCGAGCCCGTTGACGTCGGCCGGACCGGCACCGAGAACTGGCACGTCCTGGCCGACCCCGAAGGCAACGAGTTCTGCCTCCTGCACACCCGGCTCCAGCCCCTCTGACCAGGAGCGTCCCCGGCGGGCCGTGTGCCACGCCCACGCGTTGGGGTGGGTCAACAGCCGTCACCGCCGAGAGCCCGGCATGTGGGGCATTCGCTCCAGGGATCGAGGGACACGTGCGTGGCGGCCGGTTGGCGGCCAGTGCGGTATTCGTCCCGTACCCGGACAGCGTCCGGGCCCATGAGGGTGCCTGTGGGGAGCGCCCAGCGGACGATGGCTTCGTCGAGGCGCCGGGTTGCCTCGGTGAGGGTGCTCAAGCCCGCGTTCGCCTTGCGCCGGATACGGCGGAGGGCGGCAAGCCACGCCGAAGCAGGGCTCCCGGTGGTCCGGTGCATCAGTGCCTCCGAAGTCGCTCGGGGACAGACCCTGCCTGCTTGCCTTGTGCCGAGGAAGGGTGGCGTGCCCTGGCGGATTGTAAAACGTTACTGCTTACCATTCATGGGGAAATAGGAAAAACGCTACCTGTGGTGACTCGGCCGGTTTGTGAAACAAAGGGAAAGCAATGTGTCGGGTGAATCCTTCCCAGCTCGGCCGGCGGCCGGATTCCTCAGGAGGAGACACCACCCTTGATCGGTCTGGCGGCTGAGTCGCTCAGCCGGCTTCGCCGGGTGCCTGAACCAGGCCCGTCATACGGGAAGGCGTGCGGTCGTGACCCCTGTGTCCGGGTGGACGAGGTGAACGTGTTGGCCAGCGAGCATGCTGAGGCGCATGCCAGGAGAAGCCACAAAGTGGTGGTCATCGCGTAAGGCTCCGATCGGCGGGCGGGCGGGGGATGACCTTGGCGGATAAAACGACTTTCCGGTGGGTGTCATCCGACGGGGTGACGAATCTTGCGTGGTGGATCTTGAAATTGGGAGACTGCCGGTGTGAGTCGGGGAGGCGCCCTCCTGACGGCGGCCGACATGTGTCGGTTCTCCGGCCAGGGGGACGTCTTATCCGCCGGGCGTCTGCGCGTGGAGGCTCTGGGCGGCGATCGTTTGCTGGAGGGGGCGGGGGGATGGGGAAACGCGGTGGCGCCGTTTTGCCTTGCGGGGCGGTCTGGTGAGAGTGATGAGGCGGACCAGTTGGTGGAAACACGTCAGTGACGCCGCAGCGGGCAAGGTGGCCGCCGCCACATCGGTATAGGACCGGTCGGCCTGCGCCACGCACAGCAGCATCGCCATGAATGAGAAGAACAGGACGACGAGCCAGGAGTGCGCGGCGCGGCGCTGGTGAAGAGCGGCACGCAAAATGGACAAAGAGGCCACGATCCAGGGGCCGTAGACGAGGAGTGGCCACCACGCGGCCATGCTGCCGGGCGCTCGGGGTTCGGCGATGCGCAGCAGGGGATCGTAGGCGATCACGCCGCTGAAAACACTGACCACACAGACCAGGAAGGTGCCGAGTGAAGCGGTCAGGAAACTGACCACCCCCGCCCAGGTCGCCGTGAAGTGCCGAGCCTTGCGGTGACCGTGCCCGACGGAGCGCACGGGCGGCAGGTCGGCCGTGATCTCGGCGAGGTTCTCCATGCGCTGGGAGCCGAGTGCGTAGTCCTCGCTGTCCGGGAGCTGGGCCGATGAGGGGACGTGGTCGGCCTGCATGGCTTCCTGGAGGAGGAGGGCAAGCTCTTCGGCGGGGTCCCACCTCGGGTCTCCCAGGCTGTCCGACGGGTCCAGCCCGTGAAAACCCGCCTGCGGCACGACGTGATCCTCGACGGAACCGGCCCACGGCCAGTCCCCGACCTGCTGGTGGAAGCCCAACCGCGACCCCAGCGCCTCCTCGGCCTGCCACTCACGCATAGCGCTGTCCCGCTCGTCCTGGAGCCGGTGCCGGCAGATCGGCTTCCCGCCAGGAGCTGAGGAACTCCTCCTCGAGGTGAGCCATGGTGGCGACGAACTCCTCCAGAACCGGCGCAGACCACGTCAGGGGGATCGCCTTGCCCGCCTTGTTGAGACTTCCGTCGGTGCTTCCGGAAATCGGCGAGGCCGGAAAGAATCGAAAGTCACCCAGGGCAACGGAGTCGTCCGCCCAGGAAGGGACGCCGGCGCGCCTGGATGTGGCTCGGTCAGGAAGCGTTGCTGTCATAACCGAGCTAACGCCGGCTCGAATCGCCCGGATGCGAGGCATCCGGGTGAGCGTGAGCCTCCATCCGAGGGACTCTCTGTGTTTTATCGGTTCTGCAAATGCCTCCAAAGGCAACCAGGAAACGTACTCGCCGAGACAACCCCCGGCAAATCCGGCAGGCATGACGTTCGGAGTGCGAACCTGGTTCCCCCTGCCGCCAGGCGACCCCCGAAGCACACAGATCTACGAGATGTGCGCTGAGCCGGCCCCCGGCCCCTGCTGCCGGCCACACCTGGCGACCCGCTCGGGCGCCACCGGCGAGGACGGTTGCCGCCGGGCTCGTGCGGCTCGTCCCGGCCGGGCACGGTCGGGGAGCGGGCACGGATGAACCGGTGTCCGTTCTGGCGGACCCGCGACCTGGCGACTACGCCGACCAAGCGGGTGCCCACGACGACGAACCGGTGTCATAGGGCGCGGCGTCGGCCTGTACGCCTGGATCACACGGCGACCAGTACCACCTCGGCCACGACGATCACGACGCGCCACCACAACGACCCCGGCGTATACACACCGGGGTCGCCCTTCCGGGTCGGTCGCACGTGAGAGTGTGCCGACCCACTTTCATGCTAAGCCTCATGCGCATTTCCGGCATCGGCGATTCTTCATGCCGACACGGGCTCCTGCGTGCAGGGGCACGGCCTCGGGCAGGCTTCAGTCACGTTCCTCCTTTTTGGTGGCCGGTGATGCGGTCAGGGGTGTTGGCGGGCCATGTGGTCCGGCACCTTTGCTCGCGGCCGTGGGCAGCGGGCGATCCGGGGAGTTCCGCCGGCCGTCGTTTCTTGCCGCGCGCGGTCGGCCGATTCCCGGCAGGGCATCGCTGTAGCGGAAGGCCGCGACCCTTTCGTCGTGCTGTGCGTTGAGCCGGTGGATGAGGATCATTCCGGCGCCGATCATGGCGATGATCAGGGCGATGGTGATGAGGGTTCCCACGTCCTCACCGCCCTCGGGAGGAGCCGACGAGCGCGACCGGGCTCCGGCCCGCCGCGTCGGCGCCGCCGTCGGTTTCCCAGTCTTCCTCCCGGCTTCGCGCATCCGCCCCTTCGCGGGCAGAGTCCTCGTCGGCGATCAGCCCGCTGGCGGTGAGGAGGCCCTCCGGAGAGGCAGCGGCGGACATGAGCCGGGCGGCTGTGGCCGCGTCGGTCTCCGGCGGGATCACCAGGAGGTCCATGCGGCCTGTGGTGTAGGAGAGGAGGATCAGTTTGTTCTGGTCCTGCTCGTCGGCGAACCAGCCCACGTGCACGGTGTGGCCGGTCACGCGCACCTTGCGCGGGATGACGGGCCAGTGAGACGGGTTCACCGTGACACGGGTTACCCGGCCCCAGGGTGCGTCCAACGCGTCCGTAAGGGCGGGGAGTTCACGGTGGAGGTCGCGGGAGCGGGGCCACCAGGCACCGTCCAGGAGACCTGGAACCGACCCCGCCGGGACCAGTGACAGACGGACCGGTGGCGAGGACACGGGCCGCTCGATGATGGGTGTACGTTCGATGGTCGCGGTCATGACGCGGACCCGCCTCCGGGCTCGTCTTCGACGCTCCCGGTGTTGTCGATCGCCGGGAACGGCATCAGCAATCGGAGCTGGTGTGCGAAGTGCTCCCGGTGCCTCCACCCTACTCCGGGTCGGCGGCCCCGTGGGAGCGTATGACCAGGCATTTCCCGGGCATTGCGGCGCCTGCGTATTCCGGCGCGGGGCCTTTGCGTATCACTGGTCGAAGTACGGGCGGGCACCCGAGGTCCCTGGCCGACACCTGTGGCGGCCTGCCGTTGCGGCGGGAGAAGCGCAGGCACAGGCTGCCTCGGTCCGCCCGCGGAAGCCACTGCCACCGCACGCCGCGTCCTCGCTCGCCGTCGCTGTCGTTCGTGGTAGGGGACAGGCATGCCCTTGCCATCCGGTGCCCCGGACCATGTCTCCTGGTACGTGCGGCTGCGCCACGCGATTCTCCGTTCGCCGCCCGGACGCGGATGGAGACGGGGCGCCGATCTGGAATTGTTTCAGCGTTCGCTGGGGTTCGCGGCGCTCGGATTCCTCACGTTGGTGCCGCTGCTGCTCATTGTCTCTTCGGCTGATCCGCAACACGGGCGGGGGTTCGCGGAGTGGTTGAGCGAAGGACTGGGCGTGTCGGCAGCGTCCAGGGAGGAGGTCGAGAGCCTGTTCACACGGCCCGGCCAGGCGTTGCGGACCACGACCGTGTTCGGCATCGCCGCCCTCGCCGTATTCGGTCTCAGCTTCTCGGCAGTTGTGCAGGCGGGCTTCGAGAAGGTGTGGGGTCTCCCCCCGTCCCGCTGGTGGGCCAGGTGGCGGCATGTGGTGTGGCTCGCGGCGCTCACCGGCTATCTCTTCGCCTCTGCCACCGTATTGCGGCGCCACTCCGTGGCGGGAACGCTCGTCGCGCTGGTGTGCGCCACCGTGTTCCTCTGGTGGTCGCAGCGCATGCTGCTCGGCGGGCGGGTCCGCTGGCGTGCCCTGTTTCCCGGCGCGCTGGCGAGCGTACTCGGGTTGGCGGGTCTCAGGGTCTTCTCCCGGCTCGTCTTCTCACCGCTGATCGCTTCGAACACCGTCACCTACGGCCCCGTCGGAACCGTCCTGGTCCTTCAGTCGTGGCTGGTCGGGGTGGGCGTGGTCATCTTCGGTGGCGCACTGGCCGGTCGTCTGCTGCACGAGGAATTCGTACGGATGCTTCTGAAACGGCGCCCGTGAACCGATATCGCGGCACGCCTTTCCCGGGGCCGATTCTCCGCCGCACCCACATTCCCGGCCGCGGTTGGGCGACGAGGAACTCAAGGCGGCAGCGGGTGCGAGCGACGTCCGGGCCCATGCGTGCCGTGCCTTCTCTGCGCCGCCGTACCCCTCTCACGCGGCCCCATCCGACAGGCGGTGGACGACCCATCCGGCTTATTTGTATTTATTCATATTTTCTATGAGGCATATGGTGGGCTTCGCCGAAATCACCCTGATGGATCGTAATCACGGGAAGTTGCGTGCGTAATATGCCAGCCGACAGAAATGGGCGATTCCGGACATCTGGCAGTCGCCGAACGCGCCACCATCCCTCAGGAGCTGGCTTCTCGATGACGCTGAAAACCTCTGCCGCGCCTCACTGGCGCAGAACATCGGCCTGGATGGCGGCGCTGCTCGCCATGGTGCTCGCCGCCGTCGTCGTGGCGGTGACGCCGACGCGGGCGAATGCCATTGCGCAGCCCGTACCACTGGGCACCGCCGACAGTTTCGCCGTTCTCGCCGGTCAGTCGGTCACCAACACCGGACCTTCGGTCATCACCGGCGATGTCGGGGTGCATCCGGGGACGGCCATTTCCGGATTCCCGCCGGGAATCGTGAACGGAACCTTCCACTCGGCGGACTCGGTGGCCGCCCAAGCACAGAGCGACCTGGTCGTGGCCTACAACAACGCCGCCGGCCAGGCCACGGACGCTGCTCTTCCTCCGGACGCGGGCGGCCTGACCCTGGTTCCGGGCGTCTACACGGCCTCGTCCACCCTCGGACTCACGGGCACGCTCACCCTGGACGGCCAGGGCAGCACCGACGGAATCTGGGTGTTCCAGGTCGGTTCGGGGCTGACGACGGCCTCCGCCAGCAACGTGAGCCTCATCAACGGCGCCTCGCCGTGCAACGTCTTCTGGCAGATCGGCAGCTCGGCGACGCTCGGTACCGATTCCGACTTCGTCGGCACCATCATGGCCATGACGTCGATCACCGCCACCACGGAGGCGGACCTCGTCGGCCGGGCACTGGCCCGTAACGGCTCGGTGACGCTGGACACCAACACGATCACCCGACCGGCCTGCGCCGACGAGACCACGGGTGGGACCACCGGTGGGACCGCCACGGGCGGCGTGATCGCCGGCACCACCGGTGGGACCGCCACGGGCGGCGTGATCGCCGGCACCACGGGCGGAACGAACGGAGGCACCGCCAACGGCGGCACCACGGGCGGTGTGCTCGGTGGTGTGCTCGGCGGTGTGACGACGGGCGGCACCGGCAACGGCGGAGTCATCGGTGGAGTGCTTGGTGGAGTCACGACGGGTGGCATCATCGCGGGCACCACGGGCGGCACCACGGGCGCGACGATCGGCGGCGTTCACGGCGGTACCACGGGCGGAGGCGGCCCGAAGCCGCCGGGCAAGCCCGGTAAGCCGGGTAAGCCGGGTAAGCCCGGCAAGCCGGGGCACGGAAAGCCCGGCAGGCCCGGTAAGCCCGGCCACGGGCATGGCCACGATCACGGCAAGCCCGGCCACAACCACGACGGCAAGCCCGGCAAGCCCGGCCACAGCCACAACGGCAAGCCCGGCCACGGGCACGGCCACGACGGCAAGCCCGGCAAGCCCGGCCACAGCCACGACGGCAAGCCCGGCCACGGGCACGGCCACGACGGCAAGCCCGGTGACGGCAAGCCCGGCGGCCACGACGCCCACGAGCACGGACAGCACGGCAAGTCCGATGAGCACGGCGGCTACATGAGTCGGTAACACCATGCGGCGGGCTGAGCGCAGAGCCAGTCGCCCGCAGGTGTGAGTGAGACGCGTGACGCGCGGTGGACCGTCGATCGACTCCACCGCGCGCCACGCGCGAAACCGGAAGAAGCGGGAAATGAACAGCGGGATGGGAAGGCCGGGTGGGGCCGTGCTGAGTGGTGTCGAGCAAGCGAAGGCAAAGGAGCACTCCGCCGCCGGTTCGGCCGACAGCGGCCGAAGCGGTACTCCCCTTGAATCTCATGGAGGGTCAGGGCAACCGGGTCGCACGCTGCGGGCGGCCACAGGAGCCGCCGTGGTCCTGTGCCTGGCGGTCACGCTCATTCATGTGCTGCTGGTCTTTCTGCACGTGGCGCCGGCCAATGCCATCTCGCAGCAGTACAACAAGCAGATCAACGCGTGGGTCTATCCCGTGTTCGAGCAGAACTGGCGGCTCTTCGCCCCGGACCCGGAGTCGGTCAATCGGCAGATCTCGGTGAGGACGATGGGGACCGCTCCGAACGGGACCGTGCAAGTGAGCAACTGGTTCGATCTGAGCGGTGTGGACAACTCCGCGACCGAGCACAACCCCTTCCCGAGCCATACGACGCAGAACATGCTGCGCCGGGGCTGGAGCTCCTACCTCGAAACGCTCGGCGGCGACGACCAGCCGCGTACGGAGCGGGCTGTGATGATCCAGCAGTACCTCCGCAACATCGCGGCGCAGCGCGTCGCCGATGAGCGCGGCGGCTCCTTCGACTCCATCCAACTGCGGGTCGTCACGACGCCCGTCGGCGCCCCCGGCCCGGCAGGGGGCAACCGTCAGGCCACAGCAGCGCCCACCCCCGTAGACACCCGTTACCTGCCCTGGTGGAAGGTGGCCCCGCATGGCACCGACTGAGCCGACCACGACCCCGGTCACGACACCCACGCCGTCGAATCGCGACCCCCGGCAAGCAGGTGTGCGGTCCGCGACGCAGCGAACGCTCGACCGTGTCGCCGCGCTCTTCACCCTCCTGATCGAGCGGCCGATCTCCCTGTACGCGGCGGCAGTACTGCGCATCGGCTACGGCCTGCTCTACCTCGTCTTTCTCCTGCGCGAGTTTCCGCACCGCGACGAGATCTGGGGACCCGGTTCGCCGTGGACCCCTGTGCTGGCGAGGCAACTGTTCGACCAGACGGGATGGGCAAGCGTTCTCACCCTGTCCGACAGCCGCGCGTATTTCGAGCTCTGCTACGCGGCGGCCGTCGTCACGTCCGCGTTGTTCATGCTGGGATGGCGGACCAGAGCGGTGTCCGTGCTGTTCGCCATCGTGGTGGCGTCATTCCACGCCAGGGCGATCTTCATGACGGACGGCGGGGACAATCTCATCCTCCTCATGGCCGTCTACCTCATGTTCACCGCCTGCGGCCGACGCTGGTCCTTCGACGCCCGCCGGGCCCGGCTCCGCTCCGTCGCGGCCCTGGACGCACACCGTCCCCCGACGGTCGGCGGCGAGCTCCGGCGCCACCTCCGCGACGCCCGCCTGAGCGTGGTCACCGTCCTGCACAACTGCGGGATGCTCGTCATCGCCGCCCAGGTCTGCTTCCTCTACGGATCGGCGGGCCTGTACAAGGTCCAGGGCGGTACCTGGGGCAACGGGACCGCCCTCCACTACGCCCTGAACCTCCACCTGTTCCGGCCCTGGCCCGCGCTCTCCCAGATGGTCGACGACCATCAGGTCCTGATCGCCGCCGCCTGTTACCTGACGGTCCTGCTGCAGGTCGCCTTCCCCTTCGTACTCTTCGGCAGGCTCAAGTACCCCGTCCTGGTCATGCTGCTGACCATGCACGTCGGCATCGCGGTGCTCCTGGGCCTGCCGCTCTTCTCCGCCGCGATGATCGTCGCGGACGCGGTCTTCCTGCCGGACCGCTTCTACCGCTCCCTGGCGCTGCTGTGGCGGCGTGCGGCCCCCCGGGCGGGCGCCGGTGAAGGGCCGGCCTCACCCAGGCCGGAGACGGGACTCGTACCGGTGCAGCCAGGACCGGCCGGCTGAAGACGGACCTTGAAAAGCCGCCCCGGGCCACTGGCCTGGGGCTTTACCTTGGAGCGGGTGACGGGAATCGAACCCGCGCTCCGAGGTTGCGAGTTACTCGGCGCTTGGGCGTACGTGTGCCGTCTGACCTGCGGAAGTTTTCGGCAGCGGATCTGTCCCGGCTGTTTCTGCGGGGTTGTGGCACGGAGCGGGCGCCTCCGGCGCCGTTTCTCCCTGTCCTGGCCCTATGCGTCGACCACAACAGGGCCAAGGGAGTCGACGTCCTCCATGAAGGACAGCACCCGGGCGTTGACCACGTCGGGGTGGTCGATCTGCGGGCCGTGCCCGGTCGCGGTGATGATCTCGGCGCGGGCTCCGGGCACGAGGCGCGGTACACGTTCCAGTTGCCGCTTCGGGTGCACGAGCAGGCTGTGTTTGCCCATGATGACGTAGAGCGGGGTCCGGATGGATCGCAGCGCGTCCTCGGCCAGCGGCAGGGGTGCGGGGCGACGGATCCGGTACGCGCGGGCACCGAGCTGGATCCACTTGCGCATCTCAGGGACGGCGATCACCGGTTGATCCAGCCACTTGGCGAGCCTGGGGCGCAGTGCCTTCGGGGCGAAGGTGGCGAACAGGCTCACGAAGACCCAGGCGAAGAAGCGCAGTCCGACCCTCTCCAGGCCGCCGGGGTCGAGGGCGGTGACCGAGGCGAGCCGTCCGGGCCGCCGGTGGGCCTGGTTGAGGACGAGCCAGCCGCCGTATGAGGAGCCGATGAGGTGGACCCGGTCGAGGCCGAGCGCGTCGAGGGCCTCATCCATCCACTGGGCGGCGCGCTCGGGCTGCCACATGGGCTCGCGATGGATGCTGCGGTTCGCGTCGCCCGGGGTGTCGAGGGCGTAGACGGGGCGGTCGAGGCTGAGCCCGGGGGTGTTGGGGTACCACATCGCCGAGCTGTAGCCCGCGCCGTGGATCAGGACGATCGGGGTCCGGGATTCGGCCGCGGGGTCCGCGGGCCCGTACCGGTAGACGTGGGTGGTGCCGAAGCTCGTCTCGACGTCCGTCTCGGAGCGGATGGGTGCCCCCATCGCGTGGAGCACCTCCTCGGCGGCGAAGTAGCGGTCGCGCAGGGCGTCGTTGACATAGCGGCCGACATCGCGGCGTACACGGGCGGTGTTCTCGGGCACGGCGGCACCTCCTGTGAAGATCCGGTTCTTCGTGATACGACCGTATCACCAACGTGGTACATCGGTATCATGAAAAGAGGTCGGGTGGCGGAGGGCGAACCCACTGTCGACAGGCGGAGACACGAGAACATGCCGAAGCGTGTGGACCACGAGGAGCGGCGCGCCCAGATCGCCGAGGCGCTCATCCAGGTCGCGGGGCGGCGCGGACTGCATGCCGTCGGCATGCGCGACGTGGCCGCGGAGGCCGGCGTGTCGCTCCGGCTCGTGCAGTACTACTTCGCGACCAAGGAAAAGTTGCTTTTCTACGGCCTCCAGCACCTGACCGACCGCTTCGCCGCGAGGGTGGGTGCCCGCCTGGCCGCCGCCGGCCCGGACCCTGGCCCCCGCACCACGGTGGAGGCTCTCCTCTTGGCCTCGCTGCCGACCGACGAGGAGAGCCGTACGTTCCACCTGCTGTACAACTCCTACGCGATCCTTTCCGTGACCGACGGGGCGCTGGCCGCGCAGCCCTTCATCGACAACCCCGACGCCGCGGAGAACGCCCTGACCGAACTCCTCCAGCAGGCGCAGGAGGCCGGCCTGGCCGACCCGGACGCCGACGCGCGCACAGAGGCGATCAGCCTGCTCGCGATGGCCGCGACCATGGGTACCAGCATCCTCGTGGGCCAGCGAAGCCCTGAGTCCGCGATGGTGGTGCTCCGCCACCACCTGGACCGGATCTTCACCACTGCCGTGACGTCCGAGCCGGGAGCGGTATCGACCTGATGCGTCGCGAAGCCTCGCACGCGGCGCGGAGTGTGGTGCCGAACTGCGTCCAGGATGTCGTGGTCGATCCTTCGTGTGGCCAAGGCAGCCCTGCCGGAGGGTGGTTGAGCAGCTCCTGATGACGGCTGTGACCGGCTGTTTCTTGATGAAGCAGGGAAAGTCTTACCGCGCTGGGAGCAGGTGGCGTCCGTCGTGGCTCCGGACGTGCGGGCCATCCCCGTCCAGGGCGTCCTGCGGCCGGATCGCCTAGACCTCGGACACAGGACCCCTGAGCCGGTCCGAACAACAAGAAAGGCCCGGGTCTGTGACCTGGGCCTTCTGCGTGGAGCGGGTGACGGGAATCGAACCCGCGCTCTGAGCTTGGGAATCACCGAGTCCTGCAATCCGGATCGCTGCTCAGCAGCGCAAGCGCCTGCCCTGACCAGGGCGCGAGGGCTCCAGAGCGCCCACTGTTGACCGTGACTTACCGTGAGCACGGGCACGACACGGGCACGGCATGGTGCGGCGTTCCCGTCGCCGACCAGCCCGGGACACTGAGCCAAGGCAGCACCAGCCGATTCTGCACCACCGACGCTACCCCTGGCTGTCGATGACCACCTCAATAGCCAGTAGTCGGGCAAGGTGAATGTCAGGGGCCAGAAGGCCGGCCTCTTTGCTGCGTGGCAGCAACACCGGCATCTCGGCGTACTTGGGGTCATCCTTGGCATGGACGATGCGATTTCGTAGTGCGTACACTCGCTTGGCTACCTGCACTTCTAGCGACTCGTTTGTTGCGGCAGCGTTGATAGCCGGAACGCCGGACACTGGGCCCTTCCGTGTGAAGTGCTGCCCGTAATCGTTGTTGCCTAGAAAATCCCGGAGAACGTCTCCCCTGACGCACTCTGTCACCAGAGTTTTCATCTGATCTTCTTCGTTTGAGTTCCTGCTCCGCTCGGCGCAATTTAGAAGTCGCAGAACTGATGCGTCATCCTTGTCGTCGAAATCAAGGGAGCGTAGCTCTCGCCGTATGGCCTTCAAGCCGCCCTTACGTGCGGCCAGGGGAAGGTAATATTCTAGGACCTGGTAATACGACAGAAACATGAATGGAGGGTTGTCGGCCGCTTCGCCAGCGAAGGAGAAAAGGGCGGAAACTTCGCGAGGTAGTTTGGTCTTCGGGAACCGGACCCGTAGGCCTGCCGCGTTCGAAGTCTTGACAGGGACCCGTACCAGGAATCTTTCGCGTGGAACGGTAACGAGCTGGACCCCGTGGGTGGCATCAAGCTCGAAAAGTAGGCGCTCTGTGAGGTCCCGGGCTTCACTGACGAGGCTAGCGGCGTCCGGTAGGTCGTCGAAGAAAATTTTAAGTGTATAGCCGCGCCCGATCCGATATGCGTTCCCAGTGCTGAGGTAGCTGGAGAGCAGAAAACTGGCAGTGGGTGTCGCTTTCGAAAATTCGAGACATGCCGCTTTTTCTGACAGGTGGAAGGAGCGCTGATTTTTGTCCGTCGAGAAAGCATGCTTACAGGCGGCATCGGGCTGAACCCATTTATAGAGGGGTGTTGTTGTGGTCAAGCCTGCGCGACGGGCGTCACGAATTGCAAGCTCGATGTATCCTTTGCTTGGGTCGACGATACCCAGTGCGTCATCATGTTCCCTGACGCCATTCTGAATGGAAGCGGCCACCTCCTGGACTTCTCGCCGATCGATGCTGGTGTAGCGTAGATCCTTATTCGGTTTTGCGAAGATCAATTCGCTGTTGATGACTGTTGCCAGTCGAAAGTTGTGGGTCTCGATGACTGCTACCGCTGCGAGTTCCTCGGCGGTCAATGCCTTTATTTGACCTTCGTCCTCAGACTCGCTGAATTCAGACATGCAATCCCTGTTAGCGCTCACGCTTCCCCCAGCTCCGCAGTAGACGCATTATGCGGCTGGTGGGGCCTTCGAGGCGCCGTCTTGGCAGAATCATCACGCACGCGAGCGAACGAGGTCGGCGGAGCGGGTTTGGCCGGTGGCCTGCCCGGTTTGGGGCCGAGCATGATCAGGGGGCTGTACGCTGGTTGGCAACTCGGGCAGGCTTTGGACCTGCCCGTAATGAGCACGAGTGGCCCCCTGGTCTTGCTCGGCGCGGGACCCGGACCGGGGAGGTGGCTAAAGCCGTGGAGCCGACCGCCCCAGCCACAGCGGGTTTCTCCCACCATCAACCCGAGCTGTCAGGCGTGCGGCCGACGGCCGGGCCGGAGCGGGGCGGAGACAGGAGCGTCGGCCCGGGCGACGGGCCGCGCGCGCCGCGCTGTGCGCGGCGGGTGCCTTGATGAAGTAGGGAAAGTCTTACCGCGCTGGAAGCAGGTGGCGTCCGTCGTGGCTCCGGACGTGAGGGCCATCCCCGTCCAGGGCATCCAGCAGCCGGACTGCGTAGACCTCGGACATCCGCTCAGTGATCTCTGCGGGCGTGAGCCAGTCGACTGCCAGAGACTCTGCCGACGTGCGTTCCGCGCCCCCGGAGGGCTTGCAGCGGAACACCAGGGCGACGATGCCTCGAGCCGTGTTCTTGTAGACGCCGGTCAGCTCGTCGACCTCGACGCGGATGCCGGTCTCTTCCCAGACCTCGCGGGCTACGCCTTTCTCCGGCGACTCCGCCAGTTCCAGCACTCCGCCCGGCAGCTCCCAAGTCCCGTTGTCCGCCCGCCGGATCGCCAGGAGCCGTCCGTCCTCCCGCACCACCGCTCCCGCCACGGACACGGAGTGCAGCGGCGTTGACTTGTGTTGCTGGGAACCCGTACTCATGTACAGGAGCATAGGAGGAAGAGAAGGACTATGGGAACTTCGGTAGGAGGTGGCAAGGCCGTACCCCGATACCTACAGATCGCTGACGAGATCGTTCAGCAGATCCGGGCAGGCGTCCTGAAGCCTGGTGACATGGTGCCGAGTGAGTCCGAGCTGGTGGACCGCTACGGCGTCTCCGGCGGAACGATTCGCAAGGCCATGGTGGAGGTCCGAGCCAGTGGGCTCGTCGAGACCCGCCACGGTAAGGGCTCGATCGTGAAGGACCGGCCGCCCGTACGACTGCGGTCTTCGGACCGGTTCCGGGCGTCGCATCGTCGTGGTGGCAAGGCTGCGTACCTAGCCGAGTCCGAGCAGTCCGGGGCGACCGCCAAGGTGAGCGTCCTCTACATCGGTCCCATGGAGGCACCCGAGGACATCGCCGAGCGACTCGGAGTCGAGGCCGGCACCCAGGTTCTCGCCCGGCGGCGCCTGTACTTCCGCAACGGCACCCCGGTGGAGACGGCCTCCTCGTACCTGGCGTGGGACGTGGTCAAGGACATCCCCGAGCTGTTCGCCGAAAACCCCGGCCCAGGTGGCATCTACGCCCGGCTCGAGGACCACGGCCACACCTTCGCCGAGTTCGTCGAGACCCTTCAGGCGCGGTCGGCTGCCAAGGCTGAGGCGTCGGAACTGGCCCTGAGTCCTGGGGCACCGGTGGTGCACCTGATCCGCAACGCGGTCACTGAAGAGGGGCGGGTGGTCGAGGTGTGCGACACGCTCATGGCCGCTGACCAGTTCGTTTTCCAGTACCGGATCCCCGCCACCGACTGACGCCCGCTCAACTCCCCTCAGCCCGCCGTGATTTCTTCTTCGCGGCGGGTTGACTCATGTACAGGAGCGGTGCACTCTTCTTCATGTCACTCATGTACATGAGTGGAGGAGTTCAGCACTTCTAGAGGAGTGATCTCTGTGCGTCAGATCCCCGTGGACATGACCGGCACGACCGTGATGGTCGCCCAGCCGCCCCAGCTCAAGATGCGCGACAAGAAGAACGGCGTCGTGGCCGTCGACCTCGAGACGAACGGGTCCCTGATGACCGTCGACGTGCTGTTCGTCGCGAACGGCAACGCCGAGGTGATCACGGTGACCGTCCCGGAGGCGGACATCTCCGGTGAGCTGACCACCGGCACCCCGGTGGCCCTGACCGGCCTGGTTGCCCGGCCCTGGGAGAACGAGTTCAACGGCCAGAAGCGACACGGCATTTCGTTCCGCGCCGCCGCCGTCACCTCGCTGGCGGGCTGATCGATGACCGGCGGACAGATCGCCGCGCTGATCGGCTTAACCCTGGTCGTGGCCGGGTTGCTCGTGCTGCGCTGGCAGCGTCCGGCCTGGTTCTGGGTCGGCTTCGCCGCCCCCGCCAAGCTGGTCCGGATCGCGGTCACCTACCGCTCGGTGATGGAGGCGTGCGGGCTTACTGAGCCTCCGTCCCGCATACGGCTGGCCATCGCGGCGGCGACGAACCGGACCGCGACCCGCATGGTCCCCCGCCTTACCCGATGCCGGATCACCGCGAACGGCATGGTGCTGCGGATCAGGCTGCGGCCAGGCCAGGAAGTACGGGACTTCCAGACCGCCACGGAACGGCTCCGGCACTCCTGGCGGGCCCACGGGGTCCACATCAAGGCGCTCAAGCCGGGATGGCTGGAAGTCCGGATCATCGGTTACGACGTGCTGCGGCGGGTCGTCATGCCTCGTACGGCCGTACCCGACCTGCTCTCGGTCCCGGTCGCACTTCGCGCCGACGGAGGCGTCCAGGTGCGGGACTTCCGCACCATCGCTCACGAGCTGGTGATCGGTGCGACCGAGTCGGGCAAGTCCGTATACCTGCGCGGGCTGTTCAAGGGCCTCGCCCCACAGCCCGTCGCACTGGTCGGGATCGACTGCAAGTGGGGTGTGGAACTAGCCCCGTTCGCTCGCCGACTGTCGGCCCTCGCCTGCACCCCGGAGGAAGCCGCGGAACTCCTCGACGCCCTGGTCGACGAGATGACCAACCGCTACGAGCTCATCCGCTCCGTTCAGCGGCTGGCACGGGACACGCCGCTGGAGTCGTTCACCTCCGACATCTGGGGGCTCGACGAGGACATGCGGCCGGTGCCGGTCGTGGTGTTCATCGACGAGGTGGCCGAGCTGTTTCTGACAGCCACGGCCGCCGACGAGAAGCGGCGCGATCACATGGTGTCGCAGCTTGTGCGCCTCGCCCAGCTCGGCCGGGCCGCCGGCATCTATCTGGAGGTCTGCGGCCAGCGCTTCGGCTCGGACCTTGGCAAGGGAGCGACCGCGCTGCGGGCCCAGCTCAGCGGCCGGGTCTCGCACAGGGTCAACGAGGAAGCCACGGCCAAGATGGCACTTGGCGACATCGGCCCGCTCGCGATGCACGCGGCGACCGCGATACGCCCGGACAAGCCCGGTACCGCCGTGGTCGGTGTCTCCTCCGGTAGCTGGTCGCTGATCCGCAGCCCCTTCACGAGCCTCGATGACACCGTGGCGGCCTGCAACGAGCACGCGGACATGACGCCGTACCTCCCGTCGCTGGACGCGTTCCACCCGGACACCACGCTGTCCGCGCTGGCGCTCGTCGCCGACAAAGCGTGATCCCCATGCGCTCGTCCCTGCGGCTCGACGCCGTACTCGTGCAAGCCGTCATCGCCGGTGCCCTGTCCTTCTCCCACCTTCACGACCTGGCGGCCGCCGCCGGGCAGGACGGCTGGAAGGCATGGGCTTACCCGATCTCCGTGGATCTGCTGCTCGTCGCCGCCTGGCGTCAGCTCCGGGCACTTCGGGGCACCGAGTCACCGAGGCGGTCGGCCTGGACCTGGTTCGCGGTGGCGCTCGCCGCCTCCCTCGGAGCGAACGTCGCCACGGCCGGACTGCTCGACCTGAACGACGTACCGGACTGGCTGCGCATCCTCGTCGCCGGGTGGCCGGCCCTCGCCTTCCTCGGCGGCACGCTCCTGGTCCACACCCCAACTCCTGACCGGGCACCGGCTGAAGAACCCGCCGAACCCGAGCCGGTACGCGAAGAGGCCACCGAGCCGGAACCGACATCGGCCCCGGCCCTGCTGCCCGCCCCGCCCGCTCCCAACGTCCCGCCCGCCCTGATCGCCCACGCCCGCAAGATCGCCGATGCCCACCAGGCGTCGACCGGTCGCCCCGTCGACGCCGACACCCTGCGCGCCCGGCTCGGCGTCCCCGCCCCGATGGCCGACGCCATCGCCGCCCAGCTCACCTGAGAGGAGGTGACCCCATGGTCCGCAACCGCTTCTGGGACGTCGACCGCATCGGCCCCGTCCAGATCGGCACGCACCACGACCGCCACGGCCGCGAAGCACACGCCGCCGCCTGCACCGCGCCCGGCTGCGACTGGTCGGCCGACTACCTCAGCCGCGCCGCCGCCGAGCTCGCCGCCCGCACCCACCGCTGCAACCCCCGCTGACTACAGAGGAGATCACGTCATGGACGTCCCGCTCTGGCTCGCCCTGATCGTCGTCGGCGCCCTCGGCGTCAAGCTCATCCGCCCGCCCTGGTGGCTCGTCGCCGTGCTCCTCCTGGGCGGCTACCTCCTCGCCGACAGCTTCCTGGCCCCGGCCATCGACCCGCTCGCCAAGTAAGGAGAACGGCCGTGTTCAAGCCCAAGTACCCGACGCCCGACACCTACACCGCGGCCCCGACCGGCACCGCCCCGGTGCCCGTCCCGGTCCAGGCGCCCGCCTCACCGGCCCCCGTCACCCGCCCGGGCATCGTCGAGAAAACCCGCACCAATCCCACGGCCGCCGTCGTCGGCGTCGTCGCGGTCGGAGCCGTGCTCGTCTCCACGCTCCTGGCCGTGGCCATCACCGCGCTCGCCCTCTCCGTCAGCGGCGTCGTGCTCCTGCTCCTGGTCCGCCTGCTCCGCCAGGAACTCAACCGCTGACCGGCCTCCGGGCGGTGCCACAAGCCGCCAAGCATCGCCACCGCCTCGGACGGCCCACAACGCCCCTACCAACCGCAACAAGGGAGAACCGTGGACACGCAAGCGCTCGCCTTATCCCTGCCCCTGCTCGGCTGGGCTGCCCACTCCGGGTACCTCGCCCACCGGCTGGCCACCGCCCGCCGCGACCCGCTCACCGGCCTTCGCACCCGCGCCGGGTGGACCGCTCGCGCGGAACGCCTCATCCGCCGGCACCCCGACGCCCTGGTCCTCCTCCTGGACGTCGACGACTTCAAGACCCTGAACGACACCCACGGCCACGCCGCCGGGGACGCCGCACTCACCGCCACCGCCGCACGCCTCGCCGCCTGGTGCGGACGCCACGGAATCGCGGGCCGCCTCGGCGGAGACGAGTTCGTCGCCGTCACCCACTCCGCCGACACCGACGACATCGACCAGCTCGTCGACCTGCTGCACGAACCGCTGACCCACGCCGGTAAGCGCATCCCGGTGTACGTCTCCATCGGCGCCTGCCGCGTCGCCGACCTGCCGGTGCGCAGCCTCTCCGACGCGCTCTCCGCCGCCGACGCCCACATGTACGAGATCAAGGGCAAGCCGGGCCGCAGAGGCTCGCGCACCCTCTCGCGCTGAGCACGACCACGCATCGACCGGCCTCCGGGCGGCGCACAAGCCGCCAAGCATCGCCGCCGCCCGGACGGTCCGGCCCCTTCCAACCGCAATCGAAAGGAAGCTCCATCATGTCCCAGCACAGCCCTGCCCGGATGCGGGTCTGCCCCGACTGCGACGGCTTCCCCCGTGTCGCCATCGCTACCGGAACCCGCCTCCCCGACGGCACCCGCGCCACCCTCCACGTCACCTGCCGCCGCTGCCGGGGCACCGGCGCCACGACCGTCCCGGCCCCGGTCGCCCTCGGCCACCAGGAGCGCGTGTGACCGACACCGCGACCTTCGCGGGCCTGGACCCGGTCACCTTCAGCGATCTGCTGCGGGTGGCCGGGTCACCGGGCTTCGACCGCTGGCAGGACCAGATCCGCCGCACCGGGGGCTGCGCCAACCCGATCCATCTCACCGGCTGGACCGTCACCAAAGACAAGGCCACCGGCGAGACGCTGCACCGCTACTCGACCGAGGATGAACCGGGTGGTCGTCTCCGCCTGGCCTGCGGCAACCGCCGCGCCTCGCGCTGCCCGGCCTGCGCCTGGATGTACGCCGCCGACACCTACCACCTGATCCGCGCCGGACTCGCGGGCGACCAGGACAAGGACGTCCCCACCATCGTCCGCGAACACCCCCGCGTCTTCGCCACCCTCACCGCCCCCAGCTTCGGCCCGGTCCACAACCGCCCCGACACCGGCCGCTGCCGCTGCGGCACCCGCCACGGACCCGACGACGACGTACTCGGCACGCCGCTGAACCCGGACACGTACGACTACGCCGCCGCCGTCTTGTTCAACAACTACGCCGGACACCTGTGGCAGCGCTTCACCAACCGCCTGCGCCGCGAGATCGCCGCCCGCGCCGGACTCACGCAACGCGAGCTGAAGGAAGCCGCCCGCGTCTCCTACGGCAAGGTGGCCGAGTTCCAAAAGCGCGGCGCCGTCCACTTCCACGCCGTCATCCGCCTCGACGGACCGGCGGGCCCCGAAGACCCGCCGCCCGCCTGGGCCACCGTGCAGCTGCTCACCGACGCCATCCGCGCCGCCGTTGCCCACCCGTACACGACCGTCACCGTCCCGGCCGCCGCCGACCAACCCGCCCGCACCCTGCGCTGGGGCACCCAGCTCGACATCCGGCCCATCCGCGCCTTCGAGGCCGGCACCGACATCACCGAACAGGCGGTCGCCTCCTACGTCGCCAAGTACGCCACCAAAGCCGCCGAAACGACCGGCACCCTGGACCGCCGCATCGGCGAACTCACCGAACTCGACCGCCACCAGGTCCCCGAACACGCCCAGCGCCTCATCCGGGCCTGCAAGCACCTCGACCCGATTTACCCCGACCGCCGCCTGTGGGCCTGGGCTCACATGCTCGGCTTCCGCGGCCACTTCTCCACCAAGTCCCGCCGCTACTCCACCACCCTCGGCGCCCTCCGCCAGATCCGCGCCGACTACCGCGCCGCCCAGCAGCGCGAAGCCCTCGGCCTGCCCGACCCCGAACACGACCAGGACGCCACCGTCCTCGTCCTCGCGGACTGGCAGTACGCCGGACACGGTCACAGCCCCGGCGAATCCGTCCTGGCGGCCTCCATCGCCCGGGACCTCCAGCTCAACCGCGAAACCGCCCGCCAAGAACTTGCAGCCCTGGAAGGAGACCGACGTGAGTGACCGCCTGCTGACCGTCGACCAGGCCGCCGAACGCCTCGGCACCACCGACCGCTTCCCCCGGCGGCTGATCGCGGAACGCCGGATCGCCTTCGTCAAGGTCGGCCGCCACGTCCGCATTCCTGAGGGAGTCCTCGACGCGTACATCGACGCCAACACCGTGGAGCCGGTGCGCCGCCGCAGCAGCCGGTACGGGAGGGCTGCTTGATGGCAGGCAAGAAACGGCGCTTCGGGCGCGTCCGTAAGCTTCCCTCCGGCCGGTACCAAGCTCGGTACCTCGGCCCGGACGGCATCGATCGGCCCGCCCCGCAGACCTTCGCGACCGCACGGGACGCTGACGACTGGCTCGCCGAGCAGCAGACCGCCCTTCGGCGCGGGGACTGGACCGACCCGGACGCGGGCGCGATCAACTTTGAGAAGTACGCCACCCAGTGGGTCGACGAGCGCGACCTGGCCGCGACAACCGACGAGCTGTACCGGCGCCTGCTGCGGCTCCACATCCTGCCCACCTTTGGCGGCCTGGACCTCGACGAGATCACTCCGCCCTGCGTCCGGGCCTGGCGAGCCGAGCGACGCAAGGCAACCGGTGCGACGACCGTCGCCAAGTCCTACCGGCTCCTGAAGGCCATCCTTCAGACGGCCGTCGACGATGAGGCCATCCGCCGCAACCCCTGCCGCATCAAGGGCGCGGGCAAGGAGTCGGCACCCGAACGGCCCGTCGCCACCGTCGCCCAGGTCGACGCGCTCGCCGACGCCTTGGGACCGCGCTGGCGGCTGATGGTCTACCTGGCGGCGTACGGTCCGGCCCGCCCTGAGGAACAGGCGGCCATGCGGCGACCGGACGTCGACCTGGACACCCCAGGCGTCTGGATCCGCAGGGCTGAGCCCGAGCTGACGACCGGCCGCCGTGTCGAAGGCGACACCAAGTCGGAGGCCGGACGGCGCTTCATGGTCCTGCCTGCCTTCATGGCAGAGGACCTCCGCCGGCATCTGGACTGGTACGCCGAGAAGGAGCCGAACGGACTGCTGTTCGTGGGGGAGAAGGGCAAGCCGTTCCGGCGCTCCACCTTCGGGCGGAAGTGGCGCAAAGCCCGGACCGCTGTCGGCCTGCCCGACGACTTCCGCTTTTACGATCTTCGTCACACCGGGCACACCCTGGCGACCCGGTCCGGCGCCACGCTGAAGGACACGATGGTCCGCGCGGGCCAGTCCACGGAGAAGGCCGCGCTGATCTACCAGCACTCCGACCAGGAGCGGCAAAGGGAGGTCGCCGCGGGCCTCGACCGGCTCGTCCAGACCGAGCGCCACAAGGCATCGGGCACGCAACGGGCACGGGGCCAGTGACCTGGTCCGGACAACAACAAAGCCCCGGGCCACTGGCCTGGGGCTTTCGCGTGGAGCGGGTGACGGGAATCGAACCCGCGCTCTGAGCTTGGGAAGCTCATGTTCTACCATTAAACTACACCCGCGTAATACGGACCGGGTAACCGGTGTCGTACCGTCGCTCACTGTACCTCATAGGCAGGCCCCCGGTGTATCGCGCCGCGGGGTCTTTGTGCTGAGTGGGGGACGGATCGGGGTGCGGCAGGCGGGAGTTGGGGCGTACGGTGTGGAGGCGGAGTGCCGCCTGGAGTGGTGTCCTGTTGATCCCCTAATGTGGCTTTCTCGTCCATGCATCGTTGGGGAAGGGACTTGATGGACTCCATGGAGCGCACCGTCGTCCGCTGTGCCGAGGGGCACGTGTTCAGTACCGCTTCGTTCCCGATGCAGCACCTCGGTGCCGGCCGGATCGGGCCCGGGCGGCTGCTTCGGTGTCCGCGGTGTGCGCGGCTGCGGCAGGCCGTGCCGGTGGCCGTGGCCGGGGAGCTTCAGCGGCGGTAGTGCGGGGCCGGGGGCGCGCGGGGGCTGTCCGATTGGGGCGGGCCCGCGCGCTCTGCGTATCCTCGGGACGTGCTTCTCTCAGACAAGGACATCCGGGCCGAGATCGACGCCGGACGGGTTCGCATCGACCCGTACGACGACTCCATGGTGCAGCCCTCGAGCATCGACGTGCGGCTGGACCGCTACTTCCGGGTGTTCGAGAACCACCGCTACCCCCACATCGACCCCGCCGTCGAGCAGGCGGACCTGACGCGGCTGGTCGAGCCGGAGGGGGACGAGGCGTTCATCCTGCACCCCGGCGAGTTCGTGCTGGCGTCGACGTACGAGGTGATCAGCCTCCCCGACGACCTCGCGTCACGCCTGGAGGGGAAGAGCTCGCTCGGGCGGCTCGGGCTGGTGACGCACTCGACCGCCGGGTTCATCGACCCCGGTTTCTCGGGGCACGTGACTCTCGAGCTGTCGAACCTCGCCACCCTGCCGATCAAGCTCTGGCCGGGCATGAAGATCGGGCAGCTGTGCATGTTCCGGCTCAGCTCGCCGGCGGAGTACCCGTACGGTTCTGAGAAGTACGGGTCGCGGTACCAGGGGCAGCGGGGGCCGACCGCCTCGCGGTCCTTCCAGAACTTCCATCGGACGCAGGTGTGAACATGAGTGACGTACGGGAGAACCTGACCTACGAGAAGTTCGGCTCCGCGATCCGCGAGCTCGCGCAGACCATCGCCGACGACGGGTACGAGCCCGACATCGTGCTGAGCATCGCGCGCGGCGGCGTCTTCGTGGCCGGCGGACTGGCGTACGCGCTGGACTGCAAGAACATCCACCTGGTCAACGTGGAGTTCTACACCGGCGTCGGGACGACCCTGGAGATGCCGGTCATGCTCGCGCCGGTGCCGAACGCGATCGACTTCAGCGACAAGAAGGTGCTCATCGCCGACGATGTCGCGGACACCGGCAAGACCCTGAAGCTGGTGCACGACTTCTGCCTCGGCACGGTCGCCGAGGTGCGCAGCGCCGTCATCTATGAGAAGTCCCACTCGCTCGTGAAGTGCGAGTACGTGTGGAAGCGCACCGACGAGTGGATCAACTTCCCGTGGAGCGTGGAGAAGCCCGTGGTGCAGCGCTCGGGCGTGCTGGACGCCTGAACCCCGGACACGGCGAAAGGCCCCCGCCTCGGCGGGGGCCTTTCGCGTACGTGCGTCAGATCGTGCCCAGCTTCAGCAGCGACAGCAGCGCCACGAGCTGGATAGCCGACGCGCCCAGCGCCTTCGGCCACGGCAGGTCGTGCGACTTGCTCACCATCGACGTGAAGAGGGCGCCCGCCGCCAGCCAGGACAGCCAGCCCACGACCTGGACGAGGGTGTTCTCGCCGCCCAGGAACAGGGCGAAGAGCAGGCGCGGTGCGTCCGTCATCGACATGATCAGCATCGACAGGCCGACCGTCGGCTGCCAGGCGCCGTCACCGCCGAGCTGGCGTGCCAGGGTGTGGGTGACCGCGCCCATGATCAGGCCGCCGACGACGAACATGACGCCGGTGACGAGGACGTACGGGATCGCCGTCGACAGCGTGGCGTTGATGGCCTCCTCACGGGCCTGGTCGAACCCGAAGAGGGCGAGCAGGCCGTAGAAGAAGGTGACCACCAGCGCGGGGCCCCACACGGCGTGGTCGCGCATCTGCCAGAACGTCGGGCCCGGGCGCATCACGATGCCGCTGAGCAGCTGCTTCCAGTGCAGGCGCGGGCCCGCCGGGGCGGGGGCGGCGCCGGCCTGGTAGGTGCCGCCGTCGCCGTACGCGTCCGGACCGGCGGCGTACGCCTCGTCGTGGATGCTGAACGCCCGGGTGTGGCCCGGGTGGTTCGCCGCGTACGGATCGTGCGGCGGGGCGGAGGGCGCCTGCGCGTAGGGGTCGCCGAAGTACTCCGGCTCCCCGTACGGCTGTTGCCCCTGGGGGTGCCCCTGCGGGTGCCCCTGGGGCCACTGCTGCTGCGGCCCCGCATATGGGGGCGGCGCCGCCGCGCCGCCGTACGGCGCCTGCTGCGGTTGTTGTTGCGGGGTGCGGTTGTCCCGGCCGCGTCCGATCCTGAATCCAGCCACGTCACCGAACGTACCCGGTCCGGCGGGGTCCGGTGTACGCGCCCGGTATGAGGGGCCCCTTTGCTGCGGAGCTGTGACATCCCCTAGGGGTGAGGAGACGGGCGTGGCCCGGTGAACGAAGCGGGGGGGGGGGGGGGGGGAGGCGGGGGGGGGGGGGGGGGGGGGGGGGGGTGTGTGGGGGGGGGGGGGGGGGGGAGGGTGTGTTATCGTCGTCGGGCCCA
>NZ_JBVJAH010000007.1:0-28858 GCF_055590785.1 Streptomyces sp. NPDC041796
GGCGCTTCCCTTCGGTATTTCGTGTTTCCAACCTTACCAGATCCTTTTTCCGTTCCGTTCCCGGTTCGGATTCTGTTTCCGGTGGCCGTTGGAGGACCTTTGCCTTTCGGCGCTCCATCACTTTAGACCATTCTCTCTGCGACTCATAATCGGGCCGCTGGATTGCATTCCGGACATGCCGAAAAGCGAACCCTTTTGAGGGAGATCGATCTTGGGTGGTGGATGGCTGCCCTGGGGTGCCTGGAACGGCAGGCCCAGCTCTTGCAGCTCGGTAGACGTTAGGCGGTTCGGCCTCCCAAGTCAAGTCCTCCTCCGACGCGGCGAGTGGGCCCGGTAGGGGCTGACCGTGGGGTCGCCGTCGATCCAGAAGCGCCAGGGGTGGTCGGCGCCGTCGCCGCCCACGCCGGTGCGGGGGCCGGTGAGTACCTGGTCGGGAGGGACCGGGGTGCCGGTGAGGACCGAGAGAGGGGAGTCGGGGCCGGCGCAGGCGTCGGTGCCGTCCAGGGTGCGGTCGACGTCCAGGGCCGTGGCGAGGCGGGCGGGGCCCTTGGCCAGTTCCTTGTCGTGGCGGGCCGAGAGTCGACGTTTGCGGGCGAGCTCCTGGCCGACTCGGACTTCGCCGGCCCGTAGGAGGACACCGCTCGCGGCGCCCTCGGGCCCGCACACCAGGTTCAGGCAGTGCCACATGCCGTAGGTGAAGTAGACGTAGGCGTGACCGGGCGGGCCGAACATGACGGCGTTGCGGGCGGTGCGGCCCCGGTAGGCGTGGGAGCCTGGGTCGGCTTCGCCCGCGTATGCCTCCACCTCGGTGAGGCGGAGCTCGATGGGGCCGTCGTCCGTCATGCGTACGAGGGTGCGGCCCAGCAGGTCGGGGGCGACCTCCAGTACGGGGCGGTCGAAGAAGTCCCGCGGCAGCGGCGTACGGTCGGAGCTCTCGATCATGTCGTACGAGCGTACTGGGAACCGGCCGCGGTCCCTCCGCGTATGCGCGTATGTAGGGGTCAGGATCCGAAAAGGAGTGAACATGGGGTTCAAGAAGCTGCTCGCGAGCCTGGGTGCAGGGGGCGCGTCGGTGGAGACGGTGCTCACCGAGGCGAACGTCGTGCCCGGCGGGGTCGTCCAGGGCGAGGTGCGCATCCAGGGCGGTTCGGTGGATCAGCGGATCGAGGGGCTGTCGGTCGGTCTGCAGGCGCGGGTCGAGGTGGAGGGCGGTGACCAGGAGGTCAAGCAGGACATCGAGTTCACCAAGGTGCGTCTCGGTGGGGCCTTCGAGGTGAAGGCCGGCGCGGTGCACGTGGTGCCGTTCGGGCTGGACATTCCGTGGGAGACGCCGGTCACGACCATCGCGGGTCAGCAGCTGCGGGGCATGGACATCGGGGTGACGACGGAGCTGGAGATCGCGCGGGCGGTGGACTCCAGTGACCTGGACGCGATCCATGTGCACCCGCTGCCGGCGCAGCAGGCGATCCTGGACGCCTTCATCCAGCTGGGCTTCCGCTTCAAGAGCGCGGACATGGAGCGTGGGCACATCCGTGGGACGCGGCAGAAGCTGCCGTTCTACCAGGAGATCGAGTTCCTGCCGCCGCAGCAGTACCGGGGGCTGAACCAGGTGGAGCTGACGTTCATCGCGGACGAGCACGAGATGGACGTCGTGCTGGAGATGGACAAGAAGCCGGGGCTGTTCAGTGAGGGCAGCGACTCCTACCGGGCGTTCACGGTGGGGCTGAACGACTTCCAGAACACCGACTGGGCCGCCTACCTCAACCAGTGGCTCGCCGATGTCGGTGGGCGCCGCAACTGGCTCTAGGCTCGGCAGGGACCATCGAGGAACAGCGAGACGGAGGTTCTGACGTGACCGTGCAGAAGAGGGCGCCGCTCCCGCACGACTTCCATCCGCAGGTGCCGTCGTTCACCGTGGTGAGCGACGACATCGCGCCGGATGCCGTGCTGGCGGACGGGCAGGTCTACGCGAAGGGGAACACCTCGCCGCAGCTGCGGTGGGAGGGTTTCCCTGCGGAGACGAAGAGCTTCGCCGTGACGTGTTTCGATCCGGACGCGCCGACCGGGAGCGGGTTCTGGCACTGGGTGCTGTTCGACATCCCGGCGTCGGTCACGGAGCTTCCCGCGGGCGCGGGCAGCGGGAAGTTCGAGGGGCTGCCCGAGGGGGCGGTGCACGTCCGTAACGACTACGGGTCGAAGGACTTCGGTGGTGCGGCGCCGCCGAAGGGTGAGGACCACCGTTACGTCTTCACCGTGTACGCGGTGGACACCGAGAGGCTCGGGCCGGACGCGGACGCGTCGCCCGCCGTGGTCGGGTTCAACCTCCGGTTCCACACGCTGGCGCGTGCTCAGCTGATCGGACATTACGCGGAACCGGCGGAAAGCTGATCGTTCGCTTTTTGTTTGCCCGCTCCTGGTCTTGGAGAGATCAGGAGCGGGCATCTTTCGTTGCGCACGGATATTGCGTTGTCCAACCCGGCGCGCCCGGCCAGAGTTGGTCCCAGCCCCAGGCCCGCCACGAGGGCAGGGCCGGCACACGGGAGGTGGGCAGGATGCGGGACACGCTGGTGCTCAACGCGAGCTTCGAGCCGCTGTCGACGGTGACGCTGAACCGTGCGGTGGTGCTCGTCCTCCAGGACAAGGCCGTTGTCGAGCAGGAGCATCCGCGGCTGCGCATGCGGGCGGCCGCCGTCGAACTCCCGGTGCCGAGGGTGATCAGGCTCTGCAGGTACGTCCGGGTGCCGTTCCGAAGACAGGCCCCGTGGTCGAGGCGGGGTGTGCTGGTACGGGACCAGCACAGGTGCGCGTACTGCGGACGGCGCGCGACGACCGTGGACCACGTGGTGCCGCGGGCGCAGGGTGGCGGGGACAACTGGCTGAACACGGTGGCGTCGTGCGCGGAGGACAATCACCGCAAGGCGGACCGTACGCCGGAGCAGGCGGGGATGCCGCTGCTGCACCAGCCGTTCATACCGTCGCCGGCGGACGCGATGCTGCTGGCGCTCGCCGCGCGGGACCGGGCCGAGCTGCCCGATTGGCTGGCGTCGGCGGCCGCGTGACCTGAAGTCCGGAGCCGGAAGCCCGTCTCGCCGTCAGGCCGGGGCGGGCTTCGGTGTGTTTCCGTGGCACGGGGTCATGCCCTGGTGAGGAGTTGGACGATCGCGATGACTCCGACGACGACGATCACCGCGCGCAGCACGGCCGGTGGGAGGCGACGGCCGACCTTGGCGCCGAGCTGGCCGCCGATGGTCGAGCCGACGGCGATCAGCAGCACGGCCGTCCAGTCGAAGTCGGCGACGAAGAGGAAGAAGAGCGCGGCGACGGTGTTGACGACGGCCGCGAGGACGTTCTTCGTCGCGTTGAGGCGCTGCAGGCTGTCGTGGAGCAGCATGCCCATCAGGGAGAGGTAGATGATCCCCTGGGCCGCGGTGAAGTAGCCGCCGTAGACGCTGGCGAGGAGCAGGCCGGTGAAGAGGAGCGGGCCGCCGTCGGGGTCACCGGGGGCACCTTCGCGGTCGCGTCGGCGCTGGACCGCTCGGGAGATGCGCGGTTGCAGGACGACCAGGACGAGGGCGAGCGCGACCAGGACGGGGACGATGGTCTCGAAGGCGGTGGAGGGCAGGAGGAGGAGCAGTATGGCTCCGCAGAGTCCTCCGGTGGCGGCGGCGGCGCTGAGGCGCAGGATGCGGCGGCGCTGGCCGGTGAGTTCGGCGCGGTAGCCGATGGCGCCGCTGATGGCGCCGGGGATCAGGCCGAGGGCGTTGGAGACGGTGGCGGTGACCGGCGGGAGGCCGGTGGCGACGAGCACCGGGAAGGTGATCAGCGTTCCCGATCCCACGATGGCGTTGATCGTGCCGGCGCCGATGCCTGCGGCGAAGACGGCGAGCATCTCCCAGATCGTCACGCTGTGCCCTTCGTACAGGATCAGTGCTTGCGGGATCCGTGCTTGGTGCACTGATCATGCACGAAGGGGTGGGTGCGTCAGTCGACCGGGGGTTCTTCGCGGCGCTGTGCCGGGGGGCGTTCCTTGCCGGTGGAGCCGGTGTTGAAGCCGGGGGCGCCGCTGCCGAGGTTGCCGAAGGCGCCGGAGAGGCCCTTGAGGGCGTCGCCGATCTCGCTGGGGACGATCCAGAGCTTGTTGGCGTCGCCTTCGGCGATCTTCGGGAGCATCTGGAGGTACTGGTAGGAGAGGAGCTTCTGGTCGGGGTCGCCGGCGTGGATGGCCTCGAAGACCGTGCGGACGGCCTGGGCCTCGCCCTCGGCGCGCAGGGCGGCGGCCTTGGCCTCACCCTCGGCACGGAGGATGGCGGACTGCTTCTCGCCCTCGGCGGTGAGGATCTGGGACTGCCGGATGCCCTCGGCGGTGAGGATCGCGGCGCGCTTGTCCCGGTCGGCGCGCATCTGCTTCTCCATCGAGTCCTGGATGGAGGTGGGGGGCTCGATGGCCTTCAGTTCGACGCGGTTGACGCGGATGCCCCACTTGCCGGTGGCTTCGTCGAGGACGCCGCGGAGGGCGGCGTTGATCTCCTCACGGGAGGTGAGGGTCCGCTCCAGGTCCATGCCTCCGATGATGTTGCGGAGGGTGGTGACGGTGAGCTGCTCGATCGCCTGGATGTAGCTGGCGACCTCGTAGGTCGCGGCGCGGGCGTCGGTGACCTGGTAGTAGATGACGGTGTCGATGTTCACGACCAGGTTGTCCTGGGTGATCACCGGCTGGGGCGGGAAGGGGACGACCTGTTCGCGGAGGTCGATCCGGTTGCGGATCGAGTCGATGAACGGGACGACGATGTTCAGTCCCGCGTTGAGGGTGCGGGTGTAGCGGCCGAAGCGCTCGACGATGGCGGCGCTGGCCTGCGGGATGACCTGGATCGTCTTGATCAGGGCGATGAAGACGAGCACCACCAGGATGACCAGGACGATGATGACTGATGGCATCGTGTGTTCCCCGTGCCCTTCGCTGCCGGTTGTCTGCCGGTTCTGTTGCCGGATGGTTCGATGATCGAGTTTCGCAGACGGCGGGGCCATGCGTGCGCAGTTCGGCGGGAGTTGACCAGGTTGCGACTCCTGGTGTCTCGTCACATCACTACGGCGGTGGCTCCGTCGATCTCGACGACGTCGACCTGCCGGCCCGGTTCGAAGGCCTGATCGGCATCGAGGGCGCGGGCGGACCAGATCTCGCCGGCCAGTTTGATGCGGCCGCCGGCGCCGTCGACGCGTTCGAGGACCACGGCTTGGCGGCCTCTCAGGGCGTCGACATTGGTGGCGAGTTGCGGCCGCCCGTCGCGGTGGCGCGTCGCGATGGGGCGTACCACCGCGATGAGCGCGACGGAGACGACGGCGAAGACCACCACTTGGGGCACCACGCCGAACCCGAGGCCCGCGGTGACGGCCCCGGCGATCGCTCCTACGGACAACATTCCGAATTCCGGCATCGCGGTCATGACGAGCGGGATGCCGAGTCCCACCGCGCCGATCAGCCACCAGACCCATGCGTCGATGTCCACCTGGTCATGGTAGGACCGGTGGTCGGGTCGCGGACAGGGCGCGGTGGGTGCGGGTGCGCCTTACCCGAGGGGGAGGCCCTGGGCGGTGTAGCGGTCGCCGACGCGCTCGACGACGAGCGGCAGGCCGAAGCAGTGGGAGAGGTTGCGGGAGGTGAGCTCCATCTCGACCGGTCCGGCGGCGAGCACCTTGCCCTGACGGATCATCAGGACGTGGGTGAAGCCGGGCGGGATCTCCTCGACGTGGTGGGTGACCATGACCATGGAGGGGGCGTACGCGTCGCGGGCGAGGCGGCCGAGGCGGCGCACCAGGTCCTCGCGGCCGCCGAGGTCGAGGCCGGCGGCCGGCTCGTCGAGGAGCAGCAGCTCGGGGTCGGTCATCATGGCGCGGGCGATCAGGGTGCGCTTGCGCTCGCCCTCGGACAGGGTTCCGAACTTGCGGTCGAGGTACTCCGTCATGCCGAGGCGGTCGAGGAAGGCGCGGGCGCGGTCCTCGTCGACGGCGTCGTAGTTCTCGTGCCAGGTCGCGGTCATGCCGTACGCGGCGGTGAGGACGGTCTGCAGGACGGTCTGCTGCTTGGGCAGCTTTTCGGCCATGGCGATGCCGGCCATGCCGATGCGCGGGCGGAGGTCGAAGACGTCGACCTTGCCGAGCTGGTCGCCCAGGATGCGGGCGGTGCCGGAGCTGGGGAAGAGGTAGCTGGAGGCGACATTGAGGAGGGTGGTCTTGCCGGCGCCGTTGGGACCGAGGATGGCCCAGCGCTCGCCCTCCTTGACCGACCAGGAGACGTCTTCCACCAGAGCACGTCCGTCGCGGACCACGGATACGTCCACCAGCTCCAGTACATCGCTCATGAGCGCGTTGTCTCCCCTATGCGGTCGAGTCTCGTCGTCGCTTGCGCCTGTGGGCGAAGCTCCCAGGGGAAAACCTACGCCACTGCCGGCGCGACCCGGTCCTTAGGTCTCCTTTGGTCTCCTTCGGTCCGGCCCTTGGACAGTGCCTAGGGTGGGGGAATGCTTTCGGAACCACGTTCAGGACGGTTGGCCGCATGGGGGAACTCCTTGCTGGCCGGGTTGGTGTCGCCGGATGAGGCCGTGCTCGCGATCGTCGGGGACGACGCCGTGCACCGGGTGGAGGGGCTGCCGGGCGAGGACGGGCCGGTCGGCCTGACGCTGGCACTGGGGCGGCTTCGGGCGCTCGGGGTCACGGGGTGGCGGGTGGCGCTGCCGGCGCCGGGCCATCCGCTGGGGCTGAGCGGGCCGCCCGCGTTCAACGCGCGGGCACTCGAGGCCGAGGAGGCGGTCGTCGGGTACGGGGCGGCTTTCGGCCTCGTACCGGAGGTGTACGAGGCGGGTCCGGGTGGAGGTGCGGGCCCGGGCGGTGGAGTGCATCCGGAGGACGTGCACGTGGAGGTCGTCTGGCACTGTCTGCCGGTGCGGGAGGCTCCGCCGGCGGACGTGCCGTCGCTCGGGGAGGCGGAGCGGGAGCTCGCGGAGGCGCTGCGCGAGGCGACGGTCGTGCTGACACGGCTGGACGTCGCGGCGTCGGGGCCGGCGGCGGAGGCGGCGCTGGACGCGTACCGGGCGCGGGCGGAGGCCGGGCGGGAGGTGCTGGCGCCGGGGTATCCGCCGCGGGCGGCGCGGGTGCTGGAGCTGGCCCAGCGGGTGGGGTTGCTGATCTCGCTGGCGTATTCGCCGGCGTACGGGACGGGGGGCGCGCACGGCGGGGCGGTGAGCGCGTCGGAGATGGCGGCGCGGGCGGAGGCGCTCCGGCCGGTGGAGCGGGTGGCCAGGCGGGCGCAAGTGGCGGCGTTCAACGCGTGGGTGGAGGAGCGGGAGCGGGGGTGATGGGCGGGGCGGTGTGACGAGTGGGGCGGTCTGACGGGTGGGGCGGTCTGACGGGTGGGGCGATCTGACGGGTGGGGCGGGTATCACCGGCGGGCGGGGGCGGGGGGCGGGGTGGAGCGGGGGCGCTGACCGGTGGGGCGGTGTGACGGGGGGCGGGGCGGTTGCCGTCTGGTCCTGGCCGGTGGGGCGCCCCGCCGTCCGCCCCTGGGCCCGGCGTGTGGTGGCCCCGGTGGCCGGGCGTGGGACGGCCCCCAGGTGGGGCTGGGGGCCGGTGTCGGTCGTGCGGCCGTCAGTGGTTGACGGCGGTGTTGCCGAAGGCCGGGTTGAGCAGGCCGATCACGTTGACGCTGTTGCCCGAGACGTTCACCGGGACGTGGACCGGGGCCTGAACCAGGTTGCCGGAGCCGACGCCGGGGGAACCGATGGCCGCGCCGTCCGCGTGAGCACCGCTGGTGGCGGACGCGGCGCCCGCGGCGGCGGCCACGAGCCCGCCGGCGACCATGGTGACAGCAGCGGCCTTCTTCAGGTTCATCACTTCGAACATCCTCCGTTGACTATCGCCGCGGCGATCACCGCAGCACGCCATGGAGAACGTCCACGCGGCGCTCAGGTTGCGCCGAGTGGGTGACATACACACGACGGTATGAATCTCAGACCGGTGGGGCTGTTCCGGTTGACCGGGTGCGGTCAGCCGGTCAGCCGGTCAACCGGTCAGGCCGTGGCGGACCGCCCAGAGCGCGGCCTGGGTGCGGTCGGCGAGGTCGAGCTTCATGAGGATGTTGGAGACGTGCGTCTTCACGGTCTTCTCGGAGAGCACCAGCGCCCGGGCGATCTCGCGGTTGGAGCGGCCGTCGGCGATGAGACCGAGGACCTCCCGCTCCCGCTCGGTGAGGGTGCCGCCCCGGCCCGTGCCGCCGTTGTTGTCCTCCTGGGAGAGGAGGGCCACGGCCGCCTCCGGCTGGAGCAGGACGTGACCCGCGTGTACGGAGCGGATCGCACCGGCCAGCGCGTCCGGGTCGACGTCCTTGTACACGTACCCCGACGCGCCCGCCCGCAGCGCGGGGATCACCGTGCGCTGCTCGGTGAAGCTGGTGACGATCAGCACCTTCGCCGGGTTGGCCAGCTCGCGGAGCTTGCGCAGGGCCTCGATGCCGTCCATGCCGGGCATCTTGACGTCCATGAGGACGACGTCGGGGCGCAGCTCCTCGGCGCGCTCCACGCCCTCGGCGCCGTCGCCCGCCTCCCCCACGACCTCGATGTCGTCCTGGACCTCCAGGAACGTGCGCAGCCCGCGGCGGACCACCTGATGGTCGTCCACCAGCAGGACGCGGATCCCGGTCTTCCGATTGGGCACGGCCTCAGCCACCGGGGACCTCCATCTCGATCGTGGTGCCCTTGCCGGGCTCTGACTGGACGGTGAGCTTCCCGCCGACGCCGCTCGAACGGTCCCGCATCGAGACCAGGCCGAGGTGGCGGCCCGCCCGGCGGACGGAACGGGGTTCGAAGCCCTTGCCGTTGTCGGTGACGCTGAGCAGCGCGCCCTGGCCGCGCCGGACGAGGGACACGGCGACGCGGTCGGCCCCGGAGTGGCGCAGGGCGTTGTGCAGTGCCTCCTGGGCGACCCGGAGCACCGCTTCCTCCTGGGCGGCGGGCAGCGCCCGCACCCCGGAGCTGTCGAAGGTCACGTGCGCCGCGTGGGCGCGGTCCAGGACCTGTATCTGCGTGCGGAGGGTATGGACCAGGCCGTCCTCGTCCAGCGCGGCGGGGCGCAGCTCGACGACCGCGGCGCGCAGTTCGTCCGCGGCCTCGGCGGCGAGAGCGGCGACCTGCTGGAGCTCGCCCTTGGCGCGGGCCGGGTCGCGGTCGACGAGGGCCGCGGCGGCCTGGGCGGTGAGCCGCAGGGAGAAGAGCTTCTGGCTGACCGCGTCGTGCAGCTCGTGGGCCAGCCGTGAGCGCTCCTCGACGATGGTGAGCTCGCGGCTGCGCTCGTACAGCCGGGCGTTGGTGAGGGCGATCGCGGCGTGCTGGGCGAGGATGCCGAGCAACTCCTCGTCCTCCTCGGTGAAGCCGCAGCCGTCACCGGGGGCGGGTCGCCGCGGGCAGCGCTTGTTGGCGAGGAACAGCGCCCCGATGATCTCGTCGCCGTCCCGGATGGGCAGGCCCAGGAAGTCGGACATGTCGGGGTGGGCGGAGGGCCAGCCCTCGAAGCGGGGGTCCTTGCGGACGTCGGCGAGGCGCTCGGCCTTCGCCTCGTGGAGCATTGACGCGAGGATGCCGTGCTGGCGCGGCAGCGGGCCGATCGCCTTCCACTGCTCCTCGCTGACCCCGTCCACGACGAACTGGGCGAACCCCCCGTGGTCGTCGGGCACGCCCAGCGCCGCGTACTCGGCGTCGAGGAGCTCGCGGGCGGAGGCGACGATCGTCTTGAGGACGTCGCGGACCTCCAGGTGCCTGCTCATCGCCAGCAGGGCGGTACTGACGGCGGCGAGGCCGGAGCGGGGCGGTCGATCGGTCATGCGTTCACGTTACCGGCGGGCTGTGACAGTCCGTATCGGACCGGGGACGGCGGCCGGTTAGGGCGGAAGGCCTAGGTCGAAGTCCCCGGGCGGACCCGGGCCCGTGGCCGAGGCGGGGGCACGGGGGGCGGTTCCAGGCTGAGGGCATCGGTCGTCACCGGTGGCGCCGGCTCTCCGGTTTCCTCCGGTTTCTCCGGCTCTTTCCGGTTTCTTCGGTTCCTATCGGTTTCTTCGGTTTCTTTCGGTTTCTCACGTTCTCAGGGGATGGGTGTCATGGCTGTAGCGATCATCACAGGTGCTTCCAAGGGACTGGGGCGGGCGCTGGCCGTCGCGCTCGCCCGGCGGGGCTGGGATCTGGTGCTGGACGCCAGGACCGCCTCCGTGCTGGAGGAGAGTGCCCGCGAGGCGCGTGCGCACGGGACGCGGGTGGTGGCGCTGGCCGGGGACGTCACGGACGGGTGGCACCGAGCGGCGCTGGTGGCGGCCGCGCGGGAGCTGGGCGGGCTCGACCTGCTGGTGAGCAATGCGAGCGCGCTGGGTGCCGAGCCGCTCGTACGGCTGGACGCGTTGCCGCTGGAGGGGCTGCGGGTGGCGCTGGAGACGAATGTGGTGGCCGCCCTCGGCCTCGTACAGGAGGCGCTTCCCCTCCTGCGGGCGAGTGGGGCGGGAACGGTGGTCGCGGTCAGTTCGGACGCGGCGGCGGAGGCGTACGGGACGTGGGGCGGGTACGGGGCGTCCAAGGCGGCGCTGGACCAGCTGGCGGCGGTGCTGGCGGTCGAGGAGCCGGGGCTGCGGGTGTGGGCGGTCGACCCGGGCGACATGCGGACGGATCTGTACCAAGCCGCCGTCCCCGTGGACGACGACTCCGACCGCCCGAGCCCGGAGTCGGTGGTGCCGGGCTTCCTGCGGCTGCTGACGGAGCGGCCGGTGAGCGGCCGGTACACGGTGACCGCGCTGCTGGGGGTGGACGCGTGAGCCTGCTGGGGACCCTGCGGGTACCGGAGGGGCTGTCCGCGCGGGTGCCGGCCGAGCAGCGGGGCGCGGGGCGGGACGACGTGCGGCTGATGGTGTCGCGCGGGCTCGCCGTGTCGCACCACGCGTTCCGGGAACTGCCGGGGCTGTTGCGGGCCGGGGACGTGCTGGTGGTGAACACCTCCCCGACGCTGGCCGCCGCGGTGACCGGGCGCCTCGGCGGTGACGCGGTCGTCGTGCACTTCTCGACGCGGGGGGACGACGGGCGCTGGTCGGTGGAGCTGCGGGACCCGGACGGGCGGGGCAGTACGCGGCCGCGGCCGGGCGGGCCGGCGGGCGGGGTGGTGCGGCTGCCCGGTGGGGCGCAGCTGGTGCTGGAGGAGCCGCTGGGGACGGCGGCGGGGCCGTCCGCCCCGGCGCGGCTGTGGTGGGCTTCCGTTTCCGTGGGTGTGCCGGGGCTGCTGGCCGGGTACGGGCGTCCTATCCGGTACGGCTACACCGAGCGGGACCAGCCGCTGTCCGCGTACCAGACCGTCTTCGCGCGGCCGTCCCCGGACGGGGCGGGCTCGGCGGAGATGCCGAGCGCGGCGCGGCCCTTCACGGCGGAGATGGTGGCCGCGCTGGTGAGCCGGGGCGTGCAGTTCGCGCCGGTGACGCTGCATACGGGCGTGGCGTCGACGGAGGCGCACGAGCCTCCGTACCCGGAGCGGTTCGAGGTGCCGGCGGCCACGGCGTGGCTGGTCGGGGCCGCGCGGGCGGGCGGGGGCCGGATCGTGGCGGTGGGGACGACGGCGGTGCGGGCGCTGGAGTCGGCGGCCGGTGCCGACGGAGTCGTACGTCCGGCGTCGGGCTGGACGGACCTGGTGGTCACCCCCCGGCGTGGGGTGCGTGCCGTGGACGGGCTGCTGACCGGGCTGCACGAGCCGGAGGCGTCGCACCTGCTGATGCTGGAGGCGGTCGCCGGCCAGGAGGCGCTGGGCCGTGCGTACGCCGAGGCGCTGGGGCGGCTGTACCTCTGGCACGAGTTCGGCGACGTCCACCTCATCCTCCCGGAGGAGGGCCCTCACTGAGCGCATTGCGCGTGCAACAGATGGTGAGACCGTTACCCGCCCGATGTGAGCCCGCGCATAGGACCCAGGTCACTTACGAAGCCGGCTAGTGGCGCCCATGGGCGCGGGATGAGTGCTGGTGACGCGGGTGCGTGACCGGTGCGGACGCGCTCCGCGGCACCCGCTGATCCACTACCCGGCTTCGTACGTCACACCTTTGCCCCAGGATTTTGCTGCCGCTAAGAATTGCATCCGTCGCCCGCCGAGCAGGCGAAGCGCCGCCCTGGCCTTGCGACGTCCCGCGATTCGAAGAGGTACGACTGCATGTCCGCGTCCAGCACCCGCCCCGGCCTCAGCCGTCTCAAGAAGAACCACAAGTTTTCCCTCGCCGGCATTGCCACGCTGAGCGCCGCCGCGCTCGCGTTCTCCGTCGTTCCGGGCAACGACGCCGCCGCCGAGACGGAGCCGCAGGCTGTCGCCGCCGCCCCTGCTGCCGCTCCGGTCGCCGCGCTCACGAACACGCTCAGCAGCGCGCAGAACAAGCCGCTCCACCTCGGCATCGCCGAGCAGCAGACCACCATCGAGCTGAAGGCCAAGGCCGACGCCGCCGCCGCGAAGGCGAAGGCCCAGGCCGCCGCCGCCGCGAAGGCCAAGGCGCAGGCCGCCGCCGCTGCCAAGGCGAAGGCCGAGGCCGCCGCGAAGAAGCGCGCCGCCGCCAAGGCCGCCGCGAGCCGCGCCGCCGCCCGCAAGCCGGTGTTCGCCAACAACCTCGACGGCTGGATCCGCGAGGCGCTCCACATCATGAAGAAGCACAACATCCCGGGCACCTACGAGGGCATCCACCGCAACATCATGCGGGAGTCCAGCGGTAACCCCCGGGCCATCAACAACTGGGACATCAACGCCATCAACGGTGTCCCGTCGAAGGGTCTGCTCCAGGTCATCTACCCGACCTTCAAGGCCTACCACGTGCCCGGCACCAAGTTCGACCAGTACGACCCGGTCGCCAACATCGTCGCCGCCTGCAACTACGCGGCCGACCGTTACGGCTCCATGGACAACGTGAACAGCGCCTACTGAGCCTGTTCCCCCACGCCGAAGGGCGGCACCCGTGCGGGTGCCGCCCTTCGGCGTGGGCTGGTGCCACGTCCTACTTGCGCATGACCTCCGGCTCGTGGCGGCGCAGCAGGCGCGCCACGATCACGCCGCAGAGGGCGCCGAGCGCCAGGAGCGCGCCCATGTCGACCATCCACTGCCCCACCTCGTGGTCCCACAGCGGGTCCGTGTCGGTGGGGTCGTCCTGGTTCGGGAACAGCCGGTTGAGGTCGGCGGTGGTTCCGGCGGCGGCGACGGCCCAGCGGGACGGCATCAGGTACGAGAACTCGTTGACGCCGACCTGGCCGTGCAGGGTGAACAGGCAGCCGGTGAAGACGACCTGGATGATCGCGAACATCACCAGCAGCGGCATGGTCTTCTCGGCGGTCTTCACCAGCGAGGAGATGATCAGGCCGAACATCATCGAGGTGAAGCCGAGCGCCATGATCGGCAGGCTCAGCTCCAGCCGGACCAGGGAGGAGCCGAAGAGCAGGCCCTCGTCCGGTACGTCGCGCATACCGAAGCCGATGCCGCCGATGATCGCACCCTGGATGACGGTGATCAGACCGAGGACGATCACCTTCGACATGAGGTACGCCGAACGCGACAGGCCCGTGGCCCGTTCCCGTTCGTAGATGACACGTTCCTTGATCAGTTCTCGTACGGAGTTGGCGGCGCCGGCGAAGCAGGCACCCACCGCGAGGATCAGCAGGATCGTCGCCGCGCTGCCGTTCGGGCCGCGCGGGCTCGGCCTGAGCCCGTAGTTCGAGCTGATCAGCGTGGAGACCACACCGAGGACGGCCGGAAGGATCACCATCAGGGCCATGAAGCCCTTGTCGGAGGCGATCACGGAGAGGTAGCGGCGGATCAGGGTCCACAGCTGCGCGCCCCAGCTCTGCGGCTTGGGCGGGCGCATCGACTGGGCGGACGGCATCTCCACCGACTGCGGGGCCACGGCGTCGATGTCCGCGGCGTACATCTGGTAGTGCTCCGAGCCCTTCCAGCGGCCCGCCCAGTCGTAGTCGCGGTAGTTCTCGAAGGCGGAGAAGACGTCGGCCCAGGTCTCGTAACCGAAGAAGTTGAGCGCTTCCTCCGGCGGGCCGAAGTACGCCACCGAGCCGCCGGGCGCCATCACCAGCAGCTTGTCGCAGAGCGCCAGCTCGGCGACCGAGTGGGTCACGACGAGGACCGTGCGGCCGTCGTCGGCCAGGCCGCGCAGGAGCTGCATGACGTCGCGGTCCATGCCCGGGTCGAGGCCCGAGGTCGGCTCGTCCAGGAAGATCAGCGACGGCTTCGTCAGCAGCTCCAGGGCCACCGAGACGCGCTTGCGCTGGCCGCCGGAGAGGGCGGTGATCTTCTTGGTCTTGTGGATGTCGAGCTTGAGCTCGCGCAGGACCTCGTCGATCCGCGCCTCGCGCTCCTGCTCGGTGGTGTCCGCGGGGAAGCGGAGCTTCGCGGCGTACTTGAGCGCGGTGCGGACGGTGAGCTCCTTGTGCAGGATGTCGTCCTGCGGGACCAGACCGATGCGCTGGCGGAGCTCGGCGAACTGCTTGTACAGGTTCCGGTTGTCGTAGAGGACGTCACCCTGGTTGGCGGGGCGGTAACCGGTGAGCGCCTTGAGCAGCGTCGACTTGCCGGAACCCGACGGGCCGATGACCGCGACGAGCGACTTCTCCGGGACGCCGAAGGAGACGTCCTTCAGGATCTGCTTGCCGCCGTCGACCGTGACGGTGAGGTGGCGGGCCGAGAAGGAGACCTCACCGGTGTCGACGAACTCCTCGAGCCGGTCGCCGACCAGCCGGAACGTCGAGTGACCGACGCCGACGATGTCGTTCGGCCCGATGAGCGCGGAGCCGGACTTGGCGAGCGGCTGGCCGTTGACGTACGTGCCGTTGTGCGAGCCGAGGTCGCGGATCTCGAAGCGGCCGTCGGGCGTCGCGTGGAACTCGGCGTGGTGGCGCGAGACCTGGAGGTCGGAGACGACCAGCTCGTTCTCGAGCGCACGACCGATGCGCATGACGCGGCCCAGCGCCAGCTGGTGGAAGGTCGTCGGGCTGCGCTCGGCGTGGACGGGCGCGGCCATCGGGGCGTTGCCGCCCTGGCCAGGGACCTTCTGCGCGAGCTGCTCGGCCGGGCCGGGGTGGCCGGCGGGGCCGGGCTGCTGGTGCGGGACGTGCGGCTGGGCCGGGGCCTGCGCCTGGTGGGCCTGGGCCTGCGGGGCCGGGGCCTGGTAGGGCGGCGCCTGGTGGGGCTGCTGCGGCTGCTGGGGCCAGCCCTGGGGCTGCGGCGGCTGCTGGTGCGGCGCGGCCGGGGCCTGCTGCTGCCAGGCCTGCGGGGCCTGGGCCGGGGCGGCCTGTGGGGTGGCGGCCTGAGCGCTGTACGCGCCCGCGCCGGCCACGGCATCGGTCAGGCTCAGCCGGGGACCGTCGGTCGCGTTGCCGAGGTGCACGGCGGAGCCGGGGCCGATCTCCATCTGGTGGATCCGCTGGCCCTGCACATACGTGCCGTTGGTGGAGCCGTGGTCCTCGATGACCCAACTGCGGCCGTTCCAGCTGACCGTGGCATGCCGCCACGAGACCCTGGCGTCGTCGATCACCAGGTCACCCTGCGGATCACGTCCGAGGGTGTACGACCTGGACGGATCGAGAGTCCAGGTCCTTCCGTTCAATTCCAGTACGAGTTCCGGCACTCCATGCCCCACTACTTGTCCCCCGAGTTCCCCCCGTCGCAGGGAGTCTAGGGATGGCGAACATCGGGTGGAACTATTTCAGGCCCGGTGCCGGAATCGAAAGTCGGGCGGTGTGAAGACAGCGCGCAGGCACTGCGGCACCCTGCCCCCGTGTGCCGTTGACTCAGGAGAAATGCCCCCGGAGAGTGGTAAGAGCCCACGAGTGCGTACGGATCATGCGCTTACCGGGCAACTCGGTACGGATCCAGGGTCCTTCGGGGGGTCCTTATGTACGAGGACGGCAGCGGTGGGGGCGTCCGGTGGCTCGATGTGATCCTGGCCTCGATCGCCGCCGTGAGCTGGGCGCTGGTGGGTATGGCGGCTGTCGCGGCGCTGGGACTGCACCTGCTGGGAGCGGATGCGCCGGGTGGTGCGGGGGCTTCGCTCGGGCCCATGACGGCGGCCGTGGTGGTGCTCGCGGCGGGCGGTTCGGTGACCTCGCGGGGAGAGGCGTCGGTGCTCGGGCGGGAAGGCGTGGTGGTGGCGGAGACGTCCCTCGGCGTCATGCCCCTCGGCGTGGGACTCGTGGGGGCGCTGTTGCTGTCGTACGTCTTCCTGCGGTCGTTACGGGCGGCGGTGGGACGGGCCTATGTGCCCGCGGGTGAACTCGCGGCTCGGGTGGGCGTGTTGGCGACCCTCTTCGTGGCGGTGATCTGGTCGCTGGCGTGGACGGGTCACGACGTCATCACGATTGACGGGGAGTCGGGACTCGGCGTTGTCGGGGACCTGGTGGACGCGAGGGCGTCGATCGGGTTCCGCGTCGACGTGGCGCGGTCGCTGGTGGGCGCGGTCTGCTGGGTCCTGGGCGTGCTGGTGCTCGCCCTGTTGGCATCGTCCCGTGCGCCGCTGCCACCGGGGCGTGCCTGGGACGCGGTCCGGCGCGTGGTACGGCCCGCCGCCTCCGCGCTGGTGACGGTCGCGGTGGTGGCGGTGGGCGCGGGGTGGGCGGCGGCGGGGTACGCGGCGGTCGGTGACGGCCATCCGGCGAGGCTGCTGGGTGCCGCGCTCCTCGGCGCGCCGAACGGGGTGTGGCTCGGGGTCGCCCTGGGGCTGTTCGTGCCCTGGGAAGGACGGGCCTCGGGCGGGTGGGCCGGGGCGTTGCCGGACCCCCTGGACGAGCTGCTGCGCGTGTCGTCCGGCGACGCCGTGACCGTGGGGCGGCTGGTCTCCCTGGAGCGGGGTGCGTGGTTGTTGGTCGTGGCGGCGGCGCTGTTGATGCTGTGCGCCGGTGTGCTGACCGCGGTGCGGACGGCGCGGGGCGGGCTCGGCGTGGTGGCGTTCGCGGGGCGGTGCGCGGTGCGGCTGGGCGGGGTGTCGGCGGGCGCGCTGCCGTTGGCGGTGTGGCTGGCGGAGGTGTCGGCGGGCGCGTCGGTCTCGGTCCCGGACGGGGGCGGGGGCGGGGGCGGCTTGCCGGGCGGGGGTGGCTTCAGGGAGTGGCTGGGCGGGGGCGGCTTGCCGGGCGGGGGTGGCTTCGGCGAGTGGCTGGGCGAGGAGGGAGTCGGGGTCGGTTTCGGCGGGGAGGTAGTGCTGCGGGGTGATGTGGGCATGGCATTGCTGCTGGGCCTCGTGTGGGGCGCGGCGGCGGGTGGCGCCGGGGCGCTGCTGGCGTGCGGGGCGGGGGTCGCCGGGCGCCGGGCGTGGCTGCCGGCGGCGCCCAGGGCGGTGCCCTTGTGGGGTGCGGAGGCGGGGATGCACGGCGTACCGGGGCCGTACACGCCGTCGGTGCCCCACCGGCCGCCGAACCCGGACACGAACCCGTACCTGCGGCTGCCGGACCCGGGTGACCCGCCGGAGCGGGGGCGGCCGGGGCAGCCGGGCGGCTGAGGGATCGTACGGGGGCGCGGAGGGCCCGTACCGCTCGGGTGGCGGACTGATGTCCGGCACTCGGGACGGGGCGCGCCCGACCGCGTGGGGGCCGATACGGTGGGGGGACCATGAGCGCATCGCAGACCTCTGACGTTCCCACCCTTCTCGTCAAGATCTTCGGGAAGGACCGCCCCGGGATCACCGCCGGGCTGTTCGACACCCTGGCCGCCTTCTCCGTCGACGTGGTCGACATCGAACAGGTCGTGACCCGTGGCCGCATCGTCCTGTGCGCGCTCGTCACGGAGCCGACCGTGAGCAGCGAGGGAGAGCTGCGGGCCACCGTGCACGGCTGGGCCGAGTCCCTGAAGCTGCAGGCCGAGATCATCTCCGGTACCGGTGACAACCGGCCGCGCGGCTCCGGACGGTCGCACGTCACCGTGCTCGGGCACCCGCTGACCGCCGAGGACACGGCGGCCATAGCGGCCACGATCACCGGGACCGGCGGCAACATCGACCGTATCTTCCGGCTGGCGAAGTACCCGGTGACGGCAGTGGAGTTCGCCGTGTCGGGCACGGAGACGGCGCCTCTGCGCACCGCGCTGGCCACGCAGGCGCATGAGATCGGCGTGGACGTGGCGGTCGTCTCGGCCGGACTGCACCGCAGGGCGCAGCGGCTGGTCGTCATGGACGTGGACTCGACCCTCATCCAGGACGAGGTGATCGAGCTCTTCGCGGCGCACGCGGGCTGTGAGGAGCAGGTCGCCGAGGTGACGGCGCGGGCGATGCGCGGTGAGCTGGACTTCGAGCAGTCACTGCACGCGCGGGTGGCGCTGCTCGCCGGACTGGACGAGTCGGTCGTCGACAAGGTGCGATCCGAGGTCAGGCTGACGTCGGGGGCGCGCACGCTGATCCGTACGCTGAAGCGGCTCGGCTACCAGGTCGGCGTGGTGTCGGGCGGCTTCACCCAGGTCACGGACGACCTCAAGGTCCGGCTGGGTCTGGACTTCGCGTCGGCCAACACGCTGGAGATCGTGGACGGCAAGCTGACCGGCCGGGTGACCGGCGAGGTCGTCGACCGGGCGGGTAAGGCCCGGCTGCTGCGCCGGTTCGCCGCCGAGGCGGGCGTACCGCTCGCCCAGACGGTGGCGATCGGTGACGGCGCCAACGATCTGGACATGCTGAACACGGCCGGTCTGGGCGTGGCCTTCAATGCCAAGCCGGTGGTGCGCAAGGCCGCCCACACCGCCGTCAACGTGCCGTTCCTGGACACGGTGCTGTATCTGCTCGGCATCACCCGCGAAGAGGTCGAGGCGGCCGACGCCGACCAGGTCTGAGCCGGAACCGCACGCCGGAGAAGCCCGGACGCCACTACGGGTGTCCGGGCCTCTCCCTGTCTGCGTACCGGCGGGGCCCAGGGGCCTACTCGTGGGGCGCCCAGTAGCTCAGCAGCGTGCCCACACCGTGCTCCACGGACTTCCAGGAGCCGCTGAACCCGACGACGGCGAAGGCCGAGGTCGGGAAGCCGCCACGGTTCATCCGCGCCAGGGCGTCCCCGTCGGCCTGGCCGGCGAGGGCGTCGGCGGCGGCGTGCATGCCCGGGTTGTGCCCGATGACGAGAAGGTCGTTCACGTCTTCGGAGGTTTCGTTGAGCAGTGCGAGGATCTCTCCGGGTGAGGCTTCGTAGAGCCGCTCCTCGTACACGGTCTTGGGCCGCTGGGGCAGTTCCTGCACCGCCAGCTTCCATGTCTCACGGGTCCTGGCCGCGGTCGAGCACAGGGCCAGATCGAAGGTGATCCCGGTCTCCGCGAGTCGGCGGCCGGCCACGGGGGCGTCCTTGCGGCCTCGCTCCGCGAGCGGCCGCTCGTGGTCGGACACCTGGGGCCAGTCGGCCTTCGCATGCCGGAGTAGCACGATCCTGCGGGGTGTATCGACGCTCATGCTCCCCAGCTTCGCACGAAACACGCCGTGGAGCGGTGGGTGTTGACCAGCTCGCCCGCCTACCGAGCGAGCGTGTGCTGGATCTGCTCGAGGATCCGGCCGACCGCCGGGTCGTCCCCCGCCGCGTGCGCCTCACCGCCCCCGGTTATCAGACCGAAGAGGACGGCGAAGGCGAGCACGGGCAGTGCCACGGCCCACCACGGCAGCCGGGTGCCGGCGGCAGAGCCGGTCGCGCCCAGGGGCACACTGCCCATCGCGGTCCCGCCGGTCGGGGCCCCGCCCGTCATGGTCCCGCTGGTGGCGTGCGTCCGTTGCTGGTGCGTACGGGCCGACATGGCCGCCTCCATGGGTCCGTGAAGCCGAGGTCGAGGTCGAGGTACCGAAGTGACCTCAACGCTACGGATCACGTACCGCCGGGCCCATCCGGCAACCCACCCACTTGACCCTGAGCCTGACCCCCTAGGGGATGGTGGGGACAGCCCCACCACCCAGGTGTCACGGGCACCGGCTCACGGGCACCCGGTCAGGGACACCGGCTCACGGTGAGGCGATGCTGGCGATGATTCCGATCAGCACACCGATCGCCAGCATCGTGCCCAGCACGATGAGGAGCTTCTTCTGGCCGTTCTGGGGATTCGGGTCGAGCACAGGCTGCATGGGCCAAGTCTCGCACCTCAGGCTTCGTCCTCGATCGTCCGGTCCCGCCCCGCGATGATTCCGACGGCCATCTGCGGCACCATCAGCCCCATCATCAGCGCGAGCGGGGTGCCCCAGCCGCCGCTGTGCTCGTACAGGGCGCCGACCAGCGTCGGTCCGGGGATGGAGATGAGGTAGCCGACGCTCTGGGCGAAGGCGGAGAGCCGTACGACCCCGCCACCGGTCCGCGACCGCATGCCGATCATGGTGAGGGCGAGCGGAAAGGCACAGTTGGAGACGCCGAGCAGAAGCGCCCAGGCCCATGCCCCGGCGGCGGGGGCGATGTGGAGACCGGCGTAGCCGCTCAGTCCGCACAGGCCGAGGGCGACGACGATGGGGCCCTGGTTCTTCATGCGGGTGGCGAGCCTGGGGATGACGAAGGCGAGCGGTACGCCCATCACCATGGTCACGGCGAGCAGGACTCCCGCGGTGCCCGCGGAGACCCCGGCGTCGCGGAAGATCTGCGGCATCCAGCCCATGGTGATGTACGCGCCGGTGGCCTGGAGTCCGAAGAAGCAGCCGAGCGCCCAGGCGGTGCGGCTGCGGGTGATCCGGAGGGCGGGGCCCTCCCGGTCGTCCGCGCCCGAAGCCCCTCCCGCGGCCGGCGCGCCCGAAGTCCCGCCCCCCGGCGCCCCCGCGTCCGCGTCCGTCCCCCCGGCCGCCGCCGCGCGCTCGCCGCCCCGGTCGCGTACCAGCGGGAGCCACGCCACGACGGCGAGCGCGCCGAGGACCGCCCATACGGCGAGGCCGACGCGCCAGCTTCCGCCGAGCGCGTCGGTGACCGGGACGGTCGCGGCGGCCGCGAGGGACGTGCCGAGGGCGAGGGCCATCGAGTACAGGCCCGTCATGGTGCCGACGCGGTCGGGGAAGTACCGCTTGACGATGACCGGCATCAGGACGTTGCTGACGGCGATGCCCATCAGGGCGAGGGCGCTGGCGGCCAGGAAGGCGACCGTGCCGCCCGTGAAGGGCCGGATGACCAGGCCGGCCGTGATGGCCGCCATGCCGGCGAAGACGATGGCCCCGGGCCCGAAGCGGCGGGCGAGCCGGGGCGCGGTGATGCCGAAGACGGCGAAGCACAGCGGGGGTACGGAGGTGAGGACGCCGGCGACGCCGCCGCTCATGTGGAGCCCCGCTCGAACCTCTTCCAGGAGGGCGCCGAGGCTGGTGATGGCGGGGCGGAGGTTGAGCGCGGCGAGGACGAGCCCGATGATCAGGAGCCGGGTGAGCCAGGTCGCCCCCCGGTGCGGGGCGGTTTTCGCGGGGGTAGGTGCGGGGGTGAGGGTCTGTATCCGGTGCTGGGTCGGGATCTGCGGCTCGTCGGACATGGACCCATCATAGAATCATGGGATGATTGACTGTCCAATCCTCTGACGAGGCCCCCTTCCCGAGCCAAGGGAGCACCATGGCGCTCAGCTCTCCCCGCCGGTCCGCACTCTCCGACCAGGTGATCGCGGAGCTGCGGAACCAGATCACCTCGGGCGAGTGGCCGGTCGGGTCCCGGATCCCGACGGAGCCGGAGCTGGTCGAGCAGCTGGGGGTCGCCCGCAACACCGTCCGTGAGGCGGTCCGGGCGCTCGCCCACAACGGCCTGCTGGACATCCGCCAGGGCTCGGGCACGTACGTCGTCGCGACGAGCGAGCTGGCCGGGGTGATGCACCGCAGGTTCGCGGGGGCCGACCCCCGGCACATCGCCGAGCTGCGCTCCACGCTGGAGTCGTCGGCCGCCCGGCTGGCCGCCCAGCGGCGTACGGAACGGGACATGCACCAGCTGGACGCGCTCCTCGCGCGGCGCGAGGAGGCATGGGAGGCGGGTGACGCGGAGCGGTTCGTCTCGGCGGACGCGACGTTCCACCTGGCCGTGGTGGCCGCCTCGCACAACGAGGTCATGTCCGAGCTGTACGCCGACCTGGGCCATCTCCTGCGGGACTGGTTGCGCGACGACGTGGGCCAGGACCTGCGGCCGGAGAACCACATGGACCACGCCCGGCTGGTGGAGGCCATCAGGGCGGGGGACGCCGACGCGGCGGCCTCGGAGGCGGCCGGCTACCCCTTCATGTGCCTCAGCGGCGATCGGGCAGCGGCCGGTGACTGATCCAGGCGTCGTCGACCTCTTTCCAGCAGCGCTGGGTCAGCTCGGCGTAGGCCGTGGGGCCGACGTCGACGGGGGCGCTGTCGGAGTCGATGTCCCACCATCGGGCGCACTCGACGTGCAGCTGGACCCGGTCCGTGCCGGGGTAGGGGTTGTGACAGTACGCCGTGACGCGTGAGCCCTCGACCGACGTACGGCATGAGGCGAGGTACGCGTCCCTCTCGGCGGCATGGGCCTGGGCGCTGAGGGCGATCCCCGACAGCAGGGCCGCGGTCGCGGCCAGGGATCCGGCCCGACGGTGCTTCGCCTGGCGCTCGGCCTGGTGTTTCGTCACCACAGCCACACCTCCTCCCCGAACTCCCCGAGCAACGGACGTACATTTCCCAACGGACGCACTTTTCCGTTCCGCACCAGTCTGCCGTGATATCGGTGACTCTTCGACTCGGGAGCGCTGCACACCGTACATGCGTGCGAGAAGCGCGAAGGCCGCGCACCACTCCCCCGGAGCGGTGCGCGGCCTTCTGCGCGGAAGGGCTCAGGCGCCCATGATGTGCACGCCGCCGTCGACGTGGACGATCTCGCCGGTCGTCTTCGGGAAGAAGTCCGACAGCAGCGCGACGACGCCGCGCCCGGCCGGCTCCGGATCCGCCATGTCCCACTCGAGCGGGGAGCGCTCGTCCCACACCTTCGCCAGGTCGGTGAAGCCCGGGATGGACTTGGCAGCCATCGAGCCCAGTGGGCCGGCGGAGATCAGGTTGCAGCGCACGTTCTGCTTGCCGAGGTCACGGGCCAGGTAGCGGCTGGTGGCCTCGAGCGCGGCCTTGGCCGGGCCCATCCAGTCGTACTGCGGCCAGGCGAACTGCGCGTCGAAGGTCAGGCCGACGACCGAGCCGCCGTTCTGCATCAGCGGCAGGCAGGCCATGGTCAGCGACTTCAGCGAGAACGCCGAGACGTGCATCGCGGTGGCCACCGACTCGAACGGCGTGTTGAGGAAGTTGCCGCCGAGCGCGTCCTGGGGGGCGAAGCCGATGGAGTGGACAACGCCGTCGAGGCTGCCGAGCTCGTCGCGGACCAGGCCCTCGAGGCGGGCCAGGTGCTCGTCATTGGTGACGTCGAGCTCGATGACCTTGGCCGGCTTCGGCAGCTTCTTGGCGATCCGCTCGGTCAGCGTGGGCCGCGGGAAGGCGGTCAGAATGACCTCGGCACCCTGCTCCTGGGCCACCTTGGCGGTGTGGAACGCGATGGAGGACTCCATCAGCACACCCGTGATGAGGATGCGCTTGCCGTCGAGAATTCCGCTCATGTGATCAGTGACCCATGCCCAATCCGCCGTCAACGGGGATGACGGCTCCAGTGATGTACGAAGCGTCGTCGGACGCGAGGAACCGGACCGCGGCGGCGATCTCACCGGGCTGCGCGTAGCGGCCGAGCGGCACCTGGGCGACGATGCCCGCCCGCTGCTCCTCGGTCAGCACCGCGGTCATGTCGGTGTCGACGAAACCGGGCGCGACGACATTGAACGTGATGTTGCGCGAGCCGAGCTCCCGGGCGAGGGAGCGGGCGAAGCCGACCAGCCCGGCCTTGGAGGCGGCGTAGTTCGCCTGGCCCGCCGAGCCCAGCAGCCCGACCACGGAGGAGATCAGGACGACACGGCCCTTCTTGGCGCGCAGCATGCCACGGTTGGCGCGCTTCACGACCCGGAAGGTTCCGGTGAGGTTGGTGTCGAGTACGGACGTGAAGTCCTCCTCCGACATCCGCATCAGCAACTGGTCCTTGGTGACACCGGCGTTGGCCACCAGCACCTCCACCGGACCGTGCTTCTCCTCGATCTCCTTGTAGGCCTGCTCCACCTGCTCGGTGTCGGTGATGTCGCACCGGACGGCCAGGAAGCCTTCCGGCGGCTCGCCGGAGCGGTACGTGATCGCGACCTTGTCGCCGGCGTCGGCGAAAGCGCGGGCGATGGCGAGGCCGATGCCCCGGTTACCTCCGGTGACGAGAACCGAGCGGCTCAACGGATCACCCTTTCCTTGGCGGTCTGGTACCTCGAAAACCTATCGGTCCGGCCCTCGCTACGGAGAATCGACCCCTGACAGTGGCACGGGGGCGTCACTGTCGGATCCCTACAGAAGGCGCTCGCGAGGGGCCCCACCGAAAGTGCTGGGCACGGAGCCGTGCGGCGCGACATGATCGGGGCGACCGGTCTCACACGACAGGAGACATTTCGTGCCTCATTCCATCGACGAAGCCTTCACGGCGCTGCCGCTGCGGGCGCTCGCCGACGCGGCGCTCGCGCGGGCCAGGGCGCTCGGCGCCGCCCACGCCGACTTCCGTTTCGAGCGCGTCCGCAGTGCCTCGTGGCGGCTGCGGGACGCCAAGCCCGCCGGGTCCTCGGACACCACCGACCTGGGCTACGCGGTACGGGTCGTGCACGGCGGGGCCTGGGGGTTCGCCTCCGGCGTCGACCTGACCATGGACGCGGCCGCCAAGGTCGCCTCGCAGGCCGTGGCCATGGCGAAACTGTCGGCGCAGGTGATCGCGGCGGCGGGGTCGGACGAGCACGTGGAGCTGGCGGACGAGCCGGTGCACGCGGACAGGACGTGGGTCTCGGCGTACGAGATCGATCCCTTCACCGTGCCGGACGCCGAGAAGAGCGGGCTGCTGGCGGAGTGGAGCGCGCGGCTGCTGCGCGCGGACGGGGTGGCGCACGTCGACGCGCAGTTGCTGACCGTCCACGAGAACAAGTTCTACGCGGACACGGCCGGGACGGTCACCACCCAGCAGCGGGTACGGCTGCACCCGCAGCTCACGGCGGTCGCGGTGGACGGGACGACCGGTGAGTTCGACTCGATGCGGACGATCGCGCCCCCGGTCGGGCGCGGCTGGGAGTACCTGACCGGGACCGGCTGGGACTGGGACGCGGAGCTGGAGCGCATTCCGGAGCTGCTGGCGGAGAAGATGCGGGCGCCGAGCGTGGAGGCGGGGACGTACGACCTGGTCGTCGACCCGTCGAACCTGTGGCTGACGATCCACGAGTCGATCGGGCACGCCACGGAGCTGGACCGGGCGCTCGGTTACGAGGCGGCGTACGCGGGAACGTCGTTCGCGACCTTCGACCAGCTGGGGAAGCTGGTGTACGGCTCCCCGATCATGAACGTGACCGGTGACCGCACGGCCGAGCACGGGCTGGCGACGATCGGGTACGACGACGAGGGCGTCGAGGCGCAGAGCTGGGACCTGGTGAAGGACGGCACGCTGGTCGGCTACCAGCTGGACCGGCGGATCGCGAAGCTGACGGGCCTCGGCAGGTCCAACGGCTGCGCGTACGCGGACTCGCCGGGGCACGTGCCGGTGCAGCGCATGGCGAACGTGTCGTTGCAGCCGGACCCGGGCGGGCTGTCGACGGAGGACCTGATCGGCGGCGTCGAACGCGGGATCTACGTGGTGGGCGACCGTTCGTGGTCGATCGACATGCAGCGGTACAACTTCCAGTTCACCGGCCAGCGGTTCTTCCGGATCGAGAACGGGCGGCTGGCCGGTCAGCTCCGCGATGTGGCGTACCAGGCGACGACGACGGAATTCTGGGGCTCCATGGAGAAGGTCGGTGGCCCCCAGACGTACGTCCTGGGTGGCGCCTTCAACTGCGGCAAGGCCCAGCCGGGCCAGGTCGCGGCGGTCTCGCACGGCTGCCCCTCGGCCCTGTTCCGGGGCGTGAACATCCTTAACACCGCGCAGGAGGGTGGCCGATGAGCCCCGTAGCGAAGCCGTACGAGATCGTCGAGCGGGCGCTTGAGCTGTCCCGCGCCGACGGCTGTGTCGTGATCGCGGACGAGCACTCGTCCGCCAACCTGCGCTGGGCGGGCAACGCGCTGACGACCAACGGCGTGACGCGCGGCCGGACGCTCACCGTGATCGCCACCGTCGACGGGGCGGAGGGCACCGCGTCGGGTGTGGTGTCGCGCTCGGCGGTCACCGCCGAGGACCTGGAGCCGCTCGTCCGGGCGGCCGAGGCCGCCGCGCGGGGCGCCGGGCCTGCCGAGGACGCCCAGCCGCTGGTGTCCGGGGCCGAGGCGTCGCCCGACTTCGCGGACGCGCCCGCCGAGACCTCCTCCGCGGTGTTCGCGGACTTCGCGCCCGCGCTGGGCGAGGCGTTCGCCCGGGCCCGCGCGGGGGGCCGGGAGCTGTACGGCTTCGCCAACCACGAGCTGACGTCGACGTACCTGGGTACGTCGACGGGGCTGCGGCTGCGGCACGACCAGCCGTCGGGAACGCTGGAGCTCAACGCCAAGTCGCCGGACCGGACGCGGTCGGCGTGGACGGGGCACTCGACGCGGGACTTCAAGGACGTCGACCCGACCGCGCTCGACGCGGAGCTGGCGCAGCGCCTGGGCTGGGCGGAGCGCCGGATCGAGCTGCCCGCGGGGCGGTACGAGACGCTGTTGCCGCCGACCGCCGTGGCGGACCTGCTGATCTACCAGCTGTGGTCGTCGGCCGCCCGGGACGCGGCGGAGGGCCGGACCGTGTTCTCCAAGCCGGGCGGCGGCACCCGGATCGGCGAGACGCTCTCCCCGCTGCCGCTGACCCTGCGCAGCGACCCGCACGAGCCGGGCCTGGAGTCGGCACCGTTCGTGATCGCGCACTCGTCGGGCGACGACTCGTCGGTGTTCGACAACGGGCTGCCCCTGGCGCCGACCGACTGGGTGCGGGAGGGCCGGCTGGAGCACCTGCTCACCACACGGCACAGCGCCGCTCTCACCCGGCTGCCCGTCACCCCGGGGATCGGCAATCTGGTCCTGGACGGCGGTGGCGAGCGGTCACTGGAGGAGATGGTCGCCTCCACGGAGCGCGGCCTGCTGCTGACCTGCCTGTGGTACATCCGCGAGGTCGACCCGGCGACGCTGCTGCTGACCGGGCTGACCAGGGACGGGGTGTACCTCGTGGAGAACGGCGAGGTCGTCGGCGAGGTGAACAACTTCCGGTTCAACGAGTCGCCGGTGGACCTGCTGTCGCGGGCCACCGAGGCGGGCCGGACCGAGCGGACGCTGCCGCGGGAGTGGAGCGACTGGTTCACCCGGGCCGCGATGCCGCCGCTGCGGGTGCCGGACTTCAACATGAGTTCGGTCAGCCAGGGCGTGTGACCCCCATAGACTGACGTGCACAACCGTTGTCTGCATCGCCGCACCGTTGCACCAACGCTCACTGGAATCGTTCAAGGAGACACGACACCGTGACGGACATCGTCGACGAGCTGAAGTGGCGCGGGCTGTTCGCCCAGTCCACCGACGAGGACGCCCTGCGCAAGGCTCTCGCGGACGGTCCGATCACGTTCTATTGCGGCTTCGACCCGACGGCGGCCAGTCTGCACGTCGGGCACCTCGTGCAGGTGCTCACCGTCCGCCGGCTCCAGCAGGCCGGGCACCGGCCGCTGGCGCTGGTGGGCGGGGCGACGGGGCAGATCGGTGACCCGCGTCCGACCGCGGAGCGCACCCTGAACGATCCGGAGACCGTCGCGCAGTGGGTGACGCGGCTGCGCTCGCAGATCGAGCCGTTCCTGTCCTTCGAGGGCGAGAACGCGGCGGTCATGGTCAACAACCTGGACTGGACCGCGGGCATGACCGCGATCGAGTTCCTGCGGGACATCGGCAAGCACTTCCGGGTCAACAAGATGCTCACCAAGGACTCGGTCGCCCGGCGGCTGGAGTCGCAGGAGGGCATCAGCTACACCGAGTTCAGCTACCAGCTGCTCCAGGGCATGGACTTCCTGGAGCTGTACCGGCGCTACGGGTGTGTGCTCCAGCAGGGCGGCAGCGACCAGTGGGGCAACCTCACGGCGGGCCTGGACCTGATCCACAAGCTGGAGCCGCACGCCCATGTGCACGCGCTGGCCACCCCGCTGATGACCAAGTCGGACGGCACCAAGTTCGGCAAGACCGAGGGCGGGGCCGTCTGGCTGGACCCGGAGATGACCACGCCGTACGCGTTCTACCAGTTCTGGCTGAACGTGGACGACCGGGACATCTCGACGTACATGCGCATCCTCAGCTTCAAGAGCCGTGAGGAACTCGAGGAGCTGGAGAAGGTCACCGAGGAGCGTCCGCAGGCCCGTACGGCCCAGCGCGCGCTCGCGGAGGAGCTGACGACGCTGGTGCACGGCGCCGAGCAGTGCGCCGCGGTGATCGCCGCCTCCAAGGCCCTGTTCGGGCAGGGCGAGCTGGCCGAGCTGGACGCGTCGACGCTGGCCGCGGCGCTCGCGGAGCTGCCGCACGCCAGGGTGGCCGAGCCGGGCCCGGTGGCGGACCTCTTCGCCGAGGTCGGTCTGGCGCCGAGCAAGTCGGCGGCACGCCGCACGATCAAGGAGGGCGGCGCGTACGTGAACAACGTCAAGGTGACCGCCGAGGACGCCGTGGTGTCCGCCGACGAGTTGCTGCACGGCCGCTGGCTGGTGCTGCGGCGCGGCAAGAAGAACCTGGCGGCGATCGAGGTCGCCGCGGGCTGACGCGTCGCGTCGCCCGCCACGGCGGGGGGGGGGGGGGGGGGGGGGGGGGGGGGGGGGGGGGGGGGGGGGGGGGGGGGGGGTGGGTGGTGTTTGTTGGTGAGTGGAGGGGAGGGGGTGAGGCGGC
>NZ_JBVJAH010000007.1:28867-60357 GCF_055590785.1 Streptomyces sp. NPDC041796
CCCTCCCCCCCCCCCCTCTCCCCCCCCCCCCCCCCCCCCCCCCACCCCCCCCCCCCCCCCCCCCCCCCCCCCCCCCCCCCCCGCCGTTCGTCGTCAGGCTCGCTGTCTGTTGCGCCGCATCGACATGTAGAGCATGTCGCCGAGGCCGACGATGACGACCGCGGCCACCACCTGCAAGGCGTGCCGACCCCAGTCGATACCCGGGGTGGCCTCGATGCCGAACGCCCTGGCGAGGGCATTGCCGACGATGCCGCCGATGATGCCGAAGATGGTGGCCAGCCACAGCGGGCTGTGCTGCTTGCCGGGCAGGATCGCCTTGGCGATCAGGCCGAGCACGAATCCGACGATAATCGCCCACAACCAGCCCATGGCTGCCTCCTCGGTACGGATAGACGTGAGCAGTCCCGACAAGTCTCGGCCCGTCCCGCGTACGGCGCATGCCGGACACCGCCGTACGTGTCGGGCCCTAGCGGGTCCGGCCTCGTGAGGGGCGACCCGCTCTCGAACGCGGCGGAGTGCGGGCGTACGGTGGAAGCAAGCCGGTCCGGGGAGCGTGTCGGCGTGGATGTCGGGTGGTGGAACGTGATGCGGAAGCGTGGGAGCGACGAGGTCTTCCGGATCACCGGCGCCCGTCAGGGGCTGGCGGACGACGTGCGTGGACGGCAGCGTCGCTATGTCATCTCGATGTCGGTGCGGACCGTCGCGGTGATCGCGGCCGCGTCCCTGTGGAACGTCCAGCGGCAGGTGGCGATCGTGGCTCTGGTCCTGGGAGCGGTGCTGCCGTACGTCGCGGTGGTGATCGCCAACGCGGGCCGTGAGACGGCGCCTCCGCAGCCGCAGACGTTCGTACCTCCGGCGACCGGGCGGCCGATGCTGGCGGCCGGGCAGCCGGCGGAGGAGACCGGGGCGCGGGAGCACACGAAGCCCGCCGCGGAATCGGTGTCGGAGGATCGCGGGGATCATCAAAAACCCCAGCAGGAACGCCAGTACGAGCAGCACTGAGCTGTTACCGGTCTGCAAAGCTCAAGAAAAGCTCAGATCAATCATGTGGTTTCAGTGCACTCCACCCCTGTCCCCGTGACATACTTCGTAGGCGCTCCGCATCCCCCGTCGGAGCGACGGACCGACGCCGGGCAGCTCCCCCCGTGGCTGCCCGGCGTCGCCTTTGTTCGGGCTTTGTTTGGACGTGTTGTGAGCGACGAGACCACCACCCCGATCTGTTCCGCCAAGGGCTGCCGCACCGCGGCGGTGTGGGTGCTGGCGTGGAACAACCCGAAGCTGCACACGCCGGAGCGGCGCAAGACCTGGCTGGCCTGTGACGAGCACCGGGAGCACCTCTCCCAGTTCCTGGGTGTGCGGGGCTTCCTGAAGGACGTGGTCACGCTGGCCGAGTGGGAGTCCCTCCCGGGCCACTGACGGGCCGGTCAGCCGCCGATCGCCGACATCGGCCGCTCGGGCTGCAGGAAACTGGGGTCGTCCAGGCCGGAGCCGGCCTTCTTCCCCCACATCGCGAGCTTCCAGATGCGGGCGATCTCCTCGTCCGGCGCGTCCGAGCGCAGTGCCGCCCGCAGGTCCGTCTCCTCCTGGGCGAACAGGCAGGTGCGCACCTGGCCGTCGGCGGTGAGCCTCGTCCGGTCGCAGGCCCGGCAGAAGGGCCGGGTGACGGAGGCAATGACACCGACCCGGTGCGGTCCGCCGTCGACGATCCAGCGCTCGGCGGGCGCCGAGCCGCGCGCCTCGTCGGGCTCGGGTTCGAGGGTGAAGCGGGTGCGGAGCGACTCCAGGATGTCGCCGGCGGTGATCATGCCGTCGCGCTTCCAGCCGTGCTGGGCGTCCAGCGGCATCTGCTCGATGAAGCGCAGCTCGTACGCGTTCTCCACGGCCCAGGCGAGCAGGTCGGGGGCCTCGTCGTCATTGAGGCCCGGCATGAGGACCGAATTCACCTTCACCGGTGTGAGCCCGGCCTCCCGGGCCGCCTGGAGGCCCTCCAGGACGTCCTTGTGGCGGTCGCGGCGGGTCAGGGTCTTGAAGACGTCGGGGCGCAGGGTGTCGAGGGAGACATTGACCCGGTCCAGGCCGGCGGCCTTGAGGGCGGTCGCGGTGCGCTTGAGCCCTATGCCGTTGGTGGTGAGCGACATCCTGGGCCGGGGCTCCAGGGCGGCGCACCGCTCGACGATGCCGACCAGGCCGGGGCGCAGGAGCGGCTCCCCGCCGGTGAAGCGGACCTCGGTGATGCCGAGGTCGGTGACGGCGATGCGGATCAGCCGGACGATCTCGTCGTCGCTGAGCAGGTCGGGCTTGGCGAGCCACTGCAGGCCCTCTTCGGGCATGCAGTACGTACACCGCAGATTGCACCGGTCGGTGAGCGAGACGCGCAGGTCGGTGGCCACGCGGCCGTATGTGTCGATGAGCACTGTGGGCGCCCTCCCCCGGTTACCAGGTTCCGTATACCAAGGAGCGTACGTGACCCCACCGACAACAACACGGGCCATTGTCCACAGGAGCGGCACGGCCGCGTCGTAGGGATCTACGACGATCCCCACGGCGCGGCCGCGTGCGGTCGCACAGGGTGTGCGGGTCAGTGCGCTCCGACACCGGTGAGGGACTTGACCTCCAGTTCCGCGTACTTGCCCTTGTCCGGCTCCTCCTTCGACAGCAGGGAGCCGAGCCAGCCGAGGAGGAAGCCCAGCGGGATGGAGATCAGGCCGGGGTTCTCCAGCGGGAACCAGGCGAAGTCGGCGTCCGGGAACATCGAGCTGGGCTTGCCGGAGACGACCGGCGAGAACAGCACGAGCGCCACGGAGGCGGTCAGGCCGCCGTAGATGGACCACAGGGCGCCCTGGGTGGTGAACCTCTTCCAGAACAGGCTGTAGAGGATCGTCGGCAGGTTCGCGGACGCGGCGACCGCGAAGGCCAGGGCTACCAGGCCGGCGACGTTCAGGTCGCGGGCGAGGGCGCCGAGGGCGATGGAGACGACGCCGATGAGGACGGTCGCCCAGCGGGCGGCACGGACCTCCTCCTTCTCCGTGGCCTGTCCCCTGCGGATGACGTTGGCGTAGATGTCGTGCGCGAAGGACGACGACGAGGCGAGGGTGAGGCCCGCGACGACGGCGAGGATGGTGGCGAAGGCGACCGCGGAGATCACGGCGAGCAGGATCGCGCCGCCGGTGGAGCCGCCACCGCCGCCGATCTCCAGCGCGGCCAGCGGGGCCGCCGTGTTGCCCGCCTTGTTGGAGGCGATGATGTCGCCGGGCTTGAGCAGGGCGGCGGCGCCGAAGCCGAGCACGATGGTCATCAGGTAGAAGGCGCCGATGATGCCGATGGCCCAGTTGACCGACTTACGGGCCGCCTTGGCCGTGGGGACCGTGTAGAAGCGGATCAGGATGTGCGGCAGGCCCGCGGTGCCGAGGACGAGCGCGATGCCGAGCGAGATGAAGTCCAGCTTCGAGGTGCCGGTGGCGCCGTACTTGAGGCCCGGTTCGAGGAAGGCCGATCCCTTGCCGCTGTTGGCGGCGGCGGTGCCCAGGAGGTCGGAGAGGTTGAAGCCGAACTTCAGCAGGATGAGGAAGGTGATGAGCAGGGTGCCCGCGATGAGCAGGACGGCCTTGACCATCTGCACCCAGGTGGTGCCCTTCATGCCGCCGATGGTCACGTACACGATCATCAGTACGCCGACGAGGGCGACGATCGCGACCTTGCCGCCGTCGGAGGTGATGCCGAGGAGCAGTGAGACGAGGACGCCCGCACCGGCCATCTGGGCGAGCAGGTAGAAGATCGAGACGACGATGGTGGAGGTGCCGGCGGCGGTCCGGACGGGACGCTGGCGCATCCGGTACGCGAGGACGTCGCCCATGGTGTACCGGCCGGAGTTGCGCAGCGGTTCGGCGACCAGCAGCAGGGCGACCAGCCAGGCGACCAGGAAGCCGATGGAGTAGAGGAACCCGTCGTAGCCGAAGAGGGCGATGGCACCCGCGATACCGAGGAACGACGCGGCGGACATGTAGTCGCCGGAGATGGCGAGGCCGTTCTGGAAGCCGGTGAACTGGCGGCCGCCCGCGTAGAAGTCGGAGGCGTTCCTGGTCTGGCGGCCGGCCCAGACGGTGATGCACAGCGTCGCGACGACGAAGGCCGCGAAGAGGGTGATGATCAGCGGCCGGTGCTCCGAGGCGTCGGACGCGGCGGCCAGCACGACGGTGGGGCTGCTCATGCGTCGGCCTCCATGCGGGTCTCCATACCGGACTTGATGGCTTCCGCCTTCGGGTCGAGCTTCTCGGCGGCGTGCCGGGAGTAGAACCAGGCGATGAGGAAAGTGGTGGCGAACTGGCCGAGGCCGAGGACCAGCGCGACGTTGATGTTGCCGAACACCTTGGTGCCCATGAAACCGCCCGCGTAGTTGGACAGCAGGACGTACAGCAGGTACCAGGCGATGAAGGCGATGGTCAGGGGGAAGGCGAAGGAGCGGTACGTGCGGCGCAGTTCGCCGAATTCCGCACTCTCCTGCACCTCGACGAACGATTCTGTCGTGGGCTGGGCGGGACTGGTGTCCGTACCGCCGTCGGGCGGTGGTGCATCGGTAACCACGGAAACTCCTCGCGACGCGGGTGCGCTGGGCATGGACAAGGACCTGGCGATCGGGGGCGGTACTCGCTCGTGCTCTCCCCTGTCAACGGCACGGAAGCCATGGCGACGCGGTTCACCTGGGGCGTTTTTCTTTCCCCAAGTCATTGATGGGCCGGGATGATCGGCGATAGCTTCGCTCGTCATGCACCCGTCCACGCACACCCGGTGTGTGGACGGACGTCACGGATGATGTGGAGAACCCATGGCTCATCTGAGAACCGGACGCGGGCGCATACTCGCGCTGCCCGCTGGTCTGGCGCTCACGGCCTCGCTCGGTCTGCTACCGGCGGCGGGTGCCTCGGCGGCCCCGCTGGACGAGGCCACGGCCGTCGGCGCCGTCGCCGCGGCCGCGACGAACGGCCCGAAGCTGTCGTACGTCGTGAACGTGACGGGTGGTCACTCCACCGTCAAAGCGGTGAAGAAGGCGATATCCGAGGCGGGCGGCACGGTGGTGATCGCCTATGACCAGATAGGTGTCATAGTCGTCCACTCGCAGAACCCGGACTTCGCCAAGACGATCCGCGAGGTGCGGGGCGTGAAGTCGGCGGGGGCCACGAGGACCACGCCGCTCGCCGCCCAGCGGACCACCGACATCGGAGCCGAGCAGCCGCTGTCCGCCGAGGAGGCCCGGGCGGCCGCCGATGAGGCAACCGACGGCCAGGACCCGTTCGAGCCGCTCCAGTGGGACCTGCCGGCCATCAAGGCCGACAAGGCGCACGAGAAGTCCCTCGGCAGCAAGAAGGTCACCGTCGCCGTGCTGGACACGGGTGTGGACGACACGCACCCGGACCTCGCTCCCAACTTCGACCGGGCCGCCTCCGCGAACTGCGTGACCGGCGCGCCGGACACCACCGAGGGTTCCTGGCGGCCGGGCCCCACCGAGAGCGACCACGGCACGCACGTGGCCGGCACGATCGCCGCCGCGAAGAACGGCGTGGGCGTCACCGGTGTCGCCCCCGGTGTGAAGGTCTCGGGCATCAAGGTGTCCAACCCCGACGGGTTCTTCTACACCGAGTCCGTCGTCTGCGGCTTCATCTGGGCCGCCGAGCACGGCGTCGAGGTGACGAACAACAGCTACTACGTCGACCCGTGGCTGTACACGTGCAAGAACGACCTCGACCAGGGCGCCCTGGTGGAGGCTCTGCAGCGCGCCACGCGGTACGCGGAGCGCAAGGGCGCGGTCAACGTCGCGGCGGCGGGCAACTCCCGTACGGACCTGGCGTCGGACGAGGTGGTCGACAAGACCAGCCCGAACGACACCACGCCGGTCGAGCGGGTCGTCGACCCGAGCGAGTGCCCGGACGTTCCCACCATGCTCAATGGTGTGGTGACGGTGTCCGCGACGGGCGCCAAGGGTCTGAAGGCCTCGTACTCGAACTACGGGCACGGCGTCGTGGACATCGCCGCCCCGGGCGGTGACTCGACGGCGTACCAGCCGCCGGAGGCGCCGGCCACCAGTGGGCTGATCCTGTCGACGCTGCCGGGCGGCAAGTACGGCTACAAGGGCGGTACGTCGATGGCGTCGCCGCACGTGGCGGGTGTGGCCGCGCTGATCAAGTCGACGCGCCCGCACGCCTCGCCGGCCGAGGTCAAGGCGCTGCTGTACAAGCAGGCGGACGACATGGCGTGCACGAACCCGTACGACATCAACGGTGACGGCACGGTCGACGCGGTGTGCGAGGGCGGCAAGCGCGACAACGGCTTCTACGGCACGGGTATGACCGACGCCCTGGACGCGGTGCGGCGGTAACAAGATCCCCGGAGCCCCGGGCGTGGCGTGTGCGCCGCGTCCGGGGCTCTTCCCTGTCCTGGCACTGAGTGCCATAGTGCCCCTATGGACGCTCCCTTTCCTTCCGGTATCGCCCAGGCATGGATGACACTGGGTGCCGACCAGTCGCTACTGGAGCGGGTTTCCCTCAGCGGCCCCTCGGACGGCCTGCCCGCGCGGCTGCCCGTGAGGGAACTGGCCCGCGCCACCGTGGCGGTCTGCTCACTCGCCGCCGCGGAGCTGGCCGCCGTACGCACCGGAGGCCCGGTGCCACGGGTACGGGTCGACGACGGGGCGGTGGCCACGGCGTTCCTCAGCGACCGGCTGGTCAGGGTCGACGGGCGGGCGTGGACCACGTTCGCGCCGCTGTCGCGGTTCTGGCGGGCGGCCGACGGGTGGGTGCGTACGCACGCCAACTACCCGCACCACCGGGAGCGGCTGCTCGCCGCGCTCGGCCTGCCGGACGGCGCCGGGACGGACGCGGTCGCCGACGCGATCGCGGGGCGCCGTGCGGTGGACGTGGAGGAGACCGTGTACGCGGCGGGCGGTCTCGCCGTCGCGGCGCGCGGCGCCGCCGAATGGGCCGCGCACGAGCAGGGCGCCCTGGTGGCGGGGCAACCTTTGCTGACCCTGGAGCGGATCGGGGACGCTGCGGGGGCCGCGGCGGGAGCCACGCGCGCGTGGAGCCGGATGTCCGGTACGAGTGCGTCACCGCTGCCCTGCGCCGGGTTGCGGGTGCTGGACCTGACGCGGGTGCTGGCCGGGCCGGTCGCCACGCGGACGCTCGCGCTGCTGGGCGCGGACGTCCTGCGGATCGACGCGCCGCACCTGCCGGAGAGCCAGGAGGCCCACAACGACACCGGGATGGGCAAGCGGTCGACGCTGCTGGACCTCGGGCACGGCGCGGACCACCGCGTGTTCGAGGAGCTCCTCGCGGGCGCCGACGTGGTGGTGACCGGCTACCGGCCGGGCGCGCTGGACCGGTTCGGGCTCTCCCCCGAGGCACTGGCCGAGCGCCGCCCCGGCCTGGTCGTCGCCCAGCTTTCGGCCTGGGGCCGGTACGGGCCGTGGCACGAGCGGCGCGGCTTCGACAGCCTGGTCCAGGTGGCGACGGGCATCGCCGCGCTGGAGGGCTCCGACGGCGAGCCGGGCGCGCTGCCCGCCCAGGCCCTGGACCACGGCACCGGATACCTGCTGGCCGCCGCCGTACTGCGGGCGCTGAGTCGGCAGCACGGCCGGGACGGCGGCGGGACGTGGCTCGCCCGGCTGGCCCTGACGCAGACCGCGCACTGGCTGGTGCACGGGCTCACCGAGGGACCGCGGCACGAGGGCGGCTACGCCCCGGAACGCTGGATGGCCACCACGGACAGCCCGATGGGCCGGCTGCGGCACGCGCTGCCCCCGGTGGCGTACGAGGGAGGCCCGGCGAACTGGTCCCGCCCGCCCGGCCGGTGGGGCACGGACGCCCCTCGATGGGTCACGGCGTGACGCGGGGCCTCATACCCCCGCCGCGCCCAGCAGCGACCCCGCCCCGTACGTCACGGCCATCGCCAGGGCGCCCCCGCCCACCACGCGCAGGATCGCCGGGCGGGCCGGGGCCGCGCCGAGGCGGGCACTGGACCAGCCGGTGAGGGTGAGGGCGGCGAGGACCGAGAGGACCGTGACGTAGAGGCGGGCCGGTGCCGGCGGGAGGACGATGGCGAGGAGGGGGAGCAGCGCGCCGGCCGTGAAGGCCAGGAAGCTGGCGGCCGCCGCGTGCCAGGGGTTGGTCAGTTCGTCGGGGTCGATGCCCAGTTCCACGCGCGCGTGGGCGCGCAGTGCGTCGCGTTCCGTGAGCTGTTCGGCGGCCTCGCGGGCGACGTCGCGGGTCAGGCCGCGGGCTTCGAGGAGGCCGGTGAGTTCGTCGAGTTCCGCCTCGGGCTGTTCGCGCAGCTCCCGCTTCTCCTCGGTCAGGGCGGCCTTCTCGGAGTCGCGCTGGGTGGAGACGGAGACGTACTCGCCGGCGGCCATCGACATCGAGCCGGCGAGCAGGCCCGCGAGACCCGCCGTGAGGAGGGTGGCGCGGTCGTCGGTGGCGCCGGCGACGCCGACGACGAGTCCGGCGGTGGAGACGACGCCGTCGTTGGCGCCGAGGACGGCGGCACGCAGCCAGTTGAGGCGTGTGCCGAGCGCGCCGCCGTGTTCCTCTTCGTGGGGTGCGTCAGTCACCCCGGGAGGGTCTCACCGTCACGTTCACCAGACCCGTACCGACCCGCCGGGTGCGAACGCGGGGCTCGTCGCGTCCGGCGGGGCCTCCCGCAGCGGTTCGGCGATCTCGTCGACGGTGGGCCCGTGGACGGCCGCGAGCGGGTCGAGGATCGCGAGGTCGAAGCCGTACACCCGGGCCGCGTTGCCACCGGCCATGGCGGCGACCTCGTCGCGCGGCAGGCCCGCGTAGGCGGCGCGGAGGCCTTCGCGGGAGTACGGGCCCGTCCCCTCGTCGTGCGGGTAGTCGCTACCCCACATGATCTTGTCCAGACCGATCCGGTCCCGGAGCGGCACCTCGTGCGGGCGCATGAAACTCGCGCCGACGAAGCAGTTGTCCCGCCACACCTCGCTGGGGCCCTTGCCCATGGAGGCCGACAGCCCTGCGCCGAACTTGGCTTCGGCCGAGGCGGAGGCCGCGACCAGGCGGGCGTGGTAGTAGTCCAGCATGTCCAGGACGCCGGGGATCCAGCCGGAGCCCTGTTCGGTGAGGACGAGTGTGAGCCGGGGGTGGCGGCGGAAGGCGCCGCCGAAGACGAGGTGCCACAGGGCGCGGTGCGAGAACCAGGTCGTCTCCACCATGAACACCGCCCGCGCGGCCGGTTCGTCGCCGAGCGGCGGGGACGCCGAGCCGCCGTGGTGGTTGACGGGTACGTCCAGTTCCTCGCACACCGCCCAGATCGGGTCGTACGCCCGGGAGTACAGCTCGGGGACGCCCGAGCCCGGCGGGGCGCCCGGCAGCAGGATGCCGCCCGTCAGACCCGCCTCCTTGGTGCGGCGTACCTCGCGGGCGGCCTCCTCCGGGTCGTTCAGCAGGATCTGCGCGACGCCCGCCCGGCGGCCGGGAGCGAGGGAGCAGAAGTCGGCGAGCCACCGGTTGTGGGCGCGCAGGCCCGCCCAGCGCCGCTCGTACTCCTCACGGGTCGGCGCGGGTGCCATCAGGGACGCCGACGGGAAGAAGGGCGGGATCGTGTTGGGGAAGACGACCTCGGCGACGATGCCGTCCGCCTCCAGTTCGGCGAGGCGGCGGTCGGAGTTCCAGTTGCGGTCGGCGGTGTCGGCGAGCAGGTCCTCGTACGGGTTGACGTAGCCGGCCGCCCAGGCGTCGAAGTCGTCGTGGTGCTTCTTCTCCAGGTACGGCTTGTAGTCGAGGAGGTCGGCGCCGGCGTGGCAGTCGGCGGAGATGACGGTGTAGCGCCCGGTCATGGCGTCACTCCCAGGACCGGGAAGTCCTGGCCGGTGAGCCAGTGGCGGCCCGTCTCGCGCGAGCGCGCCCAGGAGGCCTCCACGGCCGCCTGGTCGTCGTTCTGGCCCAGTTCGGCGGGGGTGGGGCCGATACGGCGGGCGAGGGACTCCAGTTTCGCCGTGTCGAAGCCGAAGACCTCCGCCGCCGCGAGGCCCAGCATGCGCCGGGTTTCGGCGACCGGGATGTCGTGGAACGTTCTCCGCAGCCACGCGCGCGTGTCGGGCCACGTGCCCTCGGGGTGGGGGAAGTCGCTGCCCCACAGGATGTTGTCGACGCCGATCTCGTACCGCTGGGCGAGCTCGCGCCGTTTGGTGTTGGTCGCGCAGACGAAGACCTGGCGGTCCACGTACGCGCTGGGCGGGCGCGTCAGCTCGGCGAAGGGGGAGAGTTTCTTCCCGCCGTGGGCCCCCAGGTAGAGCCGGTCCATGAACCACAACAGGTTCGGCAGCCACCAGCAGCCCGACTCGGCGACGCCGAACCGGAGTCCGGGGTGGCGTTCGAAGACGCCCGACCAGAGCAGGAACCACAGCGGCCGGGCCGGCCACCAGGTGACCTCGCTGACGTAGATGCCGAGGTGGTCCCCGTACTCGTGGCGCGGTGCCGCGCCCGAGTGGGTGAGCACGGGCATGGCGCTCTCGGCGGCGGCCGCCCACACCGGGTCGTAGCGGCGGTCGTGGTAGGGCGCTCGGTCGACCCACATGGAGGGGATCATCAGGGCGCCGAGGCCGGACTCCTTGGCCCGGTGGATCTCGGCGACGACCCGGTCCACCGCACCCGTGACGGGCAACAGGGCCACCCCGCAGTGCCGTTCGGGATTCCCGGACACGAACTCGGCCAGCCAGCGGTTGTGCGCCTGCGCGCCCGCCATGCCCAGCTCCGGATCCTGGTCGCCGGACAGGCCGAGGCCGACGCCGAAGGGCGCGGCGGTCCCGCTGTCGACGGCGTCCGCGTCGGGGAAGACGACCTCGGCGGCCACCCCGTCCCCGTCGAGCTCCTTGAGCCGCTGGGCGGGGTCCCAGCCGCCCCTGAGGCCTTCCTCGTTGTCGCTGAACCACTTTTCCGCGAACGCCTCGTCACGGACGCCGAGCCGGGTCATCTCGGCGCGGCGGGCGTCCCTCCCGGCGAGGAACTCGTCGAAGGCGCGGTGGAAGCGGGACTCCAGGTAGGGCCGGTACCGCTCGGTGGGCAGTCCGGCGTGGCAGTCGGAGGAGATGATCAGATACGGATCCGTCACTGCGGCCCCCTCGGTCGCGTCCTCAGTCGAGTACGAAGCTCTCCAGGTACGTCGGGTCGGCGCGGTCGAGCATGGACCGTGCCCTGGCCCTGATCTGCCGGTCGCTGTGCTCGCCGGGCGGCAGCATCCAGAAGCGGTCCGCCCGGATGCCGTCCACCACGTGTTCGGCGACCTCCTCGACCGGGGTGAAGGCCACCTCGTGCCCGGCTTCCCTCATTGCGGCCTCCCACTGGTCGAGGCTGCGGTACGGGGTCGTGCGGGGGCGCTGTTTGGCGTACCGGGCGGGCCGGTTGCGGTGCGACTCCCACAGGCCGGTGCGCAGCATGTGCGGGCCGGGGAAGAGCACCGAGGCCCCCACGCGCGCGTGCTCCGCCTTGAGGTGGGCGTACAGGGACTCCGTCATGGTGACGACGGCCGCCTTGGTGACGGCGTACACCGAGGCGGTGGGCAGTGGCGCGATGCCGCCGTCCCCGGAGGAGGTGTTGACGATGTGGCCCGGTTCGCCGGCCGCCAGCATGCGCGGGACGAAGGCCTGGATGCCGTGGAAGACGCCCCAGACGTTGACGGCGAAGGCCCACTCCCAGTCGTTGGGGTCGTGTTGCCACATGCGGCCCTCGGCGCCGGAGCCGACACCGGCGTTGTTGCACAGCACGTGGACGGCGCCGAAGGTCTCGTACACGGCGTCGGCCAGGGAGACGACCGAGGCGCGTTCGGAGACGTCGACGGTACGGGCGAGGACCTCGGCGCCCTCGGCCCGCAGCCGGGTGAACGCCTCCTCCAGGGCGGCCGCCTCCACGTCCGCGAGGACCACCTTGAGCCCTTCGGCGGCGAACCGGCGGGCCATGGCGAGCCCGATGCCGCTCGCGGCACCCGTGACCACGGCGACCTGGCCGGCCCGCAGCCTCATCGGCCGGCCCCTCGGGGCGGCGGGGCGTCGAGGACCTGTCGCGGATCGTCGTAGCGCTGGTGGATGTACGGCATGAGCGCCTGGGCGCTGACCCGCTCCACGACCCGGCCGCGCTGGCCGGTGGTCTTCTCGCCGATCGTGATCTCGACGACGCGGCGTACGGTCAGGTCGGCGACCGGGTCGTACATCGATTCGCGCAGCACCACGTCACCCGTGATCCGCTCCAGGGAACGCGCCTTCTCGCGGCGTACGCAGTGCACGAGTACCGGGTCGGTGTCGAGACCCGAACCGTCCACGGCGGGAAGGAACTTGAAGTAGAAGTCGACTCTCTCGACGGGCTCGGCGGGCAGCGGCAGCGGGCCGTCCACCGCGCCCCGCACCTCGACGAACGCGATGCCGTGCCGGGCGAGTGCCGCCCGCACCGTCGGGCCGTCGCGCTCCACGGTGACCTCGCCCAGCTTCTTGGGTTCGCCGAACACCTCGCGTCCGCCGGTCAGCGCCCGCTCGTGCGTCATCGGCATGACGAGCGGATACCAGCCCTCCTGGTCGTCGTGGGTGGCGGCGACCGCGACGGAGCCGGCGCCGAGCGGGTGTCCCGGAAGGCCGACCTTGCTGATGGCGGCCCGTACGAGCGGGCGTGGGCCGGGCTTGAGCGGGGGCGGCAGCACGGCCGCGACCACGTCGGGGTCGCTCTCCCACACGGCGACCACGCCGGTGGACCAGATGTCGGGGAGCTTCGCGCTCGCGGCCCGGGCCGCGGCGATCTCCTGCTCGGTGCGGGCGCCGTACCGTACGCGTGCCATGGCGTACCACCCTTCGTCGGGGGTGAGGAACGGATGCTCTGTAACACCGTTACACCGTGCCCGATGAACTGGGAACAGCCGTGCGCGTACGGGAGTTGAGCGCCGATGCCGAAGCCGTCACTGACCCGCGACGAGGTTCTGCGGGCCGCCGCCCGGCTGGTGGAGCGGGACGGCCCTGCGGCCCTCACCATGCGCGGACTGGCCGCCGAGCTGGGCACGGCCGTCACGTCGATCTACTGGCACGTCGGCAACCGCGAGTCGCTCCTGGACGCCCTCGCCGCCCGCACGGTGGCCGAGCTGGGCACGGTCACGCCCCGGGGCGGCACCCCCGCCGCACGGATCGTCTCCGTCGCGCGCACGCTCCGCCGGGAGCTCCTGGCCCGCCCGCACCTGGTCGCCATGGTCCACGAACGCGGCCTGACGGAGCGGATGTTCCTGCCCGCGCGGCGGGCCCTGGTCCACGAGGTGCACGCGGCGGGCCTGCGCGGCGCCCGGGCGGCCGGGGTGGTGCGGGCGGTGCAGTACCAGGTCGTCGGGTACGTCCTGGTGGAGCGCAACCGCGAGCGGGCACCGGTGCAGTCGCCGGGCGAGCACGAGCTGTGGGACGCGGAGGCCTCCGAGCACGACCCGGCACTGGCCCGCGAGCTGGGCCGCCCCGTGGACGCGGAGCGGCTCTTCGTCACGTCGGTACGTGCCCTGGTGGAGGGCCTGCTGGGGCAGCGGTGAATCGGGCGCGGCACCGAGCGGGCGTTCCGCGTCGACCGGGACCCGTCGGTCGCGCCGTACGCCAGGGGCGCATCCGCGAGCACCGGGCACGGGCACCGGGCACGGGCACCGGGCACGGGCACCGGACGCACGGTACCGGCGGCCGGCCCCGCCGCCTCGGCCGCACGGGCGGCCCGCGGCGGGTGGCCGCGGGTGACCTCGTCGCCGTGCTCGGCCGAGGGGTCCAACTGCCCCTCACCGCTTCGGCGCAGGGGCGCGGGGCGTCAACACGGCGACCGCACGGGGCATGCCCGGCGACGGCGTTGTCAGTGGCGGCCTCTATTCTCAGTGACCATGCTCGACGACCGTACGACAGCAGCACCGTGGCCGACCGCCTACCCGAAGCAGGGGTACGCGGTCGTCGACGTGGAGACCACCGGCCTCGCACGCGACGACCGGATAGTGTCCGCTGCCGTCTACCGGCTGGACGCGCAGGGCAATGTGGAGGACCACTGGTACACGCTGGTCAATCCGGAGCGCGACCCCGGCCCGGTGTGGATCCACGGTCTGACGAGTGACGTGCTGGAGGGGGCGCCGCTCTTCCCGGACATCGCGGCGGAGTTCTCCGCGCGCCTCGACGGACGGGTGCTCGTCGCGCACAACGCCATGTTCGACTGGTCGATGATCGCCCGCGAGTACGCACGGGCGGAGCGGACGGCGCCGGTGCGGCAGCGGCTGTGCACCATCGCGCTCTCCAAGGAGCTCGGGCTTCCGCTGTCCAACTTCAAGCTGGAGTCGCTGGCCACGCACTTCGGCGTCGTGCAGCGGCAGGCGCACAACGCGCTGGACGACGCGCGGGTGCTGGCCGAGGCGTTCCGCCCGAGCCTGCACGCGGCCGCGGAGCGGGGCGTACGGCTGCCGCTGCTGGAGTGCCGCCCGCTCACCGAATGGGCGTCGTCCTCCTCCACCGGGTCGTCGGCGCCGCGCATCGGGCAGCAGGCGTCGTACCGCGGCAACAGCTGGCGGCCGTCGCGGAAGCGACCGGCCTGCCCGTACCCCAACCCCGGGCGTTACGAAGCGGACAAACCGCTCAAGCAGGGCATGCGAGTGGCGTTCTCGGGTGACACCGGTATCGACCGGGAGCTGCTGGAGGACCGCGCGGTCGAGGCGGGCCTCCATGTGGCCACCAGCGTCTCGCGGCTGACCAGCCTGCTCGTGACCAACGACCCGGACGCCGCCACGTCCAAGACGGTCAAGGCCAAGTCCTTCGGCACGCCGATCGTCGACGAGGCGGCGTTCACCCAGTTGCTCCGTGACGTGGCCCCGGCAGACGAGTAAGCAGACGGGTGACCACCGGGCGTTTCGCCGCCCCTTCCGGACCGCCGGACCGCACCCTGTGGCGCATGGCACGTTGTGAGGTCTGCGGAAACGATTACGGCATGTCCTTCGAGGTGCACGCGCAGGGCGCCGTGCACGTCTTCGACTGCTTCGCCTGCGCCATCCACCGCATGGCGCCCATCTGCGAGCACTGCCGGGTCCAGATCATCGGCCAGGGCGTCGAGGCCGACGGCCAGTGGTTCTGCGGGGCGCACTGCGCCCGCGCGGAGAAGGGGCAGGTGGGCATCGTCGACAAGGTGTGACACGACCGGACGGGACCCCCCATCGGGGTCCCAAACCGGAACAGGTACGGTCGAAGCCGTGTACCGCTTCCTGTTGTCCCGGCAGTGGGTGATCCTCACCCTCATCGCCCTCGTTCTCATCCCCGTGATGATCGAGCTGGGCTTCTGGCAGTTCCACCGGCACGAGCGCCGGGTCACGCAGAACCAGTTGATCGAGGACAACCTGAAGGCGGAGCCCGTCCCCGTGACGGAGCTCACCTCCCCCGGCCACACCGTCCCCCGCCCCGACTTCTGGCGCGCCGTCACCGCCACCGGCACCTTCGACACGGCCCACGAGGTGGTCGTACGCCGCCGGACCAACGCCGACGACAGGATCGGCGTGCTGGTCCTCACCCCCCTCGTCCTCGACGACGGCCGCGCGGTCCTCGTCAACCGGGGCTGGATCCCGGCCGCCGCCGACCAGAAGTCGTTCCCCGACGTCCCGCCCGCCCCCAAGGGCGAGGTGACCGTGACGGGCCGGCTCAAGGCCGACGAGACGACCGGCGCCAGCGGCATCAAGGACCTCAGCGGACTGCCGGACCGCCAGGTGATGCTGATCAACAGCGAGCAGCAGGCGAAGAACCTCGGCCGCGAGGTGCTCGGCGGCTACCTGGAACAGACCGTGCCCGCGCCGGCCGGGGACACCCCGGAGCTGATCCCCGAGCCCGACCACGACTCCATCGGCGCGCACATGGCGTACGCGGTGCAGTGGTGGCTGTTCGCGGCGGGCGTGCCGGTCGGCTGGGTGGTGCTGGTGCGCCGCGAGAAGCGCGACCGCGAGGCGGCCGCCGCCGGAGGGACGCGGCCCACCGTCGAGGCCGAGCCGTCCGCTGCTTAGCCGAACGCCGGTGCGGGAAGACGCCAGAGCGTGACGCAACGCATCGAGGACTACGCCCTCATCGGGGATCTGCAGACGGCCGCGCTGGTGGGCAGGGACGGCTCGATCGACTGGCTGTGCCTGCCGCGCTTCGACTCGGCGGCCTGCTTCGCCGCGCTGCTCGGCGACGAGAACAACGGCCACTGGCGGATCGCCCCCAAGGACGGACACGCCTGCACCGGGCGCCGGTACATCGGTGACTCCCTCGTCCTGGAGTCCGTCTGGGAGACCCGCACCGGCACGGTCAGGGTGCTGGACTTCATGCCGCAGCGCGACGAGGCCCCCGATGTCGTACGCATCGTGGAGGGCGTCACCGGCACGGTCGAGATGGCGGCGGTACTGCGTCTGCGCTTCGACTACGGGTCCGTCGTGCCGTGGGTGCGCCGGACGGACGGCCACCGGGTGGCGGTCGCGGGCCCCGACTCGATATGGCTGCGCAGTGAGCCGGAGGTCAAGACGTGGGGTCAGCAGTTCAGCACCTGTTCGTCATTCACCGTCCGCGCGGGCGAGAAGGTGGCGTTCGTGCTGACCTGGCACCCCTCGCACCGGCCACGCCCGCCGCTGATCGACCCGTTCGAGGCGCTGGAGCACACGCTGGAGGACTGGGAATCCTGGTCGGCACAGTGCACGTACGAGGGGCCCCACCGGGACGCCGTGATGCGTTCGCTCATCACGCTCAAGGCTCTGACGTACGCCCCGACGGGCGGGATCGTCGCCGCGCCGACGACCTCGCTGCCGGAGGAATTGGGGGGCGTACGCAACTGGGACTACCGCTTCTGCTGGCTGCGCGACGCGACGCTCACGCTGGGCGCGCTGCTGTCGGCGGGCTACCTGGACGAGGCCGCCGCGTGGCGCGACTGGCTGCTGCGGGCGGTGGCCGGTGACCCGGCGGACCTCCAGATCATGTACGGGGTCGCCGGTGAGCGCCGGCTGCCGGAGACCGAGCTGCCGTGGCTGCGCGGGTACGCCGGGTCGGCGCCGGTCCGGACCGGCAACGCGGCCGTGCGCCAGTTGCAGCTCGACGTGTACGGGGAGGTCATCGACTCCCTGTACCTGGCACGCGAGGCGGGGCTGGCGGCACAGTCGCACGCGTGGAACCTGCAGCTCAGCCTGCTGGGGTTCCTGGAGTCGACCTGGCGGCAGCCCGACGAGGGGCTGTGGGAGGTGCGCGGACCGCGCCGGCACTTCGTGCACTCCAAGGTGATGGCGTGGGTCGCCGCCGACCGCGCGGTGCGCACGCTGGAGCAGGACCCGTCGCTGCGCGGTGACGTGGGCCGGTGGCGGGCGATGCGCGACGAGGTGCACCGGGAGGTGTGCGAGAAGGGGTACGACCCGGAGCGCAACACCTTCACGCAGTCGTACGGCTCACGGGACCTGGACGCGGCGACGCTGCTGATCCCCCGGGTCGGTTTCCTGCCCCCGGACGACCCGCGCGTGGTGGGCACGGTGGACGCGGTGTGGGAGGAGCTCAACCACGACGGGCTGATCCGGCGGTACAGCACCGAGGGCGTGCCGGTCGACGGGCTGCCCGGCGACGAGGGGACCTTCCTCGTCTGCTCGTTCTGGATGGCGGACGCGCTGCGGATGACGGGCCGTACGAAAGAGGCGCGGGAACTGTTCGAGCGGCTGCTGTCGCTGCGCAACGACGTGGGGTTGCTGGCCGAGGAGTACGACGCGTCCACGCGGCGGCAGCTCGGCAACTTCCCGCAGGCTTTCAGCCACATCGGTCTGGTGGGAACGGCCCTCGCGCTGGCCCGGGAGGAGGCGGCAGGATAGGGCCCATGGATCTTGGACTGAAGGACCGTGTGTACGTGGTGACCGGTGCGTCCCGGGGCCTGGGCAACGCCTCCGCGCGTGCCCTGGCGGCGGACGGCGCGAAGGTCGTGCTCTCCTCGCGTGACGAGAAGGCGGTGACCGAGGCCGCCGCCGAGCTGGGCTCCGGCGCGGTGGGCGTCGCGGCGGACAACGCCGACCCGTCGGCCCCCGACCGTCTGATCGGCGCCGCCCGGGAGCACTTCGGGCGGTTCGACGGCGTCCTCATCAGCGTGGGCGGCCCGGCCCCGGGGTGGGCGGCGGACAACACGGACGAGCAGTGGCAGGCGGCGTTCGACTCGGTGTTCCTGGGTGCGGTACGGATGGCCCGGGCCGCGGCGGCCGCGCTGCCGGAGGGCGGGGTGATCGGGTTCGTCCTGTCCGGTTCGGTGCACGAGCCGATCCCCGGGCTGACCATCTCCAACGGCCTGCGCCCCGGCCTCGCGGGCTTCGCCAAGTCCCTCGCGGACGAGCTGGGCCCGCGGGGTATCAGGGTCGTCGGTCTGCTCCCGAGCCGTATCGACACCGACCGCGTCCGGGAGCTGGACGCCCTGTCCGGCGACGCGGCCGCTGCCCGCGCGGCCAACGAGTCGCGGATCCCGCTGCGCCGCTACGGCACGCCGGAGGAGTTCGGCAACACCGCGGCGTTCCTCCTCTCCCCGGCGGCCTCGTACCTCACGGGCGTGATGCTCCCCGTCGACGGCGGTGCCCGCCACGGCTTCTGATCCACTCCCCCGCCGCCCGCCCCGTCCGACCGGTGACGTGGTGTGGCACGGGGTCAGGTGACGCGGCGCGCCTGGTGTTTCGCCGCGCGCAGGTGGGCCTCGGTGGGAAGCCGGCCGAGGCCCGCCGACTCGCGGGCGTGCCGTAGCACGCCGTCCCGCAGGCGGGACAGGGTCTCCTTCGGTGACGCGTGGGGCTCCAGCAGCAGCGACACCCGAGCCGAGGGTGCCGTACGGCGGCCGGTGAGCCGGACGCGGGCGCGCGAGACTCCGTCGAGTGACTCCGCCTCCGACTCCACGGCACCCTCCAGCGCCCGGCCCCGCAGGACCGCGCTCTCCGCGTCCCGGCTGTCGACCAGCACCTCCGCCAGCCGGGGCCTCCGGAGTTGGGCGAGCAGCCACCAGAGCGTCAGGAGGAGCAGCACCGCCAGCACCGCGACGACGACCGGCCACCCCCACCGGCGCCGTGCCGACTCGCTGAGGAGCACGGCGTCCGGGCCCTTCCACGGCCACCACGACGGCACGCCCAGGTCCAGGCCGGCCACGAGCACCGCACCGCCCACGCACACCAGCACCACTCCGGCGAGGCCCAGCAGGACCCGGTTGACGGTTCTCAGCATGTCCGTTCACCCCTTCCGCGGCGGGCGCACCACGCGCACCGAGAGCTGCGGCGGCCGTGCCAAACCCAGTTCGTCGATCGCCGCCCGCAGCGCGGCCTCCAGGTCGGTGCGTACCTCCGCGAGTTCGCGGAAGTGGGACACCGCCCGGACGGAGGCCTTGCGGCGCCTTGCCCGTACCCGTGCCGACTGCACTCCCGCCACCGCCGTCGCCCGGTCACGCAGCACGATCTCCACCGCGTCCCGCCGCAGCCCCGCGCGCAGCGGTTCGGCGTCGCGCCGCATCGGCAGGACGGTGCGCAGCCCGGGCGTACCGGCCAGCACCAGGAGCCAGACGCCCAGCGCGACCGCCGCCCCGGCGCCGGCGATCACCGCCACGTCGTCGAGCGGCCGGGTGGCCAGATCGTCGGCGAGGGCACGGCGCCAGCGCATGCCGGGCCGCCCGGCCCGCACGGAGACGATGTCGTACAGCAGCAGCCCCACACCGGCGAGGAGCAGCACCGCGAGTACGGCGGCCGGCACGCGCCGCCCGGACCAGAAGCGGTGCGCGCGGCCCGGTGTCCCCTGTTCCTCCAGGGCCGGGGCGGGTTCGGTGGGCGCGGTGCTGCTCATCGGACCCTCCCGCGGCCCTTGTCCCGCTCGCGGGTGAACGGGGAGTGCAGCCGCTCCACGTGGACCGCCACCTCCGGTACCTCCATGCCCGCCAACGTCCGCACCCGCCGGATGACCTGGCGGCGTACCGCGGCGCAGCGGGCACCGATGTCGGAGGGGTAGTCGAGTTCCAGGCTGATGCCGACGCGCGCGGTGTCGCGGTGCACGACGACCGTCGCGTGCGGCGGCCGGCCGCGCTCCCCGGTGCGCCGTTCGTCACCTGATGCCTCGTCGAGCGCTTCCCGCGCCGCGCGCGCGGCGATCTTCGCCACCACGCGGTCCGCGATGGTGGTCGCCCCGCGTTCCGCCGCCAGGACCCCCGTCACCGCGTCACCGCCTCCGGTCGCCGCGGTCACGGCCCCGGAAGAAGTCGCCGGGTTCCAGGTCCCCGTCGAGGAACCGCCCGGCCACGAAGCCGACCGCTCCCAGGGCGGCCACCAGCAAAAACGCTCCGAAGCCGCCGAAATATCCGGCGAAGCCGAGCGCCATTCCGGCCACCAGGCCGACCATCGCCATGCTCATCGTGCGCTCCTCAAACGGATGGCTACTGGAGCCGTGTCTCCGGCTCTTCGTCCTCGTCCTCCGGCAGCTTCACATCGCTCACCGCGATGTTGACCTCGACGACCTCCAGGCCGGTCATCCGCTCGACCGCGGAGATCACGTTCTGCCGGACCGTCCCGGCCACGTCGCGGATGGAGACGCCGTACTCGACGACGATCTCCAGGTCGAGCGCCGTCTGCACCTCGCCGACCTCGGCCTTCACCCCGCGGGAGACGCTGGACTTGCCGCCGGGAACCCGGTCGCGGACGGCGCCGAAAGTGCGGGAGACGCCGCTGCCCATCGCGTGGACGCCGACGACGTCCCGCGCCGCCAGTCCGGCGATCTTCTCGACGACCCCGTCGGCGATGGTGGTGCGGCCACGGGATGCCGGGTCACCGCCGCCGCTCCGCTTGGTCACCGAGGTCCTTCTGGCTTCCTCGGCCGCCGGTTCCTTGACCCGAGCCGCCTTCGCGGCCTGGTCGGCCTGGGCGGACTGCGACGCGTCGCTCATCACCGTTTCCCTTCGGGAGGTTTTCATCTCCTTTGCTCACATTAAGGGTCGTTTACGGATCTCGCGCCAGGGATGGGGCAGGCTGGAGCAATGACAACGGCTGACGGATGGATGGCGACGGCACGGAGCCGGATCGGTCTCGGCCGGCTGCTTCCCCTGGGCGGCCCGGCGGACGGGGCCTGGATCGCGGAGCGTGCCGCGGACGCGGTGCTGCGCCGGGCGGCACGGCAGGTGCCCGGGGTCGACCCGGGCCGGCTGCGGATCACCCTCGCGGACGCCGAATCCGCGACGACCCCCACGTTCCCGGCACCGCCGGGATCGGTGCCCCCCGGCCCGCTGCGGATCGAAGCGGACTTCGCCACCGGGTACGGCGTACCGCTGCCAGATCTGGCGGAGCGGCTGCGTACGGCCCTGGCGACGGCGGCGGAGCGACGGCTGGGGCTGAACGTGGCGGAGGTGGACCTCCGTGTGACGGCGCTCCTGGACACCCCGCCGGACGCGCCGGATTCCCCCGCCCCCGCTCACCCGCCCGAGGAGGAGCGCCCGTCCCAGGAGGACCCCGCGGCTGCCGCGGCGGCCGCCGTCGCGGGCGTGGCCAGGCTGACGGCGGTCCTGGGCCCCCCGGTCCGCCGGGCCGCCGACCACCTCCGCGTCGAACTGGCGACGGCCCCGGACCACCGTGCACTGGATGTGGCACTGGCGGTACGCGGGGCCGTCGACGGTGAGCTGCCGGTGACCGTGGTGGTCACCGACGTGGTTCTCGAGGGGCCGGGCTAGTCGGAGAGACCCGCCAGGTCGCGCAGGCGGCGCGCCTGGGCGGCGCGCTCGGCCGTCCGCTGCTCCTCGTACGTACGCTCCCCCGCGCCCCGCAGCAGCGCCTTGGTCTCGACGACCGCGTCACGCGGGGCCGCAAGCAGCGCGCCCGCCAGGTCGCGTACCGCGCCGTCGAGGTCGTCGGCGGGCACGACGAGGTTGGCCAGTCCGATGCGCTCGGCCTCGTCGGCGTGGACGAACCGGCCGGTGGCGCAGATCTCCAGCGCGCGGGCGTAGCCGACCGCCGCGACGAGGGGGTGCGTACCGGTCAGGTCGGGGACGAGACCCAGGCTGGTCTCGCGCATGGCGAACTGCACGTCCTGGGCCACCACCCGCAGGTCGCACGCCAGGGCGAGCTGGAAGCCGGCCCCGATCGCGTGCCCCTGTACGGCCGCGATCGACACGATGTCGTTACGGCGCCACCAGGTGAACGCCTCCTGGTACTCGGCGATGACCGCGTCGAGCTCGGTGTCGGAGCCGCGTGCCAGATCCAGGAACGACGGCTCGCCGTCGAAACCCTCCGGCGTGAACGCCTGCCGGTCGAGTCCGGCGGAGAAGGACTTGCCCTCACCGCGCAGCACCACGACCCGCACGCTGCCCGGCAGCGACCGTCCGGCCTCCGCCAACGCCCGCCACAGAGCGGGGGACTGGGCGTTGCGCTTGGCCGGGTTGGTCAGGGTCACCGTGGCAACGGCGTCCTCGACGGTGAGCCGTACGCCGTCCTTGTCGAGCACTTCGAGGACTGGGTCGAGCGAGGTCATGAGGCGCCTCCGGGTCCGGTGCAGCAGTGCAGCCAATAAGTGACTGCACAGTAACCACCCGGCCGACACTGCGATCGGCCGGGTGGCCCTGCCGGAACCGGTGGGGCCGTACGAGCCGCGCTCGGGTTTGTCAGGTCACTGGGGCCGTCAGGCCGAAGCGGCCTTCTTGCCTCGCGTCGCTCCGCCGCGTCCACGCAGCGTGACTCCGGATTCGCTCAGCATCCGGTGGACGAATCCATAGGATCGGCCCGTCTCCTCGGCCAATGCCCGGATGCTCGCACCGGAGTCGTACTTCTTCTTCAGGTCTGCCGCGAGCTTGTCGCGCGCGGCGCCGGTAACCCGGCTGCCCTTCTTCAGAGTCTCGGCCACCCGTGCCTCCTCATGGGAAGTGCGCTCTGGTCTTCTCATGATCACCCCTCGGGCGCTTCCTGGCCAGCCATTCGACAAGGTCCGTGCCGCAAGGTTTCGCCGACCCGGGGCCTCTTTCCGGCCCGCCGTCCGGTTCCGGGAGCCCGTTTTTCATCGAAACGCCAGGTCAGGGCGGCGGGAGAAAAAGAAAAACGGCGTGGGGCCGGGTCGGGAAATTGACCCGGCGCCACGCCGGAGTATGAGACGTCCTCACTCAGATGATGGATCACACGTAAGCCGAATGATCCATAGGGAGACGATCCGGCCCGGGTCAGGCCAGTGCCACGAGGTCCGCGTAGTCCGCGCCCCACAGGTCCTCGACCCCGTCGGGCAGCAGGATGATCCGCTCCGGCTGGAGGGCGTCCACGGCGCCCTCGTCGTGCGTGACGAGGACGACGGCGCCCTTGTAGGTACGCAGGGCGCCCAGGATCTCCTCACGGCTGGCCGGGTCGAGGTTGTTCGTGGGCTCGTCGAGGAGGAGGACGTTGGCGGAGGAGACGACCAGGGTGGCCAGCGCCAGCCGGGTCTTCTCACCACCGGAGAGGACACCCGCCGGCTTGTCGACGTCGTCGCCGGAGAAGAGGAAGGAGCCCAGCGTCTTGCGCACCTCGACCAGGTCGAGGTCGGGCGCGGCCGACCGCATGTTCTCCAGGACGGTGCGGTCGGGGTCGAGGGTCTCATGCTCCTGGGCGTAGTAGCCCAGCTTCAGGCCGTGGCCGGGGGTCACCTGGCCGGTGTCCGGCTTCTCGACGCCGGCCAGCAGCCGCAGCAGGGTCGTCTTGCCCGCGCCGTTGAGGCCGAGGATGACGACCCGCGACCCCTTGTCGATGGCGAGGTCCACGTCGGTGAAGATCTCCAGGGATCCGTACGACTTGGAGAGCCCCTCCGCCGTGAGCGGGGTCTTCCCGCAGGGCGCGGGCTCGGGGAAGCGGAGCTTGGCGACCTTGTCGGAGGCGCGAACCTCTTCCAGGCCGGACAGCAGCCGCTCGGCGCGGCGCGCCATGTTCTGCGCGGCGACGGTCTTGGTGGCCTTGGCGCGCATCTTGTCGGCCTGCGAGTTGAGGGCGGCGGCCTTCTTCTCCGCGTTGGCGCGCTCGCGCTTGCGGCGCTTCTCGTCCGCCTCGCGCTGCTGCTGGTAGAGCTTCCAGCCCATGTTGTAGATGTCGATCGTCGACCGGTTGGCGTCCAGGTAGAAGACCTTGTTGACGACGGTTTCGACGAGGTCGACGTCGTGGGAGATGACGATGAAGCCGCCGCGGTACGTCTTGAGGTAGTCGCGCAGCCAGACGATCGAGTCGGCGTCGAGGTGGTTGGTCGGCTCGTCGAGGAGCAGCGTGTCCGCGTCCGAGAAGAGGATGCGGGCGAGCTCGACACGCCGGCGCTGACCACCGGAGAGCGTGTGCAGCGGCTGGCCGAGCACCCGGTCGGGCAGGCCGAGGGCGGCGGCGATGGTGGAGGCCTCGGCCTCGGCGGCGTACCCGCCCTTGGTGAGGAACTCGGTCTCCTGCCGCTCGTACTGGCGCAGCGCCTTCTCACGGGTGGCGCCCTGGCCGTTCGCGATGCGCTCCTCGTTCTGCCGCATCTTGCGCAGCAGGGTGTCGAGGCCGCGGGCGGAGAGGATGCGGTCGCGGGCCAGGACGTCGAGGTCGCCGGTGCGGGGGTCCTGCGGGAGGTAGCCGACCTCGCCGGAGCGGGCGATCGTGCCGCCTGCCGGGACGCCCTCGCCGGCGAGGCACTTGGTGAGGGTGGTCTTGCCGGCGCCGTTGCGGCCGACGAGACCGATGCGGTCGCCCTTGGCGATACGGAAGGAAGCGGACTCGATGAGAACGCGGGCGCCGGCGCGCAGCTCGATGCCGGAAGCGGTGATCACGGACAGACTCCAGGGCGGTGGGGAAGACGGCGGAAGGACGGCGGGTGCGGTGGCTTCGACGCCGGTCTAATGCACGGGGAGAATGGCCATACGGGCCAGTCTAACGGGCGTGTGCAACTGCTTTTCGGCCACGCCGGAGAGCCGGAAGACGCGACGAGGGCGGTGGCGCACGGAGCACGGAAGCGTGCGCGGGGCGGTGTTCCGGCAGGACGCAACACCTTCCGGTGAGCCCGGGGCGCTCGGGGCGGCGTTGTCAGTGGCGGGTGCCAGACTGAGGAACAGCTGAGATCCGGATCACAGTCGCAAGGTCGCAAGGACGAGAGGACGAGGGACCGAAAGGTCGAAGTCGAGCGCCGAATCGGAGCGTGATCAGCATGGCGAACGTACCGAGCATCTATCCGACGATCCTGTACGACGACGCGAAGGCAGCCATCAGAACGCTGAAGGAAGCCTTCGGTTTCACCGAGGTGAGTGTGTACGAGGGGGAGGACGGCTACGTCGTCCACTCCGAGCTGGCCTTCGGCAACGGCATGGTGATGCTGGGCACCAAGGGCGGTGACGGGGTCTTCGCCAAGGCGATGGCGGGAGCCGGCCCGGTGGGGGTGTACGTGGTGGTGGAGGACGTGGACGCGCACCACGCCCGGGCCGTGGAGCACGGGGTGGAGATCCTGATGCCGCCCACGGACCAGGAGTACGGCTCACGGGACTACATGGCGCGGGACGCCGAGGGCAACGTCTGGAGCTTCGGGACGTACGCCCCCGGCGCCGCGGGGTAGCGCCGGGTCACGCTCCGCCGGTGTGGACCTGGAAGGCCGCGCGGCGCACCGCCTTGGCGAGGGCGGGGTCGGGGTGTGCCGCGGCCAGGGCGACCAGGACCTGGACGGTGCGGGGGTGGCCCACCGCCCGGACCTCGTCGAGCAGGGCGGGGACCGTGCCCTGGACGGCGGACTCGAGGTGGCGCACCAGCAGGGTGCTCTCGCCGTGGTCGGCGACGGCCGCTGCGGTGTCCACCCAGAGCCAGGTGGCCTCCTCGCGGGTCAGGACGTCGGGGGCGTCGTCCGGGTCGGCGCCTTCGTACTCGGCGAGCCAGAGCAGCGCGTAGGGGCGGAGGCCGGGCTCTTCGGCGGCGGCGCGGACTTCGGCCTCCGCGGGGGCGCCGACGACCCGGAGGGCCTCGAAGGCGAGGCCGCGCAGCAGAGCGTCCTCGCCGCGGGCGACGGAGAGCAGTTCGGTGACCGCGCTGCCGATGGGGCGGGCCGCGAGCCAGGCGCGGTACTCGACGCGTGCCGGGCCCGGGGTGAGGCGGGCGCAGCCGCGCAGCATGTCCTCGGCGGACTGCTCGATGTGGCCGGCGGGGCTCTGGGCGGCCACGCAGATCTGCTCCAGCTTGACCCACACCGCCCAGTTCCCGAGGGGGGTGAGGGTGGCCTGGCCGTCGCCGAGGGTCAGTGCGCCGACGGCGGCGAGGCCCTCCAGGGCCCAGTCGAGCAGCCGGGCGAGGGAGTCGGGGCCGGGAAGGGGCGCCGGCTGCCCCGGGCCGCCCTGGACCTCGCAGCGCTCGTCGCGGAGTTCGGCGACGCGCTGCTGGAGGAGGTCGAGCAGGGCCGGGACGAGCACGGGCCCGGCGGAGAGCTGGAGGAGGGAGAGCACCTGGGGGACGGCTTCCACGACCTCGGCGACGGCGGCGGGGGCGACGTCGTCGGGGGCCGGGTGGACGAGCGACCAGGCGTCGAAGAGGGCGACCCAGCCGCGCAGTACGGCGGAGTCGTCCCGGTCCCAGGCGCGCAGCCGCCAGCCGGGGCGGGCGGTGTCGCCGTGGAGTTCGACGAGTCCGGCGAGCCGGGCGCGGTCCCAGCCGGCGCGCACCTGAGCGGGGGTCAGGTTCAGGGCGGCGGCGGCCCGTTCCGTGGCGGAGGTGGCGTCCTGGTCGTGGTCGCGGTCACGCTCGACGGCGGCCCAGCGGGCGATGCGCACGGCGTCGGCGAGTACCGCCCTCGCCTGTCGGGCCAGCTCGGCGGGCGGCGGTGTCCCCTCCGGCGGCCGTGGCACCGGCCGCGTACGCCGGGTCGTCACGGCCCGTCGGGCCGTGGTCAGGGGCCGCGGACGGACGAGTCGGAGTCTGGAATTGCGCGCCAGTTGCTCATCAGGCTTTCGAGACGTCACGGGGGCAGTCTTCCCGCTGACGCCCCGAAAGCCCAAACGGAATCCGATTCGCCGGGTTCGCACCCGGTTTCGCGCCCGGTGCCGGGACCTTTCCGCGGCCGGTCGGGTGGTCGGCGAAGGGTCAGACGAGGGCGGTGAGGAAGCGGCGCATGGCTTCCTCGTAGCGGTCCGGGTCGGCGTTCCACATGGCGGCGTGCGGGGCGTCGCGCACGGTGTGGAGGGTGACCAGGTCGGCGCGGCGGGAGGCGAGGTCGCGCGAGGTCTGCCAGGGGGCGAGGTGGTCGTCGGGGCCGTGGAAGACGAGGGCCGGGACGCGCAGGCCCCGCGGGTCGGCCGCTTCGGCGAGCCGGTCGCCGTGCACCCCGGTACTGCCCTGGGCGGCACGGACCGCGAGCGGGAGCAGGGGGGCGGGGATGCGGCGGGCGGTGGCCAGGGCGCGCAGGGTGGCCTCCCAGTCCAGGACCGGGGAGTCGAGGACGAGGCCGCTGATCCGGTCGCGCAGCCCGCAGTTGGCGGCGGCGTGGAGGGCCATGGCGGCGCCGGTGGACCAGCCGTGGAGGATGACGCGCTCGGCTCCGTACCGCACGGCGTGGCGGATCGCGGCGTCCAGGTCGCGCCACTCGGAGTCGCCGAGGTGGCCGAGCCCGTCGGCAGGGCGGGGCGCGCCGGGGTCGCCGCGGTAGGCGAGGTCGAGCACCGGGAGGTGCATCCGGTTGAGGAATCCCATGAGGTTCATGGGGTGTTCGCGGGTGGTGCCGATGCCGTGGACGGCGATGACCCAGGTGGAGCGGGCGGCGGGGACGAACCAGGCGGGCAGGGCGCCGAGTTCGCCGGGCACCTCCACGTCCTGGTACTCCAGTCCGAGAGCCGTCCCGGGGGTGCCGGTGTGGAGCTGGGGGGTGAGCCTGACATGGCTGCCGGCCTCCAGCCGGCCGGTGACGACGCGTTCGAGGCGGCGTACGACGGTGTCGGCGGTGTGCGGCACGTCGTCCAGGACGGGGCCGACGACGGCGTGGACGTCGGTTCCGGCCAGGCCGTAGGTGCCGGGGCGCAGGGAGGCGAGGCAGCGGGTCAGGGCGACCTGCCCGGCGGCCGTGGCGTGCACGGTGAGCCTGGGCTCGCCGGGCAGGGGCAGGCCGGGCGGCACTTTGAGCGCGGCGCTGCTGGCGTACCGGCCGGCCGCGACCGCGGCCGCGCCGACACCGATCAGGGTGGTGACGGCCGCTGCCGTCGCTGTAGCCGGGCGCACCGTTCCAGTGTCGGCACGGGAGGGGTCGGATGCCAGTGGGCGCGGCCGGGGGTGTGGCGGCCGGCGGTGCGGCGGCCGGCGGTGTGGCGCCGGCGGTGTGGCGCCGGCGGTGTGGTCAGCGGGGCCGGCCGTAGCCGCGGAGCTTCTCCGCCGCCTCGTGCAGTTCGGCGGCGGACAGCAGGCTGGGGCTGAGTCCGGGTATGGAGCTCGCGGTGAGCCAGACGCGGCACATCCACTCCAGCTGTGCCGTGCGGTCGTAGGCCTGGTCCAGGGAGTCGCCGTAGGTGATCGTTCCGTGGTTGCGCAGCAGGCAGCCCGTACGGCCGTCCAGGGCGCGCAGCATGTGCTCGGCCAGCTCCTCCGTCCCGTACAGGGCGTACGGGGCGACGCGGACGGGGCCGCCGAGGGCCCCGGCCATGTAGTGGATCAGCGGGAGTTCGGTGACGAGGGCCGAGACGGCGGTGGCGTGCACGGCGTGGGTGTGCACGACGGCACGGGCGTCGGTGTGGCGGTAGATCTCCAGGTGCATGGGCAGCTCGCTGGTGGGGCCGAGGCTGCCTCGTACCTGGGTGCCGTCGAGGTCGACGGCGACGGTGTCGGCGGCGGTGAGCCGGTCGTAGGGCACACCGCTGGGGGTGACGAGCACCAGGTCGCCCACCCGCGCGGAAACGTTTCCTGAGGTCCCGACGACCAGCCCGTCCGTCACTGTCCTGCGGGCGGTGCCGACCAGTGCGTCCCACGCCCGCTCGATCGCGTCCTGTGTCATGCACCCGATCTTGTCAGCCGCGCCCCGCCCCCGCATCGACCGGTCGCCCCGGGCCGTGAGCCGCTGCGGGTCGGCGAGCCCCGGCCCGGCCACCACGGGGGGTGCGCGGGGGCGGCTGTACGGGCCGCTGCACCGGGCGGTTGCGCGGGGCGGCGGCGCGCGGTGGTCGGCGGATGCGCGGGGCGGCGAGCCCCGGCTCGGCTGCGCGGGGTGGTCGGCGGGTGCGTTCGGGTCCAGGGGGCGCCGGGCGGTCGCAGGCGAGCCCGGTGGCCCGTTCCGGGGCCTGGTGGGCGGCGACTTCCCGCCCCGGGGACGGTCTGCCTCCGCGAGCCCGGCGGCCGGCCGCCTCCGGGTCCCGGTTCGGTTGCCGAGGTCGGCGGCGAGTCCGATGGGACCCGCGGCACCGGGCCGGGGCGGCGCCGGGCGGGCGGGGACGGGGCGGGTGCCGGGCCGCAGCCTGGCCAGTGGGCCGCACTGGGACATGGCAGGGCGGCGGGCCCGGGCGGTGGGCCGCGCCCGGACGGGGCGGGGTGGCGGGACCCGGCCGGGCGGGGCAGGGCAGCGCGGTTGCGCGGGGCGGCTGCGCCCACGGGGGGCCGGGGCTCCGGGAGGGGGTGACCGATGACCGTCGGCAGGCGAACGGCGGAGAAAAGGGCGGCGGGGCCGGGGGTGACAAGAATCTCTTCCGCGAGCCGGGCAGTCGGCTGGAGGACCTACACGAAAGGACAGGAAGCGGCGGGAAGAGGGCCGAAACCGCCCACATTCCGGGCCCGAGGGCCGTCGGCAGCGCTCGGGGAGGCGGTAAGCGGAATGATGAGATCCCGGTTGGGGTCACCATGACGCCCGACCCAGTTCACCTTCCGTTCACTCAGGTTGCTTACGTTCGCCGAGCCACTGACGTCGAACGATTGCCTGGGTAAATGGAACACATCACGCTGCTGCTCGCCATTGTGGTCGTGACAGCTCTCGTGTTCGATTTCACGAACGGTTTCCATGACACCGCCAACGCGATGGCGACCACCATCTCGACCGGCGCGATGAAGCCCAAGACGGCGGTGGCCATGTCCGCCGTGCTCAACCTGGTCGGCGCCTTCCTGTCCGTCGAGGTCGCCAAGACGATCTCCAGCGGACTCGTCAACGAGGACGGCATCCAACCCGAAGTGATCTTCGCGGCGCTCGTCGGCGCGATCCTGTGGAACCTGCTGACCTGGCTGGTCGGTCTGCCCTCCAGCTCCTCCCACGCCCTGATGGGTGGCCTCGTCGGCGCGACCATCGCCTCGGTCGGCATCGGCGGCGTCAACGGCGGCGTCGTCGTCACCAAGGTCCTGATCCCGGCCGTCGCCGCGCCCCTGGTCGCCGGCCTCGCCGCGATGCTCGCCGCGCGCCTGACGTACAAGGCCGGCGCCCACATCGACGAGAAGACCGGCCGCAAGGGCTACCGCGCCGGTCAGATCGCCTCCGCCGGTCTGGTCTCCCTGGCGCACGGCACCAACGACGCGCAGAAGACCATGGGCATCATCACCCTGGCCCTCGTCGCCGCCGGCGCCCTCGCCCCCGGCTCCAACCCGCCGGTCTGGGTGATCGTCTCCGCCGGTCTGGCCATCGCGCTCGGCACCTACCTGGGCGGCTGGCGCATCATCCGCACCATGGGCAAGGGCCTCACCGACCTCCAGCCGCAGCAGGGCTTCGCCGCCCAGACCAGCGCGGCGGCCGTCATCCTGGCCTCGTCCAACCTGGGCTTCTCGCTCTCGACGACGCACTCCTGCTCCGGCGCCGTGATGGGCGCGGGCCTCGGCCGCAAGGGCGGCGTGGTCCGCTGGTCCACCGCCACCCGCATGTTCGTCGCCTGGGGCCTGACCCTCCCGGCCGCCGGCCTGGTCGCCGCCGGCTCGGAGCTCGTCACCCGGCAGGGTGACTGGGGCGTCGCCGCCGTGGTGGTCTTCCTGATCGCCTCCTGCGCCGCGATCTGGTTCATCTCCCGCCGCCAGGTGGTCGACCACACCAACGTCAACGACGTGGACGCCGAGGGCGCCGACGAGCCCGCGGGCGTCGTGACCACCGCGATCGCGGCCGTCACCCCGCCGCCGGCGGGTGCCGTCGCGGCCACCGACGACCACGACCACGACCTCAAGGCCACCATCCCGGCTCCGGCCGGCGAGGCCACCCCCGCATCCACCGCTCCGGCTCCCGCCGCCACGGTGTAAGGACAGAACAGCATGAAGATCGACTGGGCAGCTCTCGGCTCCGTCTTCGGGGTCAGCCTCCTGGCCACCGTCGCACTGGTGGGCCTGTTCACCCTCGGTATCGTCGGCCTCTCCAAGCAGGAGACGGCCTCCGCGAACGGAGGCTCCGCCACCCTCGCCCGCACGGGTGCGTACGCGTGCTTCGCGCTCTGCGCGGCGGCCGTGGCGTACGGGATTTTCCTGATCGTCACCTGACGACGCACGCACGTCGGGGGGGGGGGGGAGGGGGGGGGGGGGGTGGGGGGGGCGGGAGGGGGGGGGGGGGGGGGGGTGCCGACGCCGGCCGCGATCCGGCCGCCGAC
>NZ_JBVJAH010000007.1:60367-103598 GCF_055590785.1 Streptomyces sp. NPDC041796
CTCTTTTCCTCGTTCCGCTCCTCTCTCGCGTCTCTCCCCCCCCCCCCCCCCCCCATCCCCCCCCCCCCCCCCCCCCCCCCTCCCCCCCCCCCCCCCCCCCCCCCCGACGCATGTGCCCACGTGCGCCGGTGTGTGCCTCAGCACAACCTCCCGGCGCAGGTCAACGGCGAGTTGACGGGCGTTCGCGGGGCGTGGTGGACTGCCGGGGCCATTACGGCGGCAGGAGAGGAAGCCGGTGCGAATCCGGCGCGGTCCCGCCACTGTGAGTCCGGTCCACCGAACAGGGGGCCGGATGAGTCAGGAACTCTCGTCGCCGGTCACGTCGAGCCAGGGCGCGGACCCTGAGTGAGGACATCGCCCATGCCCGGCTGCCGTTCAGCTGCGTACAGACATCCACGTCCACACGGTCGGCGAGGCGTATCGGCGGGCTGATCCGATGCGCAGTGACCATGTGTTCGCGTACGGCGCCGCCGCCGGGCTCGCCGCCGATCTCCTCCTGGCCGATCCCCGCCGCGGGCACCCCGTGGCCGCCTTCGGGCGCGCTGCCGCCGGTGTCGAGGGCGTGTTGTGGCGCGACCATCGCGCGTGGGGCGCGCTGCACGCCGTGGTGTGCGCCGGCGGCGCGGCCGGTGCGGCGGCGCTCGCCGCCCGGGCGGTACGCCACCGGGGCGCCCTTCCCGTCGCGCTGACCGCCGCCTCCGTGTGGGCCGTCGTCGGCGGTACGACGCTGGGCCGCGAGGCCCGGGCCATCGGGGGTGCGCTGGCCGCCGGTGACCTGGAGGTGGCGCGGGAGCGGCTGCCCCACTTGTGCGGGCGTGACCCGCAGGCCCTGGACGGCCCGGGCATCGCCCGCGCCGTCGTCGAGTCGGTCGCCGAGAACACCTCCGACGCCGTGGTCGGCGCCCTCGTGTGGGGCGCGGTCGGGGGCGTGCCGGGTCTGGTGGCGTTCCGGGCGGTGAACACCCTGGACGCGATGGTCGGGCACAAGTCCCCGAAGTACCGCCGCTTCGGGTGGGCCTCGGCCCGGCTCGACGACGTGGCCGGGTGGCCCGGTGCCCGTCTGACGGCCGCCCTGGCGGCGGTGGCGGGCGGGAACCCGCGCGGCGCGGTACGGGCCTGGCGGGCGGACGCGGCGAAGCACCCGAGCCCGAACGCGGGCCCGGTCGAGGCGTCGTTCGCGGGCGCGCTGGGCGTACGGCTCGGCGGGACGCTCTCGTACGGCGGCCGGGTCGAGCACCGGCCGGTGCTGAACGGGGAGGGCCGGGCCGTGGAGGTGGCGGACATCGAGCGGGCGGTGCGGTTGTCGCGCCGGGTGAGTGCTCTGACCCTCGCGGTGTGCGCGGGCGGGCGGCTGGCGTACGGGGCGATCAAGCGGAGGCGTACATGAGCAAGGGTGGGGGGCTGCTCGTCGCGGGCACCACGTCCGACGCGGGCAAGAGCGTCGTCACGGCCGGCATCTGCCGCTGGCTGGTGCGGCAGGGCGTGAAGGTCGCGCCGTTCAAGGGGCAGAACATGTCCCTCAACTCGTTCGTCACGCGCGAGGGCGCGGAGATCGGGCGCGCGCAGGCCATGCAGGCGCAGGCGGCCCGGGTGGAGCCGACCGCGCTGATGAACCCGGTACTGCTGAAGCCCGGCAGCGACCGGTCCAGCCAGGTCGTGCTGATGGGCAAGCCGGTCGGCGAGCTGAGCGCGCGCGGCTACCACGGCGGCCGGCAGCAGGCGCTGTTCGGCACGGTCGTGGAGTGCCTGGAGGAACTGCGGAGCACGTACGACGCCGTCATCTGCGAGGGCGCGGGCAGCCCCGCCGAGATCAACCTCCGCCGCAACGACATCGTCAACATGGGCATCGCCCGTGCCGCCCGCTTCCCCGTCGTCGTGGTCGGCGACATCGACCGGGGCGGGGTCTTCGCCCAGTTCTTCGGGACGACGGCGCTGCTGGCGCCGGAGGACCAGGAGCTGGTCGCGGGCTATCTGGTGAACAAGTTCCGCGGCGACGTGACGCTGCTGGAGCCCGGCCTGGACATGCTGCTGGGGCTCACGGGCCGCCGGACGTTCGGTGTCCTGCCGTACGCGCACGGGCTCGGCATCGACGAGGAGGACGGGCTGCGGGTGTCGCTGCGCGGCGCGGTGCGCGAGTCGGTCGTGGCGCCGCCGGTCGGCGAGGACGTGCTGCGGGTCGCCGTCTGCGCCGTACCGCTGATGTCGAACTTCACGGACGTCGACGCGCTGGCCGCCGAGCCGGGCGTGGTCGTGCGGTTCGTGGACCGCCCGGAGGAGCTCGCCGACGCGGACCTGGTCGTGGTGCCCGGCACGCGCGGCACGGTGCGGGCGCTGGCGTGGCTGCGGGAGCGGGGCCTGGCGGACGCGATCGTCCGGCGGGCCGCCGAGGGCCGTCCGGTGCTGGGCATCTGCGGCGGCTTCCAGGCACTGGGTGAGCACATCGAGGACGACGTGGAGTCCCGGGCCGGTGAGGTGCCGGGCCTCGGCCTGCTGCCGGTGCGGGTGCGGTTCGCGCCGGAGAAGACGCTCGCCCGGCCGGTCGGCGAGGCCCTCGGCGAGCGGGTCGAGGGGTACGAGATCCACCACGGCGTGGCGGACGTGCGCGGGGGCGAGCCGTTCCTCGACGGCTGCCGCGTCGGGGCCGTGTGGGGCACCCACTGGCACGGCTCGCTGGAGAGCGACGGCTTCCGCCGGGCGTTCCTCGCGCAGGTGGCACGGGCGGCCGGCAGACGGTTCGTACCGGCGCCCGACACGTCGTTCGGGGCGCTGCGCGAGGAGCAGCTGGACACGCTCGGCGACCTGATCGAGGAACACGCGGACACGGACGCGCTGTGGAAACTGATCGAGCAGGGCCCGCCCACAGGACTTCCCTTCATCGCACCCGGAGCACCTTCATGAGCGCTGCACCCCATTACCCCTTCACCGCGATCGTCGGCCAGGACGACCTGCGGCTCGGGCTGCTGCTGAACGCGGTGTCCCCCGCCGTCGGCGGTGTCCTCGTACGCGGTGAGAAGGGCACCGCCAAGTCGACGGCCGTCCGCGCCCTCGCCGCCCTGATGCCGGACGTGGACGTCGTCGCCGGCTGCCGCTTCTCGTGCGCGCCCGGCTCCCCCGACCCCGGCTGCCCGGACGGGCCGCACACCGTCGCCGAGGCGGTGCGCCGGCCGGCCCGGATGGTGGAGCTGCCCGTGGGCGCCTCCGAGGACCGGCTGGTCGGCGCGCTGGACATCGAGCGGGCGCTCGCCGACGGCGTGAAGGCCTTCGAGCCCGGTCTGCTGGCGGACGCGCACCGGGGCGTGCTGTACGTCGACGAGGTCAACCTCCTCCACGACCACCTGGTGGACCTGCTGCTGGACGCGGCCGCCATGGGTGCCTCGTACGTGGAGCGGGAGGGCGTGTCCGTACGGCACGCGGCGCGTTTCCTGCTGGTCGGGACGATGAACCCGGAGGAGGGCGAGCTGCGGCCGCAGTTGCTGGACCGGTTCGGGCTGACCGTGGAGGTGGCCGCGTCCCGGGAGCCCGACCAGCGGGTCGAGGTGGTGCGGCGCCGGCTGGCGTACGACGACGACCCGGCCGCGTTCGCGGCGCGCTGGGCCGGTGAGGAGGCCGCGCTGCGGGAGCGGATCGTGGCCGCGCGGGCGCTGCTGCCGCAGGTGACGCTCGGGGACGCGGCGCTGCGGCAGATCGCGGCGACGTGCGCGGCGTTCGAGGTGGACGGCATGCGCGCCGACATCGTGATGGCGCGCACCGCGACGGCGCTGGCCGCGTGGGCGGGGCGCTCGGACGTCACGTCCGACGACGTACGGCAGGCGGCGCTGCTGGCGCTGCCGCACCGGCGCAGGCGCAACCCGTTCGACGCGCCGGGGCTCGACGAGGACAAGCTGGACGAGACGCTGGAGGAGTTCGGCGGCGGGGACGACGACCCGGACCCCGATCCGGACCCGGACCCCGGCCCGGACGGCCCCGGTGGCGGCCCGGACGGCGGTGGCGGCGTGCCCCCGCAGGGCGGGGAGCCGGAGGCCGCGCCCGAGGACGCCCCGGCGCCCGCTCCCGCCCCGGGTCCCGGGGCCGGTGAGCAGGCACCCGTGAAGGCCGCCGAGCCGTTCCGCACGAAGGTGCTGAGCGTGCCGGGCCTGGGCGAGGGCGCGGCTGGGCGCCGTTCCCGGGCGCGTACCGAGCACGGCAGGACGACCGGGGCGCGCCGGCCCCGGGGGACGCTGACCAAGCTGCACCTGGCGGCGACCGTGCAGGCGGCCGCCCCGCACCAGCGGGCCCGCGGCCGCTCGGGGCCCGGGCTGGTCGTACGCCGTGACGATCTGCGCCAGGCGACGCGCGAGGGGCGCGAGGGGAACCTGGTGCTGTTCGTGGTGGACGCCTCGGGTTCGATGGCGGCCCGGCAGCGCATGGGCGCGGTGAAGGGTGCCGTGCTGTCGCTGCTGCTGGACGCCTACCAGCGGCGCGACAAGGTGGGGCTGGTGACCTTCCGGGGCGCGTCGGCCGATCTCGCGCTGCCGCCCACGTCTTCGGTCGACGCGGCGGCGGCCCGGCTGGAGCAGTTGCCGACCGGGGGGCGCACGCCGCTCGCGGCCGGGCTGCTGAAGGCGCACGACGTGCTGCGGGTGGAGCGGCTGCGCGACCCGGCGCGCCGCCCGCTGCTGGTGGTCGTCACGGACGGCCGGGCGACGGGCGGGCCGGAGCCGGTGGCGCTGGCCGCGCGGGCGGCCGGGCTGCACGCAGCGGAGGGCACCGCCTCGGTGGTCGTGGACTGCGAGACCGGGCCGGTCCGGCTGGGCATGGCCGCCGAGCTGGCCGGTCGCCTCGGCGGCACCGCCGTCACACTGGACGAGCTGCGGGCGGACGCCCTCGCGGGTCTCGTCAGGGATGTCAGAGCAACTACTGGGAGGGCCGCTTAATGCCGCAGGGACAGCCGACCGTCGTACCGGACGACGGTCTCACCACCCGTCAGCGCCGCAACCGCGCTCTGGTGATGGTGCACACGGGCGTGGGCAAGGGGAAGTCGACCGCCGCCTTCGGCATGGCGCTGCGCGCCTGGAACCAGGGCTGGCCGATCGGGGTCTTCCAGTTCGTCAAGTCCGCCAAGTGGAAGGTCGGCGAGGAGAACGCCCTCAAGGCGCTCGGCGAGACCGGCAAGGGCGGCACCGTCACCTGGAACAAGATGGGCGAGGGCTGGTCCTGGATTCAGCGCGACCCCAAGGACGGCGAGCAGTCGCACGAGGACAAGGCGCGCGAGGGCTGGGAGCAGGTCAAGCGGGACCTCGCCGAGGAGCGGTACAAGTTCTACGTCCTCGACGAGTTCGCCTATCTGCTGCACTGGGGCTGGATCGACACCGCCGAGGTCGTCGAGGTGCTGCGGAACCGGCCCGGTCAGCAGCATGTGGTGATCACCGGCCGCAACGCGCCCGCCGAACTGTGCGAGTTCGCCGACCTGGTCACCGACATGTCCAAGGTCAAGCACCCGATGGACGCGGGTCAGAAGGGCCAGCGGGGCATCGAGTGGTAGCACGTCTCGTCATCGCCGCGCCGTCGTCGGGCGCGGGCAAGACCACGGTGGCGACCGGCCTGATGGCCGCGTTCGCCGGCCGTGGTCTCGCGGTGTCCCCGCACAAGGTGGGCCCCGACTACATCGACCCGGGCTACCACGCGCTCGCCACCGGCCGCCCGGGCCGCAACCTCGACGCCTACATGTGCGGTACGGACCTGATCGCGCCGCTCTTCGCGCACGGGTCGCGCGGCTGCGACCTGGCGGTCGTCGAGGGCGTGATGGGCCTGTACGACGGTGCGGCCGACCAGGGGGAGCTGGCGTCCACGGCGCAGGTGGCCAAGTTGCTGAAGGCACCGGTGGTGCTGGTGGTGGACGCCTCCTCGCAGTCCCGGTCGGTGGCGGCGCTCGTGCACGGGTTCGCCTCATGGGACCCGGAGGTGCGGATCGGCGGGGTCATCCTCAACAAGGTGGCCACCGACCGGCACGAGCACCTGCTGCGGGAGGCGCTGGGCGAGTCGGGCGTGCCGGTGCTGGGCGTGCTGCGGCGCGCCCCGGCGGTGGCGACGCCGTCCCGGCACCTGGGCCTGGTGCCGGTCGCCGAGCGGCAGGCGGCGGCCGTGGAGGCGGTCGCGGCGCAGGCGGAGCAGGTGCGGGCGGGGTGCGACCTGGAGGCGCTGCTGGCGTTGGCCCGGTCGGCGCCGCCGCTGCCGGACGCGCCCTGGGAGCCGTCCCTGGAGCCGGTCGCCGGCCGGCCGGTGGTGGCCGTCGCCGGTGGCGCCGCGTTCACCTTCTCGTACGCGGAGCACGCCGAGCTGCTGAGTGCCGCCGGGGCGGAGGTCGTGGCCTTCGATCCGCTGCGGGACGAGGAGCTGCCCGAGGGGACGCGCGGGCTGGTGATCGGCGGCGGGTTCCCGGAGATGTACGGGGCCGAGCTGTCGGCCAACGCCCGGCTCCGGAAGGCGGTCGCGGAACTGGCGGCGTCCGGGGCGCCGGTCGCCGCCGAGTGCGCGGGGCTGCTGTACCTGGCGCGGTCGTTGGACGGGCAGCCGATGTGCGGTGTCCTGGACGCGGAGGCGCGGATGTCGCAGCGGCTGACGCTGGGCTACCGGGACGCGGTCGCGGTGAGCGACAGTGCCCTGGCGGCGGCCGGAACACGGATGCGGGGGCACGAGTTCCACCGCACGGTGATCGAGCCGGGTGCGGGCACGGCGCCCGCCTGGGGGCTGCGGCAGCCGGAGCGCAGGGTCGAGGGCTTCGTCCAGGGCGGGGTGCACGCGAGTTACGTGCACACGCACTGGGCGGCCGTGCCGGAGACGGCGCGGCGGTTCGTGGAGCACGGCGCGCGATGACGGTGGTGGTCGGTGTGGGGGCCGGGCGGGGCGTGTCCGCCCGCGCGGTGCTCGCGCTGATCGAGGAGACGCTGCGGGAGGCGGGGCTGGCCGCGTCCGCCGTGGGGGAACTGGCGACGGTGGACTCCAAGGCGGCCGAGGCGGGGATCGTCGAGGCGGCGGCGCGGCTGGGCGTGCGGTTGCGTACGTACCCGGCGCGGGAGTTGGCGCTCGTCGCCGTACCGCACCCGTCGGACGCGGTGCTGGCGGCCGCCGGGACGCCGTCGGTGGCGGAGGCGGCGGCGCTGGCGGGCGGCGGGGAACTCCTCGTGGCGAAGCGGAAGTCGGGGAAGGGGCGAGTGACATGTGCGGTGGCGCGCAGGCGGTTGTTGAATGTGGGTCACGGGTACACCGCTGGGGAGACACCGGAGTGTTAGACCCTGGTCATGGAGCGCTACCGGGAGGCCGTTGGTCTCCCGTCCCCCACCCCCCACTTCACCCACACGCTGGCGGCCATGTATACGCACACCGACACTCACGATCTGCGGCACCACGGTGACGCGGAGGTCCGGGACGAGAAGCTGACCGACCTCGCGGTCAATGTCCGGACGAACACCCCGCCCGACTGGCTGCGGGAGCGCATCGCGGCCTCGCTGACCGGACTCGCCGCCTACCCGGACGGGCGGGCGGCGCGGGCCGCGGTCGCGGCACGGCACGACGTCCCTCCCGAGCGGGTGCTGCTGACGGCGGGCGCGGCGGAGGCGTTCGTGCTGCTGGCGCGGGCGCTTCCGGCGCGGCGGCCGGTGGTGGTGCACCCGCAGTTCACGGAGCCGGAGGCGGCGCTGCGGGACGCGGGGCACGAGGTGCGCCGGGTGCTGCTGCGGGCGGAGGACGGGTTCCGGCTGGACCCGGGCGCGGTTCCGGACGACGCCGACCTGGTGGTGATCGGCAATCCGACGAACCCGACGTCGGTGCTGCATCCCGCCGCCCTGCTGGCGCGCCTCGCCCGCCCGGGGCGGACGCTGGTGGTGGACGAGGCATTCATGGACGCGGTGCCGGGCGAGCGGGAGGCACTGGCGGGACGAACGGACGTGCCGGGCCTGGTGGTGCTGCGCAGCCTCACCAAGACGTGGGGCCTGGCCGGGCTGCGGATCGGCTATGTGCTGGCCGATCCGGGGACGGTGACGGCGCTGGAGCGGGCGCAGCCGCTGTGGCCGGTGTCCACGCCCGCGTTGGCGGCCGCGGAGGCGTGCATGTCGCGGGCGGCGCTGGCGGAGGCGGAGCACGCGGCGCACCGGATCGCGGCGGACCGGGCCCATCTGCTGGCGGGGCTGGCGGAGTTCGACGAGGTGCGGGCGGTGACGGCGGCGGAGGGTCCGTTCGTGCTGGTCCGCATGGCGGGTGCCGACGTGGTGCGGGAGCGGCTGCGGTCGCTGGGGTTCGCGGCGCGGCGGGGCGATACGTTCCCGGGGCTGGGCGCGCAGTGGCTGCGGCTGGCGGTGCGGGACCGGGTGACGACGAACCGGTTCCTCCAGGCCCTGGACCAGGCGCTGGTGATGGCGGGGCACTCGGAGGGGCGCTGACGGCGGCGGTGCGGGCGTCGCCCCTTGGGGTGGACCTGGCGCGACGGCCCACGACGCCTCGGGGGCACCGGTACGTTCGCCCCGTACACACCACTGGTGACGGGGAGGCGCGATGGCGGGCTACGGCCGTGACGAGGGCGAGTGGGCCCGGCTGGTGGACGTCGGCCGGGCGTTCCTGGTCGAGCGTGCCGCCCTCCGGACACTGACGACGTACACCGAGCTCAACGCGACGCTGGTGCGGCGCACCGGCCTGAGGGGCTTCGACTTCGCGCACGCCGAGGAACGTGCCGCGATGGGGCACTTGCTGTACCTGATCGTCGAGGAGTACGCCCGCGACGAGGTCCGCGTCGCACCGGGCCGCCCGCGGGTCATGCTGTCGGCGCTGGTCCGCTATCTCAACGCCAACGACGCCGGGCCCGGCTTCTACACGCTGGCTCAGGAGCGGGCGCTGCTCCCCCGGGGGGCGTCGCGGCTCGTCAAGGAGAGGTTCTGGCTCTCCCAGCTGGAGGAGCTGTACGAGCGGCACGGACGCGGTCGTGGCCTCGGCGCGTAGGGCGGCGGCGAAGCCGGGTGCCCCGCCGCTCACGGAGGGGTGAGGGGCGGGGCGTCGCGTGTCAGCCGCGTTCGCGTGCCGCGCGGGCGCGGCGTGTGAGGGTGAGGGCGCCCGCACCGGCGGCGAGGAGGGCGAGGGAGCCGCCCGCGAGGTAGGGCGTCAGCGAACTTCCCCCTGTCTCGGCGAGGTTGGCCTCCCGGGGCTCGTCGGCCGTCTGGGCCCGCACGTCGCCGGGCTCGGCGTCCGCGGGGGCGTCGGCCGGCTTGGCGTCCGCGGGCTTGGCGTCCGGCTCGGTGTCCGGCTTGGCGTCCGTGGGCTTCGGTGGGGCCGTGGGGGACTCGCAGGTGGCCTCGGCCAGCGTGACCGTACCGGTGACGTCGGCGACGTCGGCCTTCAGCGGGTTCACCGACACCTTGAGCACCAGGGCGGTGGCGGCGGCGGTGCGGGAGGTGGTGTGCTTCCCGGACACCTCGAGGGTCACTTCGCCGACCCCCTGCACGTCCACCCTCGTCGGGCCGCCGGCAGTGAGCGTGACCCGCTTGCCGAGCACGGTGACGCGGCCGAGGAGGGTGGACTCGGCGACCGGTTGCTTGCCGGCCTCGCAGACCGCGCGGGAGGTGACCTTCTCGACCTCGATGAGCGACAGCAGCGGCAGCCCGGGGACGTGCAGCTTGGCGTGGGCGAGCCGGGTGTGCCCTTCCGCACGGTGCTCGTCGGCGGTGGCCTTCGCGGTGGCGGCCTCGGCCTTGAGCACCTGGACGGGCGTGCCCTGCTCGACGCCGTCGAGGGTGACGGTGAGCGCGGTCCTGTGGGCGCTCGCGGGCGCCCGCACCTCGTTGAGCGTGGCCCTGAGAGGCACGTGCACGCCCTTGTCGAGCAGGGAGACGTCCAGGTCGGTACGGAGGACGACCGCACTCGCGCGCCCCTCTCCCCCGCCGGTGGCGTGCGCCGCGGGCGCGGCGAGGAGCACGGGCCCGGTGGTGAGCGCCGCGGCGACCGCGGCGGCGGCGACGGCGCGCCCGCGGGCGGGCGGGCGCGAGGTGTTGCTGTTCACGGTGGTGGAACCCCCACAGGAGACAGGGCGTCGACGCGCCGGCCCATGGGGACACATGAGCGGCGGCGACGCGGGACACCGGAATCTTTACGCACGGAGAGTGAACCGGCGTGAACCTGAAGTGAGTTCACCCCAAAGTGGGATTTCCGTTCCCGTATTCGAATCTTTCGGCACGGACGTTCGCCGGAATCCCACCCGTCGCACGGTGCGAGAGAAGTGCCTAACGCCCAGCACCGACCAGGAGTCACGGGGCATCAACACCACCCCCGGATTGCTTCTGGCACGACCGTGCTTTAAGTTAGGCCAGCCTAACCTAAAGAGATCGGGACAGAAGTGAGCATCGAGGTCTACCGGGACACCTGGGGCATCCCGCATCTCCGCGCCGCCGACGCGCACGAACTCAGCCACGCGCAGGGCCGCACCACCGCTCTGGACCGGGCCTGGCAGCTGGAGGTCGAGCGGCACCGCGCCCAGGGCACCACGGCCGCGTTCCTGGGCCCCGAGGCCGTCGAGTGGGACGTCTTCGCCCGCCGCGCCCGGCTGGCCGACACCGCACGCCGCTGCTTCGACGCACTCGACGAGCCGACCCGTACCTGGGTGTGCGCGTACGTGGACGGGGTCAACGCCGGCCTCGGGGGGGGGGGGGGGGGGGGGGGGGGGGGGGGGGGGGGCGGGCGGGGGTGGGGGGGGGGAGCCCCCGGGGGAACCCCCCCCCCCCCGCCCCCCCCCCCCCGCTCCCCCGAGTTCGCCGCCACCGGCCTGAACCCCGGCCGGTGGGAGCCGTGGACCCCGCTCGCCGTGTGGCTGTCCACGCACATCCTCTTCGCGGGTTTCCCGACCAAGCTGTGGCGCGACCACGTCGCCCGCCGGCTCGGCGAGGAGTACACCGAGCTGTTCGCCACCGACGCTCCCGGCACCACCGGCAGCAACGGCTGGCTGGTGACCGGCGACCGCACCGCCACCGGGGCCGCACTCATCGCGGGAGATCCGCACCGGTTCATCGAGGCACCCGGCGTCTACCAGCAGATCCGGCTGGCCTGCCCGGAGTTCGACGTCGTCGGGCTCGCCGTCCCCGGTGTGCCCGGCCTGGCGCACTTCGGGCACACCGGCACGGTCGCCTGGGCGATCACCAACGCCATGGCCGACTACCAGGACCTGTACCGGGAGCGGCTGCGGCGCACCGACGACGGTGCGGTGGAGGCCCTGGGGCCGGACGGCTGGGCGCCCGCACGCACGCACACGGAGACCATCGAGGTGAAGGGCGCGGAGCCGGTAGCCGTCGAGGTCGTCGAGACCGCGCGCGGACCGGTGATCATCGACGGGCCGGAGGAGGCGATCAGCCTCCGCTACCTGCCCCGGGTCACGCACGAACTCGGCTTCGCCACCCTTCCCGCCCTGCTCGCCGCCCGCACCGTCGCCGACGTGGACCGGGCGTTCGACACCTGGGTGGAGCCCGTCAACGTCGTCCAGGCCGCCGACACCGAGGGCGGCACCCTCCACCGGGTCGCCGGCCACGTCCCGCTGCGCCACCGCGACAACGGGCTGCGCGTCGTCCCGGCGTGGGAGCCCGGCCACGAGTGGCACGGCGCCCACGACCCGATGCCCCGCGAACCGGTCGACGGCATGGCGGTGATGGCGAACGCCCGCGGCCTCGCGAGCCCGCTGGGCGTCGAGTTCGCGCCCCCGCACCGCGCCGACCGCATCGCCCGGCTGCTGGAGACGTCGAAGGACTGGACCGCGCCGGAGATGGCGGTGATCCACACGGACACCCACCTCGCGTCGGCCCGCCCGCTGCTCTCGCTCATCGCGGCCCTGCCCGACCTGGGCCTGGAGGCGCGGGAAGTGCGCGACCGGCTGCTGTGCTGGAATCGCCGCATGGCGGCCGACAGCACGGACGCCGCGCTGTTCGCGGCCGTGCGCGGCGCTGTCGTACGCCGCCTCGCCGCGCACCCCACGCTCGCCGTGCTGGCCGAACCCCCCGCGTACCCGGCGCTCTTCCAGCCCTGGCTGGCCCTGGTGCCGCGCGTCGCGTACGCCCTGGAGACCCTGCTGTCCGGCGGGCCGGTGCCGGAGACCGACCGGCTCGCGGCGGTCCGCGCCGCCCTGGAGGAGGTGGCCGCGGCCCCTCCGGCGGAACCCTGGGGCGCCACGCACCGCCTCGCTCCCTGGGCGGCGCTGCCGGACGCCGACGACGAGTGGCCCGGTCTGGACGGCGACCACGACTGCGTCCTGTCCACCTCGAGCGTCCCGGGCGTCACCGACCTCAGCGTCCGTGGCCCGGCCGCCCGCTACGTCTGGGACCTGGCCCGCCGCGAGGACAGCCTCTGGGTGGTGCCGTTCGGCGCCTCGGGCGTCCCCGGAGACCCGCACCGGCGCGACCAACTGTCCCTGTGGCTACGGGGCGCGCTCGCCCCCGTCGTCACCGACTGGAACCAGCTCACCGAGGAGCGCGAGGAACACCATGACCACGACTGAGTGCGTGTACGAGGAGACCGTCGACGGCTTCGGGACGGTTCGCCTCGTCCGCGTCGACCCGGCGCGGGACGCGGAACTGCTGCACGGCTGGGTCGGCGAGGAGCGCGCCCGGTTCTGGGGCATGCGCGAGGCGGCCGTCGACGACGTACGGGAGATCTACGCGCACCTCGACTCGCTCACCACGCACCACGCGTTCCTCGCGTACCGCGACGGCGAGCCGGTGGCGCTCTTCCAGACGTACGAGCCGGAGGCCGACCGCGTCAGCGAGTGCTACGACGTCCGGCCGGGCGACATCGGCGTCCACCTGCTGATCGCGCCCACGAGCGCGCCCGAGCGGGGTTTCTCGACGCACCTGGTGGCCGCGTTGATCTCGTACGCGCTTCAGGGCCACGACCGGATCGTCGCCGAGCCGGACGCCGCGAACGAGAAGGCGATCGCGCTGCTGGTCCGCAGCGGCTTCGAGGCGGGCCCCGAGGTCGTGCTGCCGGAGGTCGTGCTGCCCGAGGTGCACATCGTGGAGAAGCGGGCGCGGTTGCTGTTCCTCAGCCGGTGACGCGTCCGGCCGGTGCTGTTCCTCAGTCGATGACGCGTCCGGCCAGGATCACCCGCCGCGGTGCCGCCAGCACGCGGACGTCGGCGCGCGGGTCCTCGTCGTAGACCACCAGGTCGGCCGGGGCGCCCTCCTCCAGGGCGGGCCGCCCCAGCCAGGCCCTGGCTCCCCAGGACGTGGCCGACAGTGCCTCCAGGGGCGGGATGCCGGCCTTGACCAGCTCGGCGACCTCCGCGGCGACCAGGCCGTGGGCCAGGGAGCCGCCCGCGTCGGTGCCGACGAAGACGGGGACGCCCGCGTCGTAGGCGGCGCGCACGGTGTCGTACCGGCGCTCGTGCAGCCGCCGCATGTGGTCGGCCCAGCGCGGGAACTTGGCCTCTCCGCCGTCGGCGAGCCGGGGGAAGGTGGCGATGTTCACGAGCGTCGGCACGATCGCGACGCCGCGCTCGGCGAACAGCGGGATGGTGTCCTCGGTCAGACCCGTGGCGTGCTCGATGCAGTCGATGCCGGCCTCGACGAGGTCCCGCAGGGACTCCTCGGCGAAGCAGTGGGCGGTCACGCGCGCGCCGAGCCGGTGCGCCTCCGCGATCGCCGCCTCGGCCTCGGCGCGCGGCCAGCAGGTGCCCAGCTCCCCCGTGTCACGGTCCAGCCAGTCGCCGACCAGCTTGACCCAGCCGTCTCCGCGCCGCGCTTCCCGGGCGACGTACGCGACGAGGTCGGCGGGCTCGATCTCATGGGCGTAATTGCGGATGTAGCGGCGGGTGCGGGCGATGTGCCGGCCGGCGCGGATGATCCTCGGCAGGTCGTCGCGGTCGTCGATCCAGCGGGTGTCCGCCGGGGACCCGGCGTCCCGGATCAGCAGGGTGCCCGCGTCCCGGTCGGTGACCGCCTGCTTCTCGCTGGTGGCCGCGTCCACGGCACCGTGGGCGTCGAGGCCCACGTGGCAGTGCGCGTCGACCAGCCCGGGCAGCGCCCAGCCCCGTACCGTCCTGATGTCCCGCGCGGCGGACGGCCGTTCATAGGTGACACGCCCGTCGACCACCCACAGTTCGTCCCGTACGTCCTCCGGGCCGGCCAGCACCCGCCCCGTCACCTGCAGCACCACGCTCATGTGCAGCACTCTACGAGGGCGGAAGTACGCTCGGCGGAGCAGTTCCGTACGTGAAGAGAAGAGAGCTCCGTGAGGACCCCCGTGACGCACCCCCTCCTCGACCTGCCCCCGCTGACCGCCGACCGTTTCGCGGCGATCGAGCGGCGCGTGGCCGCGCTGCTGGCGACCGAGCAGGACGTGGTGATCACGCAGGGCGAGGCGCTGCTGCCGCTGGAGGGATGCATCCGCAGCGGGGCGCGGCCCGGCTCGACGGCACTGAACGTGGTGACGGGGCCGTACGGCCGGACCTTCGGCGACTGGCTGCGTGACTGCGGCGCGACGGTGGTGGACCTGGAGGTGCCGTTCCACACGGCGGTGACGGCCGACCGGATCGCCGAGGCGCTGGAGCGGAACCCGGAGATCGACTTCGTGTCGCTGGTGCACGCCGAGGCGGCGACCGGCAACACCAACCCGGTCGCGGAGATCGGTGAGGTGGTCAGGGCGCACGGCGCGCTGTTCCACCTCGACGCGGTGGCGTCGATCGGTGCCGAGCCGGTGCTGCCGGACGCCTGGGGCGTGGACCTGTGCGTCATCGGCGCGCAGAAGGCGATGGGCGGCCCGGCGGGTGTCTCGGCCGTTTCGGTCAGCACGCGCGCGTGGGAGCGGTTCGCGGCCAATCCGGCGGCACCGCGCCGCTCGTACCTCTCCCTCCTGGACTGGAAGGAGCGCTGGATCGACCGCGGCCGCAAGGCGCTGCCGCACGCGCCAGCGCAACTGGAGATGCTGGCGCTGGAGGCGTGCCTGGAGCGCATCGAGGCGGAGGGCCCGGACGCGCTGATGGCCCGCCACGCGTCCGCCGCGGCGGCCACCCGGGCGGGCGCGCTCGCGCTCGGCGGCGGCCTGGAGCCGTACGTGTACGAGGCGAAGGACGCCGCCCCGGTGGCGACGACGCTGCGCACCACTGCCGGGGTGGACGCCTCCGCGCTGGTGGCCGAGGCCCTGGCCATGGACGCGTCGCTGCCGCTGGCGGCCGGTGGCGGGGCGCTGGCCAAGGAGATGGTCCGGGTGAACCACTACGGGGTGGACGCCGGCCGGGACGTGGTGGAGTCCTCGGTGGCGGCGCTGGGGGCCGCCCTGGCCCGGATGACCGGCACGGCGGTGGACGTGGCGGCCGCGCGCCGGGCGGTCACCGGGACGTGGGCGTAGCCTCTCGCGCGGGCGTGACCGCTGCCGTGGCCGCGCCGCCGCCCGCCTTCAGGACGGGGTTCCCGGCCTGGTGGGCGGGGGCGCTCCCGGGGGCACTCGCGGCGGGGCGAGCGACGGGGCTGCCGGTGGGGTGCCCGCCCGGGCTGCCCGCGGGGGTCCCGCCCCGGCCCGCGGGGGTCCCGCGCCGGCCGACGGGGGTCCGGGTGGGGGTTGCGGGGAGGCGTGGGGCGGCGCTCGTGGCCGTGAGCGCGTCGAGCAGGGCCTGGACCGGTGGGGCGAGCGGCCGCCCCGCCGGGACGGCCAGGGAGACCGGGACCGTGAGGCCCGGCAGGACGCGGAAGGCGATCCGGCCGGTCAAGGGCAGCGGTCCTGCCGGGTAGAACAGCGTCCAGGACGGCTCGGGGTGGGCGGCCAGCTCGGTGAGTGTCTCCTGGAGGGTGGTGAACGGCGGGCCGGGCGTCCAGTCCGGGAGCGCGGCCGTCACCAGGTCGTGGAAGGCCGGGTTGGCGGCGCGGGGGGCGAGCCTCAGGGGCAGGCGCGCCAGCCGGTCGAGGCTCGGTGCCTCGTCCTCGGCGAGGCCGAGAGCCGCCGCGTGGGAGGCGGGCAGCGCGGCGATCAGCGGGTCGGCCCACAGCGGGTGCAGGGCCACGCCGTCGGCGCGCCGCACGGTGCGGACGAGGGCGGCGTCGAACGTTCCGGAGCGTACGGCCGCCAGGCGGGCCTCCTGGGGCGCCCGCTCCAGGCGTACGCGCAGTCCGGGGCGGCGGGCGGCCAGCGTGTCGAGGGCGCGGTAGACGCGGTCGGCGAAGGCCCGGGTGGTGCCGAGCCGCACGAGTCCCTCGGTTCCGGCGGTGATCCCGACGGCGGTGGCCCGGACCCGGGCGGCCGCGGCGAGCGCGGCGCGGGCCTCGGGCAGCAGCCGCTCCCCCGCGGCGGTGAGCCGGACGTGCCGGGGGGAGCCGTCGAACAACCGCACCCCCAGTTCCCGTTCCAGGCGGGCGATCTGCTGACTCACCGAGTCCTGCACGGTGTCCAGTCGCTCCGCCGCCCGGCCGTAGCCGAGCTCCTCGGCGACCGCGACGAAGTACTCCAGCTGACGCAGCTCCACTTCCCGGTCCCCCACCCATCGCCGTTGATGATCACTGTGGTCGTCAACCGCTTCTCGGTCGCCTGTTCTTCCCGACATGTACGTGATTCCGGCGCCCACTCGGCGTCGAAACACAGGTACGGGCGAGGAGACCGGAATGACTCATCCGGTGGGGCGGGAGGGCACGGCGCCGAACGGGGGGCCGTGGCGGCCGTCACCGCGAGGGGGGGCCGGCGCCACCGCCACCGCCGCCGCGGAAACAGCACGACGTCCACTTCACGTCCACATTCCAGCAATAAAGAAATCGACATTGATACATCAATACCGGCAGGTGTTTTATTGTGGGTAGCTCCCCGCATTCTTCTGCCCGGTTTCCATGACTCTAAACACCAAGATTTCATAAGGACTCGACGGGCAATTCGGGCACGTGTCAAGCCGGTTACTCCGGTGTGACCGACTCCACATGGCGTCCGTTTTGCCGGTAAATATCCGGGCAAAAAGCGGTGATCGGCGAGTGGATCACGATTGGACTCGCGCCCGCGCGATAACACAGGTCAGGGACTCACCCAACCCCTCACCCCGATGCAATTTCAGAATTTGCTGGGTAAGTTCAATCCGCATGACCGCCGCACAAGCAGACCTTGCAGGTGCCCGAAACGAATTCCACCGACCGGCCGCACCGGCCATCGGTATCGACACCCCACGAGTGGAGGACGGAGCCGCGATATGGCGCATTGCCCGCGACTCCGAGGTCCTGGACCTCAACTCCTCGTACAGCTACTTGCTGTGGTGCCGTGACTTCGCCTCCACGTCCCTGGTGGCGCGCGGCGCCGACGGAGAGCCGATCGCCTTCGTCACGGGATACATCAGGCCGCAGCGTCCGCAGACCCTTGTGGTCTGGCAGGTCGCCGTGGACCGGGCGCACCGGGGCCGGGGACTGGCCGGTGTGCTGCTGGACGCGCTGACCGCGCGCGTCACCGGACAGGGCGTCCACACCGTGGAGACCACCGTCACCCCGGACAACACCGCGTCCGACCGGCTCTTCACCTCGTACGCGGAGCGCCGCGGCGCGTCCCTGGAGCGTGAGGTCCTCTTCGACGGAGGGCTGTTCCCCGAGGGGACGCACGAGCCCGAGGTGCTCTACCGCATCGGCCCGATCGCCTGACGCCGCAGCCGGTCGCCCGACGCCGCAGCTCGATCGTCCGCCCCCGGAGCCCGGTCGCCCGACGCCGCAGCTCGATCGTCCGGCCCCGGAGCCCCGGAGCCCCGGAGCCCCGGAGCCCCGAGCGCCTGACGCCGCAGCCGCACGCCCGCACGCCCGCACGCCCGCACGCCGCCAGATCCGCACGCCTGAGACCCCCACACCGAGGAGACGAACCGCCGTGACCATCACCCCGCCCGCCCTGAGTGTCTTCGAGACCCTGGAGTCGGAGGTGCGCAGCTACTGCCGCGGCTGGCCCGCCGTGTTCGACCGCGCGCAGGGCGCACGCCTCACCGACGAGGACGGACACACCTACCTCGACTTCTTCGCCGGCGCCGGCTCGCTCAACTACGGCCACAACAACCCCGTGCTGAAACGCGCCCTGCTCGACTACATCGAGCGTGACGGCATCACCCACGGCCTCGACATGGCGACGACCGCCAAGCGCGCGTTCCTGGAGTCCTTCCAGAACGTGATCCTCCGGCCGCGCGACCTGCCGTACAAGGTGATGTTCCCCGGCCCCACGGGCACCAACGCGGTGGAGGCGGCGCTGAAGCTGGCCCGGAAGGTGAAGGGGCGCGAGTCGATCGTGTCGTTCACCAATGCCTTCCACGGCATGTCGCTGGGCTCACTCGCGGTGACCGGCAACGCGTTCAAGCGCGCCGGGGCCGGTATCCCGCTGGTGCACGGCACGCCGATGCCGTTCGACAACTACCTCGACGGCCAGGTCCCCGACTTCCTCTGGTTCGAGCGGCTCCTGGAGGACCAGGGCTCCGGTCTGAACAAGCCCGCCGCCGTGATCGTGGAGACCGTGCAGGGCGAGGGCGGCATCAACGTCGCCCGGCCCGAGTGGCTGCGGGCGCTGCGGGAGCTGTGCGACCGCCAGGACATGCTGCTGATCGTCGACGACATCCAGATGGGCTGCGGCCGCACCGGTGCCTTCTTCTCCTTCGAGGAGGCGGGCATCACCCCCGACATCGTCACCCTGTCGAAGTCCATCAGCGGGTACGGACTGCCGATGTCGCTGTGCCTGTTCATGCCGGAGCTGGACGTGTGGGGCCCGGGTGAGCACAACGGGACCTTCCGCGGCAACAACCCGGCCTTCGTCACCGCCACCGCCGCGCTGGACACCTACTGGGCCGACGGGCAGATGGAGAAGCAGACCATCGCGCGCGGCGAGCAGGTCGAGCAGGCGCTGCTGGCGATCTGCGACGAGAACTCCGCCTACGGCGCCCACTTCCGGGGCCGGGGCCTGGTGTGGGGCATGGAGTTCACCGACAAGTCCCGGGCCGCGGCCGTCTGCGCGCGCGCTTTCGAGCTGGGGCTGCTGCTGGAGACGTCGGGCCCGCGCAGCGAGGTCGTCAAGCTGCTGCCGCCGCTGACCATCACGCCCGACGAGCTGGACGAGGGGCTGCGGACGCTGGCCCGCGCAGTCCGCGAAACCGCCTGACCCCTCCCGTACGAAAGGAAGTTGCACCACCGTGATCGTCCGATCGTTGAAGGACATCGAGAACACCGAGCGCCATGTGAAGGCCGCCTCCGGCACCTGGGAGTCCAAGCGCATCGTGCTCGCCAAGGAGAAGGTCGGCTTCTCGCTGCACGAGACCGTGCTGTACGCCGGCACCGAGACGTCCATGTGGTACGCCAACCACATCGAGGCCGTGCTGTGCGTCGAGGGCGAGGCCGAGCTGACCAACGACGAGACGGGCGAGACGCACTGGATCGAGCCCGGCACGATGTACCTGCTGGACGGCCATGAGCGCCACACCATGCGGCCGAAGACCGACTTCCGGTGCGTATGCGTGTTCAACCCCCCTGTCACCGGGCGGGAGGACCACGACGAGAACGGTGTCTACCCGCTGCTCACCGAGGAGGGCTGAACCATGACGACGACGACCACGACCACCACTGTGCAGGACCTGTACCCCACCCGAGGCGCGTCCGAGGTCGTCACGCCCCGGCAGGACCCGGTCGTCTGGGGGCCGCTCACCCCGGAGCTGGAGTCGTTCGAGCGTGACGGTTTCCTCGCCGTCGACCAGCTGATCACGGAGGACGAGGTCGCCGTCTACCGTGCCGAGCTGGACCGGCTCGTCACCGATCCGGCGATCCGGGCCGACGAGCGGTCGATCATCGAGCCGAAGTCCCAGGACGTACGGTCGGTCTTCGAGGTCCACCGGATCAGCGACGTGTTCGCGCGGCTGGTGCGCGACGAGCGGGTGGTGGGCCGGGCGCGCGAGATCCTCGGCTCGGACGTGTACGTCCATCAGTCGCGGATCAATGTGAAGCCGGGGTTCGGCGCCTCGGGCTTCTACTGGCACTCGGACTTCGAGACCTGGCACGCGGAGGACGGGCTGCCGCGGATGCGGACGGTGTCCGTGTCGATCGCGCTGACCGAGAACTACGACACCAACGGCGGCCTGATGATCATGCCGGGGTCGCACCGGACGTTCCTGGGCTGCGCGGGCGAGACGCCGAAGGACAACTACAAGAAGTCGCTGCAGATGCAGGACGCGGGCACCCCGTCGGACGAAGCGCTGACGAAGTTCGCGGACGCGCACGGCATCCGGCTGTTCACCGGCAGGGCGGGCTCGGCGACCTGGTTCGACTGCAACGCCATGCACGGCTCGGGCGACAACATCACCCCGTTCCCGCGCAGCAATGTCTTCATCGTGTTCAACAGCGTGGAGAACACGGCGGTGGAGCCGTTCGCGGCACCGGTCCGACGGCCCGAGTTCATCGGGGCGAGGGACTTCACGCCGGTGCGCTGACCGCTGGGGCGGCAGGGGCGGTGAGCCGTCCGGCACACACGCGGAGGGGCGGGACCGGGGTGCGGTCCCGCCCCTCGCGGGTCGTCGGGGGCCGCGGTCAGACGACCAGGGCCGGGTAGTCGGTGTAGCCGCGGTGGTCGCCGCCGTAGAAGGTGGCGGTGTCCGGGGTGTTGTACGGGCCGTTGGCCCTGAGGCGGGCCGGCAGGTCGGGGTTGGCGAGGAACAGGGCGCCGAACGCCACTATGTCGGCCGTGCCGTTCTCGATCAGCGCGAGGTCCTCGGCGCTCGTCGGGCCCTCGGTGGCCGGGTTGAGTACGAGGGTGCCGGAGAACCGCTTGCGCAGGGCCAGGGTGAGCTCGCGGGAGGCGGGCGCGCTCTCCAGGACGTGCAGGTAGGCGATGCCGAGCGGTTCGAGGGCCGTGGCGAGCGCCGTGTACGTCTCCTCCGGCTCGGGCTCGTCGATGTCGTTGAACGGGTTCCCGGGCGAGATCCGCAGGCCGGTGCGCTCGGGGCCGATCTCGGCGGCGACCGCGGTGACGACCTCGACGGCGAAGCGGATGCGGCCCTCCACCGAGCCGCCCCAGGCGTCGGTCCGGCGGTTGGTGCCGGGGGCCAGGAACTGGTGGATGAGGTAGCCGTTGGCGCCGTGCAGCTCGACGCCGTCGAACCCGGCTGCCACGGCGTTGCGGGCGGCGGCCACGAAGTCCGCGATCGTCTCCCGTACCTCGGCGTCGGTGAGCTCGTGCGGGGTGACGAACTCCTTGGGGCCCTCGGCGGTGTACACCTGGCCCTTGGCGGCGACGGCGGAGGGGCCCACCGGGTGGAGGGCGCCGGGCTGGTCCGCGAGCAGGTCGGGGTGGCCGATGCGGCCCGCGTGCATGAGCTGGGCGAAGATCCTGCCGCCCTTGGCGTGCACGGCGTCGGTGACCTTGCGCCAGGCGGCGGTCTGCTCGTCGCTGTGCAGGCCGGGGGTGTCGGGGTAACCCTGGCCGACCGGGGAGGGCTGGACGCCTTCGGTGATGATCAGGCCGGCCGAGGCGCGCTGGGCGTAGTACTCGGCGGTGAGGTCGGTCGGCACCCGCCCGGCGCCGGCCCGGCTGCGGGTCATCGGTGCCATGGCGATGCGGTTGGCGAGCTGCGTGCCGGACAGGTCGATGGGGTCGAAGGCAGTGGTCATCGGAGTCTCCCAAGCAATATGTGGTCGGCCAAGTATTTCGGCGTGACGCCACTGTAGCGCATTCATTGGCCGACCAAGGTAAAATCGGTGACATCGTCCGGACACCCCCCGAGGAGACCCCCGATGTCAGCCCCCCACGACGCCTCGGCGGGCTCCGAGCCCGTCCTGTGTACCGACGCGCTGCCCTCCGCGGCGCGCGGCGGCCCCCTCTCCCACACCCTGTCCCGGGTGGCCCGGCTGCACCGCATCGCCGCGGGCAGGTTCCTGAAGGCGGTGGGGATCTACCCCGGCCAGGAGTTCGTGATGATGTACCTCTGGGACGCCGGCCCGGTGCGCCAGTCCGAGCTGATCAAGGCCGTCGACCTGGACCCCTCCACGGTCACCAAGATGCTCCAGCGCCTGGAGCAGAGCGGGCACGTGCGCCGCTCCCCCGACCCCGCCGACCGGCGAGCGGTGCTGGTCGAGGCCACGAGTGCCAGCTGCTCGCTGCACGATCAGGTGAGCGGCGCCTGGAGCGACCTGGAGGAGCACACCCTCGCCGGGCTCGACACGCGCGAGCGAGCCGAGCTCGCACGGCTGCTGGGCAAGGTCGAGGCGAACCTGTGCAAGGCGACCCTGGACTGTCCGGGAACGGCCGCGGGGTAGCCCGGCAGCCGTTCGACAGGTCGCTTCGGCGGCGGCTCAGGACAGCAGGTCGAGAGTCCGGTCCACGTCGGCGGCCGAGTTGTAGAGGTGGAAGGCGGCCCGGAGGTTGCCGGCCCGGGCGGACACGACGACCCCCGCCTCCGCCAGCTCGGCCTGCCGCGAGCCCAGCCCCGGGACGGCGACGACGGCCGAGTCGCCGGGCACCGGGGCGTGACCGAGGCGGACCAGGCCCTCCCGGAAGCGGGCGGCCAGCGCGGTGGCATGGGCGTGGACGGTGTCGACGCCGATCTCGCCGAGCAGCGCCAGGGACTGCTCGGCGCCGTGGTACGGGAGGAAGGCGGGCGGCTCGTCGAACCGCCGGGCGGTGTCGGCGAGCCGTACCGCCGGACCGTACGGATCATTCAGGTCCTCGGCCGCGAACCAGCCCGCGTGGATGGGCACCAGGGACTCCTGGGCGTCCTCCGTGACGGTGAGGAACGACGCGCCCCGGGGGCACATCAGGAACTTGAACCCGCCCGTCACGGTGTAGTCGTACGCCCCGGCGTCCAGCGGCAGCCACCCCGCCGACTGGGTCGCGTCGACGAGCGTGCGGGCCCCGTGCGCGGCCGCGGCCTCCCGTACCGCCGCCATGTCGGCGACGCGCCCGTCCGCCGACTGCACGGACGAGAAGGCCACCAGCGCCGTCCCCGGCCGTACCGCGTCCGCCAGGTCCTCCAGCGGCACGAACCGCGCCTTGAGGTCGCCGCGCACCGCGAACGGCGTGATCAGCGAGCCGAAGTCGCCGTCCACGAACAGGACCTCCGCCCCGGACGGCAGGGAGCTCGCGATCAGGCCCACGTGCACGGCGACCGAGCTGCCCACGGCCACCCGGTCCGGGCCCACGCCCGCCACCCGCGCGAACCCGCACCGCGCGCCGTCCACGGCCTCGAAACTTCCTGAGCCGCCGGCCGTGCCCGCGGCGAGCTTCTCCGCCAGCGCGGTCACGGCGGCCACGGTCCGGCGGGGCAGCAGCCCGCAGCGGGAGGTGTTCAGATACGTCTGCGTGGGCGCGAACTCGCCGCCACCGAGGGGGATTTCCATGTCCCTACCCTGTGCCGCGCGCCACGCCGGGTCAATCACGCACCGCTGACGCGGATCTCACACCTCGCAGGTCCCGTCCACGTCACAGGCCACCGCCCCCGCGCCGGCCGGCTGGACCACCCGGCCCTGCCAGGCCTGCTCCAGCGCCTGGGTGAAGACCTCGGCGGGCTGTCCGCCGGAGACGCCGTAGCGCCGGTCGAGGACGAAGAACGGCACGCCCGTGGCGCCCAGCGCGGCCGCCTCCCGCTCATCGGCCCGTACGTCGTCGGCGTAGGCGTCCTCGTCGGCCAGCACGGCCCGCACCTCGTCCTCGGCCAGGCCCGCCTCGGCACCGAGCCGGACGAGCACCTCCGGGTCGAAGACGGACCGCTCCTCGGCGAAGTTGGCCCGGTAGGCCAGGTCGAGCAGCGCGTCCTGCCGGCCGCGCGCCCTCGCCAGGTGCAGCAGCCGGTGGATGTCGAAGGTGCTGCCGTGGTCCCGCCCCTCGGTGCGGTACTCCAGCCCCTCGGCGCGCGCGGTGGAGGCCACGTGCTCCTCCATGGCCCGCGCCTCCTCACGCGTACGCCCGTACTTCTTCGCCAGCATGTCGATCACCGGAGCGGTGTCGCCCTTGGCCCGTCCCGGGTCGAGCTCGAAGGAACGGTGCACCACCTCGACCTCGTCCCGGTGGGCGAAGGCCGCGAGCCCCTTCTCGAAGCGCGCCTTGCCGATGTAGCACCACGGGCAGGCGATGTCGCTCCAGATCTCGACGCGCATGTGTCTGTTCTCTCCAGGTCGTGAGGGGGGGCCGGGCGTGCGGAGGCGTCCTCCGCTCGAGCCCTCAACGCCTGCCGGGCACCGCTCATTCCCTCTCGTACCCGAGCAGCACCACCCCGTTGCCGAACCTCCGGGTCTCGACGAGCCGCAGGGCGGTCCTGGTGTCCCAGTCGGGGAACAGCGGCTTGCCCCTGCCGATGAGGACGGGGTGGACGTAGACGCTGTACGCGTCGATCAGGTCGTGCTTCCGGAACGCCGCGGCGAGGTCGGCTCCACCCACCGCCAGATCGCCCGCGTACTGCCGCGCGATGGCCCGCACCTCCTCGGGGTCGACGTCCCGGAGGACGGTCGTGTTCCAGCCGGCCTCCTGGAGGGTGCCGGAGAACACGTACTTGGGCTTCTCCCGCCAGATGCGCGCGAACTCCCGCACGGTGGCGGAAGCGGCGGGGTCGGAGTCGGCCGTCGGCCAGTACCCCGCCATCAGCTCATAGGTGACGCGGCCTTCGAGGAAGGCCCCCATCCCCGCGCACAGGTCGTTGAAGTACTGGTGCAATTCGTCGTCGACCAGGTGCCAGTCGATGTCCCGGTTCGGTCCCTCCATGTAGCCGTCCAGGGACACCGACATGGACAGCACGATCTTTCCCACCGCGGTACCTCGTCTCCTCTGAGTACGGATACTCACGACGATCCCCGCTTCGGTGCGCGAAGCTGCCATGGCCCGCCGTGCCGTACCGGAAATGGAGCCCTCTGGTGAGACGTCTCGCCCTGCCCGCCGCCGTCGCGGGGCTGTTGCTGGTGACCGGCTGCGGCACCGAACGGGTGTCGTCGCAGCCGCCGGGGGCCTCCGGCTCACCGTCCCCGGACCCCGCGGCGCAGCGGAACGCCGCCCTCGCCGAGCACGACAGGCTGTTCCCCGGCGTGGGAGACCGCTGCGCCGGTACCGGGCCGAGCCCCTCCCCCAGCACCTCGGCGGCCACGGAGCCGTACGACCCCGAGCGGTCCAAGTACGCCGAGAACCACGCGTTCCAGCAGCAGATGCCCATGAAGCCCGGCACCGCGTGCCGGGGGCGTGCCCACGCCGGCCGGATAGCCGAGTCCCTGGCGGGCGTCCGTGACGAGAGCGGCCTGAGGGCGGTGCTGGAGGAGCTCGGGTATCCGGCGGACAGCACGGAGGTCTACCGCAACGGTCCGCTCCTCGGCTTCAGCCTGCTCGTCCCCGGCGCCGGGCCGTGCGTCTCCGGACACCTCGGTCCGCCCGCCCGGGCCGAGGCGCACGGCCCGTACATGGAGGGCGGCTGCGTGGAACCGCGCGGGGGCCACTAGCCGGAGTGTCCGGCCGGGCCAGGCCGTGGTCGGGACCGCCTCTACCGGGCGGGGGTCGTCGCCACGTAGTAGACGTTCAGCGGGTCGTCGTCCACCGACCGGACCTGGACGCCGGTGAAGCCCGCCTCCTCCAGCATGCGGCGGGCGGTCTGCTCGCCCCAGACCGTGCCGAGGCCGGCGCCACCGGTGCTCAGGGAGGTGGTCATGCAGTAGAAGACGGAGAAGCCGAAGAGCGTGGGCCCGAACGGGTGGCCGATGTTCTCCTCCAGGTTGCTGGAGGCGGCGATGTCGCCCATCAGGAACGTGCCGCCCTCGCGGAGGGACGCGGCGACGGCCGTGAGGGTCTCCTGGGGGCGGGCGAGGTCGTGGATGACGTCGAAGGCCGTGACGAGGTCGTACCGGCCGGTGATCTCCGTGGAGTCGCCCACGGTGTAGTGGAGGTTGTCCAGGGACAGTCGTTCGGCCTCGCGCCGGGCGGCGGCGATGCCGTCCTCCGACCGGTCGAGGCCGTGGAAGCGGCTGCGCGGGAAGGCCCGGGCCAGGACGAGCGGGGCGTGGCCCTGGCCGGTGCCCACGTCGAGGACGTCGATGCCGTCTCGCAGGCGTTCCGTGAGGCCGGGGGCCAGCGGGACGATCGTGTCGACGAGGGCCGTGTCGTACACCCGGGCCGTCTCCTGGGCCTGGAGCGCCTGGAAGCGGGGGTACGCCGAGTACGGGACGCCGCCGCCGTCGCGGAAGGACGCGACGACCTGCTGCTCGACCTCACCCATCAGGGCGATGTAGGGCATCATCCCGGCGAGGTTGTCGGGGCCGGCGGCCGAGGTGAGCGAGGCGGCGTGCTCGGGAGGCAGGGTGTAGGTCGCGCCCTCGGGTTCGTACTCCACCATGCCTCCCACGACCATGCCGCCGAGCCACTCGCGTACGTACCGCTCGTCGAGGCCCGCGGCCCCGGCGATGTCGGCGCTCGTGGCGGGCGGCAGGGTGCTCATGGTGTCGAACAGGCCGGTCTGGTGGCCGACGCTGGTGAGGAGGGCCAGTGCCCCCTTGTTGAGCACGTCGACCATCAGCTCGGCGAAGGCTTCCTGTCGTAGGGGGTCCGGTGTCATGGCCGCTCCTCACCCGGGTGCGTTCTGCTCCACTTCGTCACGTTACGCCGTGATCGGGGCAGGGGTCCTCAGGGAGCGGCCGGGCGGCGAGCCGGAGCACCAGGTGGTCACCGGGCCCGGCCGGCCCCGGGCGGGGCCGGCCGTATGCGGAGGGCTGCCGGGTGCCGGGGGGCTGCCGGGTGCCGGGGGGGCGGCCCGGGGGTGATCAGGAACCGGACGGGTGCTCCAGCCGTCCGTCGACCCGGCGCGGGAGGTTCAGCGGGTTGTCGTCGCGCAGCTCGGGCGGGAGCAGCGCCTCGGGGGTCGACTGGTAGGTGACGGGGCGCAGCCAGCGTTCGACGGCGGTGCCGCCGACGGAGGTGTAGGTGGAGGTGGTGGCCGGGTAGGGGCCGCCGTGGTGCTGGGCGGGGGCGACGGCGACGCCGGTGGGCCAGCCGTTGACGAGGACGCGGCCGGCGAGCGGGGTGAGTTCGGCGAGGATCTCGGCGCCGCGGCCCCCGGCGGAAGCCTCCTGCGAGGAGAGGTGCACGGTCGCCGTGAGGTTGCCGGGCAGGCGGGACAGGACGGTGGTGACCTCGTCGTCGGTGTCGTACCGGGCGACGACGGTGACCGGGCCGAAGCACTCCTCCAGCAGCAGGTCGTGCGCGCCGCCGTCGGCCAGCCTGGCGGCCGGCACGGTGAGGAAGCCGGGACTGACGGTGTGCTCGTCACCGGCACCGGGGGTGACGGGGGCCTCGACGTCCGGGAGTGCGGCGCGCTCGGCGACGCCCGCGACGAAGTTGTCCCGCATGCGGTGGTCGAGGAGGACGCCCTCGCCGGCGCCCTTGACCGCGCCGGCCAGGGACGCGACCAGTTCGTCGCCGCCCGCGCCGGACGGGGCCAGCACCAGCCCGGGCTTGACGCAGAACTGGCCGACTCCGAGCGTCATCGACCCGGCCAGGCCGGTGCCGATCTGCTCGGCGCGCTCGGCGGCGGCCGCACGGGTGACCACGACCGGGTTGAGGGAGCCGAGTTCGCCGTGGAAGGGGATCGGTACGGGCCGGGCGGCCGCCGCGTCGAAGAGCGCCCGCCCGCCGCGTACCGAGCCGGTGAACCCGGCGGCGGCGATCAGCGGGTGCTCGACGAGTGCGACGCCCGCGTCGAAGCCGTGGACCAGGCCGACGACGGCCTGCGGGATGCCGGCGTGCGCGGCGGCCTGGCCGAGGACGGCGGCGACCAGCTCGGACGTGGCCGGGTGGTCGGGGTGGGCCTTGACGACGACGGGGCAGCCGGCGGCGAGCGCGCTGGCGGTGTCGCCGCCGGGCACGGAGAAGGCGAAGGGGAAGTTGGAGGCGGCGTAGACGGCGACGACGCCCAGCGGCACCTTGTAACGGCGCAGGTCCGGGATGGGTGGGGTGGCGGTGTCGTCGGGGTGGTCGATGATCACGCCGAGGAAGTCGCCCTCGTCGACGATGCCGGCGAAGGCCCTCAACTGGAAGCAGGTGCGGGCCAGCTCGCCGGTGAGCCGCGCCGGGCCGAGTGCGGTCTCGGCGTCGGCCGCGGCCACCAGCCGGTCCTTGGCGCCGTCGAGCAGATCGGCGGCGGTACGCAGGAACGCGGCGCGCACGGCGCGGTCGGCGAGGGCTCCGCGGACGGCGTGCGCCGCGCGTACGGCACGGTCGACGTCCTCGGCCGTGGCTTCGACGGCAACCTGTTCACGCCGCTTCCCGGTTCGGGGGTCGACACTCCAGACTTGTGCTGCTGACACCGCCACGTCCTTCCAGCCCACCGAGGTTGTTCGGTATTCTGAACAGCGTTCCTGATGATGAATGGGACTCTATTGACGGGCGCGGCGCGTCACAAGAGGGGCGAGGTCTATGTCGGCTACCGAATCCGGCGGGGCGCAAGTCAAGTCCGCCGTCCGCACGGTGGAACTGCTCGAGTACTTCGCGGGCAGCCCCGGCATGCATTCCCTGGCCGCCGTCCAGGAAGCCGTCGGCTACCCCAAGTCCAGCCTCTACATGCTGCTGCGCACCCTGGTGGACCTCGGCTGGGTGGAGACGGACGCGACGGGCACGCGGTACGGCATCGGCGTACGCGCCCTGCTGGTGGGGACCTCGTACATCGACGGTGACGAGGTCGTCGCCGCCGCCCGCCCGACCCTGGACCGGCTCTCCGACGACACCACCGAGACGATCCACCTCGCCCGGCTCGACGGCACGAACGTCGTCTACCTCGCCACCCGCCAGTCGCAGCACTACCTCCGGCCGTTCACCCGCGTCGGACGCCGGCTGCCCGCCCACTCCACCTCGCTCGGCAAGGCACTGCTGGCGAGCCACAGCGACGAGCAGGTCCGCAAGATGCTCCCGGAGACGCTGCCGGCCCTCACCGAACACACCGTCACCGACCGCGAGAAGCTCATCGAGGAGCTCCACACCGTCCGCGAGCAGGGGTTCGCCGTGGACCGCGAGGAGAACACACTCGGCCTGCGCTGCTTCGGCGTCGCGATCCCGTACCGCACCCCGGCGCGGGACGCCATCAGCTGCTCGGTGCCGGTCGCCCGGCTCACCCCGGCACACGAACAGACGATCAAGGACGCGCTCTTCGACGCCCGCGACCGGCTGACGCTCGCCACCCGGCGGCTGTGATGGACGTCGTCCTCCGCGAGGTGCGCGAGAGCGACCTGCCGGTGTTCTTCTCGCACATGAGCGACCCCGAGTCCAACCGGGTCGCCGCCTTCACCCGCGAAGACCCCACGGACCGGGCCTCCTTCGACGCCCACTGGGCCCGGGTGCTCGCCTCCGACGCCGTCGTCCGCACGGTGGTCGCCGACGGCGAGGTCGTCGGGCACGCGGCGGTGTACGGACCGCCGGACGAGCGCGAGGTGACCTACGTCGTCGGCCGCACCCACTGGGGACGCGGCATCGCCACCGCCGCCCTGCGCGCCCTGCTCGACGCCGTGCCGGTGCGGCCGCTGCACGCCCGCGCCGCCGCCGACAACAAGGGCTCCGTCCGGGTCCTGGAGAAGTGCGGCTTCACCGTCGTCGGCCACGACCGGGGCTTCGCGCACGCCCGGGGGGAGCAGACCGACGAGGTGGTCCTCGTCCTCCGGGGCTGAGCGGCCTCCGCCGCACGGCGGAGACGGTTCACCGTCACGCAGGAGGCGCGGGGACGGACACCGGCGGGAGCGTAGGGGGCATGACAACGACCTCGCCCGCCATGACGCGGACCACCCGGCCGGGCCCGGCCCGCCGGATCCTGCGTGCCCTCGCCATCGCCTCGTCCGTGCCCTACGTCTCGCTCAAGATCGCCTGGGTGTCCGGCAGCCGCGTCGGCATCCCCGACGACAGCGCGCTGCTGGACGACCCCGGCCTGATGGCCGCGCTCAACGTGGTGACCGTGCTGATGGACGCGGCCGTCGTCGTCCTCGCCCTGCTCTTCACCCAGCGCTGGGGGATGGCGGTGAAGGCGTGGCTGCTGGCGTTCCCCATGTGGGTGGCGACCGGCTGCTGGCCCCGATCATGGTGGGCTATCCGGCCCAGTTGGCGGCCGGGCGCTCGGGCCCCACGGAACCGTTCCTTGACGAGTGGGTCTTCACCGTCGTCTACAGCGGCTTCATCGTCCAGGGCCTCACCCTCGGGACGCTGTTCGCCCTGTACGCGCGGGACCGCTGGAGCCGGGTGTGGCGGGGAAGGGTGGGCGACCTGTCCCCCGCGCTGTCCGGGCAGGCCGTCCGGGTGACCGCCGTGGCGGCCTCGGTGCTCCTGCTGGCGCCGTCGGCGTTGCACGCGCTGTGGCTCTCCGGCTCGGCGTGGGGGCTGTCGGCGGGGCGGATCGCGGAACGCGGCGGCGACTTCGCCGTCCTGGAGGGCGTCCGCCTGCTCTTCCTCGCCACCGCCGTCACCGGTGTGCTGATGCTGGTGTTCCGCCTGGGGCGTTCACTGCCGGTGAAGGCGCCGCTGGCGCTCGCCTGGGTCGGCTCGGGCGGGGTGGGCTGCTGGGGCGGCTGGCTCCTGCTGGCCGCCCTGCTGCCGCAGAGCGATCCCGCCGACGAGCCCACGGTGGCCATGGCGCTGGCCTACGCTGGCGAGATGATCACGGGGATGGCGCTGGGCGCCTGCGTGGCCGTCCTGCTGCGGAGGCGGGCGGTGCGTTCGGCGTGAGGGCGCTGGGCACGGCGCTGCTGGGGCGGCGCGCACGGCTGCGGTGGGTGCATCTGATCCTGGGCGGCGCGCTGTTGATGCCGTACTGGCTGCTGGGCACGCTGGTCGTCGCGCCCTTGGTGGGCGAGGCGGGGATGTTCTCCGGTTCCCCGGCCACGCAGTTCGGGGCGTACGCCGTCGCCCTGCCGCTCGCCGCCGTGACGGCGCTGTTCCCGCCGGCCCGGCCCATGTCGGTGGCGGCGGCGCGGACGCTGTGCGGGATTCCGGCGGAGCGGTTCGCGGACGGGCCGGCCAGGTCGCGGACGGCACGGGCGCGCACGGCCGGGTGGTTCACGCTGCACGTCGGGCTCGGCGGGCTGGTCAGCGGGGCGTCGCTGGCGCTGCCGCCGTTCGCGGTGTCGGTGATGGCGCTGCCCTTCTCTGCCGGGCTGCGCGAGTCGGAGCTCGGCCGGTTCTGGTCACTGGACGAGCGCTGGCTGGTGTACGCCGGGGTGCCCGCGGGGCTCGCGATGCTGGTGGCGCTCGCGGCGGCGGCGGCCGGGGCGGGGGCGCTGCTGGCGCGGCAGGCGCCGCTGCTGCTGGGGCCCACGCCCACCGACCGGCTGGCGGCGGCGGAGCGGCGGGCCGCCGAACTCGCCGTACGCAACCGCCTCGCCCGGGAGCTGCACGATTCGGTGGGGCACGCGCTGAGCGCCGTCACGCTCCAGGCGGGCGCGGCGCGCAGAGTGCTCGACAGCGACCCCGGGTTCGTACGGGAGGCGCTGGCGGCCATCGAGGAGACGACGCGCCGCACGGTCGGCGAACTGGACGCCGTACTGGGCCTGTTGCGGCAGGGCGAGGACGACGGGGAGCTGCCGGGGCGGCCCGGCCTGGAGGCGCTGGACGCGCTGCTGGCCACGACCGGGCGGCAGGTGTCGCTGAGCCTGCGGGGCGGTGACGTGACCGGCGTACCGGAGGCGGTGTCCCGCGAGGCGTACCGGATCGTGCAGGAGGGCCTGACCAACGCGGCCCGGCACGCGGGCGGCGAGCCGGTGTCGGTGACCATCGGGCGGTACGAGGACGAGTTGGAGATCACCATGGAGAACCCCCTGCCCGCCCGGCCCGCGGTGGCCCGCCCCGGCGGCGGCCGCGGCCTGCGGGGCATCGGCGAACGGGCGCGGCTGCTGGGCGGCACCGCCGAGGCCCGCCCGGTGGACGGCGTGTGGCGGCTGGCCGCGCGCCTGCCGCTGCGGGAGGCCGTCCAGTGATCCGGATCGTGCTGGCGGACGACGAGCGGATGGTGCGTACCGCTCTGAGGGTCATCCTGGACGCGGAGCCGGACCTGGAGGTGGCCGGCGAGGCGTCGACGGGCGCGGAGGCGGTGTCCGTGGTGCGCGAGCTGCGGCCGGACGTCGTCCTGATGGACGTGCGGATGCCCGAGGTCGACGGGATCCGCGCCACCGAGCGGATCCTCGCCTCGGCGCCGGAGCCCGCGCCCCGGATCGTGGTGGTGACGACGTTCGAGAACGACGCCTACGTGTACGAGGCGCTGCGCGCCGGGGCGGCCGGGTTCCTGCTGAAGCGGGCGGCGGCGGAGGACCTGGTGGCGGCGGTGCGGCTGGTCGCCCGCAGCGACTGCCTGCTGTACCCGGCGGCGCTGCGGGGCCTGGCGGCCGAGTACGCGCGCGGGCGCCCGGCCGCCGCCGCGCCCTGGGTGGCGCGGCTCACGGAGCGGGAGGCGGAGGTGCTGCGGCTGATGACGACGGGCCTGACCAACGCGGAGATCGCCCGGCGGATGGGGGTGGGCCCGGCGACGGTGAAGACGCATGTGGCGGCGGTGCTGGCCAAGACGGGGGCGCGGGACCGTACACAAGCGGTGATCGTGGCGTACGAATCGGGTTTCATCACGCCGGCCGACTCCCGTGGATGAACGTTTCCTGAGAATACGGGCGTCCCGGAACCCGCCCGTTCCTCCCGTTCGTCCTTGTGTGCGGGATGAACAAGACGATCAGAAGAGCCGCCGCCTTCTCCCTGCTGCTGGTGTTCGCCCTGCTGCTCCGGGCGACCTGGGTCCAGGCGTACGAGGCCAAGGCGCTCGCGGACGACAAGCACAACCGGCGGAACGTCATGGAGCAGTACGCCCATCCGCTCGGGGACATCGTCGTGGCCGGTTCGCCGGTCACGGGCTCGGCGGGGACGAAGGGCGGGGACCTCCGCTACAAGCGCACGTACAAGGACGGCGAGCTGTACGCGGCCGTGACCGGCTACAGCTCACAGGCGTACGGGTCGAACCAGCTGGAGGGGATCCACTCCGACGTGCTGGACGGGACCGATCCCCGGCTGAAGAACCCCCTCGACGCGCTCACCGGCAAGCCGGCCGAGCCGGGCGATGTGCTCACGACGATCGACCCCGCGGTGCAGAAGGCCGGGTTCGAGGCGCTGGGGGACGTCAAGGGCGCGGCCGTCGCGATCGACCCGCGGACGGGTCGCATCCTCGGCATGGTCAGCACCCCGTCGTACGACCCGTCGACGATCGCCGGGACGACGGACGGCGAGGCGTGGCGGAAGCTGACCGAGGACGAGGACAAGCCGCTGGTGAACCGGGCGATCCGGCAGCCGGTGGCGCCGGGTTCGACGTTCAAGCTGGTCGTCGCGGCGGCGGCGCTGGAGAACGGCCTGTACGGCTCGGTCGACGAGCCGACGAGGAGCGAGAACCCGTACCGGATGCCGGGCACCGTCAGGGACCTGGAGAACGAGAACCCGTCCGCTCCCTGCGAGAACGCCTCGATCCGCGTGGCGCTCCAGTACTCCTGCAACAACGTCTTCGGGAAGATGGCCGTCGACCTGGGCAAGGACAAGGTCCGGGCGATGGCGGAGAAGTTCGGCTTCAACGACGACGAGCAGGACGTGCCGGTGCGCGCCTACCCGAGCGTCTACCCCTCCGAGATGGACAAGGCGCAGACGGCGCTGTCGGGCATCGGGCAGTTCGATGTGACGGCCACGCCGCTGCAGATCGCCATGGTGTCGGCCGCCATCGCCAATGACGGGATGCTGGCGGCGCCGCACATGGTGTCCAAGGTCGTGGACGCGGACGGCGACACCCTCGACTCGTACGAGGACGGGGAGGCCCGGCGCATCGTGTCGGCGTCCACCGCCGAGCAGCTGCGCAGCGCGATGGTCACGGTCGTCGAGGACGGCACCGGCTCCAACGCCAGGGTCGACGGTGCGGAGGTGGGCGGCAAGACGGGTACGGCGCAGCGCGGTGTGGAGAACAGCGAGAAGCCGTACGCCTGGTTCACGTCGTACGCCAAGGACGCGGAGAGCGGCAAGGAGGTCGCGGTCGCGGTGCTGATCGAGGACTCCAACGCCCGGCGCGCCGAGGTCAGCGGCAACGGGCTGGCGGCGCCGGTGGCGCAGAAGATGATGGCGGCGGCGCTGAAGTAGCCCCCCGGGGAACCTGGTTGGCGGCCGCACGGTATGCAGGTCCTTCCCGTACCCGATGTGCGCAGGAGGACCCGCCGTGCGACCGCCGCCCCGCCTTCTTCCCCGTTCCCCGTCCGGCTGGACGATGGCGGTCTTCGGACTGCTGGCCACCGCACTGGGCGTGGTGGGTCTGATCGCCCCGGACGCGCTGCTCACCGTCATGGGCTTCACGCCCGTACCGGACGCCCGGCGCGCGGACGGTGACCACACCCTGGTGTTCCTGACCGCCTCGTCGATGGCGGCGGTCAATATGGGCGTGTACTACATGCTGGCCGCGCTGGCCGACTGGAAGGCCTTCTTCCGCTGGACGGTCCCCTTCCGGCTCCTCACGTGCGCGGTGTTCCTCCTCGCGGTGGTCTCCGGCCGCGCCCCTGCGGGGTTCCTCGGCGTGGGCCTGTGGGAGGGGCTCGGCGCGCTGCTGACGGGGGCCGCGCTGCGGTACGAGCGGACCCGGCCGTGAATGGATGACCGGTCAACCACACGTGTCCGGTGAGGCGTTGAGTTGCGGCTCCGCGGGCCCGGATCGACCATGGAAGTGGGTCGAACGCGGGGTACAGCGAGCTGGAGCCGCTCATGAGCGACCGGGATGTGGTAGCGAAAGGCATGAGGGCCTCGTGGACGCAGCGCGCCGCAGCCCATATCGCCGTACTCCAGGCGCAGCTCGACCGCATCGAGCGGATGCAGCGCCTGTCGGCCCATGACCAGCAGCTCGCCGGCAAGGCGCACTGCCTGCTGGACGCGGCCCGGGACGCTGCCGACGAGCCCCGACGGGACTGGAGACGCCCTTCGTGCTTCAGTTCGGCGCGGGACCGCTGCCTGACCAGCATGCACGAGACCGAGCTGCTCATCCTGCAGATCTGTCCCACCGACGAGCTCACCTGGTGGGGCCCGACCGTGCTCGCCCGGGCCTCCCAGCACCTCAACCGTGACGATCCCCGGCTGAGGATCCTGGAGGAGTACCTGCGCCAGAACGACAACGCGCTGGGAGAGGACTACCGGGACCTCGCCGTGGCCGTGATGCACGCGGCGAACCATGCCGAGGAATGGGAGATAGCGAGGGTCCGCGGATTCCGCAACGCCCTCCTCGCCTCGTTCCTCATCATGTCGGTCGTCGTGATGCTGTTCATCCTCTCGGGATACCTGGCTCCGCAGGCACTCGCGGACAAGCTCTGTTTCGAACCACCCGCGGGGCCGAACGGCACACCGGCGAGAGTCTGCCCGATGGGTGCGGGGGACGGCTCCGCCGTCGTCCCGCAGGGCGGGGACGTCCTGCTCGTGGCCTCCCTCGGTGCGGGGGCCGCCGCCCTGACGGGTGCTGTGGCGCTGCACGGCATGCGCGGTACCGCACTTCCCTTCCTGGTGCCCATGAGTCTTCTGCTCCTCCGCGTACCCGTCGGCGCGCTGTCCGCCCTCCTGGGAGTGGTCCTGATTCACGGCGACTTCATCCCGGGACTCACGGCCCTGGACCGCCGGGGGCAGATCGCCGCCTGGGCCATCGCCTTCGGGATCGGTCAGGAGGCGCTGACACGCATGCTGGACAAGAGGGGGAACGCGCTGATCGAGAACGTGCGCGGGGCCTGGAAGGACGTGGGGACGCTGCCCCAGCCCCGCCTGAGTTCCCCTCAGGTCCGGGCCGGCGCGGTGCCGCCCCGCGCGAAGGCCGACCCCGGAACCTGGCTGTCCCGGCACAGACTCGCGCCAGGACGGCGCAAGCCGTAGCGGCGAGACCCCACCGGTGCTCCCGGCCGCCTCAGGCCCGGTCGGCGCGCTGCCCCAGGCGGAAGTCTGAACGTCACCACGCCAAACCCGCCCCCTAGGGCCGGTCAAGGCGGAAGTGTGACGGAAAACCGCAACTCAGGGACGGAGTTGGTGACCCCCCGCCACACTTGACGGTGTTCCGGCCCGCCCTTGAGCACGTTCACCCTTGTGAACATGGCCCATATTCGCGACCAAGGAGATCCCCCCATGCCCGCTCCCCGAACGGTCCTGCTCACCGGAGCCGCCGGTGGCCTCGGCACGCTGATGCGGGGGCTGCTGCCCGCGTACGGATATGAGCTGCGCCTCTTCGACGCCACCCCGCTCGAGGGAGAGCCGGCCGCGATCACCGCCGACCTGGGCGACAAGGCGGCGCTGTGCGAGGCCGTACGGGGCGTCGACGCGATCGTCCACCTGGCGGGCATCTCCCTGGAAGCCCCCTTCGAGAAGATCCTCCGCGCCAACATCGAGGGCACCTACAACCTCTATGAGGCCGCCCGTGCGGAGGGCGTGGGCCGGATCCTCCTCGCGTCCAGCGACCACGCCGTCGGCTTCACCCCGCGCCCGCGCCCGGGCGACCCGCTGATCCCGGTCGACACCCCCCGCCGCCCGGACACGTACTACGGCCTGTCCAAGTGCTTCGGCGAGGACCTGGCCCAGCTCTACTGGGACCGGCACGGCGTCGAAACGGTCTCCGTCCGCATCGGATCCTGCTCGATGGAGCCCACCTCCGTACGGATGCTCTCCCTCTGGCTCAGCCCCGGCGACTGCGCCCGCCTCCTCCACGCGGCGCTCACCGCGGAGGACGTCAGGCACACGGTGGTGTTCGGCTCGTCCGCCAACACCCGGCTGTGGTGGGACCTCTCATCGGCCCGCGCACTCGGCTACGACCCGCAGGACGACTCCGAGCAGTACGCCGAGAAGCTCATCGCCGAACACGGCGAACTCGACGACACCGACCCGGGCCACGCCCACCTGGGCGGCGAATTCTGCACGAACCCCCCGCGGTGGCCGTACTGATAACCGGATGACATCCCGGCCCTCCAGTCGGGAGGATCCGCCCATGCCACGACCTCATGGATTCAGTCACGTACGCCTCACCGGCGGCACCGTAGAGATCACCCACCAGGGCCGCCCCGCCGGAACCCTCCGGGGCGGCCGTGCGGAGAAGTTCCTCGCCGAGGTGGAGTCCGGCGACGCCCAGCTCGTGATGGCGCGGTGGACCGGCGCGTACAAACACGGCAACGAACGGACCGCCCGTGCGCACCCGCGTAACCGGAGTGGCCGAAGGTAAGGGAACGGCAAAGCGACCTCGGTCGTTACCTCAGTCATGACAGCTATGACCCCCGGCTCGAACATCCCCCTTCCCGTCACCCGTGTGGCGGTGGACGTCGCCGCGCCCGTGCGGCTCGACGTATCGGGCCTGCTGCTCACCGCCGACGGCAAGGTGCGCTCCGACGACGACTTCATCTTCTACAACCAGCCGTCCGGCCCCGGCGTGACGTACCGGTCGGGCGGTGGCACGGCGCCCGACGCGATCATCGTGGACACGGCCGCCGTCCCGCCCGGCATCGAGAAGATCGTCGTCACCGCGAGCCCGGACGCCGCCGGGCAGACGTTCCAGGGCATCGAACCCACCGCGACCATCCGCAACGCCGACGACGGCAGCGTCCTCGCCACCTTCACGCCGCCCCAGCTGGGCACGGAGACCGCGCTGGTCGTGGTCGAGGTCTACCTCCGGGCCGGTGCCTGGAAGGCCCGTGCCGTCGGGCAGGGGTACGCCAACGGGCTGGCCGGCATCGCCACCGACTTCGGTGTCTCGGTCGAGGAGGAGCCGGCACAGGCCGCCCAGGCGCCGACGCCGCCGCCTGCCGTCCAGGCGCCGACGCCCCCGCCCGCCGCCCAGGCCGCCCCGCCCGCGTCCCCGGCTGCCCCCGCCGCCCCGGCGCCCGCACCCGGCACCGGGAAGATCAACCTCGACAAGGGCCGGGTCAACCTCCAGAAGAACCAGACCGTGTCCCTCGTCAAGGGCGGCCGCCCCCTCCTCTCCCAGGTCAAGATGGGCCTGGGATGGGAGCCGGCGTTCCGCGGCAAGGACATCGACCTGGACGCCTCCGTCATCGCGTACGGCCCCCGGCGCAATCACCTGGACAGCTGCTACTTCGGCAAGCTGACCATCCTGAACGGCTCCATCAAGCACTCCGGCGACAACCTCACGGGCGAGGGCGCGGGCGACGACGAGGTGATCGTGGTCGACCTGGGCAGGCTCCCCGCCGATGCCACCGGGCTGGTCTTCACGGTGAACTCCTTCTCCGGCCAGAAGTTCACCGAGGTCGCCAAGGCGTACTGCCGGCTGATGGACGCGGCGACCGGTGAGGAGCTGGTCCGCTTCGACCTCACCTCCGCCGAGCCGCAGACCGGCGTGATGATGGCGAAGCTCGTCAAGCAGTTCTCCGGCGAGTGGGAGATGACCGCCATGGGCGAGTTCGTGAAGTCACGGACCGTACGCGGCATGGTCAAGCCGGCCGCGCAGGCGCTGTAGCCGACCCCTCGCTCGCGCCCGGACGACCTCGGCCGTCCGGGCGTGCGGGGACGCCCCCGCAGAGGTCGGCGGCGGGCTCGGAACCGCAGAGACCCAAGGCCGCCGCCCTCGAGGAGGGCGAGCCCGCCAGGGACCACGCCCCACCCACCGTCGAACGCCGCCGCACCGCCCCGGGGGCAAACCCCCAAGGGCACCGCCCCGGCCCGTCGCGCCCGCCCTCCCCCAAGCTCTCGGCCTCGCGCGAGCAGGACCCCATCGCCCCGCGGGACGACTGCCCGCACCGGGCGGGCAGGCACCGTCCCCGACTCGCCGACGGACCGACCCACGGGCCACCGCCCCCGCCCCCGGACCAGGCAGAGCCGCCGTCAGCCGCCCGCCCGCGAGCGGGCCTTGAACGCGGCCTTCCGGGCGTCCTTCGCCACCGCCTTGTCCCGGTGCAGCCGCCCGATCGCCTCCAGCACCTCCGGCGTCGCCGGGTGCTCCACCCGCCACGCCGCGTCGAAGAACCCGCTGTGCCGGCTGGTCAACCCCTCGACCAGCTCGCGGAGTTCCTCCAGGTCCCCGCCGCCCACAGCGTCCAGTTGCGCCGCGATCGTGTCGATGGCCAGCCAGAAGACCATCGCCTCCGGCGGCGCCGGCACGTCCGCCGCGCCGTGCTCAGCGAGCCAGACGCGCGCGAGCCCACCCAGTTCGGAGTCGTCCAGGACCTCCCGTACCGCCGGTTCCGCGTCCGCGCCCACCAGCGACAGCGCCTGCTGGCAGTGGAGCCGGCGCAGCGGGGAGCCGGTGTCCGCGCCCTTCGCCGCCGCGAGCAGTTCGCGGGCCGCCGGGAGCGCGTCGCGGCGGGCGAGCCACCGTTGCGTCTCGGCGCGCGCGGCCGCCTCCGGGTAGTGGGCCACCCCGTCGAGCAGCGCGTCCGCGCCCTTGTCGGCCAGGTCGCCGACCGCCGGCGCGTCGATGCCCGCCTCGAGCATCCGGGCACGGACGCCGTACAGCCCGAGCGGGGTCAGCTTCACCATCCCGTACCGCGACACGTCCTCGTCGTCGCCCCCCGAGGCGGGCGGCTCCTCGCCCTCCTCGGCCATGAGCGCCTCGTCGACCGGCTGGTACTCGACCAGCCCGACCGGCTCCAGCACCCGGAACTGGTCGTCCAGCCGCATCATCGCCTCGGACACCTGCTCCAGGATGTCGTCGGTCGGTTCGCCCATGTCGTCGGGCACGATCATCGACGCGGCGAGCGCCGGCAGCGGCACGGGCGCGTCCCCGGAGCCGCCCTCGGTGACGGTGAGCAGGTACAGGTTGCCGAGGACGCCGTCGAGGAACTCGGCCTCGCGCTGCGGGTCCCAGTCCAGCGCGTCCAGGTCGAGGTCGCCGTCCTCGCCGAGGATGTCCGCGAGGTCGTCGAGCAGCGGCGCGGTCGCGTCGGCGAGCGCCGTTTCCAGGGCGTCCAGCCACAGCGCCAGGACGTCCTGCGGGGCACCGCCGGTGACCAGGGCGAGCTGTCCGCCCGCTTCGACGGCACCGCCCTCGCCACCGCCCTCGTCGTCCTGCGGTTCCTCGACCACGACGAGCCCGGTGTCGACGGCGACCCGCCACGCCTCGCTGGCGTACGCCGCGCCGTCCTCGTCCGGGGTGAGCCCCAGCGCCTCGGCGGCGGCGGGCAGTTGCTCCTCGACGAGTTCGCCGCCAGCACCGACCCGGGTCTCCGGCCCCGCCCAGCGGGCGAGCCGGACGGCTCGGGCCAGCAGCGGAGCGACGAGCGCGTCCCGTGCCAGCTCCGCGTCCGAGGGCAGCCGCACCGGCGGCAGGGTGGGGCGATCCGACGACATCAGCGGTTTCTCCTCGGGGCGTACGTGGGGGGATTGGGCGGCCCCCAGCGTAGACGCATTCACGCACCCGCCCGTTCGTTCATGTACCGGTCAAATTCCGGCCACCCGCGAGCCCTTGACAAGGACACGCCCCAGCCAAGAGATTGACGCGCGTAGAGCTACCGCTCAGTACCTCCCACCATCTTCGGAGCCCCGTGATGTCTTCCTCCCTTCCGAGATTCGCGCCGCGAACCGCCGCCGTCTCGGCCGTCGTCGCCACCGCCCTCGCCGCCGGCCTGATCGCCACCGGGTCGGCGACCGCGGCCGACTCCGCGTCGGCCGACCCCGCCGCCGCAGCCGACGCGATACGCATCCACGACATCCAGGGCACCACCCGCGTATCCCCGCTGGCCGGGCAGCAGGTGAGCGGTGTGTCCGGCGTCGTCACCGGCGTACGGACGTACGGCTCGCGCGGTTTCTGGTTCCAGGACACGCAGGCCGACGCCAACCCCGCCACCAGCGAAGGTGTCTTCGTCTACACCGGTACCGCCCCGACCGTCGCCGTCGGCGACGCGGTCACCGTCTCGGGCACGGTCACCGAGTACATCCCCGGCGGCACGTCCTCCGGCAACCAGTCGCTCACCCAGATCACCAAGCCCACCGTCACGGTGGTCTCCTCCGGCAACCCGGTGCCCGCGCCCACCACCGTCTCGGCCCGTTCCGTCCCGAGCGCGTACGCCCCCGAGGGCGACCCGGCGGCCGGCGGGTCCGTCAACGGCCTCACCCTGCAGCCGGGCCGTTACGCCCTGGACTACTACGAGGCCCTGGAAGGCACGAACATCCGCATCGGCTCCTCCCGGGTCGTCGGTGCGACCAGCCCGCACCACGAGCTGTGGGTGACGGTGAAGCCGCACGAGAACGACAACCGGCGCGGGGGCACGGTCTACGGCTCGTACACGTCGCAGAACACCGGCCGCCTCCAGGTCCAGTCGCTGACCCCGATCGCCCAGCAGCCGTTCCCGAAGGCGAACGTGGGTGACTGGCTGACCGGGACGACCGAGGGCCCGCTGGACTTCAACCAGTTCGGCGGCTACACCCTCACCGCCCGCACCCTCGGCACGGTCGCCGACCGCGGGCTGGAGCGGGAGACGACCGAGAAGCAGCACCGCGGCGAGCTCGCGGTGGCGACGTACAACGTCGAGAACCTGGACCCGAGCGATCCTCAGGAGAAGTTCGACGCGCTGGCGAAGGCCGTCGTGGAGAACCTGGCCTCGCCCGACATCGTCGCCCTGGAGGAGATCCAGGACAACAACGGGGCGAAGAACGACGGTACGGTCGCCGCCGACCAGACGCTGACGAAGTTCACGGACGCGATCGTCGCCGCCGGCGGCCCGGCGTACGAGTGGCGCACCATCGACCCCGTCAACAACAAGGACGGCGGCGAGCCGGGCGGCAACATCCGCCAGGTGTTCCTCTTCAACCCCGAGCGCGTCGCGTTCACGGACCGCGCGGGTGGCGACGCGACGACGGCGACCGGTGTCGTGGGCGAGAAGGGGCGGGCCGCCCTGACCCACTCCCCCGGCCGGATCGACCCGGCGAACACGGCGTGGGACAACAGCCGCAAGCCGCTGGCGGGTGAGTTCACCTTCCGGGGCCGTACGGTCTTCGTCATCGCGAACCACTTCGGCTCCAAGGGCGGCGACGAGTCGCTGGTCTCGCACCGCCAGCCGCCGAACCGCTCCTCCGAGGCCAAGCGTCTCCAGCAGGCCCAGGCCGTCAACACCTTCGTCAAGGACATCCTCGAGGTGCAGCGCACCGCCGACGTCGTCGTCCTCGGTGACATCAACGACTTCGAGTTCTCCGAGACGACCACGGCGCTGACGGACGGCGGCGCGCTGCACGCGGCGGTCACCTCGCTGCCGCGCAGCGAGCGCTACTCGTACGTGTTCCAGGGCAACAGCCAGGTGCTGGACCAGATCCTGACCAGCCCGTCGATCCGCCGCTTCGAGTACGACAGCGTGCACATCAACGCCGAGTTCGCCGAGCAGAACAGCGACCACGACCCGCAGGTGCTGCGGTTCCGCCCGTAACCCGTACCGGCCCGTGTCAGGACACGCCCGCGCTGAGGCTCAGCGCGGGCGTGTACCGCTTCACGCCACCACCGGTCACACCGGGGTACGTCTGCACCGTGCGCCACTGCGGTGTGGCCGTGCCGATTCCGTCGCCCGGTGCGGCGAGCGCCTCGATGTGGGCCGCGGCGCTCTCCCACTCGGCGTAGTTGAGCACACGGGTGCCGTCGAGGCTCACGTGGAAGTGCGCGGAGATACCGCCCGGGTGCAGGCTCGGTTCCGTCTCCAGCGCCTCGAACACGGCGTCCACCCAGGCGCGTTGGCGGTCCGGGTCCGGTCCGTCGAACTCGACGTCGACGATCACCACGCAACCGGGTACACGAGTGTCGTCGTCCGCGCGGAGCCGAGTGCTGCGGTACCGCTCGTACGAGTGCAGCGCGACCCGCTCGACACCGGGCACGGCGGCGTCGATCTCGGCGTTCCTCCCGTCCCGGTGGGACCGGAAGAATTCCTGGTAGGCCTCCTCGCTCGCCCACTGGGAGTAGTGCAGGAGCGTCTCGCCGTCCTCGCCGATGTGGACGCTGTAGGAGAGCAGCCCCGCGTCCGGCCAGTCCCGCCTGCCCCACGTCGCCGCGATGGCGTCCACGGCGGCCCGCTGCCGCTCCGGCGTACCGACGCGCCATGTGCTGACCTTCACCACGCCGACGCCCGGTCGGCGGAGGTCGGGGCGGGCGTCGCTCTCTTTGATCACGGTCATGCGTGTCCCCCTCGGACGGCCGCCGCACCACCGGTGTGGCGCGGTCGCATGACCATGGTGAAAGGTGAAGTGCGGTTGAGGTCAACCGACGACCGCGCGGCCACTCCGCGCACCGTCGCCGAACACCGCGGGGGGGGGGGGGCGGGGGGGGGTGGGGGGGGGGGGGGGGGGGGGGGGGGGGGGGGGGGGGCGTTTGTGGGGGGGGGGGGAG
>NZ_JBVJAH010000007.1:103608-145130 GCF_055590785.1 Streptomyces sp. NPDC041796
CCCCACCACAACAACACCCCCACCCCTTCTTGGAGGGGGGGCGCCCCTCTCCCCCCCCCCCCCCCCCCCCCCCCCCTCCACCCCCCCCCCCCCCCCCCCCCCCCCCCCCCCCCCCGCCGCTTCTCCGGCCGGCCGGACGAGCGGATGGGCTCCGGTCCGCCCGGGCCGGGCGCCGGTCAGCCGGGCCAGGTGCCGGTCAGCCGCCGGACCCCGACCGCCCCGGAGCGGTCCACCGCCGCCTTGACGACCGCGAAGATCGCGCCCTGCACGGCGGCGGCCAGCAGGATCTCCTTCCACTCCCGGTCCTCGTCCATGGCGTCCGGGGCGTCTCCGCTGCCGATCGCGGCCCACGCCTTGGCGAACAGCGTGCTGGCGACGGCGCCGCTCGCCATGCCGAGGAGGATGCCGACGGGCCGGTAGAGCAGCTTCTGCTTGCGCTTCTTCTTGTTCTTCCGCTGCTTGTTCTGCTGCCCGTTCTTCTCCTGCTTCGCCATCCCCGTTCTCACCCCCACTTCCCGGTACGCCGCAGCTGCCACAGCACCACGCCTGCGACCATGACCGCGGCGACCGCCGCGAGAAGCGGACGTGAGTGTTCGCGTACCGGTTCCGGGGTCTTGTCGTGCATCAGGTGCGCGGCGCGGGCCTTCACGTCCGTCTTCGCCATGAGCTGGTCGATGGTCTCGCCCAGTTCTTGCCGTTTGCGTGCCGCCTGGAGGCGGAGTTCGTCAGGTCCGGGGCGGTGGTGCGTGTCCCGTGTCATCGGTGGACCCTCTCCTTGATCTCGTGGACGTCCGAACGCACACCGTCGATCGCTCGCTCCGGCTTGGGCGGCACCGCGCGTTTCAGCTGCGTGCGGCCCAGCAGCGCGAGCACACCGGCGACCACGAGGAACAGCGCGGTCGCGATGAGGACCGCGAGCCAGGCGTCGAGCACGATGTTCAGCGCGGCGGCCACGGTGGCCCACACTCCGATGAGCCCTACATAGCCGACGGCCGCGGCGGCACCCAGCATTCCGCCGCCCTTGCCCGCTCGTTTCCCCTTCTCCATCATCTCGGCCTGCGCGGTGCGCATCTCGGTTTTCACCAGGTCGGAGAGCTGTTCCGACGCCTGCTTGACCAGCTCGCCGACCGACGGTTCTCCGGCCACGCGGATCGCCTCCCATCTCGTACGGGAAGCTTCGGGTACCCCGCCGAGCCGCCCCGGAACCAGCCGATTCTTCAGCAAGGCCCACCCTTGACCCGTAGGAGAACTAAGTAGACCTACACCATCCTGGGCCGCAGACTGCGCTCATGACCCTCATCGCCCCGCCCCCTCGCCCCTTCGGCCGCGCGCTGTGCGCGATGGTCACGCCCTTCACCGCCGCCGGGGAGCTGGATCCGGACCGGGCGGGGAAGCTGGCCTGTGACCTGGTGGCCCAGGGGTGCGACGGTCTGGTGCTGAACGGCACCACCGGCGAGTCGCCGACCACCAGTGACGCGGAGAAGGCCGTGCTGGTGCGGGCGGTGCGGGCCGCGGTGGGCCCGGGCATCCCGCTCGTGGCGGGGGTCGGCACCGCGGACACGGCGCACACGGTTGAGCTGGCCCGCCAGGCCGAGCGGGCGGGCGCGGACGGCCTGCTGGTGATCCCTCCGTACTACAGCCGCCCGCCCCAGGCGGCCGTCGAGGCCCACTTCCGGCGGGTGGCGGACGCGACCGGGCTGCCCCTGGCGCTGTACGACATCCCCGGCCGCACCGGTACGCGTATCGAGCCGGAGACGGTGCTGCGGCTCGCCGAGCACCCGAGGATCGTGGCCGTCAAGGACTGCGCGTACGACCTGCTGGGCACGACGAAGGTCCTCGCCCGCACGTCACTGGGGTACTACTCGGGCTGCGAGGAGACGAACCTGCCGCTGTACGCGATCGGCGGCGCGGGTTTCATCAGTACGGTCGCCAATGTGGCGCCCCGCCAGATGCGGGCGGTACTGGACGCGTTCGACGCGGGCGACACACGGCTCGCCGCCCGGCTGAACCGGCGCACCATCGCGCTGGCGGAGCTGATGATGGCGTCCGGCCTGCCGGGCACGGTGACGGTGAAGGCGCTGCTGGACGCGGGCCCGGTGCGTGAACCACTGCAGCCCGCCGGCCGGGAGGCGGTCGACGGGCTGCGGGCGGCGTACGAGGAACTGGTTCAGGAACCGACGACCTTGTTGTGACCGAGGATGGCGACGTGCTCCAGCACGTCCTCCATGGGGTCGTCGATCTGGCCGATCGACACCAGCGACACGCGGTGGCCGTTGTCCGAACCACTGTGGGCCTCGTCGGCGTGGGCGGTGGCGGGCGCGAGCACCGCCGCCAGCGCGAGGACCCCCGGAATGATGAGCCTGCCGGTCTTCATATGAGCCGTCCCTCGCCTTGCCGATTCGTGTGACTGTGCGCAACCTGCCTATCCACCCGAGTGGCGTAAAGGTTACGCACCATCACACGAATCAGTTGTTGCTGTGGAGGATGTCGTTGAGGCCGCCCCACACCGCGTTGTTCGGCCGGGCCTCGACGGTGCCGGTGACCGAGTTGCGGCGGAAGAGGATGTTGGACGCGCCGGACAGCTCCCGGGCCTTGACGATCTGGCCGTCGGGCATCGTGATGCGCGTACCGGCGGTGATGTAGAGGCCGGCCTCGACGACGCACTCGTCGCCGAGCGCGATGCCGACGCCCGCCTCGGCGCCGATCAGGCAGCGCTCGCCGACGGAGATGATGACGTTGCCGCCGCCGGAGAGGGTGCCCATGGTGGAGGCGCCGCCGCCGATGTCGCTGCCGTCGCCGATGACGACGCCCGCCGAAATGCGGCCCTCGACCATCGAGGTGCCGAGCGTGCCCGCGTTGAAGTTCACGAAGCCCTCGTGCATGACGGTCGTCCCGGCTGCGAGGTGCGCGCCGAGCCGGACGCGGTCGGCGTCGGCGATGCGGACGCCCTTGGGCGCGACGTAGTCGGTCATGCGCGGGAACTTGTCGATGCTGGTGACCTGGAGGTGCAGGCCCTCGGCGCGGGCGTTCAGCCGGACCTTCTCGACGTCGTCGACGGCGACGGGGCCGAGGGAGGTCCAGGCGACGTTGGCGAGAAGCCCGAAGATGCCGTCCAGGTTCTGCCCGTGCGGCTTGACGAGCCGGTGGCTGAGCAGGTGCAGGCGCAGGTAGGCGTCGTGGGCGTCGAGCGGCTTCTCGTCGAGCGAGGCGATGACGGTGCGTACGGCGACGACCTCGACACCGCGTCGGGCGTCGAGGCCGAGGGCCTTGGCGGCGCCCTCGCCGAGGAGGTTCACGGCCTGGTCGGAGGTGAGCCGCTCGGTCCCCGCGGGCCCGGGCTCGGCGACGAGCTCGGGGGCCGGGAACCAGGTGTCGAGAACGGTGCCGTCGCCGGCGATGGTGGCGAGGCCGGCGGCAACGGCGCCGGTGGTACGAGGTGCAGAAGTCATGCCAGAAACCTAACCGGCGCCCCGCCGCCCGGGCGAACCGGTCTCACGTCCCGGTCGCCCGCCCCAGGCCCCGTGCCGGGGGCGGGCGACCGGAATCGGGTCAGGAGCGTGCGCCCCGGGTGTCGACGATCTTGGTGGCCACGCGCAGGCCGGTGGCCAGTACGGTGCCCTTGACCACGTACGGGTGACCGGATCCCTTGCCCCTGATGTGGTAGTTCATCCCCGCGATGAGCTGGAACCCCCTGAGCTCCTGCGTCTGCGGGTCCAGCAGCAGGCGGAAGGTGTTCCGCTCGAAGGAATAGTCCCGGTAGTTGCCCTCGACCCAGAGCGCCGTGAAGGTTTTCTTCGCTTCCGGCACGGCGGTGGCCGTCAGCCGTACCCCGTCCAGCTCCCTGGCAACCTGGAGCAGCAGCTTCCTCTTCTCCGGGGACACCGTGGTCGCCGTCGCCAGGACCTCCGCGATCTCCTCGAAGTCGCGCTGCGCCTGGGTCAGGCGCGGCGCGCTGGTCACCGCGCTCGGGATGGACCGCTTCCGGATCATGCGGAGGGCGGCGTCAGGGTCGTCCGGCAGGTCCTCGACCAGCGCGTCCGCCTGCCGGGGGGTCAGGATGTCGGTCCCGGCCCCGTTGCTCCTGGCACCGGTCGGGGTCTGCGGGGGAGGCGTCTGCTGAGCAGGAGTCCGCGAAGCCAGCCACTCGTTCCATCCGTCGTAGCGGCTCCACGCCTCGTCCGCGCGGACCGGCCCGGGCTTCAGGTCGCACGGCTCGCCCGGCATGGGTTCCAGCTTGATGGAGAGCATCTCCATGGTGAAGTCACCACCGCTCCCCACCGTGCCGCAGCGCACCAACCACCAGTCGGTCTTGCGGTAGACGAACTGGTCCGCCCGCGGCTTGACCGTGGGCGCCGCGGGCTTCGCCGGCTCCCGGCCGCCCGGCAGCAGCGTGGCGAGCGTCGCCACCGCGGTCACGGCCGCCGCCGCACCCGCCATCGCGAGCCACCACCCGCCCCGGACGCGTCGCGGGGGGCGGCCGGCCTCGTCGAGGAGGCGTTGGCGGCCGGGGGCGAGGCGGGCGCGGTCGGGTGTGGGCGCGTCCGCGCGGAAGTCCTGGAGCGTCCGCATCTCATCCATGGGTGACCTCCGTGGCGAAGTCGTGTACGAGGGTGGGGTCGCAGTCGCCGAGCGCGGCCCGTACCTTTTTCCGGGCCCGGTTGAGCCGGGAGCGGACGGTACCGACGGGGATGGAGAGCGCCTCGGCGACCTCCTGGTACGTCAGGTCCGCCCACGCCACCAGCAGCAGTACGTGCCGGTCGCCGCCCGACAGGGACGCGAGCGCGCCGGCCAGCGGGCCGTGGGCGGCCTGGGCGGTGACCCGGTCGTCGGCGTGGTCGACCCAGGACTCGGCGACGGGGTCGTGACCGGTGCGGGCCAGCGCGTTGAGGGCGCGGACCTCGGTGCGGCGCTGCTTGCCGATCAGGTTGGCGGCTATGCCGTAGAGCCAGGGGCGGGCGTTGGCGCGCCCCCTGTCGTAGCGGGTGCGGGCGCGGAACGCGGCGAGGAACGTGTCGGCCGTGATGTCGTCGGCGGCCGCGTCGCCGAGCCGCCGGGTGGCGTACCGGTGGATGTCGGCGGCGTACCGGTTGTACAGCTCGGCGAAGGCTTCGGGACGGTCAAGCGATTCGGCGATGACGGTCGAGTCGTCGCCCCCGCCTGTGGGGGCGGCGCTGCCTGGTCGGCCGGTCACCGGGTCTCCGTCTGTTACGGGTGTGGTCACACCCTCTGTTCCCCGCAGGCCCGGTTCGGGTTCACGCGAGCGGTCGCGCCGGCATCTCGGCCGCGTACTCCTCGTCGTGGAGCGCGTCGGTCAGCAGGACCGGGAGGCAGATCCCTTCCATCAGGGCGACCAGCGCCCGGGCGGTGGCCCGGTCCGTCCGGGCCGACAGGGCGGTCACCACGCCGTCCGTCCACTCGGCGGCCACCGGGGCAGCGCGGGTCGCCGGAGGGCGGCGCGCACCCATCGGGGGCGGTGGGCCTCTCAGCCCGTGAGCGACTTCTTCGGCCGCAGTACGCAGAACTCGTTGCCCTCGGGATCGGCGAGGACCACCCACGTCACGTCGTCGCCCTGCCCGACGTCCACCCGCCGGGCCCCGAGGGCGATGATCCGCTCCACCTCGGCGTCCTGGTCGTCGGGCGCCAGGTCCAGGTGCAGCCGGTTCTTGACGGTCTTCTCCTCCGGCACGGTGAGGAGGACGATACCCGGCATCGCGTTCTCGTCGGCGCCGATGACGATCTCGTCGGGGTCCTCGTACAAGACCTTCCAGTCGAGGACCTGGGTCCAGAACCGGGCGAGAGCCGGGGCGTCATGGGTGTCGATGGCGATCTGGTACAGCGAAACGGCCATGCCCGCCAGTCTGCCTGGCGGGCATGGCCGTCGCAGCCGAAAAGCCGAAGACGTCAGACGTTGAAGCCGAGCGCGCGGAGCTGCTCCCGGCCGTCGTCCGTGATCTTGTCCGGGCCCCACGGCGGCATCCAGACCCAGTTGATCTTCAGCTCGTTGACGATGCCGTCCGTCGCGGCCTTCGCCTGGTCCTCGATCACATCGGTCAGCGGGCAGGCCGCCGACGTGAGCGTCATGTCCAGGGTCGCGATGTTGGAGTCGTCGATGTGGATGCCGTAGATGAGGCCGAGGTTGACGACGTCGATGCCCAGCTCGGGGTCGACGACGTCGTACAGCGCCTCACGGACCTCTTCCTCGGACGCCGGCTTCAGCGCGACCGTCCCGCCCGCGGGCTCCGTTACGTCCGTCCCGCTCACCGTCTCCGGCTCGGCCGCGGCCGTCTCGCCGCCGGCGGCGAGCTTGCCGGCCGTGTCGTTCTCACTCATACGGTCTTCCTCTCCGCGTCGCCCATCGCCTGGGCGGTGGCGTCCTTCCAGGCCATCCAGCTCAGGAGGGCGCACTTCACCCGGGCCGGGTACTTGGAGACACCGGCGAACGCGACCGCGTCCTCCAGCACCTCCTCCATCGCGTCGTCGGGCTCGATCCTGCCCTTGGACTGCATCAGCTCCAGGAAGGTGGCCTGGATCTGCTGCGCCTCGGCGAGTTCCTTGCCGACGAGGAGTTCATTCAGGACCGAGGCGGACGCCTGGCTGATGGAGCAGCCCTGGCCCTCGTACGACACGTCGGCGATCCGCGACCCGTCGTACTTCACGCGCAGCGTGATCTCGTCGCCGCACGTCGGGTTGACGTGGTGCACCTCGGCGTCGCCGTCCCGCAAGCCCCGCCCGTGCGGATGCTTGTAGTGGTCCAGGATGACGTCCTGGTACATCGAATCCAGCTTCACACCCGCTCCTAGCCGAAGAAGTTCCGGACGTGCTCCAGACCCTCGACCAGGGCGTCGACCTCGGCCGGAGTGGAGTACAGATAGAACGACGCCCGCGTGGTCGCAGGAATTCCGTACCTCAGGCAGACGGGCCGCGCGCAGTGGTGGCCGACCCGGACGGCGATGCCCTGCTCGTCGAGGACCTGGCCCACGTCGTGCGGGTGGATGTCGCCCAGGACGAAGGAGATCGCCGCGCCGCGGTCCTCGGCCGTCACCGGGCCGATGATCCGCAGGCCCGGGACCTCCTGGAGGCGGCGGACCGCGTACTCGGTGATCGCGTGCTCGTGGCGCGCGATGTTCTCCATGCCGATCGAGGTGAGGTAGTCCACCGCCGCGCCGAGACCGACGGCCTGCGCGATCGGGGGCGTACCGGCCTCGAACTTGTGCGGCGCCGGGGCGTACGTCGACGAGCTCATCGACACGGTCTCGATCATCTCGCCGCCGCCGAGGAACGGCGGGAGGTCCTCCAGCAGCTCCTGGCGGCCCCACAGCACACCGATGCCGGTCGGGCCGCACATCTTGTGGCCGGTGAAGGCGACGAAGTCGGCCTGCAGGGCCTGCACGTCCAGCGGCATGTGCGGGGCGGCCTGCGAGGCGTCGATCAGGACCAGGGCGCCGACGTCCTGGGCGCGGCGCACTATCGCCTCGACCGGGTTGACGGTGCCCATGATGTTGGAGACCAGCGTGAAGGAGACGATCTTCGTCTTCTCGGTGATGATCTCGTCGATGTTCGACAGGTCGAGGCGGCCGTCGTCGGTCAGGCCGAACCACTTCAGCTTCGCGCCGGTGCGCTGCGAGAGCAGCTGCCACGGAACGATGTTGGAGTGGTGCTCCATCTCCGTGATGACGATCTCGGTCTCGCTGTCGACGCGGTAGGGCTCATCGGCCCAGCCCAGCATGTTGGCGACGAGGTTGAGCGACTCCGAGGCGTTCTTGGTGAAGATCACCTCGTCCCGGCTGGGCGCGTTGATGAAGGCGGCGACCTTGTCACGCGCCCCCTCGTACAGCGCCGTGGCCTCCTCGGCCAGCACGTGCACGCCGCGGTGCACATTGGCGTTGTGCCGCTCGTAGTACTCGCTGACGGCGTCGATGACCTGGCGCGGCGTCTGCGAGGTCGCCGCGTTGTCCAGGTAGACGAGCTTCTTGCCGTCGTGGAGCACCCGGTCGAGGATCGGGAAGTCCTTGCGGAGCGCCTCGGTGTCGAGGAGGCCCGGCAGCTGTGTCACGCGGATACGCCACCCTTCGTGTAGGACTCGTAGCCCTCGTTCTCGAGCTTGTCGGCGAGCTCGGGGCCACCCGACTCGACGATCCGGCCGGCGGAGAAGACGTGGACGAAGTCGGGCTTGATGTACCGCAGGATGCGCGTGTAGTGCGTGATCAGCAGGGTGCCGACCTCACCGGTCTCGCGGACCCGGTTGACGCCCTCGGAGACGATGCGCAGGGCGTCGACGTCGAGGCCGGAGTCGGTCTCGTCGAGGATGGCGACCTTCGGCTTGAGGAGCTCCAGCTGAAGGATCTCGTGGCGCTTCTTCTCACCGCCGGAGAAGCCCTCGTTGACGTTGCGCTCGGCGAAGGAGGGGTCCATGTTGAGGCGCTCCATGGCCTCCTTGACTTCCTTCACCCAGGTGCGCAGCTTGGGGGCCTCGCCGCGGACGGCGGTGGCGGAGGTGCGCAGGAAGTTGCTCACCGAGACGCCGGGGACCTCGACCGGGTACTGCATGGCGAGGAAGAGGCCGGCGCGGGCGCGCTCGTCGACGGACATCTCCAGGACGTCCTCGCCGTCGAGGGTGACGGTGCCGCCGGTGATCGTGTACTTGGGGTGACCGGCCAGCGAGTACGCGAGGGTCGACTTGCCGGAGCCGTTGGGGCCCATGATGGCGTGGGTCTCGCCCTGCTTCACGGTCAGGTCGACGCCCTTGAGGATCTCCTTCGTGGCGTTGTCGGCCTCGACGGAGACGTGCAGGTCGCGGATTTCAAGCGTTGCCATGGGTGACTCAGGACTCCTGGGTGACGGAGACGAGCACATCGTCCCCTTCGATCTTTACGGGGTATACGGGGACGGGGCGCGTCGCGGGAAGACCGGACGGCTTGCCGGTACGGAGGTCGAAGGCGGACCCGTGCAGCCAGCACTCGATCTGGCAGTCCTCGACCTCGCCCTCCGACAGCGAGACGTTCGCGTGCGAGCAGATGTCGTGGATCGCGAACACCTCGCCCTCGGTCTGGACGACGGAGATGGGCGTGCCGTCGAGTTCCACCCGCTTCGGGGTGTCCTCCTCCAGCTCGCTCAGCCCACAGGCTCGGACGAAGGGCATCAGAGGGACGCCTCCAGCTCGGCCTCGATCTTGGCGATCAGCCGCTCCTCGACGTCCGGCAGACCGATCTGCTGGACGAGCTCGGCGAAGAAGCCACGGACGACGAGGCGGCGGGCCTCGGTCTCCGGGATACCGCGAGCCATCAGGTAGAAGAGCTGTTCGTCGTCGAAGCGGCCGGTGGCCGAGGCGTGACCGGCGCCGGCGATCTCGCCGGTCTCGATCTCCAGGTTGGGCACGGAGTCGACGCGGGCGCCGTCGGTCAGAACCAGGTTGCGGTTCATCTCGTACGTGTCGGTGCCCTCGGCCGCGGCCTGGATGAGCACGTCACCGATCCACACGGCGTGGGCGTTCTCACCCTGCAACGCGCCCTTGTAGGCGACGTTCGACTTGCAGTGCGGGGTGTTGTGGTCGACCAGGAGGCGGTGCTCCTGGTGCTGGCCCTTCTCCGTGAAGTACAGGCCGAACAGCTCGGCCTCGCCGCCGGTCCCGGCGTACTTCACGCGCGGGTGGAGGCGGACGACGTCGCCGCCGAAGGTGACGACGACCGACTTGAAGGAGGCGTCGCGGCCGACCAGCGCGTTGTGCTGGCCGACGTGGACGGCCTTCTCGTCCCAGTCCTGGATGGAGACGACGGTGAGCTTGGCGCCGTCACCGAGGACGTAGTCGACATTGGCGGCGAGAACCGCGTCACCGGTGTGGTCGATGACCACGACGGCCTCGGCGAACGCGCCGAGCTCGACGACCTGGTGGCCGAAGGCGGTACCGCCCTCGCCGTGCACGGAGATCCGGATCGGCTCGGTGAGCACGGTCTCCTTGGGCACGGTGACGACCGAGGCCTTCTCGAAGGCGGAGTACGCCTGGGCGGCGACCCGGTCCACCGGGGTGCCGGCCTTGCCGAGCCGGGCGTCGTCACGGCCGACGGTCTCGACGGTGACACCCTCGGGCGCCTCCACCTCGACGCGGACGCCGTCGCCGGTGGCGACCGCGGTGCCGTCGTGCAGCCCGCGGAGCCGCTCCAGCGGCGTGAACCGCCACTCCTCCTCGCGGCCGTGCGGGACGGGGAAGTCCGCGACGTCGAAGGACGGGGGCGCGCTCATGCGGGTCGCGACGGTGGACTCGGCGGCCACCGCGATGGAGCCGGCGGTGGTGGAGCCCACCGGGATGTTCTGAGCCTCAGCCATGGCTGTCGGTCTGCTCGCTTTCTGCGTTCGGTGCGTTCGCTGCCCACGGGGCGGGTCCGGCCGGGGCCGGCCGCCCCGCGGGCGGCTCACTGGGCTCACACCGGGTGAGCCCGGGGACGTGATCGATACGGCCGGGGGCTGCTAGCCCACCGCGCCTTCCATCTGCAGCTCGATCAGCCGGTTGAGCTCGAGCGCGTACTCCATGGGCAGCTCCTTGGCGATCGGCTCGACGAAGCCGCGCACGATCATCGCCATGGCCTCGTCCTCCGACAGGCCGCGGCTCATCAGGTAGAAGAGCTGGTCCTCGGAGACCTTGGAGACGGTCGCCTCGTGGCCCATGGACACGTCGTCCTCGCGGACGTCGACGTACGGGTACGTGTCCGAGCGGGAGATCGTGTCGACGAGCAGCGCGTCGCACAGCACGTTGGACTTGGAGCCCGGGGCGCCCTCGCCGATCTCGATGAGACCGCGGTAGGAGGTGCGGCCTCCGCCTCGCGCCACCGACTTGGAGACGATGTTGGAGGAGGTGTTCGGCGCCATGTGGACCATCTTGGCGCCGGCGTCCTGGTGCTGGCCCTCGCCGGCGAAGGCGATCGACAGGGTCTCGCCCTTGGCGTGCTCACCCATCAGGTAGACGGCCGGGTACTTCATCGTCACCTTGGAGCCGATGTTGCCGTCGACCCACTCCATGGTCGCGCCCTCGTAGGCCACGGCGCGCTTGGTGACCAGGTTGTAGACGTTGTTCGACCAGTTCTGGATCGTCGTGTAGCGGCAGCGGGCGCCCTTCTTCACGATGATCTCGACCACCGCGGAGTGGAGGGAGTCCGAGGAGTAGATCGGGGCGGTGCAGCCCTCGACGTAGTGGACGTAGGCGTCCTCGTCGACGATGATCAGCGTCCGCTCGAACTGGCCCATGTTCTCGGTGTTGATCCGGAAGTAGGCCTGGAGCGGGATCTCGACGTGTACGCCCTTGGGGACGTAGATGAACGAGCCGCCGGACCACACCGCCGTGTTCAGCGACGCGAACTTGTTGTCGCCGACCGGGATGACCGTGCCGAAGTACTCCTGGAAGAGCTCCGGGTGCTCCTTCAGCGCGGTGTCGGTGTCGAGGAAGATGACGCCCTGCTCCTCCAGGTCCTCGCGGATCTGGTGGTAGACGACCTCGGACTCGTACTGGGCCGCGACACCGGCGACGAGGCGCTGCTTCTCCGCCTCGGGGATGCCGAGCTTGTCGTACGTGTTCTTGATGTCCTCGGGCAGGTCCTCCCAGGAGGCCGCCTGCTTCTCGGTGGAGCGGACGAAGTACTTGATGTTGTCGAAGTCGATGCCCGACAGGTCGGAGCCCCAGTTCGGCATGGGCTTCTTGTCGAAGAGGCGCAGACCCTTCAGCCGCAGCTTCAGCATCCACTCGGGCTCGTTCTTCTTCGCGGAGATGTCGCGGACGACGTCCTCGGAGAGACCGCGCTTGGCGGCGGCACCGGCCGCGTCCGAGTCGGCCCAGCCGTACTCGTACCGACCCAGGCCCTCAAGCTCGGGGTGGCTGATCTCGGTGGTCATGCGGGGTTCCTCCCGGCCGTGCTTGCGGATGCTGATGATGTGGTGGTCTGTGGGGCGCTGTGCGGGATGTACGTCGTGCAGACGCCGTCGCCGTGGGCGATGGTCGCCAGTCTCTGCACATGGGTTCCCAGCAGACGGCTGAAGATCTCCGTCTCAGCCTCGCACAGCTGCGGGTACTGCTCGGCGACGTGGGCGACCGGGCAGTGGTGCTGGCACAGCTGCTGTCCGACCGGCGCGTTGCGCGCCGTGGCAGCGTACCCGTCCGCACTCAGGGCCTTGGCGAGCGCCTCGGCCCGGTCCTCGGGCGCCGCCGCCTCGACCGCTTCGCGGTACGCCTCCGCCTGGGTCTCGATGCGGTCCCGGGCGAACGCGGCGACCGCCGCCTCTCCGCCCGCGTTCTGCTCGATCCAGCGCAGCGCGTCGACGGCGAGCGTGTCGTACGACTGGTCGAAGGCGTCCCGGCCGCAGTCCGTCAGGGCGAACACCTTGGCCGGGCGGCCGCGGGTGCGGGCGCCGTAGACGCGCTGTTCGCGCGGGGCGACGACGTCGTCGGCGACCAGGGCGTCGAGGTGCCGCCGGACGGCGGCCTGAGTGAGGCCGAGCCGCTTCGCGAGCTCGGCCACGGTGGACGGGCCGTGATCCAGGATGGACCGCGCGACCCGGTTGCGCGTGGAGCGCTCCCCGGTCGCGAGTTCCTCCGCTGGAGCCGCGGGAGCCTCACCGACGTTTTTCACAACGCCATTGTTGCGTAATTCCTCGGAGACTGACAAGCGACGTCCGGAGGGGCGGACGGTGCCGTACATCACTAAGGGAAACCTAACCTGACCTGGGAAAACGATCAGCGCCGAGGTCGGGCCGAGGCCATCGCACCCCTGCCTGACCTGCCCGTTTTGCCCGATCGCCGTCGTCGTCGAGGGTCTGGCCGGGCATGCTCCGGGCGGCCTCGCGCACCCCTTTCCGGCGGATTCCGGTCCCGGGGACGCCACCCGCCGAACGGGTCGCCGCGCCGCGCTCTCTAGACTTCCGCCCATGCGAAACGAGTCCGTCGTCCAGGTCCGGGGCCTGGTCAAGCGGTACGGGACCAAGACCGCGGTGGACGGCCTCGACCTCGACGTCCGGGCGGGCACCGTCACCGCCGTCCTGGGGCCCAACGGGGCCGGCAAGACCACCACCGTCGAGACGTGCGAGGGCTACCGCCGCCCCGACGCCGGCACCGTCCGCGTCCTCGGCCTCGACCCGGTCGCCGACGCCGCCCGCCTGAGGCCCCGCATCGGCGTGATGCTCCAGTCCGGCGGCGTGTACTCCGGCGCCCGGGCCGACGAGATGCTCCGCCACATGGCGAAACTGCACGCCCGCCCCCTGGACGTGGACGCCCTGATCGAGCGCCTCGGCCTCGGGTCCTGCGGCCGGACGACGTACCGGCGGCTCTCCGGCGGCCAGCAGCAGCGCCTGGCGCTCGCCATGGCCGTCGTCGGCCGCCCCGAGCTGGTCTTCCTGGACGAGCCGACCGCCGGTCTCGACCCGCAGGCACGCCGCTCCACCTGGGAGCTGATCCGCGAACTGCGCGCCGACGGAGTCACCACCGTCCTGACCACCCACTTCATGGACGAGGCCGAAGAGCTCGCCGACGACGTCGCCATCATCGACGCGGGCCGGGTCGCCGCCCAGGGCAGCCCCGAGGAACTCTGCCGCGGTGGCGCCGAGAACACCCTCCGCTTCACCGGCCGCCCCGGCCTGGACCTCGGCTCGCTGCTGAAGGCACTGCCGGACGGCACCGCGGCCGCCGAGCTGACGCCGGGCGCGTACCGCATCAGCGGCACGGTCGACCCGCAGCTCCTCGCCACGGTCACCACGTGGTGCGCACAGCACGGGGTGATGCCGGACGGCATCGCGGTCGAGCGCCACACCCTCGAAGACGTCTTCCTCGAACTGACCGGCAAGGAGCTGCGATCATGAGCGCCGGGACCTATACGCCCGAGCCCGGTGCGGCGCCGGTCGGGCGGATGATCGCCGCGCAGGCCGCCTTCGAGACCAGGATGATGCTGCGCAACGGGGAGCAGTTGCTGCTCACCGTGATCATCCCCTCCCTCCTCCTCGTCCTGTTCTCCACGGTCGACATCGTCGACACGGGGAGCGGCAGGGCCGTGGACTTCCTGGCCCCCGGCGTCCTCGCGCTCGCCGTGATGTCTACGGCCTTCACAGGACAGGCCATCGCGACCGGTTTCGAGCGGCGGTACGGGGTGCTCAAGCGCCTCGGGGCGTCACCGCTCCCCCGTTGGGCCCTGATGACGGCCAAGACCGCCTCGGTGCTGGTCACGGAGGTGCTCCAGGTCGCGCTGCTGACGGTGATCGCGCTGGCGCTCGGCTGGTCGCCGCACGGCAGCCCCCTGTCCGTCCTGCTGCTCCTGGTCCTCGGTACGGCGGCCTTCTCCGGGCTGGGGCTGCTGATGGCGGGCACGCTGCGGGCCGAGGCGACGCTGGCCGCCGCGAACCTGGTGTTCCTGCTGCTCCTGGTGGGCGGCGGGGTGATCGTGCCGCTGGAGAAGTTCCCGGACGCGGCGCGCGCCGTGCTGGAGCTGCTGCCGATCTCGGCGCTGTCGGAGGGCCTGCGGGACGTGCTCCAGGGCGGGGCACCGATGCCGTGGGGCGCGGCGGGCGTCCTCGCGGTGTGGGCCGTGCTCGGGCTGGGCGCGGCGGCGCGTTTCTTCCGCTGGGAGTAGTCACGGGGGCCTCGTGAACGCATGCACAAGCACCCGCCTACGATGGAGTCCGTGTTGACCCCCCTCGCCTATATCGCCCAGCGCTGGACACCCTCCCCCAAGACGGTCCGGCGCGCCGCACTCTCCGCCGTCGTCATGACGGTCGTCATCATCGTCACGGGCGGTGCCGTCCGGCTGACCGGTTCCGGGCTCGGCTGCGACACCTGGCCCAAGTGCACGGACGACAGCCTCTTCACCACGTCCGAGCAGGGCATCCACGGCGCGATCGAGTTCGGCAACCGGATGCTGACGTACGTGGTGTCGGCGGCGGTGGGCTGGTTCATCGTGGCGGCCCGCTGCGCGAAGCCGTGGCGGCGGGAGCTGAGCCGGCTGGGCTGGCTGCAGTTCTGGATCGTGGTGCTCAACGCCGTCATCGGCGGCATTACGGTGCGCCTGGAGCTCAACCCGTGGACGGTGGCCGTTCACTTCCTCGCCGCCAACGCGCTGCTCACGGTGACCACCGTCAGCTGGCTGCGCACCGGTGAGGGCGACGGCCCGGCCCGGCCGCGCGTGCCGGGGCCGGTGCGGAAACTGGGCTGGACGCTGGTGGTCGTCGCCGGGCTTCTGGTCGCGGCGGGCACGACGGTGACCGGCTCGGGCGAGCACGCGGGCGACAGCAGTGACGTACCGCGCATGCCGTTCGACTACGCCTCCGTCGCCCAGGTCCACGCGCTCTTCGCCTGGGCGGTGTGCGCGCTGGCGCTCGCCATGTTCTTCGTCCTGCGCGTGGTGGACGCCCCCGACGACACCCGGGCGCGCGCCCGTGACCTGCTGCTGGTGCTGCTCGCGCAGGGCGGGATCGGGTACGTGCAGTACTTCACCGGGGTGCCGGAGGTCCTGGTCGGCCTGCACATGCTGGGCTCGTCCCTGATGTGGATCGCGGTGCTGCGCCTGGCCCTGAGCCTGCGCGAGCGGCCCCTGGGGGCGCCGGACAGCGCGCTCCCGGCACAGGCGCGGGACCAGGCGCTGAGCCCCACCGCCTGACCGGGCCGGTATCCCGCCGCCCGACCCGGCCGGTACCCCGCAGCGTCTAGACCAGCCGGTACACCCGCCGGGCGTTCCCCGCCGCGATCATGTCGGCGACGCGCTGGGCGTCGCGGCGGGACCAGGAGCCGTCGCAGACCCAGTCGGCCAGCACCCGGCCGAGCGCCTCGCGGAACACCCGCGCGCCCACCACGTGCAGTTCGGGCAGCCCGCGCGCACCGCTGGAGAACAGCAGCTTGCCGAAGGGCGCGAGCTCCAGCGTCTCGGCGAGGACGGCCGCCGCCCGCGCGCCCGTCCGCGCGAGTGCGGGTCCCAGGTCGGCGTACACGTGCGGGAACACGCTCGTCAGGTGGGCGGCCTGCCGGTGGTACGGGTAGCCGTGCAGCAGCACCAGGTCGGTGCCCAGCCCGGACGTGGCCGCGGCGAAGTCGCCGAGCGTCATGGGGTCGTCCTCGCCCACGTGCAGCTGGAGCGGCCGCCCGGACGAGACGGCGATCCACAGCAGGTGCCGCAGCAGTACGGGGTCGGTGAGCGCCCCGCCGACCCCCCGCCAGGCCAGCCAGCGCCCCGCCGCGCCCCGCACCTCCCCGGGGCCCGGGGGCGCGGGCGCGAGGGCGAGCCCGTGGCGTACCGCCGCCACGGAGGTGAACGCGACGGCGGAGACGGCGGCGCCGTGCACGGCTTCGGCGAGGTTGGCGAGCAGGGAGTCGACGGTGCCGGACGTGTCGGCGACCTGCTCGGCGAGCAGTTCCAGACGGACGATCTCGTGGGCCCTGGCGTCCGCCGCGGCGGCGATCTCGACCGGGCCGGTGAGGTCGCCCGGCAGGCCGGTCTCCACCAGGTAGGTGGAGATACCGGTGGCGCGCAGCAGCCGGCGGCCCGCCTCCAGGACGCCGAGCTCACGCCGCCGGGCCAGGTAGTGGGCGGGCGGGCAGTGCGGTTCGAGGCCCAGGAGGGGCGGGCACCAGCGCCGTACGGCGAAGCCGGTCTGTGTGTCGAAGAAGGTCGTCCCGGCCGCGGGCGGGCCGGCGGACCGGCCGAGCAGGGTCTCGAAGGTGCCCAGGCCCAGCTCCGTACGGAGCACCCCGTGACAGTACTGGTCCACCAGCGTCGGGGTGTCGATCATTGCGGGGGCTCCCTGCGATGGCTGAACCGTCACAGGTCCTAACGGGTGAGCCCGCTCAAGGTGTTGCCTCAGTCGTTCGAGGGGCCGCCGAGCTGGATGCCGGCCATGCGGGTCCACTCGTACGGGCCGGTGCGGACCTTCGCCGCGAAGTCGCCGTCGAAGGACTCGTGGAGGGTGAGGCCCGCCTTCTCGGCGGCGCTCTTCGCGACCTCGTGCGTGGGTGCCACGAGGTCGCCCCAGGCGCCGTCCTCGCCGACGAGCACGATACGGATGCCCACCTGGCCGATGTGGGCGAGCTGCCCCTCGGCGCCGCCGTGCTCCTTGGAGAACGCCTGGATCTGCTTGGCGAGCTTCGCCGCCCGGTGCTCGGCCTGCTTGGTGCCGCCCTGCTTGGTGTCTGCCATGAACAGGATGCTACCCACCGGTAGTAAAACTCGCCAGAGTCTGGCCTACCGCAGGAAGGGGTCCACCGCGACCGCCACGAACAGCAGGGACACATAGGTGATCGACCAGTGGAACAGCCGCATTTCCTTGAGCTTGCCGCCGGTCTCGCCCGCCTTGGCGCGGTTCTGCAGGGCGTGCGCCTCCCACAGCCACCAGCCGCCGGTCGCGAGCGCCACCGTCGTGTAGAACCAGCCGGTGTAGCCGAGCGGCGTGAGCAGCAGGGAGACGGCCACCATCACCCAGCTGTAGAGGACGATCTGCCGGGCCACGACCCTGTTGGAGGCGATGACGGGCAGCATGGGGACGCCCACGCGCGCGTAGTCCTCCTTCACCTTCATGGACAGCGGCCAGTAGTGCGGCGGCGTCCAGAAGAAGATGACGAGGAACAGGACGACGGCGGCCCAGGACATCGAGTTGGTGACCGACGACCAGCCGATCAGGACCGGCATGCAGCCGGCGATGCCGCCCCACACGATGTTCTGCGCGGTGCGCCGCTTGAGGATCATCGTGTAGACGACGACGTAGAAGAGGAGCGCGCCCAGGGACAGCCACGCGGACAGCCAGTTGACGAGCAGCCCGAACCAGAGCGTGGAGACGACGGCGAGGGTGAGGCCGAAGACCAGCCCCTCGCGCGGCGAGACCATGCCGGTGACCAGGGGGCGCTGCGACGTACGGTCCATGAGGGCGTCGATGTCGCGGTCGATGTACATGTTCAGCGCGTTGGCGCCGCCGGCCGACAGGTAGCCGCCGAGGCAGGTGGCGAGCACCAGCCAGAGGTCGGGCACACCCTGCTCGGCCAGGAACATCACGGGGACCGTGGTGATCAGCAGAAGCTCGATGATCCGCGGCTTGGTCAGCGCCACGAAGGCCTTGACGCGGGCCCCGAATGGCCGCTTCCCCGTGCTCGTCCCGAGCACACCCGCCGGACGGGATTCGACGGCCGTCACGCACACCCCTGACAGAGACATCCCAGCGAGTCGCCTCCTGGGCGTGAAGGCCCGGTAAAGACTCGCGCGTACCACGCCACTGTAGACGTTGCCCATACCTCGCCCTCCGCGGGGGTGGGTCGTGTTGGAGAGGGCACCGCAAAGGGTGGTTTCCACGCTCGGATGAGCGATCGGATGAGCGCCTCCGTATTCACTTGCTGAAAGCCGTGGAGCCCAGTCAGGAGGCGGATCCCAGCGGATCCCGGCAGTCTGGAATGACTCGAAAAAATGCACGTTCTCACGGGGGTAGGCTCAACAACGGCCGGTGGGATCTACGCCACCGGCATTCGACATGTGGAGAGGAGCCCTGACCCAGGGTGAGCACCAAGCCGACCACCACAGACCTCGAGTGGACCGAGTTGGACCAGCGGGCCGTCGACACCGCCCGCATCCTGGCCGCCGATGCCGTACAGAAGGTCGGCAACGGCCATCCCGGTACGGCCATGAGCCTGGCCCCTGCCGCCTACACCCTCTTCCAGAAGGTGATGCGGCACGACCCGGCGGACGCCGACTGGACCGGGCGCGACCGTTTCGTGCTGTCCGCCGGACACTCGTCCCTGACGCTGTACACCCAGCTCTACCTGGCCGGCTTCGGTCTGGAGCTGGACGACCTGAAGGCCTTCCGGACCTGGGGCTCGAAGACCCCGGGCCACCCGGAGTACGGCCACACGGTCGGCGTCGAGACGACGACCGGTCCGCTGGGCCAGGGTGTCGCCAACGCCGTGGGCATGGCCATGGCCGCCCGCTACGAGCGCGGCCTGTTCGACCCGGAGGCGGCGCCCGGCACCTCGCCGTTCGACCACTTCGTCTACTGCATCGCCGGTGACGGCTGCCTCCAGGAGGGCATCTCCGCGGAGGCGTCCTCCACGGCCGGGCACCAGAAGCTCGGCAACCTGATCCTGCTGTGGGACGACAACCACATCTCGATCGAGGGCGACACCGAGACCGCCGTCTCGGAAGACACGATGCAGCGCTACGAGGCCTACGGCTGGCACGTCCAGCGCGTGGAGCCGAAGGAGAACGGCGACCTCGACCCCGAGGCCCTCTTCCGTGCCCTCCAGGCCGCCAAGGCCGAGACGTCGCGCCCGTCGTTCATCGCGATGCGCTCGATCATCGCCTGGCCGGCGCCCCACGCGCAGAACACCGAGGCCGCCCACGGCTCGGCGCTCGGCGACGAGGAGGTCGCGGCCACCAAGCGCGTCCTGGGCTTCGACCCCGAGAAGTCCTTCGAGGTGTCGGACGAGGTCATCGCCCACACCCGGCAGGCCCTCGACCGCGGCCGTGAGGCCCGCGCGAAGTGGGAGAAGCAGTTCCAGGAGTGGCGTGCCGCCAACCCGGAGCGCGCCGCCGAGTTCGACCGCATCGCCGCGGGTGAGCTGCCCACCGGCTGGGAGGAGAAGCTCCCGGTCTTCGAGCCCGGCAAGGGCGTCGCCACCCGCGCCGCCTCCGGCAAGGTGCTCCAGGCGCTGGGCGCGGTCGTCCCCGAGCTGTGGGGCGGCTCCGCCGACCTGGCCGGCTCGAACAACACGACGATCGACAAGACGTCGTCGTTCCTCCCGGTGGGCAACCCGCTGCCGGAGGCGGACCCGTACGGCCGCACGATCCACTTCGGTATCCGTGAGCACGCCATGGCCGCGGAGATGAACGGCATCGCGCTGCACGGCAACACCCGCATCTTCGGCGGCACCTTCCTGGTGTTCTCCGACTACATGCGCAACGCCGTCCGGCTCTCCGCGCTGATGCACCTGCCGGTGACGTACGTGTGGACGCACGACTCCATCGGCCTCGGCGAGGACGGCCCGACGCACCAGCCGGTCGAGCACCTGGCCTCGCTGCGCGCCATCCCGGGCCTGAACATCGTGCGCCCGGCCGACGCCAACGAGACGGCGATCGCCTGGCGCGAGATCCTCCGCCGCTGGACCAAGGAGTTCGGCAAGGGTGCTCCGCACGGTCTGGCGCTCACCCGCCAGGGCGTTCCGACGTACGAGTGGAACGACGACGCCGCCCGCGGCGGCTACGTGCTGTTCGACGCGGAGGGCGGCGAGCCGCAGGTCGTGCTGATCGCCACCGGCTCCGAGGTGCACCTGGCCGTGGAGGCCCGTGAGCAGCTCCAGGCCGCCGGCGTCCCGACCCGGGTCGTCTCGATGCCGTCCGTCGAATGGTTCGAGGAGCAGGACCAGGGGTACCGGGATGCGGTGCTGCCGCCTTCGGTGAAGGCGCGCGTCGCGGTCGAGGCCGGCGTCGGTCTGACCTGGCACCGGTACGTCGGTGACGCGGGTCGCATCGTTTCGCTGGAGCACTTCGGTGCTTCGGCCGACGGCAAGGTGCTCTTCCGGGAGTTCGGCTTCACTGCGGAGGCGATCGCCGCCGCCGCCCGGGAATCCCTCGACGCCGCAGCGCGCTGACGCCGGTATACGACTAGTAGGAGATGCAATTCTCATGACAGACGCACTCAAGCGCCTCTCCGACGAAGGCGTCGCGATCTGGCTGGACGACCTGTCCCGCAAGCGGATCACGTCCGGCAACCTCGCCGAACTGATCGACCAGCAGCACGTGGTCGGTGTCACCACCAACCCGTCGATCTTCCAGAAGGCGATCTCCGAGGGCCACGGCTACGACCAGCAGCTGTCGGACCTCGCCGCCCGGGAGGTGACCGTCGAGGAAGCCATCCGCATGATCACGACGGCGGACGTGCGGGACGCCGCCGACATCCTGCGCCCGGTCTACGACGCGACCCAGGGCCTGGACGGCCGGGTCTCGATCGAGGTGGACCCGCGCCTGGCGCACAACACCAAGGCGACCGTCGCCGAGGCGAAGCAGCTGGCGTGGCTGGTGGACCGGCCGAACACGCTGATCAAGATCCCGGCCACCAAGGCGGGTCTGCCGGCGATCACCGAGGTCATCGGCCTCGGCATCAGCGTCAACGTCACGCTGATCTTCTCGCTGGAGCGCTACCGCGCGGTGATGGACGCCTACCTGGCCGGTCTGGAGAAGGCCAAGGAGCGCGGCCTGGACCTGTCGAAGATCCACTCGGTGGCGTCCTTCTTCGTGTCCCGTGTGGACACCGAGATCGACAAGCGCCTGGACGGCATCGGCACCGACGAGGCCGTGGCGCTGCGCGGCAAGGCCGCGCTCGCGAACGCCCGCCTGGCGTACGAGGCGTACGAGGAGGTCTTCTCCTCGGACCGCTGGGCCGCGCTGGACAAGGCGCAGGCCAACAAGCAGCGCCCGCTGTGGGCGTCGACCGGCGTCAAGGACCCGGCGTACAAGGACACCCTGTACGTCGACGAGCTGGTCGCGCCGGGCACGGTGAACACCATGCCGGAGGCCACCCTGGAGGCCACCGCCGACCACGGCCGGATCACCGGCAACACCATCGCGGGCACGTACGACCAGGCGCGCGCCGATCTGGCGGCCCTCGAGAAGCTGGGCATCAGCTACGACGACGTGGTGCAGCTGCTGGAGGACGAGGGCGTCGACAAGTTCGAGGCGTCCTGGAACGACCTGCTCAAGTCGACCGAGGCGGAGCTCAAGCGCCTCGCCCCTTCGGAGGCGTAAACCTTGAACGCAGTTCATGGAGCGAATCCGCTCCGTGACGCCGCAGACCGACGGCTCCCGCGCATCGCGGGGCCGTCGGGCCTGGTGATCTTCGGCGTCACGGGCGATTTGTCCCGTAAAAAGCTGATGCCTGCCGTGTACGACCTCGCCAACCGAGGCCTGCTCCCGCCGGGTTTCTCGCTGATCGGGTTCGCCCGCCGCGAGTGGCAGGACGAGGACTTCGCGGACGAGGTGTACCAGGCCGTCAAGCAGCACGCCCGTACGCCCTTCCGTGAGGAGGTGTGGCAGCAGCTCAGCCAGGGCATGCGGTTCGTCCAGGGCAACTTCGACGACAACGAGGCGTTCGAGACCCTGAAGAAGACGATCGAGGAGCTGGACCAGGCCCAGGGCACCGGCGGCAACTTCGCGTTCTACCTCTCCGTACCGCCCAAGTTCTTCCCGGTCGTCGTCCAGCAGCTCAAGAAGCACGGGCTGGCCGACCAGAAGAACGACTCCTGGCGGCGCGCGGTCATCGAGAAGCCGTTCGGGCACGACCTGGCCTCCGCCAAGGAGCTCAACGAGATCGTCCACGAGGTCTTCTCGCCGGAGCAGGTCTTCCGGATCGACCACTACCTGGGCAAGGAGACCGTCCAGAACATCCTGGCGCTGCGGTTCGCCAACACGCTCTTCGAGCCGATCTGGAACCGGTCGTACGTCGACCACGTACAGATCACGATGGCCGAGGACATCGGCATCGGCGGCCGCGCCGGCTACTACGACGGCATCGGCGCCGCCCGTGACGTCATCCAGAACCACCTGCTCCAGCTGCTCGCGCTGACCGCGATGGAGGAGCCGGCCTCCTTCGACGCGGACGCGCTCGCGGCCGAGAAGACCAAGGTGCTGGGCGCGGTGAAGCTGCCCAAGGACCTCGGCAAGTCCACCGTGCGCGCGCAGTACGCGGCCGGGTGGCAGGGCGGCGCCAGGGCCGTCGGCTATCTGGAGGAGGACGGGATCGACCCCCGGTCGAAGACCGACACCTACGCCGCCATCAAGCTGGAGATCGACAACCGCCGCTGGGCGGGCGTCCCCTTCTACCTGCGCACCGGCAAGCGCCTCGGCCGCCGCGTCACCGAGATCGCGGTGGTCTTCCAGCGGGCGCCGCACTCCCCGTTCGACCACACGGCGACGGAGGAGCTGGGACAGAACGCCCTGGTCATCCGCGTCCAGCCGGACGAGGGCGTGACCCTGCGGTTCGGCTCGAAGGTGCCGGGCACGTCGATGGAGGTGCGGGACGTCTCGATGGACTTCGCGTACGGCGAATCCTTCACGGAGTCCAGCCCCGAGGCGTACGAGCGGCTCATCCTCGACGTCCTGCTCGGTGACGCCAACCTCTTCCCGCGCACGGAGGAGGTCGAGCTGTCCTGGAAGATCCTCGACCCGATCGAGCAGTACTGGGACCGCAACGGCAAGCCGGCCCAGTACGAGGCCGGGACGTGGGGGCCGGTCGAGGCGGACGAGATGCTCGCACGAGACGGACGGAGCTGGCGCCGGCCATGAAGACCGACCTTACGGACACCACATCCAGCAAGATCAACAAAGCGCTGGTGCTGGGGCGGCGCGCCATCGGTACGCCTGCCATCGGCATGGTGCTCACCCTGGTCATCGTCACGGACGAGGAGAACGCCTACGACGCCCTGAAGGCGGCCAACGACGCGTCCCGTGAGCACCCCTCGCGGACCCTGGTCGTCATCAAGCGCCCCTCGCGTTCCCCCCGCGACCGGGCCAACGCGCGCCTGGACGCCGAAGTGCGGCTGGGTGCGGACGCCTCCACCGGCGAGACGGTGGTGCTGCGGCTGTACGGCGAGGTCATCGACCACGCCCAGTCGGTCGTCCTGCCGCTGCTGCTGCCGGACGCCCCGGTGGTGGTCTGGTGGCCGGTGGCCGCCCCGGCCGACCCGGCCAACGACCCGCTGGGCGCCCTCGGGCAGCGCCGTGTCACCGACTCGTACGCCTCCGAGCACCCGGTACGGGAGCTGGCGGCGCGCGCCGCCGCCTACACGCCGGGTGACACGGACCTGTCCTGGACCCGGATCACGCCGTGGCGTTCGATGCTGGCGGCGGCCCTGGACCAGGTCACGTGCGAGGTCACGTCGGCCGAGGTGGAGGGCGAGGAGTTCAACCCGAGCGTCGAGCTGCTGGCCATGTGGCTGGCGGACCGGCTGAAGATCCCCGTGAAGCGCGCGACGTCGTCGGGCCCCGGTCTGACCGCCGTGCGGATGGAGACCAGCTGCGGCCCCATCGTGCTGGACCGGCCGGACGGTTCGCTCGCCACGCTGTGCATCGAGGGACAGCCCAACCGGGCGGTGGCGCTCAAGCGCCGTGAGACGTCCGAGCTGATCGCCGAGGAGCTGCGGCGCCTCGACCCGGACGACACGTACGCGTCGGCGCTGCGGTACGGGGTGGACCGGCTCGGCGAGTCGTCCCGGTCCGCCGCCGGCGGTGTGCGGGAGCCCGGCGAGCAGCCGGCCGCGGACACCGCCGGCGAGGACGCGTCCGGCGAGGACAAGCCCGCCGCGAAGAAGGCCTCGGCCAAGTCGCCGGCCAAGAAGGCAGCCGCCAAGTGAGTGCTCCGCAGCTCGTCGTGCACCGCGACAAGGAGCTGATGGCCCAGGCCACGGCGGCCCGGCTGATCACCCGGATCGTGGACGCCCAGGCCGCGCGCGGTGCCGCCTCGGTGGTGCTGACGGGTGGCCGGAACGGCAACGGGCTGCTGGCCGCGCTGAGTTCGTCCCCCGCCCGCGACGCGATCGACTGGTCGCGCCTGGACCTGTGGTGGGGCGACGAGCGGTTCCTGCCGGAGGGCGACCCCGACCGGAACGACACCCAGGCCCGCGAGGCGCTGCTCGACAGCGTCCCGTTGGACCCGGCGCGGGTGCACACCATGCCGGTGGCGGGCGGTGCGTACGGTTCGGACGCGGACGCGGCCGCCGCCGCGTACGCGGAGGAACTGGCCGCGGCGGCGGGGCCGGAGGACCATGGCCAGGTGCCGGCGTTCGACGTCCTGATGCTGGGCGTCGGCCCGGACACCCATGTCGCCTCCCTCTTCCCGGAGCTTCCGGCGGTGCGGGAGACCGAGCGCACGGTGGTGGGCGTCCACGGGGCGCCCAAGCCGCCGCCGACCCGGATCTCGATGACGCTGCCGACGATCCGCGCGGCGCGCGAGGTGTGGCTCCTGGCGGCGGGCGAGGACAAGGCGAAGGCCGCGGCGATCGCCCTGTCCGGTGCGGGCGAGACACAGGCCCCGGCAGCCGGCGCGTACGGCAGGTCGCGGACGCTGTGGCTGCTGGACCGGGCGGCGGCCGCCCGGCTCCCGCGGACCCTGTACTCCCCGGCGACCGACTGACGCGGGTTCAGCCCCGTCGGGCGGAGGCCCGGTTCACCCTTATGGGTGGGCCGGGCCTTCGGCGTCGGTGGGGCGCTCCAGGAACGGTTCGAGGAGCCCGGGAACGGCGTCCCGCGCGAAGCGGAGGCCCTCGGCCCGGTCCGCGTCGTGGACGTGGTACGCGCCCGCTCCCGCCGCGGTCGTGGCCGTCAGCGTGACGAGGCCGGCGCGGCGCTGGAAGTACGACTGACGGACCGTCCAGCCGATGACGCCGCCGCGGTGGAGCGCGACGGTGGCGCGGCGGACGGTGCCGGAGCGGGTGACCAGGTAGTCGCCGCTGAGCCCGTGGCCCAGTCCTCGGTACGCGTCGAGGGCGAGGAACACCGCGAGCGGCAGCAGCACCACGGCGCAGATCCGGCTGAGGGCGGAGCCGAGGGCGGCGAGGAGCAGGACGGGGACCAGCGCGGCTCCGACGGCCCACCGCAGCCGTCGGGCACGGGCCGCGCGGGGGTGGGCGGTGAGCGGCGCGCCGGTCGGGGAGGTGGGCTCCCGGAGTATCTGTGCGGCCACGTCGTCGGCCATGTGACGGGGCACGGCGGGCAGCAGCGTCTTGTGGTCGGCGTGCTGGTCGTCCTCGGCCGTGGCGAGGCCGGTGGCGACCGCGTCGACCCTGGCCGCGCCGGTCAGCCGGACGCCGAGCGGCTCGACCAGTTCCACGCCGCGCAGGCGTCGTTCCTCGATGGACACCGAGCGGGTGGTGAACAGGCCGCGCCGCACCCGGAGGGTGCCGCCGGGCTCACGCTCCAGCCGGTAGTTCCACCACATCTCGACCCAGAGGCCGAGCGCGCCGACGACGCCCGCGAGGAGGGCGACGGCGGCGAGGGTCAGGACGACCCATACGAGGGGCGTGTCCCGGAACCGGTCGCCCACCCAGCCGATGACCTCGTCCTGGGCGCCGAACCAGTCGCTGACCTGCATCACGCCGCCCGCCGCCGCGCCGCCCAGCAGCGGGGCGACGAACGAGAGGGGGGCGTACCGGATCCAGCGGGGGTCCAAGGCGGCCAGCTCGCCGTCCCGGAGGGCGCCCTCGGCCGGTTCGGCGGGCCGGGCGAGCAGTTCGCGGCGCAGGCGTTCGCCCTCCGCCCTGCTGACGGGGTGGAGCTCCAGCGTGGACTCGCCACCGGTCTGCTCGCCGGTCCCTATCCGGACCTTCACCAGGCCGAGGGCCCTCAGCAGCGGATGGGCCGTCAGGTCGACGCTGCGGATGCGTGTCCGGGACAGCGACCGGCGTTTGACCAGCAGCAGTCCGCTGTGGAGTTCGGCCCGCCCGGGGCCGATGCGGTAGCGGGTGCGGGTCCAGCGGACGTACTCCACCGCCGCCCCGCCGCCCACGAGCAGCACGGCGGCGGCGAGCATCAGGAGGATGCCGCCGCCCCGGCGCGGCCCGTGACCGAACCAGGCGCCACCGCCCAGGCCCAGCAGGACCGGGGCGCAGACACCGGCCGCGACCCCGGCCATGACGAGCGCGGTCACCAGCACGGCCCGCTTGTCGAGCCGCTGCCACCCGTCGGTGTCGGGACCCGGTTCGCTCATGTGGCGTCTCCGGGCGTGCCCTGAGTGATCCGGGTCAGCCGCTCGGCCAGCTCGGCGGCCAGCTCGTGGTCGAGGCCCTCGATCCGGATGGCACCCTTGGCGGACGCGGTGGTCACGGTGAGCGTGGCGAGCCCGAACGCCTGCTCCAGCGGCCCGCGTACGGTGTCCACGGTCTGGATGCGGGACATCGGCGCGATCCGCCACTCCTGCCGGAAGGCACCGGTGCGGACGTAGACGGCGTCGTCCGTGACCTCCCAGCGGTGGACCGTGAACCACCAGCGGGGGAAGAACGCGGCGCAGGCGAGCCCGGCGACGGCCAGGATGCCGGCGGGCAGCCACAGCCAGAGCCGGGCGGACTCCATCAGCGCGCCCAGCACGGCCAGGGCCACCACGGGCGCTCCGGCCAGGAGCAGCCACTGCGTCCGCCACCAGCCGATGACCCGCTCGTCCGGCGTGTGGTTCGGCGGTCGCAGCCGCACCGCGTCCTCCCCCGTCATCGGCTCACCTGCCGCGCAGTGTCCGGTACCGCTTCGCCAGCGCGGCGGTCGAGCTGTCGAGCTGTTCGCCGCCCTCGCCCCCGGTCAGTACGGGCTCGATCTTCTTGGCCAGCACCTTGCCGAGCTCGACGCCCCACTGGTCGAAGGAGTCGATGTTCCAGACGGCGCCCTGGACGAAGACCTTGTGCTCGTACAGGGCGATCAGCTGGCCCAGCACGGACGGGGTCAGTTCGTCGGCCAGGATGGTGGTGGTGGGGTGGTTGCCGCGGAAGGTCTTGTGCGGCACCAGCTCCTCCGCCACGCCCTCGGCCCGGACCTCGTCGGGCGTCTTGCCGAAGGCGAGCGCCTGGGTCTGGGCGAAGAAGTTGGCCATCAGCAGGTCGTGCTGGCCGACCAGGCCCGGCCGCAGGTCGGCGACCGGCTTGGCGAAGCCGATGAAGTCGGCCGGGATGACCTTGGTGCCCTGGTGGATCAACTGGTAGTAGGCGTGCTGCCCGTTCGTACCGGGCGTGCCCCAGACGACGGGTCCGGTCTGCCAGTCGACCGGGTTGCCGTCGCGGTCCACGGACTTGCCGTTGGACTCCATGTCGAGCTGCTGGAGGTAGGCCGTGAACTTCGACAGGTAGTGGCTGTAGGGCAGGACGGCATGGGACTGGGCGTCGAAGAACGCCCCGTACCAGATGCCCAGCAGACCGAGCAGCAGCGGCGCGTTCTCCTCGGCGGGAGCCGTGCGGAAGTGCTCGTCGACCAGGTGGAAGCCGTCGAGCATCTCCCGGAACCGGTCCGGTCCGACGGCGATCATCAGGGAGAGGCCGATGGCGGAGTCGTAGGAGTACCGCCCGCCGACCCAGTCCCAGAACTCGAACATGTTGGCCGTGTCGATGCCGAAGTCCTCCACCTTCTCGGCATTGGTCGACAGGGCGACGAAGTGCTTGGCCACGGCCTCCTGACCGGCCCTCAGTTCGGTGAGGAGCCAGTCGCGGGCGGAGGTGGCGTTGGTGATGGTCTCGATGGTGGTGAACGTCTTGGACGCGATGATGAAGAGCGTCTCGGCAGCGTCCAGGTCCTGGATCGCCTCGTGCAGGTCGGCGCCGTCCACGTTGGAGACGAAACGGAACGTCAGGTCGCGGCGCGTCCAGGAACGCAGGACCTCGTACGCCATCGCCGGACCGAGGTCGGAGCCGCCGATACCGATGTTGACGATGTTCTTGATGGGCTTGCCGGTGTGACCGGTCCACTCGCCGGAGCGGATCCGCTCGGAGAAGGCGGTCATCCTGTCGAGCACCGCGTGCACGCGCGGCACGACGTTCTCGCCGTCGACCTCGATCACGGCCTCGCGCGGGGCGCGCAGCGCCGTGTGCAGGACCGCGCGCTTCTCGGTCGTGTTGATCTTGTCTCCGCGGAACATGGCGTCGCGCAGCTCCGCCACCCCGGTCGCGGCGGCCAGCTCGCGCAGCAGCCGCAGCGTCTCATCGGTGACCAGGTGCTTGGAGTAGTCCAGATACAGGTCGCCGACCCGCAGCGTGTATGCGGTGCCGCGCGCCGGGTCGGCGGCGAACAACTCGCGCAGATGCGTCTGCCCCAGTTGCTCCCGGTGCTTGCCGAGGGCCGTCCACTCGGGCATCCGGTTGAGCCTCGTGCGGCTTTCTGCATTCATCTCGGACATCAGCCCACTTCTTCTCGTACCTGCCTGCTTGCCCCGCTGCCCCTCCAACCTAATTGATCTGGGGCACCGGGGTGGCGACGGCAAGCGCGGACCGAGCATCGACGATGCCGCGCACAACAAGTCGGGCCCTGCCGGTGGAATCCACCTACAGGGCCCTCGACCGCTCAGATCTCGCCGCGGAGTTTCGCCAGCGCCTCGGCCAGGATCGCCTCGCCGTCCGCGTCGCTGCGCCGCTCCCGCACATACGCCAGATGCGTCTTGTACGGCTCGGTGCGCGGCGGGTCCGGCGGGTTGTCCCGGTCCTGGCCGGCCGGGAACCCGCACCGCGGGCAGTCCCAGGTCTCCGGGACCTGTGCGTCACTCGCGAAGCTCGGCTGCGTCTCGTGCCCGTTCGAGCACCAGAAGGAGATGCGGAGTCGCGGCGCGGACTCGCCCCGCTCGGCCTCCCCCATCGGCCCCGCGCCGACCCGGCTTCCCCGGATCGCGTTGCCACTTGCCACGGTTGTAACTCCCTGCGTGATGGTGCTCGAAGATGCCCCAGTCTACGTAAGGCCCAACGCGCGTCCAGTGATTGGAGTTACACCCCTCCCCGGGACGCGGAACCGAGACGTCAGTTGTCCAGCTTGATCAGGAGAGCAAGTACGACAATGCACGCGAACCACAGCAGACCGACGACCACGGTGATGCGGTCCAGGTTGCGCTCGGCGACCGAGGAGCCACCGACGGACGACTGCATGCCGCCACCGAACATGTCGGAGAGGCCGCCGCCCTTCCCCTTGTGCATCAGCACCAGCAGCATCAGCAGCGCGCTGAAGACGATGAGGGCGATCGAGAACCCCATAACCACGGCTGGACCCTACTTCCTGGCAATTCTCGGATTACACGGACTGTCGGACTTCTACGGACGACGGGGGCCCAGGCTCCGATGAAGAGCCTCGGCCCCCGCAAGGGTACGACGATTCCGCCCTACCGCATACTCACTGGTCGCGGAACCGGACGATCTTTACGAACTCCTCGGCGTCCAGCGCCGCGCCGCCCACCAGGGCGCCGTCGACGTCGGGCTGCGCCATGATCGCGGCCACGTTCGAGGCCTTCACGGAGCCGCCGTACTGGATGCGGACCTTGTCGGCCAGCTCCTTGGAGTACAGCTCGGCCAGACGCCCGCGGATCGCCCCGCAGACCTCCTGCGCGTCCTCGGGAGTGGCGACCTCGCCGGTGCCGATGGCCCACACCGGCTCGTAGGCGATCACGATCGTCTCGGCCTGCTCGGCCGGGATGTCCTTCAGGCCGCCGTCGAGCTGCGCGAGGGTGTAGGAGACCTGGTCACCGGCCTTGCGGACGTCCAGGCCCTCGCCGACGCAGAGGATCGGGACCAGGCCGTTGCGGAAGGCCGCCTTCACCTTGGCGTTGCAGACCTCGTCGCTCTCGGCGTGGTACTGCCGGCGCTCGGAGTGGCCGACGGCGACGTAGGTGCACTTCAGCTTGGACAGCATCACGCCGGAGATCTCACCGGTGTAAGCGCCGGAGTCGTGCGCCGAGATGTCCTGGGCGCCGTACTTGATCTTCAGCTTGTCGCCGTCGACCAGGGTCTGGACGGACCGCAGGTCGGTGAAGGGCGCGAGGACGGCGACCTCGACGGCGTCGTAGTCCTTGTCGGTCAGGGCGAAGGCGAGCTTCTGGACGTGGGCGATGGCCTCGAGGTGGTTGAGGTTCATCTTCCAGTTGCCCGCCATCAGCGGGGTACGGGCGGTCATTGAGGGTCAGTCCTCCAGTGCGGCGAGGCCGGGAAGCGTCTTGCCTTCGAGGTACTCGAGGCTCGCGCCGCCGCCGGTCGAGATGTGGCCGAATGCGTCCTCGTCGAAGCCCAGGGTCCGGACGGCCGCGGCGGAGTCGCCACCGCCGACGACCGTGAAGGCCGGGGAGTCGACGAGCGCCTGGGCGACGGCCTTGGTGCCCTCGGCGTAGTCGGGGTGCTCGAAGACGCCCATGGGGCCGTTCCAGAAGACGGTGGCCGCGTCGGCGAGCTTCGATGCGTACAGCTTGCGGGTCTCGGGACCGATGTCCAGACCCTCCTGGTCCGCCGGAATGGCGGTCGAGGCGACCAGGCTCGGGTGGGCCGGGGCCTTGGTCTTCAGGTCGGGGAACTGGGACGAGACCAGCACGTCGACGGGGAGCACGAACTCCACGCCCTTCTTCTCGGCCCTGGCCAGGTACTCCAGGCAGGCCGGGATCTGGTCCTCCTGGAGCAGCGAGATGCCGACCTCGTGGCCCTTGGCCTTGAGGAAGGTGTACGCCATGCCGCCGCCGATGAGGATGCGGTCGGCCTTCTCCAGCAGGTGGTCGATGACGCCCAGCTTGTCGGAGACCTTGGCGCCGCCCAGCACGACGACGTAGGGGCGCTTGACGTCGTCGGTGAGCTTCTTCAGGACACCGACCTCGGTCGCGATCAGGTAGCCGGCGTACGCCGGGAGCAGGCGCGGCAGGTCGTAGACGGAGGCGTGCCCCCGGTGCACGGCGCCGAAGCCGTCACCCACGTACACGTCCGCGAGGGCGGCGAGGCGGGCGGCGAACTCGGCGCGCTCGGCGTCGTCCTTGGACGTCTCGCCGGCGTTGAAGCGGAGGTTCTCCAGGACGGCGACCTGACCGTTCTCCAGGCCGGCGACGGCCGAGTGGGCCTCGGAGCCGATGGTGTCACCGGCGAAGGCGACGGGCCGGCCGAGCAGCTCGCCGAGCCGGGAGGCGGCGAACCGCAGTGTGAAGGCGGGGTCCGGGGCGCCCTTGGGGCGGCCGAGGTGCGAGGCGACGACAACCTTGGCGCCGGCCGCGGTCAGCGCCTTGACGGTCGGCAGGACGGCGCGGATGCGGCCGTCGTCGGTGATGGTGGTGCCGTCCTGCGGCACGTTGAGGTCGGCGCGGACGAACACCCGCTTGCCCTCGACCCCTTGGCGAAGAAGCTCGTCGATCGTCTTCATCTGTCCCTGTTGCTCCGTACTCCTTGGAAGATCGACGCAAGCGACAGGGCTCGTACAGCGCGGCGTTGCGCTGCCCGAGCCCTGCGCTCACATCGAAGTGCCTGCCCTGCTACCCGGTTTCTTAGAGCTGGCCGCCGACGAAGACGGTGAGGTCGACGAGGCGGTTGGAGTAACCCCACTCGTTGTCGTACCAGCCGACGACCTTGACCTGCTTGCCCTGGACCATCGTCAGCTGCGAGTCGAAGGTGCAGGAAGCCGGCCAGTTGACGATGTCGGAGGAGACGATCGGGTCCTCGGTGTACTCGAGGATGCCCTTCAGCTGGCCCTCGGCGGCCTTCTGGAAGGCGGTGTTGATCTCGTCCTTGGTGACCTCGCGGTCAAGCTCGAGAACCAGGTCGGTGACCGAGCCGGTGGGGACCGGGACGCGCATGGCGATGCCGTCCAGCTTGCCCTTCAGCTGCGGGAGGACCAGGGCGGTGGCCTTGGCGGCGCCCGTCGAGGTCGGGATGATGTTCTCCGCGGCGGCACGGGCGCGGCGGAGGTCCTTGTGCGGGAAGTCCAGGATGCGCTGGTCGTTGGTGTACGCGTGGACGGTCGTCATCATGCCCTTGACGATGCCGAAGTTCTCGTCGAGGACCTTGGCCATCGGCGCCACGCAGTTGGTGGTGCAGGAGGCGTTGGAGATGACGTGGTGGTTGGCCGCGTCGTACTTGTCCTGGTTGACACCCATGACGATGGTGATGTCCTCGTCCGTGGCCGGAGCCGAGATGAGGACCTTCTTCGCGCCACCGGCGATGTGCTTCTCGGCGTCGGCCTTCTTCGTGAAGATGCCGGTCGACTCGATGACGATGTCGACGCCCAGCTCACCCCAGGGGATGTCGGCCGGGTTGCGCTCGGAGAGCACCTTGATGGTGTGGCCGTCGACCGTGATCGTGTCGGCGGTGTGGGTCACCTCGGCCTTGAGGCGGCCCAGGATGGTGTCGTACTTCAGCAGGTGGGCCGTGGTCGCAGTGTCACCCAGGTCGTTGACAGCCACGATCTCGATGTCTGCACCCTGCTCCAGCAGCGCGCGGAAGTAGTTACGACCGATGCGGCCAAAGCCGTTGATGCCTACGCGGATCGTCACGAACCGATCTCCTCGTTAGGTACGCCGGTTTCGACGCCGGCGAGTTTCTATTTGGGATGTCCCCGACCGCTTACGACCCTACCTCCCTCCAGGCGGCGGAGTGACATCTAGCGCACCCGGACGAGCCCGGTGGGCCGGAACCCATCTGCTACTGGGCAGTACGGTCCACCGGGGCGTTCGTCCGGCTACCGAGCGTCAGCGCGGCGCGCTCTTCGGTGCGGGAGTGCGCTCGTCAGCGCCGCAGCGCCGCGAGCGCCGAGCCCAGCAGCCGCTTGCGCTGGGACGGGCCGGGTACGTGTTCCAGCCCGAACCCGAGCAGCACGGTGTCACGCGTGGTGACGGCCGCCTGGGAGTGGAACAGCGCGGGTGATCGGGCCCAGTCGGTGGCGTTGCCCGGGCTGCCGGCCGGCGGGCCGGGGACGGTCCAGGCGCCGAGTGAGGTCTCGAAGCCCTCCCCCTCCCGTGCGTCGCCGCCGACGACGAGCCGGGTGTCGTCGGCGAAGACGCCCGTCTCACCGGTTCCGGGGTCGGTGATGTAGGAGAGGGACAGCTCGACCCGCTTGCCGGCGTAGGCGCTCAGGTCGACGGAGACCGGCTGCCAGCCGCCCGAGGTCCCGGTGAAGGCGTGCCAGGCGCCGGTGGTGCCGGTGGCGGTGCAGCCGTCCTCGCCGAGGGTCAGGTAGCGGGCGAGGAAGGGGTGCCCGGCGAGGTAGTAGCCCTCGGCGCAGTCGGCCGGGACCTCGGTGGAGGAGCGGCCCTGGGCGTCGGGCAGGGTCGTCCAGTCGTCCTGGCCGACGGTGTGGGCCTCGACGACCACGTTGTCGTACCCGGGCTCGGTGTCGTGGCTGAGCCGGAACTGGAGCGTGGGCTTCGCCGCCGCGTCCGTCGCGGTGAGGTCGACGGTGCGGGTGAGCCGCATCCAGGCGTTGTCCACGTGCCGGGCGGCGGCGAAGGTCTCGCCCTCGTACGGCTCGAAGGGGGTGCGTACGCCGGGGTAGTCGCCCGCGGCGGCGCTGCGGAACTGGGGGAACCGCTTGGGGTCGAGGGTGTCGGAGGTGACGGTATAGGCACCGGCGCTGTCGAGCGGGTTGCCGGTCGCGTCGCCGAGGGTCGCCCCCGTACCGGTGAAGCGGCCCACGCCCTGGAAGGCACCGGGTGAGGCCATCCCGGAGCGGCGGTAGGCGCCGAGGTAGTACTGGGCGAAGTCGTTGGAGTCGGCGCGGCCGATGTCGACGAGTCCGCCGGAGTGCTCGCCCGCGTTGATCAGCTTGCCGCCCTCGTTGAGGTACTCCCGTACGGCGAGGGTCGTGGGCCCGGAGGGCCGGTCGGCGCCGGTGTACCAGACGACGGTGTCGAAGTGACCGAGCACGCCCAGTGGGTGCGGGGCTCCCTGCGTGGCGACGTCCCAGACGGCGGATCGGCGCCCGTTGTCCTTCAGCGTCCTGGTGTACGTGGCCGTGTGCTTCGCGGGTGTGGTGCCGCCCTCCTCGGCGAGGACGAGCGTGTCGCCTCGCGGACGTGCCGCGATCGTGTACGTGAAGGGGGTCGAGGACACGCGCTTGCCGTCGCGGGTGCGGCCGGTGAACCAGACCTCGACGGTGTCGCCCGGTTCGCCGTCCTGGACCTCGGTGCGGTACTCCTCGTAGTAGAGGTTGTCCTCGCCGCCGTACGTCTCGCCGCCTTCCCAGGCTTCGAGCCGCTGGTCGTGCGTACGGCCGCCGTTGACGCGGTACTTGAGTTCCTTGTCCTTCAGCGACTTGCGGGCCGTGACGGCGACTTCCTGGTCGTCGCCGTCGTACGCGTAGGAGGTGGTGAAGGTGTCGGGGACGAAGGCGGGGGCGTCGGCGCCGACCGGGGAGACCGGGTTGTCGGGGCGGGCGGCGGACTCGGCGACGGCGAGCGCGAACGGGACGTTCTTGGCGAACTCCTGCTGGATCAGTCTCTCGTCGTCGGGGAAGGTGAAGACGGAGGCGCAGTCGGACGGCTCCCAGGCGTCGTTCGGGTCGACACGGGAGGCGGTGGCGCAGGTGGACATCTCCGGGGTGAACATCTGCATGCCGTTGACGTTGGCCGCGTGTCCGTCGGCCTCGCCGTTGGTGGTGTAGAGCTCGGAGGAGACCTGGGGGCGGTAACCGGGGACCGCGGGCTTGGCAGGGGTGCCCGCCAGGGCCTTGAGGGGGACGTCGTCGGGGGTGTCGGTGGCGACCTGCCAGCCGACGCCGTAGAGGATCAGCTGCGCGGCGGAGTGGTAGTTGACGCCGTACTGGAATCCGATCCGCTTCTGGAACGCGTCCAGCGCCTTGGTCTCCGGCTCGGACATCGGGCCGGTGCCGCGGTAGGTCTCGTCGGCGGGGTCGGGCGACGAACCCTCGTCGTCGTATCCCCACTTGTAGGAGAAGTTGCGGTTGAGGTCGACGCCGTCGCCGGGGGCGATCCTCCCGTCCCCGTTGTTGTCGCGGAGGTTCTTGCGCCACTGGCGGTTGGCGGGGGCGGCGTGGGTGTGGTCGTAGCCGTCGGGGTTGGCGGAGAGGACGAACCACAGCTCGGTGGTGTCCACGATCTTCGTGATCCGCGGGTCCTTGCCGTAGCCGGCGAGGTAGTGGTGGAGCAGCCGCCGGTTCATCTCGGGCGTGATCCACTCGCGGGCGTGCTGGTTGGAGAGGTAGAGGGTGGCGGGCTTGGAGCCGTCCTCGTTCTTCCTGGCGCCCTTGCTGAGCTTGAGGGCGAGGATGTCCTGCCCGTTGACGGTCTTGCCGATGCTGGTGACCTTGGTGAGGGCGGGGTGGGCCTGTGCGGTCGCCAGAAGCTCCTCCTTGAGCCCACCCTTGCCGCCGTACGGCCGGAACACGCCGTCGCCCGCGGCCGCGACGCGCTTCTCGGCGGCCTTGGTGAGGTCGTGCTCGGTGACGCCGACGCCCTTGTCGCGGAGCTCCGCGGCCTGCCGGTCGGTGAGGTACAGCTCGAGGGTGGCGGTGCCCTTTTCGGGCACCTGTTCGCTGAGCTCGTGGCCGTCGGTGCCGGCGTCGAGCAGGAGCGGGACCTGCTCCTTGGTCACCTTCGCGTGCCACACGGAGAGGTTGTCGCCACCCCCGGTGTCCCCGCTGTCCTGCTGCTGCGCCCCGGCGACGGGTGCCGCCACCAGGCCGGTCATCAGCAGTGAAGCCGCGGCAAGGATCGATCTTGCCCTGCGTCTCATGTGCCCCCCTTGCGGTTGTCTGCCACGGAAGTGGACAGGCGCCAGGCTCATGACACTTCATGATCATGTCAATACCGCCTCGGGGGCCCCGGCCGACGGCCGCCGCCGCTCCGGGCGGGGCGGCGGCGTGCACAGCGGCGGCGCCGGCGTGACCCGTCGGCCCACTCGCGGCCCACTCGTCAGGCCGTTCGTCGGCCCACTTGGCGGCCCATTCGTCAGCCGACGAGACCGTCGGCCATCTCCTCCGTGAGGTTGGACTCCGTGCCGGGGATGCCCAGGTCCTGGGCCCGCTTGTCGGCCATGGCCAGCAGACGGCGGATCCGGCCCGCGACCGCGTCCTTGGTCAGCGGCGGTTCGGCGAGGGCGCCGAGCTCCTCCAGGGACGCCTGCTTGTGCTCCATCCGCAGCCGGCCGGCCGCCGCCAGGTGCTCGGGGACCTCCTCGCCGAGGATCTCCAGGGCTCGCTGCACCCGGGCGCCGGCCGCGACCGCGGCGCGCGCCGAGCGGCGGAGGTTGGCGTCGTCGAAGTTGGCCAGCCGGTTGGCGGTGGCACGGACCTCGCGGCGCATCCGCCGCTCCTCCCAGGCCAGCACCGACTCGTGCGCCCCGAGCCGGGTCAACAGCGCGCCGATCGCGTCACCGTCACGGACCACCACACGGTCCACGCCCCGCACCTCGCGGGCCTTGGCGGCGATGGAGAGCCGCCGCGCGGCACCGACCAGCGCGAGCGCCGCCTCCGGCCCCGGGCAGGTGACCTCCAGGGACGACGAGCGCCCGGGCTCGGTCAGCGAACCGTGCGCCAGGAAGGCACCGCGCCACGCGGCCTCCGCGTCACAGGTGGCACCGGAGACGACCTGCGGCGGCAGCCCCCGGATCGGGCGGCCGCGACCGTCCACCAGCCCCGTCTGGCGGGCGAGCTGGTCGCCGCCCGCCACCACGCGCACCACGAAACGCGACCCGCGCCGCAGCCCGCCCGGCGCCATCACGATCAGCTCGGAACCGTGGCCGAAAATCTCCGCGATGTCCCGCTTCAGACGGCGGGCCGCCATCGCGGTGTCCAGCTCCGCCTCGATCACGATCCGCCCGCTGACCAGGTGCAGCCCGCCGGCGAACCGCAGGATCGACGAGACCTCCGCCTTTCTGCAGCAGGTCCGGGTGACGGGAAGCCGGGAAATCTCGTCCTTCACCGCTGCCGTCATCGCCATGGGCCGATCCTTCCATGCATCCGAAAAATACGGTCGTACGCGGCGGCCAACAGCTCCGGGTCGTGCTTCGGCGAGCCGTCCTTCCTCGCCACCGGGGCCAGCTCGACCGCGGCACCGAGCCGCTTGGCGGCGTCTGCGAGGGACTCGCGGTCGGGCACGGCGGCCTCGTCGGCCAGCACCACGTCCAGGGCGAGTTTAGGGGCGTGTCGTCCCAAAACCTCCAAATGACGCTGCGGGGAGAAGCCCTCGGTTTCTCCGGGCTGCGGCGCGAGGTTCAGCGACAGGACCCGGCGCGCCTTGGTCTCGACGAGCGCCTCCAGCAGCTCCGGCACCAGCAGGTGCGGGATGACCGAGGAGAACCACGAGCCGGGACCGAGCACCACCCAGTCCGCGTCGAGCACCGCCTCGACGGCCTCGGGCACGGCGGGCGGGTCGTTCGGCACGAGGTGCACGGACTGCACCTCGCCGGGGGTGAGCGCCACGGTCGCCTGGCCACGGACGGTGTCCACGTCCTCCGGGCGGTCGGGGTCGTGGCCCTTGACCAGCGCCTGCAGCTCCAGCGGCACGGCCGACATGGGCAGCACCCGGCCGTGCGCGCCGAGCAGCCTGCCGACCAGGTCCAGTGCCTGGACGTGGTCGCCGAGCTGCTCCCACAGGGCGACGATCAGCAGATTGCCGACCGCGTGCTCGTGGAGGTCGCCCTTGGACTGGAACCGGTGCTGGATGACGCGGGACCACGTCTGGCCCCAGTCGTCGTCGCCGCACAGCGCCGCCAGGGCCTTGCGCAGGTCCCCGGGCGGCAGCACACCGAGCTCCTCCCGGAGCCGGCCGCTGGACCCGCCGTCGTCGGCGACCGTGACCACGGCGGTCAGGTCACCGGTGATACGGCGCAGCGCGGCGAGGGACGCGGACAGGCCCATGCCGCCGCCGAGGGCGACGACCTTGGGCTGCGCGCCGCGTCTGCGGAGCGTACGAACGGACAGGGAGCTCGTACGCCGACGGTACTGCTTCACTCGCGCCCCATGTCCCGGTGGACGACCACGGTCTCGACCCCTTCCGAGGCGAGCCGGGCGGCGAGCTTCTCGGACATGGCGACGGAGCGGTGCTTGCCGCCCGTGCAGCCGACGGCGATCGTCACGTACCGCTTGCCCTCACGGCGGTAGCCGGTGGAGATCAGCTCGAGCAGCTCGGTGTACCGGTCGAGGAACTCCTTGGCACCCGGCTGGTTGAAGACGTAACCCGACACCTCCTCGTTGAGGCCGGTGAACGGGCGCAGCTCCGGCACCCAGTGCGGGTTGGGCAGGAAGCGGCAGTCCACGACCAGGTCGGCGTCGACGGGCAGGCCGTACTTGTAGCCGAACGACATGACCGTGGCGCGCAGCTCCGGCTCCTCGTCGCCGGCGAACTGGGCGTCCATCTTGGCGCGCAGCTCGTGGACGTTGAGGCTGGAGGTGTCGATCACCAGGTCGGCGTCGCCGCGCAGCTCGCGCAGCAGGTCCCGCTCGGCCGCGATGCCGTCGACGATCCGGCCGTCGCCCTGGAGGGGGTGCGGGCGGCGCACCGACTCGAAGCGGCGGACCAGGGCCTCGTCGGACGACTCCAGGAAGACGATCCGGCGGGTGACCTGCTTCGCCTCCAGCACCGCGAGCGACTCGCGGAGGCTCTCGAAGAACTGGCGGCCGCGCACGTCGACGACGACGGCGATGCGCGCCACGTTGCCCTGGGAACGGGCGCCGAGCTCCACCATGGTGGGGATCAGCGCGGGCGGCAGGTTGTCGACGACGAACCAGCCGAGGTCCTCCAGGCACTTGGCCGCGGTGCTGCGGCCGGCGCCGGACATGCCGGAGATGATCACCAGCTCGGGGATGGCCGCCTCGGCGGCCTCTCCGGCCTCGATCGTCGTGCCCGTACTCACGTGTGCTGCTCCGTCTTCTCGCGCTGTCGGCTCTGGTTGCGCCGTCGGGTGGTGCTCAGACATTTCCGGTTCCCCCGTCGTCGTCTTCCATGATCTCTCCTGTCGCCGTGTTCACGGCGGGGGCGGCCGGAGCCGCCTGGGCGAGGGCCACGGCCACGGCTTCGGCGGTCTTCCGGCCGAACCCCGGCACCTCGCAGATCTGCTCGATTGTCGCCTGCCGGAGGCGCTTCACCGAGCCGAAGTACTTGATCAGCGCCTGCTTGCGGGCGTCACCCAGCCCCGGCACCGCGTCCAGCGGGCTGGTCCGTATCCGCTTGTGGCGCTTGGTGCGCTGGTACCGGATGGCGAAGTCGTGGGCCGTGTCGCGGACCCGCTGCAGGAGGTACAGCCCCTCGCTGGAGCGGGGCAGGACGACCGGGTCGTCGTCGCCGGGCAGCCAGACCTCCTCGAGGCGCTTGGCGAGGCCGCAGACGGCGACGTCGTCGATGCCCAGCTCGTCGAGCGCCCGCTGGGCGGCGGCGACCTGGGGCTGCCCGCCGTCGACCACGACGAGCTGTGGCGGGTAGGCGAACTTCTTCGGCCGGCCGTCGTCCTCCGGCAGCTCCGCCGGGACCTCCCCGTCGGTCTCCTCCAGGGTCCACTCCCCGGTCTTCTCCTTCTCCGCGAGGTACCGCTTGAAGCGGCGGGTGATCACCTCGTGCATGGAGCGGACGTCGTCCTGGCCCTCGAAGCCCTTGATCTGGAAGCGGCGGTACTCGCTCTTGCGGGGCAGGCCGTCCTCGAAGACGACCATGGACGCCACGACGTCCTCGCCCTGGAGGTGGGAGATGTCGAAGCACTCGATGCGCAGCGGGGCCGTCTCCAGGTCCAGGGCCTCGGCGATCTCCTCCAGCGCGCGGGAGCGGGTGGTCAGGTCGCTGGCGCGCTTGGTCTTGTGCAGGACGAGGGCCTGCTGGGCGTTGCGCCCCACGGTCTCCATCAGCGCCTTCTTGTCGCCGCGCTGCGGGATGCGCAGGGACACCTGGGAGCCGCGCCGGCCGCTGAGCCACTGCGTGACGGCGTCCAGGTCCTCGGGGAGGGCCGGGACGAGGACCTCCTTGGGGACGGCGTCGCCGCTCTCCTCGCCGTACAGCTGCTGCAGCGCGTGCTCGACGAGGCCCGCCGTGTCGACGGCCTCCACCTTGTCGGTGACCCAGCCGCGCTGGCCGCGCACCCGGCCGCCGCGGACGTGGAAGATCTGCACGGCCGCCTCCAGCTCGTCCTCGGCGACGGCGATCAGGTCGGCGTCGGTGGCGTCGGCGAGGACGACGGCGCTCTTCTCCATGGCCCGCTTGAGGGCCTCTATGTCGTCGCGGAGCCGGGCGGCCTTCTCGTACTCCATGTCCTCGGCCGCCAGCATCATGTCCTTCTCCAGGCGGCGGATGTAGGTGCCGGTGCGGCCGGCCATGAAGTCGCAGAACTCCTCGGCCAGCTCCCGGTGTTCCTGCGGGTCGACCCGGCCGACGCACGGTGCCGAGCACTTGCCGATGTACCCGAGGAGGCAGGGGCGGCCGGTGCGCTCGGCGTTCTTGAACACACCGGCGGAGCAGGTGCGCACGGGGAAGACGCGCAGCAGCAGGTCGACGGTGTCGCGGATGGCCCAGGCGTGGCTGTACGGGCCGAAGTACCGGACGCCCTTCTTCTTCTGGCCGCGCATGACCTGCACGCGCGGGAAGTCCTCATTGAGGGTGACGGCCAGGTACGGATAGCTCTTGTCGTCGCGGTACTTGACGTTGAACCGCGGATCGAACTCCTTGATCCACGAGTACTCCAGCTGGAGCGCCTCGACCTCGGTGGAGACGACGGTCCACTCGACGGAGGCGGCCGTGGTGACCATGGTGCGCGTGCGCGGGTGCAGGCCCGCCAGGTCCTGGAAGTAGTTGGCGAGCCGCTGGCGCAGGGACTTCGCCTTCCCGACGTAGATCACCCGGCGGTGCTCGTCACGGAATTTGTAGACCCCCGGCGAGTCGGGGATCTGTCCCGGCTTGGGGCGGTAGCTGGAGGGGTCTGCCATGCCTCACACCCTACTGGCGTCCACTGACACCACGGGTGTCCCCGAGGTGACCGTGGAACGGCCGCGGGGGGGGGGGGGGGGGGGGGGGGGGGTGGGAGGGGGGGGGGGGGGGGGAGGGGGGGGGGGGGGGGAGGGGGGGGGGGGGTAGGGGGGGGGGGGGGGGGGTTCGACTGCCGAGAAGAGGTTAAAATCGCAGCTGACCAG